>JBFMEB010000061.1:0-1696 GCA_040753675.1 Candidatus Omnitrophota bacterium | reverse complement strand
AAGTTAAAAGAAAAATTCCAATTATAATTAAAGATTCAATAATCAATTTTAAAGTCGGGATTGGAATATTGTTTCTTATTTGGAATTTTAAGAATGGTGGGCGCTCACGGATTCTTCCTTAAGAATCCCCCTGGGAGAACCGCGGACCCTCTGATTGTAAGGCAGACACTCTAACCCTCCGTCTAAGGCGGATCAGCCTCTGACTGAAACTGAGCTAAGTACCCGGACAAGTCAAAGGTAAAAAGTAATAAGTAAAAAGGTACTGTGTTAAAATTCAATAGTAATTTCAGAAAAAATGTCAAAGAACGTAAACAAAACGTACGTTTGTGCCGTTAGGCAATTTGCAAGCTGCAAACAACAGGTTTAAGGTTTAATGGCTTAGTTCGTTTATAATTCCGGATAAATACAGAATCATTTTTCCAAAGTGTATAAATAAGCACAAGTAATTTTCTGGCAACTGCAATAACAGCAGCTTTTTTATTTATACCTCTCGATACTAATCGTGCGAATGTTTCTTTCATTTCTGTGTTAGAGCGGCATGCACTCATAGCAGGCATAAACATTGCTCTTCTTATAAATTTGTTACCTCTTTTGGATATAGTAGTTTTACCTTTTTTCTTCCCGGATTCGTTAAGTACAACATCAAGCCCTGCATAGCTGATGAGCTGGTTAATGTTAGTAACATGTTCAAAGCAGTTTGTTTCTGCAAGAATGATTATAATAGTAATTTCTCCGATACCTTTTATGGTAGCCACTTTAGTAATCTTATCATACAGCCCCGGTTTGGATTGAAAATGTTTTTTTATTTGCTGAAGTATTTCATCAATTTGTTTCTGAAGCTCATTAAGTAATCTTCTTTTTCTTTTGATAATATCCTTATCAGAGTAATTAGCAGACTGTTTTGCATGTATCTGATTTTTAATTTCAGTCATCATAGTTTTTAATGAAAGATACTCTCTTGCGAGCCCTTTAATGGCTCTTATGAAGGGTTCCGGTGGAGACCAGGGAGTAAGCTTTCTTTCAAGAGCAAAACGGGTAATAGTCAAAGCATCAATAGAATCAGTCTTGGATTTTGTTTCTAAGGATTTGGCATAGTTCCTAATTTTGTTTGAAAGAACAATAACAACCGCGTAAGCTTTTTCGTGAAGAAAGTAAGCAAGGTTCTCGTGGTAAACACCGGTTACCTCCATTACGAAACTTAGAGGCAAGGATTTGTCAGCTCTTAGAGATAAAGCCCATTTAAGAAATCTTCTGAAACCTTTAATATCATTATTAAAAGTTTGAGACTTAGAAATAGATTGTTCTTGGTTGGTATCAATTGTTCCGAAGCGTGCTTCGAAGCTATCCATTGATACATCGATACCGACTGTTTGTTTTAAGATATTCAATATAAAATTCCTTAAGTTTAAGTGGGAAAAAAATAAATAAACAATTAAGCCAAAGGCTTATAAAATTGGCAGCTTCAGAATCTTAACTCGTATTGTTACACGGGATTCCATTAAAGGAGAATTACTCCAAGGATCTCTAAGTACTGTACAGACTTTTTGAAGCGGAAAGACATAGGGAGGGATACCTTTTTAACGATATATTCCGGTAGAATTATCTAGTCAATAGTCCTTCTCCTATGTCTCGCCAAATTGTACTTACAAAAATAAAACTAATGTTATTTCAAAGGTACGAGCCAATAGAAGAGAAA
>JBFMEB010000060.1:0-1942 GCA_040753675.1 Candidatus Omnitrophota bacterium | reverse complement strand
AAAAATGGATTCGTCTACACCGACCTGAGAAATTAGCCAAGGTGATTGAAGGGGTTAAATTCGTCAACGGGGAAGAAATTGATAGGATCGCCGCCTAATGCTATACACAACATTTGACAATAGCTCTAAAAATCGTCCCAAATAGAAGCACCAGTTATTTTATCAAAAAAATTTTCAAGTTGGACTCTCTCATCTCCAGATTCATCGGTTTCTTCAATTCTAGATTCAACCGGTATCAATGGTTGTTCATCTTCGGTTATTTTCTCCTGATCTTCGGCAGACTTAGAGGAATCACTATTAAGATTATCTTCAATATGGTTAATATTTAATTGCTCTTGTGTTTCTATTCTTTCATACTTTATATTGCCACTATTATCTTTATAATCAATAGTTACACTCATGTCTTTGTTTATAAAGATTCTTACAATGGAGCCAATATTTATCTTTTTATCTATAGATGCTGTATATATACATTTATCCCACATAATAGGGTCAGTAAAATGGACATATAAGATATTGGATTTTATATCTATATTGTCAAAATGTTTACTAGATTCATTCTTTATTGTAACTTTGGATAATATATTTTTAGGTGATAAGGTTGTAACAGTGTTATTCATACATAAGATTCCTTTTCAATAAGTTAAAGGTGAAGTAGGCAAATAAATAAAAGGGAGTCTATCCGACTAATGGCTCCCCTTTTTTATCAAGTACTTTGATTTATTAAATCTTTTTTCCCTCCAATTTCAAACCTTCCAAATAAGTACAGATTATTTCTTTCCCAATTTGGGCCGCTGAAGTCACTCGGTCCGGATTCTCCAGATTTTGTTTTGCTGCCAAAGTACGAAGTATATCCCTGACTTCTTTTGGAACGGTTAGCATTAATGGAACTTGAGATTGACTCTGATTGCTATTCATATTTTTTCCTCCTATATGGTTTAATGTTTATAGTTTCAATGAGATTTAGGTTTAATATGCCTAAGTAACTTTTAATATTTTAATATATGTTCCAATCACCAAAGCGATTTTCTTAAAAAAGCATAGAGAATTAAAAAATGTCGAAAAAAAGGGCCAATCCCAAGATGGAATTGACCCTTCGATATCACTAATACTTAACTTAAAATAATTCTTTAATTAAATTTATATCCTGATCTTTTGATACATCCATTATGGATAAAATATTATATAATTTTTCAACCTTATTCATATTTTTACATTGACTTCTAAGATAGGCATCTAACTTATTGATCCTATCCGAATTGTCATATAATTTTTTGCTTATATTTTCGATGACCCAAAAGTTATGACATCTTAAAAACGAAACCTTATCATCATAGTCCAAGTGTTTGATATAGGTAAATGTTTTCCCTTTACACCAGGGACATGGACAATCATTTTTAATACTCTCGTCAATTATCGAATTAAAGGAGAGTAGTTCGCCTGACAGATTATGCAGATTCAAATAGATATTTCTCTCTGCCATAATACGCCAGGTGGTCGCATCTAAAGAAACCCAATCAAAAATGTGTCTTGCCATATACGCTGCCAAGGCAATAGTGAAAAATGAAAAAGTGCCTAAGAGATGTACCTGTCTTATCCCCATCTGATAAAATCTGATTAGAAAAAGAGTGATTTCTTTTAAGGTCATATTTCTAATAGGCATACTGAAGCCGTCGAAATGAATATCTTTTATAAGATTTTGAAAGATATCCAATTGCTCCAGGGTATAACATTGGATTGGTACAAAGAGGGATATTTGTGGGCAATGTTCCTGTCTTAATTCTGCTACTTCCTTGGCCCAGGTTACATTAAACCCTAGCCAGGTGAACCTGAAAGCCCAATTCGGGCAAAGGAGCCAGGAGTCAGGAGCCAGGAGTCAGAATGGATCGACAATAGGCTTCCAACAGCTTACTGACTTCTTCAAGTTGACCCATCAAGATTG
>JBFMEB010000059.1:0-1985 GCA_040753675.1 Candidatus Omnitrophota bacterium | reverse complement strand
AAATACCTCTGAAGAGAGAAAGCATTATTTAATAGATGACGATGCGCCTCTTTTTAATCGAGCAATTAGCGGTGAATATCCTCCTGGTTCAGTGTTTAAATTAATTACTGCGCTGGCAGGATTGTCGACTAAAAAAATTAATCCGGGAACGCAATTTTTTTGCCCTGGTGAAAAACTTATCGGCCGGCGGTCGTTTAAATGCTGGTCAGAACACGCAACTGTAAACTTAAAAGAGGCAATTGTGCATTCCTGCAATGTATATTTTTATACAGCGGGTATATTGACAACAGCAGAGAGTATGCATGACTATGCTAAGATTTTTAATTTAGGCAAACGCACAGGCATTGATTTACCGCAAGAAAGCGCAGGTTTCCTGCCTAGCCCGCGCTGGCAAGTAGATGTTAACCAGAAAAAATGGTATCAAGGCGACACCGCCAATATGGCAATAGGCCAGGGAGGATTATTGTTTACTCCCTTGCAGGTAGTCCGCATGGTTAGTGCGATTGCTAATTCAGGATATCTTGTCAGGCCTCATCTGATTCGCAAGGTTGCTGAAAAAAAGGTTATCTATAAAAGGCCCAGCAAGATTAATGTAAATCCTAAATATCTATTATTCTTAAGAGAAGCAATGCGACAGGTAGTAGAAGACGAGGCAGGTACTGCCCATAATATAAATTTTTCACAATTTCCTATAGCTGCCAAGACTGGTACTGCCCAGATTCCGGGTAACCGAAAGCATGGTTGGATAGCTGGTTTTGGGCCGTTTAACGCGCCTCAAATAGCTTTTGTTATTTTTATAGAGGACTCGCAAGGAGGAATAGCTGCGAGCGAATTCGCGAGGGAGTTTTTTAAAAGATTATCTTCTGAAAAACTATTATCCTTTGAGTAAGACGCAAAATTCATGAGTAGAGATTTTGATTGGTCATTATTAACTATTGCAGTAATCTTAAGTTTATTCGGTATTATTGCTATCTATAGTGCTACGCATTATGCGCAGGAGCCCGGGATTGATTATTCGTCCAACTTTTTTAGCCGAGAGGCAAATATCTGGATTAAACAGCTCATTTGGCTATTGTTAAGTTTGATGGTCAGCATCCTTGTGGCTAATTTTAATTACCATAATTTCTGGAACCTGGCTTGGTTTTTGTATATTCTAAGTTTAGTCTTGCTGATTTTGGTACTCATCGTAGGCGACGAGAAATCAGGCGCTAAGCGTTGGCTTGACTTTGCGCATGTTTCTTTTCAACCGACAGAATTAGCAAAGATTTCAATAATATTTATTTTGGCAAAATTTTTTACTAAACAGATGTCGTATCACTTTTCTCATAACATCTATCATTCGTATCTTTTTGTTTTTTTAAAGACTATTGCTTTACCTGTGGGTTTAGTACTTTTACCATTTATTCTGATTATCAAACAACCGGATTTAGGCTCGGCCTTAGTGTTGTTGCCGATTCTCTTTGCTATACTCTTTTGCGCTGGTGTCCCCAAAAGGTTTATTTTTGGCATTGTCTTTATCGGATTGGCCCTCTTACCTTTCCTATGGCATTTATTAAGAGATTATCAGAAAGTGAGATTCTTAGTTTTTCTAAATCCGGACTTAGACCCTTTAGGTGCGGGATATACTATTACCCAATCTAAAATAGCTATTGGTTCAGGCCAGCTTTTAGGCAAAGGTTGGCTTTCTGGAACTCAGAATCAACTTAATTTTTTACCCGAACGGCACACGGATTTTATTTTTTCTATTATAGCTGAAGAATGGGGTTTTCTTGGCTCAATATTAATTTTGAGTCTTTATTTCTTATTAGTTTGGCGCATGATAAGAATTAGTTCGAAAATAAATGATCCTTTCGGCCGTTTTATCTGTATTGGCATAAGCGTATTTCTTTCGTTTCAAATTTTGGTCAATATTGCTATGGCCTGCGCTATGATGCCGGTGGTTGGTTTGCCTCTACCGTTTATCAGCTATGGTGGTTCATTTTTGT
>JBFMEB010000058.1:0-2019 GCA_040753675.1 Candidatus Omnitrophota bacterium | reverse complement strand
AAGGGAAAAATTGTGGCTATTGATCCGGTGTTTAATGCTATGACCAGAAGTGTGCGTGCGAGGATAAAAGTAGAAAATGTTGATGGCTTATTAAAGCCGGATATGTATGTGGATGTACAAATGTATTCTGATTTGGGGGTTTCTTTAAGTGTGCCTAAGGAAGCGATTATGGATTCCGGGATTCGCAAGATAGTTTTTCTTTCTTTAAATGATGGTTATTTTAAATCAGTTGAGGTTAAGACCGGAATTTCTACTGAAGAATATACACAGGTGTTAGAAGGTCTTAAAGAAAATGATACAGTAGTGGTTTCTGGAAACTTTCTTATCGATTCAGAAAGTAAATTAAAGTCTGCATTGGAAGGTACAGGACATCAGCACGGACAATAATATTATGCAGGGATAAATGAGAGGTTTTATAGAAAAAATAATTGAGTTTTGTGCCAAAAATAAATTCATTGTTTTTGTCTTAGTGGCAATGGCAACCCTGGCTGGGTATCTTGCTTTGAGGAATCTTCCTTTGGATGCCATCCCAGACTTATCCGATACTCAAGTTATCATATATTCTCGCTGGGATCGTTCACCTGACATTATGGAAGATCAGGTAACCTATCCAATTGTAACTTCTTTATTAGGTGCACCTAAAGTTAAAGCTATCCGAGGATTTTCTGATTTTGGTTATTCTTTTATTTATGTAATTTTTCAAGACGGTACTGATATTTATTGGGCGCGCTCAAGAGTTTTAGAATACCTTTCCAAGATAATCCCGCGTCTTCCAGAAGGAGTGCGTACAGAATTAGGTCCGGATGCCACAGGTGTGGGCTGGGTTTTTCAGTATGCCCTTGTGGATGAAACTGGTAAGCATTCTTTGGCGGAACTGCGAACTTTTCAAGATTGGTATTTACGTTATTACATTCAAAGTGTACCGGGGGTAGCAGAAGTAGCACCTATTGGCGGGTTCGTACGGCAGTATCAGGTAAATATCGAGCCAAATAAATTACTTGCTTACAATATTCCAATCACAGATATCGTTGAGGCTATACGTAAAGGCAATAATGATGTGGGCGGCAGGTTACTAGAATTTTCCGGTGCAGAATACATGGTGCGCGGCAGAGGCTATGCGCGTTCTGTTAAGGATATTGAGAATATTGTGGTGGGAGTTGAGCAAAAAACCGGCACACCCATATTGATAAAAAATATCGGTAATGTTGTTTTAGGGCCGGATATACGTCGAGGTGTAGCGGACCTTGACGGAAAAGGTGATGTGGTTGGCGGCATTGTGGTGATGCGCCACGGCGAGAGTGCGCTGCGTGTCATAGATAGAGTCAAAGAAAAACTCAAAGAAATAGAACCGAGTTTGCCCGAGGGTGTAAAGATTATAACCACTTATGACCGCACAGAACTGATTAAGAAATCCATTGAAACTATCAATGAAGTTTTAATTGAAGATTTTCTGATTGTAGCGGTAATGATTATCTTTTTCCTCTTGCATGTTCCTTCAGCGATGATGCCGATAATTATTTTGCCAATTGGAGCATTAATTGCTTTTATTCCGATGTTGGGATTACGCCTGACAGTAAATATTATGTCGATCATGGGCATAATTCTGGCTATTGGAGATATGGTGGATGTAGGTGTGGTATTAGTTGAAAATGTACATACCAAATTGAATGATTTAAAGCTCGGGTTAATCAAAGGCGAACGTAGCCAAATTATGATTGAGGCAATGAAAGAGGTTGGCCCACCAATATTTTCTTCGTTGATGGTAACGGTTATTGGTTTTGTTCCGCTGTTTAGCCTCGTCGGACAAGAAGGCCGGCTCTTTAGGCCCATGGCCGCAACTCAAATATTTACCGTATTTTTTGGGGCAGTACTTTCAGTAACCCTTGTTCCGGCCTTAATTATGATTTTTTTAAAAAAAGCCAAGCCCAGAAACTTAGAGGATCATTTTGCCTCTAAGTTTTTAATGAAGTATCATCAAAGAATACTTGGAGCCGCTTTTAGAAGGCGTAAACTTGTTAT
>JBFMEB010000057.1:0-2156 GCA_040753675.1 Candidatus Omnitrophota bacterium | reverse complement strand
AGGCGTTTAATTTTGGCGCACCTCCTCACGGAGGTATCGCAGTTGGCTTAGATAGATTTCTATCTATAATTCTAGGAAAAGATTCCATACGTGACGTGATTGCTTTTCCTAAGACCCAGAGCGGATTCTGTCCCTTGACCGAAGCGCCGAGTCCTGTCTCGGAAAAACAATTAAAAGAATTAGGGATAAAGCAATGCCTAAAAAAATGAAAAATAATTTATTTAAATATTTTTCATTGTTGATAGCACTTTTTATCGTTTTTATCTCCCATTCCCTCACCTATGCCGCCTTATCCAGCGACCAGTCCAATCCCTCAAATCCCCGACCGCCTTATCTAAATAAGCCGGTTGACCCTAATTTTGACGGAGCTTATTTGGTTGACTGGACTGACGTCCAATGCGCTAAAAAATACCGGCTGGAAGAGGCAAATAATCCGGGTTTTATTAATCCGGTTGCCTATGTTATTTCTTTAGCTTCGCAAAAACAGCTTACCAAGACAATCCCCGGAACCTACTATTATCGGGTAAAAGCAGTTTCAGCATATATAAACATTACCCAAGACAGCCTGCCAAAAGAGATATTTTCTTGGCTAAGAGAATTATTTACCTTAACCCCTGCCTCTGCCTCTGGACCCTGCGATGCTGTCTTAAGATTAAACACTGACTGGAGCAATGTCCAAAGCATA
This sequence comes from Candidatus Omnitrophota bacterium, assembly GCA_040753675.1. Lineage (GTDB taxonomy): Bacteria > Omnitrophota > Gorgyraeia > JAHJTE01 > JAHJTE01 > JBFMEB01. The sequence continues at coordinate 1,471 of JBFMEB010000057.1, read as the reverse complement.
AATGTTAACAAACCTACAAGTTCTATTGATGGCATAATCTATGACAGCTCTACTGAATTGCCTCTCGCCTCTGCAATAATTTCTTCTCCTGATTTTGGAGGCAGTACAACTTCTGACACAGATGGCAAATTCTCATTCTCCTTCGAAACCTTTTTCCCGGAATCAGGAAAACTTAACGTTAGAATTAATATTGAAAAAATCGGATTTACTAAAGCGCAGCGAACAGTAGAAGTAGTTGCCAGTCGTCACTCTGCGGTTGAGCCAGTTTATTTAACTGGTTTAGACCCGGTAATAACCACAATCCCGCCAGAAGGAGGTACTCATATTAACTCAACCGGCGAGATTGAACTGGTTTTTCCTCCTGGCGCAGTAACAGAACCCACAGATGTAAACTCTACAAAATACCAAAAAGGAAAAACACTTCCTAACGAGCTTCCTGACACCAGCTTCTTTACCTATGCCCTTAATTTAGAGGCAGTAACCTCTTCTCCAAACGCAAAAGGAATAAAACAAAAGGTTACTACTTTTCAGCAACCCATCACCATGCGCGTGGCAAACACCCTTGGCTTTGCTCCAGGAACACCAATTCCAGCTGGCACATATAATGAACAAACCAAGCAATGGGAAGACACTGGTCTTATGGGGCAGATTAGTGCAGATGGCCAATGGTTAGAGTTTCAAATTGACCATTTTTCACCTTGGGATTTGAATTTACCAGCAGTGCCACCTCCCCGAGACCAACAAGCTAATGTTACAAAAAATAATACTCAAGATAATGTCTCAAAAGATTTGGGGTGTGCAAAAAAACCAGGTAATTCACTTGTAGGCATTAAAGCCGGAGTTCTTTATATTGACCACGAATTACCTGAAATAAAACGTTTAAATTCAAACTTTGGTTTAACCCTATCTTACAATTCCCTCACTGCCCAACCTTCGAGCTTATTATCTATTGAAACTGATTTAGATTCTGTAACTACTGATATCCCTGCTACCACAACTTTTAAAGTAAGCATTGCTGGGAAAGAAGCCCAAGCAACTTATCAAGGAGTTGATGGAAAAGTAAGATATGCTTACCTTTTTGATGGCAAAGATAGTCAGGGGAATTATCTACAAACAGGCGATTATCCTTATTCCATTGAGATGTCTAATGACTATACTAATGCGACTTACTGGACGACAAGTAATTTTGGAGGTCAGCCTATCGCCGACACAGGCGTTTTGACTATTGAACCAGTTCCTTTAACCCGTAAAATTAATGGAAATTTGCCTGTTAATAATCAACAAGACTCTTTCTTTGGTGCGGGTTGGAATCTACGCGGTTTACAGCGATTACACTACTCTTCAGATGGTTCAATACTTTTGACCGAAGGCGATGGCTCAAGCATGGTTATTAGCAATAAACGTGAACCATTAGCCCTGACTGCAAATTGGCACGGCCACAGTTCATCAATAATTGATTATCAGCAGAATA
>JBFMEB010000056.1:0-2902 GCA_040753675.1 Candidatus Omnitrophota bacterium | reverse complement strand
AAGTGTTTCGACTATCTCTTTTTCTGAGATATTCTTACCAGAAAACTGCATGGCATCATGAACATCGCTCAGTGTAATTGCCTCATTATCGATAGAGGCAACCACGCGATCAATAACTTCCGCATCAACTACTGTAAACAGTAAGCAGTTGATAGTTATCAGTAATAATATCTTCATCCTAAAACTCTTTGAGCTATTTCCACTACTTCATCTTCTTCACGAATTCTTCTACAGTAACTGCAGGTAATGTGAAGAGCTGGACAGACCCCCTTGCCCCAAGTTCAACGGACATTTTCATAACCGTTTCATTATCTGGTGCCTCAACGATATTCACAAAATCGTATGGCCCTAAGACTGCGAATTGCTCTTTAACCTTTACCCCCATTGCCTCCAGTTCTTTATTGACCTCAAACATCCTTTCCGGCTTCTGTTTGATAGTCTTTCTACCTTCGTCTGTTAACTTGCTGAGAACTATGTAATACGCCATGGCTCTTCCTCCTTTTCTTAAAGATATTCTTGACTTTTTATACAGCCAAAAGAAATGGTTATCAATATTCTTATTTGCATCACAATTGATAAAATCAGGTATTACCCTTTACCAAATACAATTACATTTTATTTGTTTGTAATCCATCTTTAAATAATTCCACATCTTCATTGTTTCCTTACAAAGAGCAACCTTATTATAATTATATTTTGATTTTAAATGTTTTATTACTGCTGAATACATTGTAAATCGTGTCTGAAAATCAATCTTTTTACCCCAATTAGAGGATTCTCTTAAATACTTAACCCAACTTCTGTCTGAACATCCGTTTATAGTACTTTGAAGCCCTCTTAAAGACCCTAAAGTAATTCTTTCTGGGGTAAGATTTTCGAAAATCAAATCAACTAACTGCGTATAACACTCTTGCCATCCATCTATTGGAACCATTGGGTCTATCCTAATTCTAACCGTATATCCTGTCTTATAAACCTTTTTGGCTGCCTCAATTCTTTTTAAAACAGGCGGTGCTTTTTCCCACTTTCTTGCAACAGGTATGGCATTAAGACTGAAACTAATAATTGCTTGATTATGGGGTTCAATTTCTAAAAGGTTTTTGATATTAGTAGATTTGGTTAAAAACAAAACCTTATGAATCCTCTGAGTTTCAAACATTGGAATAATGAATTTTGAAAATGGTTGACCAGAATTCTCATGCATTAACGAATCAGCGATTTCCCCAGTGTTAAGAATCTCAGGGTATTTTGCATCTTCTAAGAATGCTCTTGTATGGAGTTCTATCTTTTCATAGTCCTTTATAACAGGTTCTTTACCATTAGGTTTAAATCTAAAAGTTCCCTTTAAATAGCACCAGCTACAATCAAAAGGACATCCATAAGCCCATTTTAATTCTAAAAAATGGGGGCAGATTACATCAGTTGAATTTTCAGGAACAGGAGTTTTATCAAATCTTGTAATTATAGAGCCATCGTTTACTCGTTCGATTAATTTTTCTTTTTTACCATTAAGTTGTAGATATTCTTTATAATAAATTTTTGGCTTTAAGGCTTGCTTAGGAACGGAAAGTAGAAAATCAATAGCATACTCTAATTTTTCAAGCATTGAATCTTTAGGCATTCCCTTTATCCATCTCGATAAAATTTTTCACTTCTTATTTCCATCGTTGTCTAATATTAATCTAATGACAAAACTCTAACCGACTTATCTCCAGGCTCTCTTTTGGGAACACTTTTGCCAAGAATTGGCCCTAGAATTTTGTTCTGCATTTCTATCCTGAAATCATAAACGTAACAAACAATATCCATGACCTTTTCGCAGATAGCCTTTGTCTTATCTTTCATCTCGTTGATATTTTCTATTGGTGGAATTCCCTTTGAGGAAAAATTATCTATTTTCTCTAAGTAACATTTGTGAAATTCATAAAAAGAATTCCCAAGATTATTAGCTTCTTTTACAATCTCATCCCTGATAGGTTTAAAATCAAGGACTGTAATCTCATTACTATCATAAACTTTTAAAAACTCTATAAACTTGTTAGTCTGCTGGCTATTTACTTCGATCAATTCGCGAGGGATATTCGCCCAGTCACTTCTTAACACTTTCCCTTCCTTTAATAGTGATAAATGAATGTTAAGATTCCTTATGTATCCGTCAAAATTTATCAAAGCCGATGAATACTGATCTAAGGCATCCTGTATTTTACAGTAAGCCTTATATTCAATTTCTTGTTTAAAAAGGGTATCTTGGGCTTTTAAGTTATAACTATGACTCTTTCTAACTTGATAGATGGTATAGAGAAACATTACAACCCATCCGACTACTATCAAGATACTTGCAAGGATAGGTTGATACTTTAAAAAACAGTCAATGGTTTGTTGTATCATTATTACTCGCTATTCCTCAACTACAACCTGACTATCCCCAAACATCGTCCCTTCAACTTTTTTCTTTGCCGCCTCCAAAATACTTCTCGCCTCCTCTTTGAGTCTCATTGCCCTTTTCCTTCTTTCTTGGATCTCATTGACAATCTTTTGTTGAATTGGAAGCGGTGGAACAGGAATTTTAACGGTTTTTAAAACTTCCTGAGATAAACTACCCATAATAGCTCCTACAGCTTTCTGTCTATATTGCTCTTGCACCACAGAGGTATTATTGATAATGGAAAAATAGAAGGGATTAACTTTTTCTTTTAACCTTAGACGCATAATCTCTGAGCTGATTATATAACTTGTGTCACCTCCAATAACAGCAGAAATACCGAAAGTTCCCTTTCTGGTGTCAAGTATCAGCTTTATTCCCCACCCCGGTATCAGATTTATTCCCCACTTTTTCCAGGTTAAATTATAAAACTCGTCCTGAAGCTTTGTCCATAATTATCACAAAATAATTTCACCCCCT
>JBFMEB010000055.1:0-2999 GCA_040753675.1 Candidatus Omnitrophota bacterium | reverse complement strand
TTGGCAAAAGACCAGGCCATAGCTAAAATGGTTGACCCTCTGCCACAGGCATTAGTTTTAACCTCTATTGTTATTGGCCTGGCAGTTACCGCATTAATAGTAGCTATTGCAATAAGGATATTTGAGAAATACGGGACTTTTGATATTACTAAGATTCGCAGATTAAGAGGCTGATATTTAACCATGAATATATTGCCGTTTTTTGTAATCATTCCTTTATCCGCTGCTTTTATTATTTCGCTTTTAGGTAAAAGGATAAGAGGCCTGGCTACTTTGGTAGCTAATTTAAGCGCCTTGGCTTTATTAATTTATTCTTTATATTCTATTGTCGAAGTCCATAGTCGGGGAGTAATCGTCTATAAAGTAGGTGGTTGGACGGCGCCGATAGGGATTTGTATGGTTTTAGACGGGCTTACCAGCTTTATGTTGGTTACAGTTAATTTGGTCAGTTTCCTAATAACAATATATTCGATAAGCTATATGAGCCGATACACAGATAAATATAGATTTTATATATTACTTATGCTGATGTTAGCAGGGATGAATGGTATTATTGTTACTGGAGATTTGTTCAACCTATTTGTATTTTTGGAGATTGCTTCTATTGCCAGTTATGCCTTGGTAGCCTTTGGTACTGAGGCAGAGGAATTAGAGGCGTCTTTTAAATATGCGGTTATGGGTTCAGTTGCATCTAGTTTCATTCTGTTAGGGATTGCCTTGCTTTATAGCTATACCTCTACTTTAAATATGGCAGATATTTCCCAGGTTTTGTCTACTAAGCCAAGAAATTTAATAATTCCTTTTATAACTGTTTTATTTTTAGCCGGGTTTGGGCTTAAGGCAGCAATCGTGCCTTTCCATGCCTGGCTTGCTGACGCGCATCCTTCTGCTCCTGCCCCAATTTCCGCTATGCTTTCCGGGGTGTTTATTAAGACATTAGGCGTATACGCGCTGTGCAGAGTTTTATTCAACGTACTGGGAGTATCGAATAGATTGCTTTTTGTTCTGTTGATTCTTGGACTGATATCTATGGTAGTGGGCGCTTTTTTAGCCATAGCCCAGCGCGATATAAAAAGGATGTTTGCCTATTCGAGTATCAGCCAGATAGGTTATATTATATTCGCCTTAGGCATTGGTTCGCCTTTGGCAATTTTGGGAGGGTTATTACATTTATTTAATCACGCAATCTTTAAGTCGTTATTATTCTTAAATTCCGGCGCCATTGAATATTCTACTGGCACGCGGGATTTAAATAAATTAGGCGGGCTATCCAGAAAGTTGCCAATTACCGGGTTTACTGGTTTGAGTGCGGCAATGAGCATATCCGGGATTCCTCCTTTAAGCGGTTTTTGGAGCAAATTAATCATTATCCTTGCCGCAGTAAGGGCAGGATATGTTGGTTTTGCTCTCTTGGCAATCTTAGTTAGTATCCTCACCCTGGCTTATTATTTAAAATTTCTTAAGCTTACTTTTTTTGGCAAGCTCGATGAGAAGTGGCTTAAAGTAAAAGAGGTCCCCGGGACAATGAAGTTGGCAATGGCATTTTTGGCAATTATTTGCATCGGGGCAGGGTTATTAGTGCTTCCTCTATTTAGGTCTTTTTCTGATTTGGCAGTGGATGCCTTATTAATAGGCGGGCATTATAAGGATATAATTTTTGGTGCACTGAAATGAAAAAAAGCCGGATTATCCTATTTTTACTTGCGTTATTGATTTGGACTTTTCTAACCTGGCCGTTAGATTATCAGCATCTTATTATCGGCATTTTAGTTTGTGCCTTTGTTGCTTTTATGACCGGAGATCTATTTGTGGAAAGGCCGCACAAACTTAAAAAGATTAGCCGTTATTTTTGGTTTTTTTATTATGTGCCCCTGTTCATTTGGGAATGCATTAAGGCTAATCTTGATGTTGCCTATCGGGTTTGTCATCCGGATCTGCCAATTAACCCCGGCATTGTCAAGGTAAAGACTACTTTAAAATCAGATACTGCCCTGACCTTTTTGGCAAATTCCATAACTCTTACCCCCGGCACAATGAGTGTGGATATAGATAAAGAAAACGGATATTTATATATACATTGGATTGATGTTAAGAGCCAGGATCAACAGAAGGCAAGCGAACTTATTGTAAAAACATTTGAGGATGTGTTAAGAAGGATTTTTGACTAGTATGAAAAGAATCCGCTGGGTTTTAGGATTCATATTACTTTTGGCTTTAGTAACATTTGCTTTGACCAACACCTTGCCTTCCTTATTGGAATGGCAATCCTTGTTTTTGAAACGCACTTTTTATGTGCTTTTTTTATCTAGTATATTTTGTCTTTGGCGAATCTTGCGCGGACCTACATCCGCCGACCGGGCAGTAGCAATTGATATCTTAGGAATATTGGTTTTGGGTTTTTGTGCAATATTGGGTATTGCCACAGGCAGAGACTGGTATATTGATATTGGTATTGCCTGGGCCTTGCAGAGTTTTATATCTACTTTGGCACTGGCAAAATATTTAGAGGGGAGAAATTTCGATGAATGAGGCCATTGGATATATATTTATAATAGTCGGCATCAGCTTTGACCTATTTGGCTGTCTGGGGCTGGTAAGATTACCTGATGTATATAATCGGCTTCAGGCCTCAACCAAATGCGTTACCTTAGGGACATGCAGCATTCTTTTTGGCCTATTTTTATTTAAAGGTTTTTCTGCTGTGGGCATAAAAGCAATCCTTTGTATAATATTTATTATCTTAACTGCTCCTGTTTCTGCCCACGCATTAGCCCGAGGAGCACATAAATCAGGCGTCAAGCTTTGGAAAAATTCAGTCTGTGATAAGTACGAAGAAGACAATAAATAAAATCAAATATCAAAAATCAAATATAATACATTCAACCAGCAAGTGCAACGTTAGCAGTAAATACCTCGGAAGGGGTTTTGTAGTTTAAACACTTCCGGGGACGGTTGTTTAACAAGTTTTCGATCTTTCTTACACGGTAGGAACTAATTGT
>JBFMEB010000054.1:0-3117 GCA_040753675.1 Candidatus Omnitrophota bacterium | reverse complement strand
ACCGCTCTGATTACGGCATTGAGCCCGGGACAATCACCTCCACCTGTAAGTATTGCTATCTTCATTTTCTGCTACCTTAATGATTTATTAAATCTTATTGATTTTAAAACCGATTGTCAAGCAGTTCGCTCAATCTGGTTAGGACATCACCCCTAGGGGAAGAGTAATAAACCCTGGGAGAAAAGATACCGAGAAGGGTATGTGCTACATGCCTGCATTAATAGATGATAAGATCAGGTGGATGATGAACGATAAGAAGAATAAAAACACTGTTACAAAAATGGATGCCTTAACTCGTGCGATATCATCGTTTAAGGCTGCATCTTTTAATCTTACTTTGATAGCATTCTTCTTTCTGCGGGAGTGTATCTCACTTATTGTGACAATGATTACTGCAAGAAGTGTTGAAATGGTTTCCATAATTCAATTATAGGAGATACAGGATGGCAAGTCAAGAGGTTGGATAATTACTCGTTCTGGAGAGAGGATGCTGAGAGTTACCTCTGGTTTCAAAGTATGACCACTAAAAGAGCAACAAGTGTAAGAGCAAAAGTGATGGAATTAGGTCTTATGATAGCAAGGTCCGTTATTCCGTAAAACTATATACCCTGTTACTTCTGTTTCTCGTTCAACTTTTTCACTTGACATGGTGTATTTTATATTGTATAAAGTGGTATATGAAATTATTTTTACCATTGACAGAGAAACAAAAACAATTATTTGAAGATATTATATCATTCTGGGATAAAAATGGCTATCCTCCAACTTATAATGAGATGAAAACAGTAACTCAAACTAAAAATATTTTTGCCATTCAAAAACATATTAAGTCGCTTGAAACAAAGGGGTATATCAGCATTGTGAAAGGTAAAAGAAGAGGGATAAGATTAACTGAAACAGGTGAAGAATATGCATCTAAATTGCACCAGTTAGGGTTATTTGAATATGGCAAAAGAGGCTAAGAAAAAATTTTATGAACAATTTTTTACACCATCAGTAATAGCTGAGGGGATGTTAAAACTCATCGAGGCCGAGAGAGGCTATCTAATAGACCCGAGTTGTGGTGATGGAGTCTTCTTGAAAGTAGCTTTAAGATATAGAAGGATAAAACCTTTTGGGTGTGATATTGATAAGGCGTATATAAAGGATTTAGATAAAGGTGTGTTGAAAGGTCATCTGTTGACAGGTGACTCTCTAATGGTCCTATTAGATTACAATGATACTTTTGATTTTTCTGTCGGCAATCCACCATTCAGTGCACAAGAGAATCTAATAACAGATCCGTATATACTGAATTCTTTTGTTCTTGGCAGAGGGCGAAAAAGTCAGGCAATAGAGATTTTATTTCTTGAACTCTTTATTTATATTTTAAAGCAGGGGGGGTGGTTTTCTATAATATTACCAGAGGGAATAATTTCAACGAGATCTCTTCAATATGTAAGAGACTGGCTGATAAATAATACTCAGATACATTCTATTATCAGTCTACCGAGAAAAATTTTTAATGGGACAAGTTCTAAATGTATTATCTTGAGCGGTAGGAAGATAAAATCAAATAAATATGATAAGGTCTTTTTTGCATCGTGTGAAGATGTTTCTGGATTTCTACAACTTATCGGAAAAATAAAAAAAAATAAACTTAAAGATAGCCTACCTATGGACGAACTTTTAAGAGTTACCGATTGGCGACCCGAAATACTTACGATTAAAAAAGGTAATGTAATTGATAACTGGATGTTGCTTTCTGAACTTGTAACACTGCGGACGGGATTTGTTAAATATGGTAAGGACAGACATTTTGATGATAAACCTAAATCAATGGATTGTTATCGGTTAATTGTAGCAAGAAATTTTTTACCTGTCGCAGGATTGGATTTTAAAAAGGTAGCCTTTTTTATTGACAAAAACAATCCATCATTCTCACAAAAAGCTATCTTAAAACGAGGCGAAATCCTTTTTGTTAGAGTTGGTGTTGGTTGCTGTGGGAGAGTTGCAGTTTTTGACTATAATATAAATGCACAGGCAGATGATTGGATACATATTATGACTCCCTATAATGATGTTAATCCATGGTATTTGGCTTCATGGATTGCAAGTTCATATGGACAATGGCTTGTAAAACAAATGGCTCATGGTGTAGGAACTATAAGCATATCAAAATCAAAACTATTAAGCCTACGAGTTCCAAGACTTTCTAATGCACAAGAAAATGAAATAGCCGATTATTTTCGTTATGCAATACAAAAAAATGAAGGAGGCTGGCAGGCAGTATTAAACAAAAAATTCAGAAAATATACTAAAAATCTGGTGGTTTTAGTTCCTTCCCCCACAGGAAAATCTTTTTATCCTTTGAAACAGGAGCAGGATCGACATGCAGTAGCTCTTTGAAAAAATTACTAAAACTTAATGAGCATTGCAATCTTCGCTGAGTTTTTAAGTCTATTTTTGGATTAAGTGTTATAATTCCCCAGTGGTTAGCTTCTTTTAACTTCAATAGTTCATCCTTTATTCGTTTCCTTGCCTTATCAGGGCTTAATTTTCGATCTTTTATTAAGGAATCTAATTTTATTAGATCATCTTCTGAGAATGGATTCCATAGTCTGTGCCATTCACGCAAAGGGACATATTGTTCAACTATTTTGACTATCCTCTTTTTCGTACCAACTGCTTCCCAAAATCCAATGATAAGCGTAAAATCTGTATTTATTCTAAACTGTCTTAATGCATCTCCGAAATATACAGATCCTTTCCATTTCGCGGTTTTTATAGAAATAGGACCACCCTCTCTATTAGGATTGAGTTCTTGTGGAATATCCCATTCGCTAGTATAGTGGATATCTAAGAAAGTCCTTTTGAGCCAATCCTCAAATTTAAATCCATGTTGTTGTCTCTCTCTTCGTAGCATGTTATTTTATACATGTTTTTATAGAAATGGTCAAGGGTTTAATCGCAATGTTATTCCAAAATCCATTGACAAAATGTAGTATAGGGCATAAAATTTATTAACATGGTGGCTGAGGCAATACTTCTTGGTATCGTTCAGGGTATAACGGAGTTTCTTCCGATAAGCAGCTCTGCTCACCTTATACTTATCCCCTGGTTCTTTGGCTGGAACAA
>JBFMEB010000053.1:0-3431 GCA_040753675.1 Candidatus Omnitrophota bacterium | reverse complement strand
GCGGTCATTTGAGCAGATTTCAAAAGTTGAGAAATTCCACGAATCGAGATATAGAAAACTGATTAATAACATTATCAATAATGAAGTGTTTAAGAAAAAGGCACCGGTAAAATGGCACTGCATAAACTGTGGATATGTTTTTGAAGGAGAAGAAGCTCCTAAAGAATGCCCAGCGTGTAAACACCCACGGGCCTTTTATGAGGTGTTAGCCGAGAATTTTTAGACAAAATCTAAGGGAGGGGAAGATGAGAATTTGTATACCTACAGAAACAGATGAAGCAAAAGCAGCAAAAGTGTACGGCCATTTTGGAAGTGCGCCATACTTTACCATTTACGATAGCAAAAAAGACAGTTTTGAAGTGATTGATAATTCTAACCAACACCATGCACATGGGATGTGCCATCCTATGGGAGCATTGGATAATAGGAATATTGATGCTGTCGTATGTGGCGGCATGGGGGTGAGGGCGGTGCAGAAATTGAACGAAGGCGGAATAAAAACTTACAGAGCCGTTGCTGGTACGGTTGCCGAGATAATTAAAAAATACAAGCAAGGTGAGCTGGAAGAAATTACCGTTGAAAATTCCTGCATTAGTCACGACTGTCATTAAGAAATGGAAAAAACGGTTGATGAGAACCATAAAAGGTATCTAGAAAGAAAAGCTCTCTATAAAAATTTTGGCTATAATGTTGATAAAGAGCGATCCTTTATTGTTGAACAAGCGCAGCCCATTTATGGAGAAATATTAGAAGCTGGAACTGGAAAAGGCCATTTTGCGCTTGCTTTGGCTAAAGAAGGATACAAATTCACTACCTTTGATATTTCCGAAGAAGAGCAGAGATTTGCTAAGCTGAACTTAAAGTATTTTGATTTAGACTACCTTGTCGATTTTCGTATTGAGAATGGCGAACATTTAAGTTTTAAAGATAAAAGCTTTGACATTATTTTCTCAGTAAACACCCTCCATCATCTTGCAAATCCTTATAGAGTGGTAGATGAATTTATCCGGATACTTTCCCTTAAAGGGAAACTTGTTTTAAGTGACTTTACTGAAGAAGGCCTATTGATTATGGATAAAATTCACGCCACTGAAGGGAAAAAGCACGAAGTAAGTAAAATTACCTTATCCGATATAAATAACTATTTGATTGACAAGGGTTTTCGGGCAGAAAGACACAGAACCAATTTTCAAGAAGTTCTGATAGCTTATCGTTAAATAAGAAAGCATTATGCAGATAAAAATAATCGCTGTCGGCTCAAGCAAATGGGACAGATTTATCAGAAGGTGGGGAATTTCGCTTTTGATAGACGGCGATATCTTATTTGATACGTTTGGCGATCCTGGAGTATTTTTAAATAATGCGCGAAAGATGAACGTTGATTTCTCTAAAATAAGACATGTAGTACTTTCTCACGATGACTGGGATCATATAAGCGGCTTGTGGTATCTGCTCCGCGACAGAAAAGACATCACTGTTTATATTTGCCCGGCTTTTAAGCATGATATCAAGGATAGGATAAGCTCTTTTGGCGTCAAGGTTGTCGAGTCAGGCGATGGTATTTTTATAAAGGAGGGCGTCTATTCTACCGGTCAGTTGTGCGCAGAATTTGAAGAGGACAAAATCTATGAGCAATCGCTGGTAATCAAGAGCGAAAAGGGGCTGGTAATTATCACCGGCTGTGCTCATCCGGGGATAGTAAATATTGTTGATAGCATACGGCAGCGATTTAATGAGAATATTTATTTAATTATGGGCGGCTTGCACTTAAAAGATAAGGCAATTACTGAGATTAAAGAGGTTATGTCTAAATTAAGGTCCTGCGGTGTTGAAAAGATCGCGCCCTTGCATTGCATGGGCAAGGTCGCTGAAAGGCTATTTAAAGCAGAATATAAGGATAATTGCATCTTAATCAAACCGGGTCAAGCCATAGAATTTTAAGGAAGGATTTATATAAAGATGGCGAACTTTAGAAGATTTATATTGTATCTGGCAAGGTGGCAGTTAAGCACACCGATTTTATGGCTGGTCGTCAGGAATTTAGGGGCGGGCATCTGGTCAACAGTGCTGGCTAATTTGATTGGCGGCACGATCTTCTTTTGGGTAGACAGGTTTATATTCACGAGTTATGCTATAGAAGTCTGGCAGTTCAAGGACAAGGGAAGATGCGATAACTGCGGCAAGGAGGAAAGCCTCTGGCGCCTGGTTATGGCCCCGAATTATGACAAAAGAAATTCCAAACCCTTTTTTATGTGTATGGCCTGCTCCAAGGCTAAGACAGACGCCTTAAGGGCAAAGGGCATTAAGATCAGAGGAAGGAGCCGGTAACATGGCTAATTTTAAACAAATAGATGAAGCGCGAAAATTATTGGGCTTAGGCGAAGATGCCAGTTTAGAAGAAATTAAGGATGCCTACAGGGACCTTGCTCTTAAATATCATCCTGATAGGTGCAATAAACCGGACAAGAAACTTTGCGAGGAGAAATTCAAGCGCATAACCCATGCCAAGGATCTAATAGCGAATTATTGCGCAAACTACAGGTTCTCTTTCAAGGAGCCAGACGTAAAGAAGAACAGTATGGACAGGGAGTTGTATGAGCATCTTAAACAGTTCTACGATGGCTGGTTTGGGGACTTGGGGTTATGAGTAGCATCTTCGATCGCTATGCCAAAGAATACGACTCTTGGTACGATAAGAATAAATTTGCCTATTTATCCGAATTAGAAGCATTGAAAAAAGCTCTGCCTAAGAAAGGCAAAGGGCTGGAGATCGGCGTAGGCACAGGCAGGTTTTCAGGGCCCTTGGGGATTAAGTTTGGAATCGATCCCTCAAAGAAAATGCTCAAGATTGCCAAGGCAAGGGGAATAAAGGTAAAATTGGCTAGCGGGGAAAGCTTGCCTTTTAAACGAGCGTCTTTTGATTACGTCGCTATTATTATCACGCTTTGTTTCGTCAAGAATCCTCTTAAAGTGCTTAAAGAGGCAAAACGGGTATTAAGGAAAAGCGGCAAGCTTATCGTCGGTATAGTAGATAAGGATAGCTTTTTGGGGAAATATTACCTGAGGAAGAAAAGCATATTTTACCGTCAGGCACGCTTTTTTAGCGTAAAAGAAATAACAGCTTTGGTTCAGGAGGCCGGATTCAAAAAGCTTTCTTACTTGCAGACACTATTTTCTTTTCCGGAGAATATTACTTCAATCGAAAATCCACTCAGAGGTTTTGGCAAAGGCGGCTTTGTGGTAATATCGGGGAGGAAAAGCTGAGGATATTTATTAAACTATTTGCCTTTGTTTGTTACATATGTCCTCTTTGTATAATTGCCAGGGCATTACCGGATTCCAAGTTCGCGAAAGGGATGAAAGAGTTTGGCAAAATTTGTCCATTCTGTATTGCCTATAGAAGGGAGCAGTCGATATGAAAATTGGTGTTA
>JBFMEB010000052.1:0-3759 GCA_040753675.1 Candidatus Omnitrophota bacterium | reverse complement strand
TTGCCGTTGTGGAGTTACATTCATCACACAAATCCTCATCATCATCATCTAATCCAATCCCCCTAACCTTGCCGATAGTCCCTTTTAATAAATCGCAATCTAATAAGCGATTGCCTTCACAATATGGGTCGCTAAATTTCATATTATTACCCTCTTTTTTAATAGGGAAGGCAGGCTGATAGAGGAACTTCAAGACTGGGTAGTAACTTGAAGCACCGAAGGAATACCTGCCTTCCCCAGCTAAAACCATAAATGTTCTATTATCAAGGTTATCCCTATTCCTAATAATGCCCCTATCACAAATATCGCTATTATCGTCGATACCTTAGTGATAACGGCATCATATTTTTCACTGAATAAATATTGCTGCATTTTTCCTCTCCCAGTTTTTTTGGTTTTTTGGCGGGAGGCGCTAAAAGCATTAGCGACCTCCCGCCGATTGACTCTCCCAGTTTTTTCATCCTTGCCTTTTTTGGACGACCATAGACCACAATTCTTGCTTCATGTCCTCAACGGTGATTAAATTTTCCTTATATGCTGACGATAGTTGTTTTATCCTCGTATTAACCACCTGTTGGCTTAATTCGTCTAAATCTTCAATTTTATCAGCATTTGGATTGAAAGATTTTAGATATGCTATATATTCATCTTTTATAAGCATTAGCATATCTTCTGGTTTTTCGGCAACAGGAATTTGTTCATCTTTGTTTGGTTTTTCGGCAGGTTTTTTCTTATCTTCTGGTTTTAAGGTCGCCTTTTGTGATGCAAGGTTGAGAAGATGATTTAGCAAATCCCGATTATTAGGATATTGCTTCTCTAATCTCGCTTGTTCTTCCGTAGAAATCTTTAACTGTTTGTATCCTTCTTTAATTCTTTGCAACACTTCTTTATCTTCTAATTTTTCCAACCTATGCTTATTTATCCACTGCTTAATTACTGTTTGAGGGATAAGCGGCGCTAATGCATTCCGTTGAGCTTTGCCCAAACACTTATTTAAAGCAAATTCGTCATCTATGAATGCCCCCGACTTTAGTTTCATCTTTTTAGACTGTTGAGCAATTCCTATACGAGAATTACCCTCTGAGTCCTTTGCCTGCAAGACAACCCGATAATGTGTATCCATTTCAGTCAATTGCATTTTCTCAATGGGGACTTGAATTCCAGCTTTTCTTGACGCTTCTTTTGCTCCAATATAAGATAACCCAACTACCGTGTCCAAGCATTTACACTCTGGTGGCCTTTTACCGTCTAGCCAAGTATGTCTGCGACAGAACTCATAGACGAATTCCTCGATATATCTACCCTCTAACTCGGCCACCATTTGTTCTTCATCCCTTCTCTGCATTAGAGAATAGATTTGTTGTTCTTCTTGCCCTTGCTCAACTTTGTATTCGCCCTCTATCGGTTCGTCTTGTTGCTCTTTCGCATGTGGCACTTTTACGCCGTTTAACATTTTTTATCACCTCCTTTCTTGTAGAATATCACTAATCCTTCCTAAACATTTGTCATCAACTTAATTCCTGATGGCATCTATCCCAATATCCGCACCAATCTGGGCTACAAGCCCAATGCCCCAATGATGCAGGTAAGAAAACATTTTTAAAAATCCCATCTGCCACTATACCTACAATGGTAAGAAATCGTTTGTAGTCTTGGTAGCTTCTCGTTCCTTCTAACACCTGTATTTTAGGCGTTTTTGTTTTGACAAATATATCAAATCCTACTCTTTGAGTAAGTTGTGGATTATTAACATTATTAGCATAGGCATAACAGGTTAATTGCATATCGGTTTTAACCTGTTCTTCGGTATAACTTTTGGAAGAGGTTTTATTATCCCGGATAATTCCATATTGGTCTATGAGGTCAATAAATCCCATTAGCGAGTAATCGACATTCTCAAATGGAATAATAAATTCATGTTCAACTTCTTTAGGCTGAACCTCTGGGAATCTCTGTTCCCTTGCTAATGTAATCAGGGATACTCCTTCCTTAATGAAGTCATCTGGCTTTTCGTCCTCTTGCCAGATGGTTTGGCTTTTTCGATTGAAAAAGTCCTCTACAAAATAATCCGTTAATTCAGATAGGGCTTTATCCTGCCCTGTTTTGATTTTATCAGTATAGTTAAAACGAGTTGTCTGATGGAAAGATTGACCTAATGAAATGATTGCTTTAGGTGGGATTTTAATACCTTCGACATAGCGGAGGTAATACTGAAGCCCGCACCGTAGATACATATTAATCTGCTGAAAAGACAGATACGGTGAGGGTGTATTTTCGGTCAAGCGATGATAAGTTGCCTCTAATTCTTGCTTAAGACAGCGTGATAGAGCTCGACCATAAACCCTATCAATACCTTTTGTCTGTAATGTGGTGATTAATTCTTGACGAGTCATTTTTTTCTCTCCTAAAATTTGTCAACCTGAATAGAACTCTCAATCGTCAAGAATAGTGTCCCAAACTTAACGAGAAGCATCCCATTCAGGCTCACAGATTGACACTATTTTTATTCTTTTTCACTCAAGCTATTGACCAAACTCAATAATCTACCACTAACTTCCATGAATGTTTCCCTGAAAGAATTTATACATTTTTCTCTTGCTTTATCAATATTAGATTCTTTTATATCATAGTTGTCGGTTATCATTACTAACATTTTAAGAAAGATTTTTTCAATATCATTCGTACCTTCTAACATTTTCACTTGATAGCTTAACTTTTGTATCTCTTCCTTCACGGCTATCATTTGTTCAAATTCTATTAGCTTCACCCCCTTTTTATCTTTCTCTTCTTCTATCTTCTGCAATTTATCGAGGTCATAACTGCCATTTTTTACACAGACATTGCAGAGAGGAACTATTATGTGTTAGACCCTTGACTATATGATAATAGTCTGCAGGTCTTTCATGGCAATCATCACACATATCTTTTGCCATTTTAATCACTCCCTTATTTTGAATTGAACGCTCTCGGATAAAATTGAACGTTGATTTCTAACCTGTCCTGAATTTGATTTAGGATTCCCCTACCGATTTATTTTCTTCTTTCTCCATAGTCTCTACTATCAATTGTGCAAAGACCATATAAAATAATTGTTCTTTTTCACTCATCTTTCTATATCTCCTATTTCTATATCTCCTATCCGTCTTATATGTCCTATTATTCTTTTTTTCTTGACAAATTTATTCATTTTTGCTATAAAAATAGAGAAAGGTAGTATAAAAAGATAATTAGGTAATTAGCATGAATTACCAATCAATTATCTTTTGTGCTAATCTTTCCTCTGCCCACTGGACTAATTCCTTTGGCGAGGCGAAGTGTCCAGTGGGCTCTAGATCTAATTTAACGAACTGGCTAAAAAAGAAAAGAACGCACTTATATTTTGTGTGTTCTTTTCTTCTCTTAATCTTCGATAGAAGTTTATTACCTTTACTTCCTCAGGTAATAACTGCCTTGAATTTGATAAAAATAGCATATTCATTTGATTACTCAATTCATCTATTTTTCTTTCTAATTTTACAGTCTTGTCTTCCATATCTTTCGTATCGTCCCCCCCTATTAGTTTTGCAATAATTCTTTCCTTTGGAATTTTAAGTTGTTTTGAAAAATAATTAGCAATAGGAAAAATTTGTTTTATTTTCGGCTCTTTAATCTTTCCAGAGAGCCATCTTTTTAAGGTATCTATTCCAACCTCTAAATCATCCGCAATCTGTTCTCTACTTTTCTTTGTTTCATGAATTGTACTCTCTACCAACTCCTTAA
>JBFMEB010000051.1:0-4105 GCA_040753675.1 Candidatus Omnitrophota bacterium | reverse complement strand
TTCTGTGTTGTTGGAGTAAGTTCTTTCTCTTTCCCTGAACAGCATTTTCTCTTCAGGACAGGTGAAACAATCCTCTTCTTTATTATATATGAATTTGGAACGATGAAAAGGTGAATCCAAATCATGTTGTTATTTTCAAAGATAAAATAGTTAGAAAGACGGGTTTATTTACAACGATAAAATATTTTATAATGTAGGAACAGGAAAAATATCAATGGAAAAAAATTACATTGCTAAAATAATCAGATTTATAAAACACAAAATATTACGATTATCTATCAAGATAAAAGATCCTAAAACAGGTATTGTATATATAGTAGCAGAATCAGATATGGATAAATGTTTTAATAGAGGGGTGCGGTATTGGAGGCAGAAGAAATATGATAAAGCGATAGAGAGCATCAAGAAGGGCATAAAATTTGACCGTGGTGACTATTTGGGATATTGGTATTTGGGTCAGATATATATAGAGATGGGGGATCTAAAGGAGGGGAAGAGAAATTACGAAATTGCGATAAAGAATGGACAGCAGAGATATTCAGAGCATCCAGAGTTAATGCAAACAACAATCATTGATGATATAAAAAAAGAATATGAGCAAATAAAGAATCGCTAATATGCAGATACTATATAAGATAGAAATGAGTGTAGAAGAGTATAAAGCGGCATATGAGAGAGGTGATTTAGAATTTCCTTCGTTTCAGGATGAATGTGGGATATGCCATCAGCCAGGATGTAGCATAGGGCACGGTGTATATTATAGGGGAGGATATGGCATAGATTTTATTTATCATGAAGATATACCTATGAAGAGGTATCTATGCAAAAATCATTTAAAGAAGGGAATAAAGCCTGTAACTTTTTCACTATTAATTTCCCATTTTGCGCCTTATCGGCAGTTAACATTAAGGCTATTGGCATATTGTGCGAGCATATGGCTAAGGGCAAAGAAAAATATGAAGGAAGCGTTGGATATTCTATGTTATGAGCATATAGAAATGGAGGACATGGATAGTGGGGGCTTATCGCATATCATAATTGTGATTCAATCAGCATGGGCTGAATTAAGGCTTTCACGAAGAAGTGCTACCTTAACTTTAGAAGAGTTTATATATAATTGCGGCGAGCGTGATTATCGAGGGGCAGAACTTTTGCAGAGCGACTATTATTTGCAGCAAGGTGGTTACAAAACCAATAGTCGTTTTCTCTTTGGAAAAGCATCTCAATTTCGGAATCATTCCAGAGATGGATAGTACATATAATACCAGCCGGATTAATTAACCTCTCACTATAGGAAAAAATATTCATCATCAGGACGAGGTATTTCTTTTTTTAAAAAAACAAGGGTATTTTTCCATTCCGACTTGCCGGAATTTCTCTATTTTTCAGCATTGTTTTTTCGTTCCCCGATCTTCAGCACCTGAAAATAGCCTACCAACACTACGCTTATTTTTTCAATGCTCCTTGTAATTTATAATTTTTCTTTGGAGGTCAAAACAATGGATAAAAAAGCATTAGCAATTGCAACTTTTCGGTATGGTTTAATAGCTCCTGCATTGAACATGAGCAGGAAAGAAAGACGAGAGTTTTTCAAAAATCTTGCTCATAGAGAATATGACGTTCCTCACTTAGGTACGAAAAGGTATAAAGCGGCTACGTTTAAAAATTGGTACAATCGCTATAAAAAAGGCCAACTGGAATTACTAGCTCCTTCTGGCAGGTCTGATTCAGGCATTTCAAAAAGAATTACTGAAAACGCAGCCGGAATCATCTCTCAGATAATCGCAGATTGTCCATATCTATCAATTTCAGGTATCTACCGGATGCTTCTCAAGGAAGGCTTCATTATTAAAGGAGAATTCAGTGAATCAACACTCAGAAATTATATCAATACGCATAATCTCAAAAAAGAAGATGCCTCTTATACCCCTCGCAAAAAATTTGAAAAAGAGCATATTAATCAACTCTGGACTTCTGACTTCATGAGCGGCCCATATCTGACCATCGGAAATAAAAAGAAACAATCTTTTCTCTGCGCAATAATCGATGACCATTCAAGGCTAATAGTAGGTTCTGGATGGTATTTTCATGAAAATTGCCTTTCGCTTGCTATTACTCTTAAACAAGCTCTTTCAATTTATGGACTGCCCCATGCTTTCTATTGTGATAATGGAAAATCATTTCGCACCAATTATCTTCATCTGGTCTGCGCCAGATTAGGTATTGCTCTTATTTATTCTAAACCCTACGACAGCCCCAGCCGAGGCAAAATTGAACGATTCTGGTATACAGTTAGGACTAAATTTCTCAGTTCACTGGATTCCTCTTCCATCAAATCATTGGAACAGTTTAATGCCAAATTCGAAACTTGGCTTCAAAAAGATTATCATGAACAATTTCATCACGGCATCAATGCCAGACCCGTAGATAAATATCTCAATGATGCCCAGCATATTAAAATCAGAACCATATCTTCTCACGAATTAAATTCTTTCTTCCTTAACTCCATAACAAGAAAAGTTAAAAAAGATGCCACTGTCTCTATTAATGGCTTACTATACGAAGCACCGGTCGAATTTATAGGTAAAATAGTCCAAATTCGTTTCCCTATCGATGATCCCACTACTTTCACCCTCTATGACAATGATAAACCTGTATGTCTTATCCGACCCGTTAATCTTGCCTTAAATGCTACTAAACCATACACAGGTATTCATTTTAAAAACATTATTACCTCTAAAGGAGACAATGATGATGATTAAAACATTCTTTAAATTTAAAAATATCCCTTTTGCTAAAGATATCCCCACTAAACAGATTTTCCTGTCTAATTCTTTAAAAGAATTGCTCTCTCGTTTTGATTATTTGAAACAACATCGTGGTCTGATGCTCTTGACTGGTCAACCAGGTGTCGGCAAATCCCTGGCTTTACGCTCCTTCGTTGATAGCTTAAATCCTAATCTGTATTTTATAGTTTACCTTCCACTGACCACCATCTCTGAACTGGAATTTTATCGCCAACTCTGTTTCCAATTAACTGGTCAAACATATCATCGCAAAACTACCTGCTTCAATACCATGCAAAATGCAATCATCGATTTAGTTAAAAATAATAAAAAAGTTCCCGTCATCATTATCGATGAAGCACACCTCTTGCTCCCTCAAAATCTTCATGAAATCCAAATTATCCTCAACTTCGACATCGATTCTACAGACCCTGCTTTATTCATCTTGTCAGGTCAAACTCATCTGAAAGACATTATCTCACGTCCTGTTCATAAATCCCTTAATCAACGATTCTCTTTAAAATACACCCTCATGCCCCTGGAAAAACAAGAAATTAAAAACTATATCATTCATCACCTCTCGCTGGTAGGATGTAAAGAACAATTATTTTCTGACTCCGCTATAGAAGCTCTTTATCTTAATTCTGCAGGTAATCCAAGAGACCTCGGCAATCTCGCGCTCAAAGCCCTTACTGCCGCTGCCTCTCTTAAAAAATCTAATATCTCTGAAGAAGAAGTTTATGCCGCCTCTAAAGAAATCTAATTCTATACGCATCGATTTTAGATCATTATCTGATTGCTATAATGCCCTCCCTGAAGGAATCTATCATGTCGAAATCGCTTATGCTCATGTCAAATATAATAAAAAACATTCAGGTCAATACATTAATTGGCACCTCAACGTTATCAATAATAACGATTACCCTCGTGCAAAATTATTCCTCATCACTCCTCTCAAACCTACTGCTCTATGGAAACTTAAAAAATTACTAAAAATCCTTCGCTCTTCCTCCACCACTGATATTGTTAATATTAACCTGGATGACTTTGTCGGAAAAAAATTACAAGTCAAAGTCATCCAGGAATACTATAGTGGAACGGTATATAATAAAATCATTGACTTCTATCCCCTGTAGCAAATCTTTATCATTATTGCTTCCACTGAATCGATAATTTTATCCCTGAAAATTTATGCCTCTATTGGCTGTTTTATCCCTCAAATCCCTTTTCTCTTACCCCATTTATCTAACAAAATATCGCTGAAAATTGCTGAAATTTTATCGTTGAAAATAACATGTTCTCCAATGGAGGAATATCTT
>JBFMEB010000050.1:0-4253 GCA_040753675.1 Candidatus Omnitrophota bacterium | reverse complement strand
ATATAAAAAGACTGGAGGTCAGGTTTTCAGAACTTAAAATTCTTGAAAGGGAGCAATGCCCAACATATCATAAATATCATAAAATTAGATATTACGATATTATTGACCCCAGTGACTCAATCCCTCCTATGATAGATTCTGGTGTAGCGACTGCATTAGCAGAATATTCGACATTATTACGAAAACTTACAAATTATTACTTAGATATTGAAAATATATTTTTCCTATCAGGTGATAATCCTACACTTCTAAAAATAAAGGCTGACCATTTCTCCGTATTTCTTAAATATTGTGATATACGAGATTATGATATAATTGACCCATCTGATTCAATTCCTGACGGAATGGATTCTCAGGTAGGTCATGCTTTATTTGAATATTCCACACTATTACAAAGACTTAAAGATAGTTATTCAGACATTGAAAAAATCTTGCCTCATTACGACCTTACATTAACGGATGAAGATTATTTGAATAGTATTGAAGTTGCGATAGAGCATATCAAACAACTTATTCATGCGTTTGAATGGATCAAAAAGAATCTTTTTACTAATAAGGATATATTAGACTTTTGCCAGCAATTTTCACAATTAAATAAACCTCTTGATAGTACAGAGGGCATTAATTATCTGGATGCACTTATTCAATGGGTAGATAAATATTGCAATGAATTAATTACATCAAAGAAATTGCTCTCTGAATTATATAACTTAGAGATTGATTTCCAAATAATTAAAAAACAAACAGTAGAGTATGGACTAGAGACTGAAAATATCTTGAAATGCATAGAAAATTTAACACAAAGATTGCAAGGGATAAGAGGATTTCAACCTGAAGATAGTTATTCCGAATATCCCGATAATCTTTTCCTTGAAGAAACAAAGCTCCATTTAGAGACCTTAAGTGCTTCATCAAATTCATGGTTGAGATGGCATTTATACCCGAGTGCAAGAAATTCTCGTAGATTTCTTGCATCTACGAAATTCCCCAGAGTTATGTATAAAAGGCGAATTGAATTTCTTGATAAAGTCAAGGCATGGCATAATCATTGGACTTTGAGAAATCAAATCGTGAAAGACTTTAAATATCTATCTGAGCTAAATATTCCAATTAAAAGTTTATCTCTAAAACCCACTCTCGCAGAGCTACATGAAAATGCAAATCTTGCGCATAAATATTTACAAGTTATGGTTGCTGTGGATTCATTCCCAGCAATTTATTCGGATAAAATCAAAAACTTTTTAGAACAGAAGGTTCTAAATATTTCTACTTTTGAAGGCATATCAGTATTTAAAGAATGTCTTGAAAAAACCAAAAAATATTCAGAGATAAGTAAGAGTTTGAATGAACTCAAGTCTAATAACAGCTTTGTATCTTCGCTATTTTCTTCATTTGAGAAGACAATATGTGAATTGTGCCCTGACGAGGAAGGAGACAAGGTTTTTAATAGACTTATAGAACTATATCCTTATTTCTATGATTATAAAGAATTGAAATCTCTTGAATACACTGTTTTAAAAAACCTTCCTCAGACTTGTGACAAATTAAGAGATGATATTCTTAAACAAAACACTATAAAAGCTGTTGAACCAGAATTAGTGATTGAAGCATTTAAGCTCGCCAAATATGTGAGAGAAAATTTATCAGTAAACCCATCTGCCTTAGACGAAGGCAAAATCAGAAAATTACAACCATATTTTGATGACTATATAAGGATAAAAGCACTTGAGGGGTCTGATTTAAAAACCCTTCCGAAAACATGCTCTAAGATAAAGAGTGAAATTCTTAAAGGCAATAGTATACCAGCCTTAAAAAGCCCCGACTTAATAGTTGAGGCTTTCAGACTATCAGCTTTTATGAGAGACGATTTATTAAAGAATCCTGATGATATTAATGAAGTAGGAGCAAAGATTAAGAGGCTTAAAGAGGAATCAAGAGAGAAAATTAAGAAGATACTTAATACAAATCGCAAATTAGCATTGAAAGAGGCAGAATGCAGCAATACCACCCGTGAGATGATAAACAAATTAAGGCATCTACTTAGAAAGAAACGGAAGACTTATTCTTTTGTACAATTACGAGACCAAATTGATTATAAAAGACTTCTATCAGTATTCCCATGCTGGATAATGAGTATCGAGGACGTATCGCGGATATTTCCATTAGAAGAGGGTTTATTTGATTACCTCATAGTTGATGAGGCATCACAATGTAATCAGGCAACTGCTTTGCATTTAGCATATCGTGCTAAGCGCATGGTTGTTGTTGGAGATGACAAACAGATGAAAAATCCAAATACACAATTTTTAAGTGATTCAGTAGTTAGACTAAATCTCACTAAACACAACTTAGATAATCATCCGAGAGTAGTATTTTTTTATGGAAGAAATTCACTCTTAGACCTTGCTGCTGGCTGCCAAGATATTAGTCCTGCATTTCTTAATGAACATTTTAGATGTGAACCTCCTATAATAGATTTTTCCAATAAATATTTCTACGATAAAAACCTAAAAATACTTACCCAATTTCGTAGGAGGCGTTTTAATCCTTGCATGGAACTTAGAGTTATCAATGGCGCCTATGATGACCCTGACGATACGAAGCAAAACATTGTTGAGGCTAAAGCAGTAATTGCAGAATTAAAAAGAATGATAGAAAGTGGTGGACTTGAAGGTGATAGAAAAGGCGAAAAGCTTTCTGTTGGTATTCTATCACTTTTCAGGCGTCAGGCTACACTCCTTCAGAGCATGATGTATGAAGCATTTGAGAGTGCTCCACATATAATCAAAGAACACGACATCATTGTCTCTACCGTAGATGGGTTTCAGGGTGATGAGCGAGATGTAATTCTCTATTCCTTCAGATATGCGTCTAATTCAAAACCCGGCTCAGTTCATGTTTTGCAAAGAGAAGACGAGCATTCATTAGGTCGTCTAAATGTTGCTTTTAGCAGGGCAAGAAGAAGAGTTATATGTTTTATCTCGGTGCCAAAAGACAACTTCCCAAAAGGACTAATCAGAGACTATTTAACTCATGTCACATCAGTACAGAATTCTTCTTATAGTAGGCTTGGCAACCCAAATGAAAGAGAAAAATGCCAAAGCGATTTTGAGAGAGATGTGTTTGATGAACTTGTAAAAATAGGATTAGAAGTATATGCGCAGGTTCCTTGTGCTGGATTCTTTATAGATTTTGTAGTTATAGATAAAGAAGGTAGAAGGATTGCCATTGAATGTGATGGTGAGTTTCATTATGATGAATATGGCGAATTAAGAGAAGAAGATCATCAAAGGCAAGACATTATAGAACGAAATGGTTGGTTTGTCTACAGGATTTCATCTCGTAAATTTTATACTAACCCACAAAAAGTGATAGACAAATTAATTGAAGACTTGCAAAAACAGTTGCCTGATGAGGAAATTTCTGTTGCAGAAGTATCACCAATTTCTGTTGCAGAAGTATCTCCCGAGTCCTTTGCTGCACAAACTATCCTTCAGGAGATTATTGCAGAGATAGAACCTTCCTCAGAACCCACTTCTCCAATTGCCTCTGTAAGCATAGAAGATAGAATAATAGAGATTCTTTCGGAAGAGGGTCCCATACCATTGTGGAAAATAGCTCAAAAAATGGGGCAACCGAAAGAGGATATAATTCCGAAATTAGAAAAACTTTTAGAAAAGGAATATGTAATCAATTATATTGAAAACGGTGTAAAGTTATGGAAAGCAATAGACTAAAAAGCAACAGGGTAGGAGATGGGGCTATTCTGTTAAATGATAATTGTTAAATCCAGAAATAATATCCCTATAAGGTTGACTACGGAAAGATGGAATCACATAATCAGGAGACATCCTGAAATGGATACACGAAAGGAACGTGTGCTGGAAACGATAACAGATCCAGATTTGATTCAAGAGGGTGATTTTGGTGAACTTATTGCAATCAGATTTTATGAGAAAACACCCTTAACTTCTAAGTATTTAGTCGCAATATACAGGGAAGTCGAGGACATTGATGGATTTGTAATAACAACGTATTATGCTACTAAACCTTCTGAAAGGAGGCATATAATATGGAAGCGATAAAGATACTTGACAGGAAAGAAAACCTGAATTGGGACTATGACGAGGAGGCTGATGTTCTCTATATCAGTATTGGTGAGCCACTCAAGGCAGTTGGGGTTGACATTGGAGAAGGTGCTATTGTGAGGTATGTGGAGGAAACACGAGAGGTAGTTGGATTGACACTAATAG
>JBFMEB010000049.1:0-5049 GCA_040753675.1 Candidatus Omnitrophota bacterium | reverse complement strand
GGGTGTTGAACCCAGCACTTATTTTACTGCCATGCTGGAGATTAAGATAAAAATTTTAATTTTGTGTACTACTTTTATTTTATAATCAAAACTATTTAGTAAAATAAGTGCTGGGTAAATTCAGCCACAGACTTACGAATTTTATTCTTCCGTAAGTCTGGGCTTCATTTATTTACCTTTGCGGATAATCAAAACTCGTATTATCGAATCATTTAATTTAAAGTCTCTTCGCAATTCAGTTATCTGATCTGCGCCTACCTGAAAATTGACTAAATAAAATAATGCCTCATTAAATTTTTTCGCTCCACCGCTGGTCAAGGTTGATCTTATTTTATAAGCCAATTTTCTTTTGGCCCCCCACATCTCGGCATTTTGAATTTTTCCCTTTTTATTATTAATAGCTGTAGTTACTTGCGAAAAAGTCGTATTTTTTTCTTCTTCGGATAGGTCTGGCCTTATCAAAAGCATTGCTTCATAGTTATTCATAAATTAGTTAACCCCCTTTCACTGAGTCCCCATTCTTGCTTTCGTAAGAAGGCATGGGGACGAAGTTGAACCCCCACACCATATTTTACTGATAATATTTATCTCTAAATCAAAACCCTTTAGTAGCATCTAAATAATTTCTTTGTTGCCAAACCAATTAGTAAAATTGGTGTGGGGGTAAATTCAGACAGACAACTTACGTTCACTTCGTTCTGTAAGTTGCGTCTTCATTTATCCAATCGTAAATTTTTGATTTAGCTTCCTTAATTACCAACGGTAACTTCTTTTCTTCTGCTGGCTCAAATCTGTATAAAACGTAATCGGTAATTTGAATCTCTTGGTTTTCCGGCCTGCCGATGCCGATTTTTAGGCGGCTGAAATCCTCCCTGCCTAAAGAGGTTATTATCGAACGCATCCCCCGATGGCCAGCATCAGAACCTTTACTTTTTAATCTAATTTTCCCGAAAGGCAAATCCAGACAATCGCAGATAACCAAAAGATTATTTAGTTCTATCTTACGCTCTAATATAAAAAGAGAAACAGATAAGCCGCAAAGATTCATAAACCGCAGGGATTTTAATAATGCAATTCTTTCCCCATCAATGCGGCCTTGTCCAATTTTTATTTTATGCTTAATGTTGCTCTTAAAACTAATTCTTAATTCCTGAGCAATAGAATCTACAACTCTAAAACCAATATTATGACGGCTAAGTTTATACCTTAACCCGGGGTTGCCTAAACCAACAATTAATTTCATTCTTTGGTCTTTTCTTTGGCTTTTTCCTTAGCCTCAGGAGCTGCCTCTTCCTCTTCTTTCTTCTTCTCTTTTATTACCTCTGGTTCCTCTTTAACTTCTTCGCTCGCTACCGCTACCTCTTCTGCAACCGGCGCAGCCTCAACCTTGGTTGGAGGAACCACTGAGAGGACAACCATATCTTGATCCTGTAACGCAGTAACACCCTCGGGTAGTTTTAAGTCCCGCAAATGAATACTATCTCCGATTTTAAGATTAGTTACATCTGCCTCTAAATTCTTGGGTAAATTCTTGGGTAAGCATTTAATTTCCAATTCCCAGACTTGGTGTTGAAGCACGCCACCGTCCTGCTTAACTCCCACCGGGTCGCCCTTAGCCACCAGAGGAACTTTTACCACCAGCTCCTTGGTAAGTGAAATCTCATTAAAATCCACGTGTAAAATAGAACCAAACACCGGGTCATACTGAATATCTTTTATAATTACGGAGTGCTCCTTTGGTTTTTTAATTTTAGAAGCCTCATCTATAAGTTTTAAATTCATAATGACGTTTTCTGCCGAGCGACTTCCGATAGCTTTCTGAAATTGGCTCTTGTTAACATTAACCGGGAAATTCAGTTTTTCTCCGTATACAACCGCGGGAATCATATTAGCCCTGCGCAAGGCCCTGGCTTTTGATCTGCCTACTTCTTTGCGCAAGGTAACTTCGAGTTGAATCTCTTCCATAATCCCTCCGAAATTTACTCTTTAATAATATATCTTAGATGTCTGCACAGGGTTTTGTTTCGTCAAATAAACAGCTTACTGATTCTTCCTTATGTATCCTTCTGATTGCTTCGCCTAATAACGGCGCCACAGAAAGAACTTTAATTTTAGAGGCAATTTTCTCTTTAGTCAACGGTATTGTGTCGGTAATAATTAGTTCTTTTAAATTTGATTTTTGGATGTTCTTAACCGCATCGCCAGAAAGTACTCCGTGCACAACTGCAGCATAAATATCCTTAGCACCTGCCTTTTCTAACGCCTGTGCTGCTTCAATCAAAGAACCGCCTGTTGCAATTAAATCATCAACCAGTATGCAGTCACTGCCTTTAACCTCTCCTAATATATTCATAACCTCGATCTCGTCAGGCGAGAGCCGGCGTTTATCCACAATAGCTAACTTAGCGCTCATGCGTTTTGCATAGGCTCGGGCCATTTTTATGCCTCCCACATCAGGCGAGACAATTACCAAACTTTTAGATTTTAACTTAGAGAAGTAATCTACAAAGACATTTATAGCGAATAAATGGTCAAGTGGGATATCAAAGAAACCCTGAATTTGGCCTGCATGCAGGTCAATAGTCAATATCCTATCTGCACCAGCACTGGTTAGGAGATTTGCCACTAATTTTGCAGTAATAGGAACGCGCGGCTGGTCCTTCCTGTCTTGCCGAGCATAGCCGTAATAGGGAATAACCGCGGTAATTCTGGCGCTGGATGCCCTCTTTAATGCATCAATCATAATTAATAATTCTACAAGATTATCATTTGTGGGTGGGCAGGTTGGCTGAATAATAAAAACATCTTTGCCGCGTACATTCTCGTTAATCTTAACCCGGATTTCGCCTTCGCTAAATTTACTAACCATGGCATCGCATAACTTAACGTTTAAAAACTTAACAATATCCTGCGCCAATCTTACGTTAGCATTACCTGTAAATATAGCCAGTTTATCCATATTCGCCTCGCTTATACTTTAAATTAAGATTTATTTTTCTTTTTATTAACCAACCGGGCTGGCACGCCTAAAGCAAGCGAACCTGCCGGAACATTATGTCTTTTAGTAACAACCGAACCAGCGCCGGTAACGGCGTTTTTACCGATTTTTACCGGAGCAATTAAAACCGTGTCACAGCCGATAAAAGCACCTTGTTCTATTTTGGTCAGATTTTTATTAACGCCGTCGAAATTGGCAGTGACCGAACCTGCGCCGACATTAACTTTTTCGCCTATCCGTGCATCTCCAATGTAGCCGAAATGTTTGATGAGTGTCCCTTTACCAATGCGGCTACGGGAAAGTTCAATGAAATTTCCCACTGTTACATTATCAGCTAACTGAACACCCTTTCTTAATCTGGCAAAAGGCCCTATGGAACAATTCTTGCCGATCTTTGTCCCTGTTTCGATATAAGTAAAAGGATAAATAATTGTGTCCGGGCCTATAACTGCATCTACCTCTATATAGGTGGTGGCTGGATCAAGAATCTTTACACCATTATCTAACAGTGTGTTAATTATACGCTTAGACATAATCTTTCGAACGTTAACTAAATCACAAAAAGAATTTATTCCCAAAATTTCATCAGCACTTTCCGCTGCCAATGCACCAATGCCTTCGCTGGCAAGAAGTTCAATGGCATCGGTAAGATAGTATTCGTTTTTATTCTTTCTTAATTTGATATGTTTTAACGCGCTTTCCAGGCATTCTCGTTTAAAACAATATACGCCGCTATTAATCTCCCTTATCTCTTTTTCATCTAGGCTTAGATCAATCTCTTCGGTAATTCTTTCAACGGAGCCGCTTTTATTTCTTACAATTCTGCCGTAACCTTCAGGTGAGTCGAAAAAAGCGCTCAGCAGGCTAACCGCATTATTGTTCTGAGTATGAAATTTTATTAATTTTCCAATTGTATTTAATTTTAACAGTACGATATCAGCGCCGATTACAAAAACATCTGTGTTTTTCTTTGAAATCTTTCCTATACCTGCCTTAACTGCATCTGCGGTGCCCAACGACCTAGCCTGTATTGCAATATTTATTCTTTTACTTTTAGATTTAAGATCTTTACTTAAACCTAATAGGGTTTTATTTAAAACAATAACTATCTCGCTTAATGACTTTACCTTAAGTAAGTTATCAACTACGGTATCCAATAAAGTCTTGCCGCAAAGAGAGGTTAATACTTTCGCTTGAACTGACTTCATTCTTACGCCTTTGCCGGCAGCCAGCACAATAGCGCTAAATCTTTTTATCTTTTTTAAAGAATGAGCCATTTTTTAGAAATAGTGATTTAAGAATTCTTAGCCCGTTATTATTCAGACAGGTTTAATAGGGGTTTGTTTTATATCCTGGGACGTCTGGACTCGAACCAGAATAGCGAGACCCAAATTCTCGTGTCCTACCAATTAGACGACATCCCAAATCTTCTCTTATTTAGAACCTTTGAGCACTGGAAGTCCTTAGAGAAGGAGATTTAGTCTTCTCGGCTTCATAGGAATCTAATACTTTTTTCTGCAAATATTCTCGAAAACTTTGAGTAATAGGATGCGCTATATCCCGATGTTCTGACTGCTGTTTATCGACAGATATTTGGGTTGTCCTCGTAACATCTGGTAAGGGACTGGCACACTGATTGCAGAATTTAGATTTAGCCTCATTCCTAAAAGAACATTTCGGACAAAGATATTTAATTTTTCGCGAAGGCATTGCAATAAAAAGGCCGCTGTTACCTTCGATTACTTTAATGTTGCGCACCACAAATGCATTGTCAAAGGTCACTGTGGCATAGGCCTTTAATTTCTTATCTGGACTGTCTTTTAAGAATATCCTGGTCTCTGTTATCTCCATGAGAAATTCCTCCTTCAATGAACAGACAACTTATGGAGTGTTAACGACATAAGTTGTAGGCAAAGCCGTCTGTGAAGTAAATATCTATGGCCTTACGGCCATAGCATTCAAATCAAAATTCAAGTTCCACTTGTCCGCTGTCTTCTCTCCCTTGATGTTCGATGTATTTCTGTATCACTACTTCATCTATGCCTACTGTT
>JBFMEB010000048.1:0-5244 GCA_040753675.1 Candidatus Omnitrophota bacterium | reverse complement strand
TTTTAATAAGGGCTCGTCCGCTATGCCGCCTAAGACAAATAAAAATACCGCCTTCTAACGGCGGCATGCCTAGCCTCTTGCCAGCAGCACTTGAAGAATACAGACAAAATCTGTCTTTTTGCAGAGAAAACATGGTGGGTAATTTACGAGGAGAATTTGTTAACTCTGTGAATCAACAATTGCCAATGCTTCCCTTAATTCAGGTGAACTTTCGCTGGCATTTTCTTCTTCTAGTTTAAAGATATCTGCCAGGCAAATCAACAAACTATCAACCTGTGAACTCATCTCCTTTTTCTGCATACAAGCAGCAATTAACTCTTTAATTCGCTGACCAGAAGGTGCAATTCCAGCTTGCACCATATTTTTAATCTGTTGCATCTCTGAATCAATATTTATTTGCTCTAGTATTGCTTGGCTTAATTGTGGAACCTTGAAATTTAACCCACGAAAACTTCCCATAGGTTGTATAGTCATGGGTAAAACGCGGAAGTCGATACCGCCTGTTTTTCTAGTTATTGATTGAAGTGGTGAACTAGAGATATTTGCAGGATTGCGTTCTAATACCTCTAAATATTCTAATGCCTCTTTGGCAGTAGCAACTATAACAGAATCCTCTAAACCCATACCAAAATAATCTTGATGCTCTTCCATGGGGGATTTATCCCGTGTAGCATTGTACTTGTCCTGTAATAGTTGCTTTAAGTGCCTTAATTGTGTTAAGGATAATCTAGATGCAACATCTTTAGCTATGGCCTTAACATTATCGTCTGGGCTTAAAAATTGATTAAATAATAAACCCAAAACTTCTCTATCAATCATCTCTGGAGAGCTGAAAAAGCTTAGTACGTGTTTTATCGCCTCTTTTGTTTTTGCATAATCCGCATCGTCTAAATCTACTCTTTTTAATTCTTCTTTTGCTACTCTATCTACGCCGTTTCTTATAATCAAATTACGTATACTCGGGTCAGAAACCTGTAATACTCCACCCAGCTCCACAAAAGCCGCTCCTATTTTATACGGCGCCACCTTATCCTTCAACTCCAATTTCCTAGGAAAAATAAAAACCCGCATCAACCCGCTCTCTGTTTTAGTAAAGATGAGGTTATGGGGAGTAGAGTTTGGATTACCGCCACTTGGTATATTTTGTAAAATCCAAACTGCGTTGTGTATTACAGTATTCAGAGCTGCTATATCACTGCCCTCAAAAACAAAACCCCTTGTCGGATAGCCTTCTAATTCTGAAACTGACACTCCATTGGTCGTGGCGAGATTTCTCGTGGCAAATGTCTCTACTGGCATCTGTGTAGGCCTATTGTGTTCATCCTCAAAGAACAAGGCCTGCAAATGCAATTGCGGAGTACTCGCATAAGCCCCTAAACCATTAAAACCAATTTTTAGCTGCTCGCTATATTCTGATTTCCGAACTAACTCCAGCGCAACTCTGATGGCATCCTCTATAAGCGCTTGATCTAAATTATCATCCATCCTGACAACTAAAACGGTATGACCCGCCCCATAAGGCTTCGGGGCGTCAAATGGTCTCACTGCTACACCGCCTATAACCTCTTCATCTAAAAATTGCTCCCACGGCTGACCTTGGGCATTTTGTTTGTAAGCTATAGTATACCTTCTGTCGCCCTGGATGACGCCCGCCTCTTCTGGGGTCCGTGGAGACTTATAATCTCTAAAATCCGGAGAATAGGGCAAGTATTGGACAAAAAATCTTCCGCCTGTATCTCTATGTCTTGTAGTTTCTTTTCTAAATTGACTATATCCTTGGTCAGAAGTTACTTTTGCGTATAAAACAGGATAGATCGCTGCTCTGCCGGGAAAAACAGCCCAAAATTCAGCCAACCTCTCATCCGCTGTAGCCTTTCTCAACCCATTCTCCGCCACACCAGACAATATGCCTACAGGGGAGCTGGCTGTGGCCGCTTTAAATCGACCTACTATTTCTTGGAAGTGCGTCTCATCTATCCCCACAGCAGCAATCTCTGCTTCTAAAGCCTCTTTATCAACATTATCATACATTTCTTTTGATTTTGTTTCATAGACAGGATTAACCAACTGCTGGAAAGCTTCATTTACCGCCTTGGGGTCTTTAATCATCCCATGAATATTGATTATCTGCTCTTCTATCAAAGAAGCGTAAGCCATATAAGGATCATCGATATTGAGTTCTTTTAATTCTGCTTCTCTTCCAGATCTGCTAGGCCGAAGATAATATTTAAGGTTTTCACCATCAGCTGTTTCGTACCATTCATACAATTGTTTTGGATCGATAACGCGAAGTATTTCTCGAATATTGGCTTTTTGCTCATCCAGATTAGTCTTACCGTTACTTGTTAGCACTATCCCACCAAAATTTTGATTGATGAACAAAATTTCTCCGGATAGCTCTAGATACGCTACGCCTGTACCGAACTTACTTGGACCTTGTACGGCCCGAGGGAATACATAAACCTTATAATTTTCCTCAGCAGTATTGTAGGTAAAAAGAATATTAAATGGTTGTTTTAACTCATACAGTATTTTTGTAAGTTTTAGGATTTGTTTTTCTAATTCTTCGCTATCTTTATAAGCACTGCTTAATACTATAGTTCTAACCATCCAATTAGGAAGGGTTGAAACACTAACTCGATTAATAGAAAACAATAACTCCGAAGTTTCTCTCTCTACGGGTAAAGATGATAGGCCATTGGGGTCTGAATAATCAAATCCCTGTAAGTGTAAATGATTTATTGACCCCCATGCTTGCCAACTATTAAATGTAGTTTTATAACTTGGCCTATTGATATCTCGTAATACTGCAAGAGCAACCCTTGCTGCCTCTTCGGTAAAAACCTGATTATGCTTCTTCAGACGCTCGGGAACAAACAAAACATGTCCACGATAGAAAGGATTGGTATTAATAATAATATCTGTATCTATGCCGCTGTAATTAACATTCTGCGCAATGATTTCTTTTGGGTTCATACGTCGAACAGGATCCTCAGGCTTCTTCTGGCGTATTGCCTGGTTGCTTTCTTCCTCTGTCATGAAACAAAAAGTTTTGGCTTCTTCCACAAAAGGTGGCTCCATGGTGTCGAGTTTCGCGGTTGCAGGCCGCTTTCCCCCTCTGCCGGGATTAAACATCTTTATAAGCTTTCCTACTGGCAATCTGTTTTTGGCATCGCTGATCAGACTGGTCAGAGTATAATTGAAAATCTTTTGCTTGGGTTGTTTATTTTTAATGGCAGTCTCGGTTTCCTGCATTTTGCTATCCCATGCATCATCTATCTCTTTAAATGTTATTGGCGAACTGGATAACTCCTCGGAAGCTTTACTCGACGAACTCACAACAGTTGACTGTAAACTTATACTTCGCGGATCAATAACTGCCTTACCCCCAATAATATCTCCTAATTTATTGGCATTATCATTTGAAAGAACAATTCCATTTTGAGTATTGATAGCACTACTGGCAACATTTATTCCCCCGCTAAAGTAGCTTCTGATAACTTGACCTGTAGGAGTGTAAACTGGTTCCTTAATGTTATATTCTCCCTCTTGGAAGGATTTCTGGTATTGCTTAAAGTAGGTTGTTTTTGTCCACGATTCTTGAGAGGTTAAATTAGTAAGGTTTCTGGTGTTAATTAAAGAAGCATAGGTACCGGTTTTGCCGGTAAACCTTAGCTTAAACCAGCGGGAAAGTATTAAGGAATAGTAAACTTGGCGTAAAGCTGCATATCTTTTGCTGGAATTTACTTCTTTGGTAAGTTTAGGGATGATTAGTTCTCTGATAAGTTGGGATGAGTATTCGTTTAAGGCTTTGGAGCGTTCGTCCTTGAAGTTATAGGTAGCAGAATCTTTAAGATAATCCTGCTCAAGCATTACCTTAAGAGTTGCTTTATACACATAGGCGCTATCTTTAGACTCTCTAACTATGATTTCACCGGGTACTATCCAAGGCCGGGTTAAAGCAGGAATGGTTATATTATCGTAACCATATAGCTCCGCAGCTTTTTTATAAAGCTTATCCCAGTAAAGTTTACCTTCAGGAGTATCCGGAGAGGTCATTGCGGCAGTATCTTTTTTAAGCTGCAGGTCTGCTTCAAGCATAATTCTACCTACATCGGTCTTTTCTAACCAAGGGTCGATAATCCGATCTTCCGAATCCGGCCTTAAGTTTACCCAAAACATATTATCAGGAAGAGCTACTCCTACTAAAAAGTAGCTTAATAATGTCTTAGCTGGAACTTCAAGTTCCGGGATTTTTAGGTTTTTGAAATCGCCTTTATCCAGAAGAATTTTAAAATTATCATTTAGGTTATCATAAGAAAAATAGCGTAGGTGTAACGGTCTGAATCTATCCTGAACTATGCTGCTGCCGATTCTAGAGAGAGAGTTTGCAATATTTAACTCAGTAGCCATCTGAGCAAAGCCTACCTGTTGAAAAAGTAATCCAAAACTTAAAACTAAGGACAATATTCTCTTTATGCGCTCTTTCATTTCTTCATCCCTCTGTTTTTAGCTTCTTTTTTAACAAACAAAAAGCCGGCATTGACCCTTTTTCTGTCAATCCGGCTTAAAATTATCGTGGCAGGCCTGGTTACCTCCATAATCCAGGACTACCGGATTCTTTCTCTCAAAATCAAAGTAAGTATAACCTATAAATAGGAGGTTTTCAAGAAGAATTTCACCTCTTGGAGAGCATTTTCTCTCCTTAGGCAATACGTTTTTAGGAGACGCTACTCTGCAAAAAGACAGATTTTGTCTGTATTCTTCAAGTGCTGCTGGCAAGAGGCTAGGCATGCCGCCGTTAGAAGGCGGTATTTTTATTTGTCTTAGGCGGCATAGCGGACGAGCCCTTATTAAAAACTTTTATTTTTTGAGTGTCAACGGAACTTGAAGCGAGGACGCTGGGGCTGGCGGCGCCGCCGCCCGCCGCCAGCCCCAAGCCGAGCTGAACACGCATTGCATTAGCAAGAAGCGAGCGGCCAAGCGAGCGCCAAAGGAGGCCTTGCCCCAGCAAGGCCGACTGATGAAGGCAAAACACCGGAGCCCCGCCAACGGGGCGGTGCCTATAAATCTTTCTTCTTGCAACCGTGAATTGTATTTGGTAAGATTAAAGCGATGGTTCGTTGATCTTTCAAGTGCGGAGCCATACTTAGAATAGCCCTATTGGTACCAATAGGGCTATTTTTTTGAAAAGAAATCTGGACGGTTGGGTTTGCGGCCGCCCGCGCCCGGCCGCAAACCCCG
>JBFMEB010000047.1:0-5598 GCA_040753675.1 Candidatus Omnitrophota bacterium | reverse complement strand
CGCAATGCTCCAGTTTCTTATATTTCATCTACCATATCAAAGTACGACAGCGGATTGTTCTATCCCTCTACGGGCTTACGCCCGTAGATTCCCGAACGGGTGTTGAACCCAGCACTTATTTTACTAAGGTGCTGGGTAATAAAAATAATATTTTCTTCTAATAAACTTAATTTATTTCGACTCTAAGCCTGGTGGTAAAATAAGTGCTGGGTAAGTTCGAACTAGACCCCCATGCTTTCTTGCGAAAGCAAAAATGGGGGTGTTCTCACTTTACAACATCGCCGATTTTAATCTTGCGTTTAGCATCCATGCTCACTATATCTGCGGCAGAAATATTATTTCGCGTCTGAATTACCTCCAAGCGGCCTATAGACACATTGTTGCGGAAAACCTCAAATTTTCTTCCTATAGTCACACCTTGATTTTCACCTAAATTTATAACCACAAAGTTATTCGCTTCATTTAAGGCAATGATTTTTCCTGAAATTATTTTTAAGTCATTAATCGCGGTCTCTCTACTACTTTTAACCACAATAGGAGGCAGATCAACATCCTTCAAACCGCCTTCGTCCTTTGTTTTAGAAACTAAAACGTTGTCCTGGCCAGGCAAAGATTTCAATTCTTTTGTCGCCGCTGCTACTTCATCCATCTTCTTCTCTAAACTTATATTTATCCGGTCGACCCTTTTTTCCAAATCCACTCTTGCCTCTTCGATTGTCCTCAATTTATCCTTTAAGGAAAGATTGGCCTTATCTAATTCTTTAATCCTCGCACGCAGAGAAAGATTTTCCTGTTTTATCGCAGTAAGTTGGTCTAGAATTTCTTTTTTATCTTTTTGCTCCCGCATCAAATCAGTAGAAAGATTTCCAGATAATCTATCATTATACTGCGCCTTACGGGACAAATCCTGATTTTCCTGGGTTAGCTGCGAAACCTGCAAAGATAAATCATTCTTCTCTTTTGTCGCCGAATCAAGCTTTAATTGCAAATCAGTTATAACGTCTTTTAAATCCGCTAATTTTAATTCCAAATCCGCCTTTTGTTTTAAAACCGAAGCCCACTGTTGGTCTGATTCTGGAATTGCCGCAGCCGGTCCAATCTCGCCTGACGGCGGCTGGGCTTCCTGTGTTTTAGCTTGAGCTAAACTTTGTAATTTCTCAACCAATTCCTCTTTTTCTTTTAGGAGGGTATTATATTTAGCTTCTAAACTCTTGCGCTCCTCGCTTAATGATGCCATTTGTTTTTCTAATTGATTTGCTTTGTTCTGGGCAGCCTCTGCTTCTTTTTTTAACTGAGATAACTTAGCCGACCATTCAGTGGTTTGAGTATTGAGTTTTTCCTTAATCTCATTATAGCTCTGTTGTAAAGCTTGACGCTGCTGAAAAAGTTGCAAAAGGAAATAAATGCTTACCGCAAATAAAATTAATAAGCCAATAATTATAAACTTAGAGCCTTTTCCCATTTTACCCCCTTATATTTCAAGCGCGGATAAACATATTGCGCACAACTAAACTCGCGGCTCCCAAGGCTATGGCGTTCTCTCCTAAGCGCGAAGGAATAACCTTAACTGCCTGGGCCATTTCCTTAAACGACCATTCGTTAATTGTCTGCCTAATAGTATCAAAAAGAATATTACCTGCTTCTTCCAGGCCGCCGCCGATAATCACCAACTGCGGGTTAAATATATTTACGAGATATGCAACCTTTACCCCTAATCGCTTTGCTGCGGCACCAACCAAATTTATTGCTAACTGATCTTGCTGGCGAACCGCCTGAAAGATTATAGGTAAATCTATCTTAGAAATATCGCCACCAGCTAATTCCATAATCAAAGAGGAATTTTGCAATTGCGCTTGTGACAACAGTTTACTTTTTGCGCTCGCCAGTATCCCTAAATCCGCTTCAATGCGTTTCATTAAACAAGGGCAGCCGAAATCGCAATTAAAAAGATTATCATCTTTTGTGTTGGAGATAGAGATTTCACCTGCTCCTCCGCTTGCGCCACGATAAATCTCACCGTTTATCATTATACCGCAACCCACTCCAGAAAATAAAT
This sequence comes from Candidatus Omnitrophota bacterium, assembly GCA_040753675.1. Classification (GTDB taxonomy): domain Bacteria; phylum Omnitrophota; class Gorgyraeia; order JAHJTE01; family JAHJTE01; genus JBFMEB01. The sequence goes on along the minus strand of JBFMEB010000047.1, from coordinate 3,542 downwards.
AAAGCAGGTGTTTTATATCAGCGCTTAAGGTCAACCATTGCTCTCCAAAACAACCTAAGGTTGCATCATTATCTATAAAAGCATTTACCCCAAATTCGCGCTCTATAATATCTTTAAGCGGCAGATAAACTGTTACGTAATCAGTTTTTTCTTCTGAAATTTTTTGTGGCCAAAAAACTGTCTCATTATCTTTATCAACGATACCGGCTATTCCTATGCCTACACCCTCAACCTGCCAGTTGCGTTTTTTGGCTTCCTTTATTAACTCACCTACAATCTTAACAATTGACTGAACAAAATCTTTAACATTTAACTGCGGCTTATCTTTTTTTAAACTGTAAAGTACTTTGCCGTTTAAATCAGTAATTGCTCCTACCAGGTGTAATAGATTTAAGCCCACGCCGATTGCCACGCCCCGATTGGCATTTAAATCTAAAAGCAATGGCCTTCTGCCGCCGCCAGAAACATCAAGGGCTTTTTCCATAACTATATTCTTTGCCAAAAATTCATCGATATAATTAGATATGGTTGCTACATTAAGCCCTATAAGCTTGGAGATATCAGTTTTACTGATGGGGCCGCTGCGCCGGATTGTCTCTAATATCGCTAGGTTCCGCCGTGCTCGCTCGGTTAAAACCTCACCCTCAAAATTTATAGTTTTCACTTGGGCGCATCACTTTCTCCGTGGCTTTATATATAAAATATCTATTTTAATATACTACACAACTCATATTAAGTCAATAGGTTATCGTATTAATTTAAAAAAAGTGAGGATTAAAGACAAGAACTATTGAGTAGTTTGTTGTTAGTTGTTTGTTGTTAGTAATCTTTTTACTAACTACAAACTACAAACTACTAACTTCTTGTGAGGATTATTCCTCTTTCCATAATTCTTTCAACGCATAATACGCCTGTTTTGGAATACGCGCATCGAAATTTTCTTTGGGGCTAAGCCCTACAATACCCCACCACTCTTCATTCATATTCAAATTGTTCTTGGCTGCTATATCAAAATAATATGCGCCGTTTGACCATGTTGCTAGAACGTCGTGAATTGCCAGGCTTGTTGCATCGTATTCATTTGCCTTCCACCACTCATCTGTCCATTCGAATATTACGCCGCCTAAACAATTGCCCTCGCCATTGCCAAATGCCAAATTCTTTTTAATCTCCTTCCATTGTGAAGATATAAATTGCGCCTGTATTTGCTCGTCGGGTTTTTCAGTCAAAGCATTAAACGAATCGCAGCCGAATTCGGAAAAGAAAAAGGGTTTTTTCCATATTGCTTTAACCTGCCTAAAAATCGAGCCAAACGACTTACCGCTATACGAAGAGCAGGCCAGCAAATCAATATTAGAGGAATAATCTACTGCAACATCGATAAAATCAAAACCGCCATTTCCCAAGGCGATAAGATGAGTTTTATCTATTAACTTTATTTTGCCTGCAAGGTCATTGACAAATTTATAATAAATAGCTGCTTTCTTAAGTTGTTTTTCTCGAGGATCAATTATTTTTTCTATGTCAACACTTGTCCAAACGCGCAAGTTTTGCCTGCCAAAAGAAAAATTATTCTCATTACCTAATACCCAAAGTAAAATCCCGGGCTCGTCTTTAAACTCCTTAACCATAGATAAACATTCGAGTTGGACTCTTTCTCTAAATTCGTAATTTGCATAATCAGGATATGCCCCCTGCCAGAACCCCAACCAATTACCCATTATCGTATAGATACCAAATTCATTATAAAATAACCTTATAATCTCTTTGGTTCTTTTTATATCTCTGCCGGGCTGATAAATTCTTATCGCATTCACGCCCATATCCTTCATCAACTGTGCATCGGTCCTAAAAACTTTTAAATCCTGTTGCCAAAAGTCGAAAGAAAAATCTTTACCGATTGGTATTGGATTATAAGATACAGCCTTGATAACAAATGGTTTTTTATTTATTAAAAGTTGAAAATGGCTATTCTTTTGTTTAACGATGGAGATAGGCGGCCTTTGGGATAATTTCGAAAATTTACAGCCTAGAGAATAAAAAAATAAAAAAACCAGAAGCGAAAAGTAATAGTATGTTTTTAATTTCGCCCCTGGTTTTTTATTATTTTCCTTTTTTTCTCTTCTTGTCCTTTTAAAAAAGAAAAGACAAGCGCGATTATTCATATTTTATTTCATCAAGATAGAATACCGCGCCTTCAGGATTTACATCCACGTTCGTAGACCAGGCAAAACCACCACTAATATAACTTAGGTCTTTACCTTTAAGGTCGATAACGTATTGCTTCCAATCTTTAGTCAAAATCACCGGACCTATACCGGCTGAGTCTGAATCCGGGAATTCCCCCATCAAGCCACCAATCTTAAATTCTTCAATTCTCTCTGAACCTTTTTCACCACGCGCCCAGAAAGTAATCTTTGTGGCTTTGGATAAATCAAATCCACCGTCGACATTACCCCAGTTATTAGGAGGATTCTGCCAGTAGATCCCTGCCCAACGTGCCCCATTGCTAGCCTTGCCAGAATAAGTTATCTTAATAGAGGTCTCGCCGGACTGCGGCTTATCGCTAGAAACTTGATCAATGACTACATCGTTGTAATCGCCCATCCAACCCGAGGGGATAAAATGATTCTTCAAAGAAGACCTGTCGGCATACACGTAAAACGGCATTGCCTCTGGGGCTTTCACCTGTGGCTTCATAGATTCGTCTTTCTCATATTTAATATCATCGAGATAAAAGCTCATACCGTTAGGATTTAAATCTGCGCTAGTCATAAACATAAATCCGCCATTTAGATAAGTCAAATCTTCTCCAGCAAGATTAATAGTGTATTTTTCCCACGTATTACTTAATTCAATGGGCCCGAAACTTACTTCTGTTGAATCCGGATAGGTGCCCTTTATGCCACCCACCTTGACTTTTTCAATTATCTCACCGCCGGATTTGCCTTTAGCCCAAAATGTCAATTTACTCATGCCTGTTAAATCAAAGCCACCCTGCTTACTTCCCCAGTTATTAGGAGGATTCTGCCAGTACATACCTGCCCAACCATGGCCTTGGCTACGTTTAGTGCTATAAATTATCTCAATACAAGTAGACCCAGAATAAGGTTCGTTTTTTGAATCATCATTTAACTTAAGATCCCCGAAATCACCCATCCAGCCAGAAGGAATATAGTGGTTTTCTGGCGCACTCTTATCAGCATAAACAACAAATACTTCCTGGTTGTCTATACCTAAAGCAAGACCGGTTAACAAAAGAACTATACTACAAGCTGCTAAAAACTTCTTCATTGTGCTACCTCCTTACCCCGACGACAAGTAGGGACTTTGTTTAATCTTTTAAAAAGCCTCTTTTTAGACAGTCTTTAAAGTATAATCTGTCAACTTAAAAATGTCAAGCAAATTCGCTTCGCCGAATTGACTCACATTAAATGTTACCCGAAATAACTTTTCAAGGTATCGTTGACTCATAATTAATGTTACCCGAAAATATACCCTAAAAGGGGGTGTATTTTCATGAGTCCACGAGCCAGAATGGA
>JBFMEB010000046.1:0-6608 GCA_040753675.1 Candidatus Omnitrophota bacterium | reverse complement strand
TCATTATAAGGAGAGCATAGAGGCTTTAATGGAAGATATTCAAAGCCAGTTTAAAGTCAAAATCACAGAACAATCCCTAAAGATGGCTATTGCGATATGTAACGAAACCCGTAAATTTCTTCTACTATTGAATAATCTGCGCAAAGAAAATAACCCCTCTATCTTAGCAGCCCAGATGCTTGAGGTCTGTAAGTTAGTAATGACTACAGATAAGGCATTTTTTAATAAGGGATTGAAGATTTTGCTTGGGCAACTAGGGCCTTCAAATATAGAGGAAAAATACCGATATCGCATTCTTCTAACAGGAAGCTTTAAAGATCAGGAGTGGCTGTTTAATGCCGTAGAGGAGGCTGGAGGACAAGTTGTCTGTGAGGATAACTGTACGGGATTGAGATATTTTAACGGTTTAGTGGATGAAGGTTTAAATCCGATATCAGCAATTGCTACAAGGTATATGGAATACAAAATTCCTTCCGCAGGCTTAGTAAGTTTCGAAAGGCGCTCTGAGTCTATCTTAAGGCTAATTAACGAGTTCAAGATAGACGCAGTGGTATATTATATCTTAAAGTTTGATGATCCTTATCTTTTTGAATATCCGGAGATGAAAGACTTCTTTGATAAAAACAGCATACCGGTCTTGCGTATCGTGTACACGCCCGAAGATCTGTTGACACTTCTGTGTTGGTAGGAGTGTCAATTTTATCATAAGTTAACCTTTTTGGATAGGTTGATTTATCCAGTAATACTTCAATCGGCCTCTTGCCGTTTAATCTATAGCCTAAATGCGGCCTCTGGAAGTTGTAATGCCACATATAAGTATCTAAATCAGTTTGCAACTCTTCTAAGCTACAGTACCACTTCTTCCTGAAGGCTACGCAGAAGAATTCTTCCAGGACCGTCCGGTTAAACCTCTCCACAAAACCATTAGTCTGCGGCATACCTACGCGAATCCGTTTATGTTCTACGCCGAATATCTGCAGCATTAATTCGTAATCATGCTTAAAGCCCTTACCGCAGAACTCCCCGCCATTATCAGTGAGCATCCTTCGTATTGGTATATCAAATGCCAGGTAAAATGGAATTACTCTATCTATGAGTATATCTGCAGCAGTCGTAGGCATCTTTGAAGTATAGAGCTTGGCAAAGCCAAATGAGCCGTAAGTATCCACAACTGCCTGCATGTAAATCTTCCCAACACCCTTGATACAACCTACTTCAAAGGTATCTTGGCACAAGAGATACCCCGGATACTTGCTGAATACATGTTCTGACGGTACTGCCTGCACATTCTCAATGAGCGCTTGAATCTGCTCTTCAGAGAGCGCCATTCCTTGAGTTCTGTTTAATTCTTCCAACTTCAGCAGCCTTTTAAACTTGGTCTGCAGGTTATTGCGTTTCCAGATTCTTTCAATCGCTGAAGCGCTGGTAATAACACCGTGTAACCTAATTTGTATTACTACCCTGTCCTTGCCATAAGTAGGATGCTTTAAGGAATAATCAAGGATACGGTCCTCGATATCCTTAGGCGTCTGATTAGGCATTCTAGGTGGTTGGCGTTCTTTATCGCGCAGGCCAATAACTCCTGCTTGCTCAAAGCGCTCTCTAATGTCATAATAGTGTTGACGCGACACACCCATCATCTTGCAGGCAAGCCGGATATTATGCAATTGCTCTGCAAGTTGCAACAAAGACATTTTGTGCTTTAAAAGCATCTCCTGCGGGGTCATGTTTAGCTACTCCTTTCTGGTTGTTTGGTTTCCCAAAACTAATTATACCAAAAAGGTTAGCATGATCCCGTTTTCTTCCTAAAGTGTCAACACATCTCCGAGCGAGCTCATAAGAAATACCATCCGCGCGATCTGCAGCATAAAGCTGTTCATTCAATACCTTCGCCGCAGGAATTAATTGACTTCTGGGATAAACATAAAGAGGATCTCCCGCCTGAATGGCCATTTAGGTAGCACAGATACCATTTTTTTCTGTTGTATATTGATTGTTTGGTATGGTAAAATAGGCATTGCTATGACGGCTAAAGACGCATCCAAAATTATCGGCATGAGTGAGTCTACCACCATCGAATGGAAGCAATCCCTTTCCGAACTTGATGAAATAATCGAGACCGCAGTTGCTTTTGCCAACACCGAGGGTGGGAAGATCTTTGTAGGTGTTTTTAAAACAGGTGAAATCCTCGGAGTTCAGATCGGTAAGGGCACCATCGAAGACTTGGTCAATAAAATAGGTCAGCATACCGACCCAAAGCTGCATCCCAAAATAACTGTAAAGAAAATAAACGGCAAAGAAATAATCGTAATCGAAGTTAAGGAATCGCATGACCACCTAGTCTTGGCTGATGGCCGTCCGTATAAGCGTATAGGTCGTTCTTCTCCCAAGATGAGTAAAGACGAATACGAGCGGTTAGTATTAGAAAAGCATAAAGGCAAGCTGTATTTTGATGAGCAGATTTGCAAGGGTGCAAAGATTACTGATATCAGTAAAGAAAAGCTCTTATCCTTTGTTAAGCTAGCAAAAAAGGAAAGAGGTTTAAGTATTGATTCAGAATTGCTAATTACGGATATCTTAAGGAAGCTAAAGTTAATCAAAGATGGGAAGCTGACCAACGCAGCGGTTTTATTGTTTGGCAAGGACACTCAGTCTTTCTTTTTGCAGTCTGAGTTAAAGGCTATCCGTTTTAAAGGCACTGATGAAACAAAACCTATGCTTGACTTCAAGACTATAGGAGGCGATGCAATCACGCTCCTTGAAAAAGCAGAAAGTTTTATCTACGACCATATTCCGATGAAGGCATGGGTTGAGGGCGGTAAGCTTCAACGCCAGGAAAAATGGCTTTATCCGCCGGATGCGATACGTGAGGCCTTGGCTAACGCCTTAGCCCATCGAGATTACTCAAGCCCAGGCAAACTTCAGGTGAGGATCTTTGATGACCGTATGGAAGTGTGGAACCCTGGACTTCTGCCTCCACCACTCACAATAGAAAAATTAAAGGGTAAGCACGACTCAATTCCACGCAATCCACTTATCGCCAAGGCGTTTTTCTGGATCAAATTCGCTGAGGATGTAGGTTCAGGAACGAGCAAAATCATCCAATGGTGTAAGGAATGGGGTTTGCCGGAGCCGACTTACGAAGAGGCAGGTGGTAGTTTTGTAACGATTCTCCACAACCCTAAGCAGGAAGAAGTTAGTGAAACTGTGGAGAAAACTGTGGAGAAAACTGTGGAGAAAATCCTCATCCTACTTAAGGCTAATCCGCAGATTACCCAAAAAGAACTCATGGATAAAACTGGTTTAACACGCCGGGGAATCGAATGGAATTTAAATAAGCTTAAATCCGAAGGCCGAATTCGTCGCATAGGTCCTGATAGAGGCGGCCATTGGGAAGTGACCGAATAGTGTCCGATAATTTTTACGTGCATCTTACGTGCATTTTGCGTGCAATTAGCGGAAATTTAGCGGAAGTGATTTCCGCCTTTACTTATGGAGATTAAGTGATTTCTAAAAATAATGCTATAATTGGAAAACAGAGAATCACACCTACAATTTTAGCATTGCTTCTGCTGTTTAGCATTACAGGTTGCACTACCTATCCACAAAGAACTACACTATATGATAGGCCTCAAGTTTATTTCTCTCCCGAAGGTAAAATAAAAAGCCACATTATCAGCGCTATTAATAATTCCCGCGTTTCTATAGATGTGGCTATGTTTGATTTTACCTCCCAAGATATTAAGGTCGCCTTAGAAAAAGCAAGAAATAGAGGTATAGTGATAAGATTGATCGCAGACAGCAGGCAGTATAAAGGGCCCCATTCGGTTGTGCAATCTCTCATCGACTCTGGTTTCAATATTAAGATAGTGAAGGGCGAGGGCAGGGGTATTATGCACAACAAATTTGCGATATTTGATAAAGTTTTGCTTTTTACTGGTTCTTACAATTGGACCGATAGTGCTGAGCGTTATAATTACGAAAACGCAATATTTTTGTCTAACCAGAATACTGTTAAGCAATATCAAGAAGAATTTGAAAGACTCTGGCGTCTAAATGAATAATATTCTTTCATATAAGGGCATTGGTCGATGGCCTGTTGGAAGAAAAGCGGTAATAACAATTAACACTGATCTTTGATAAAAGAGTCTGGCGATTTCAGCTGCGACCCGAAAAAATCTCCACTTTCTCCACATTTCTCCACGCTGAACGTCCAGACGGATGAAAAATCGTTTGAAGCGCACACTCAAACGAATTTCTCCACTTCTGCCAAAAATGTTGTAAGTGCTTATCCTGCTTAGACTTCTTCCGACGGGCTACAATAAGCATATACAATACGTGGATCCGACTGGGAATTTTTTCTGGTTTGTTGTTGGCGCACTTGTAGCAGTTGGAATTGCCGCAGGAGTAAGTGAAGATTTTAGAGATTTCTTAAAAGACGAAGTGATGAAACCTGCAATTTCATTTGTTACAGGATTTGTTTTTTCGGGATTCAATCCTATAGTTGGTTTATCAGCTGCAATTACAACCAGTGCTTTAGATACGGGTAAAGGTAGACAATTTTTATACAGATTTACTAAAGAATTTTTCGATGACGTTTTAGGTTTTAAACCAAAAGCGGCCTATATTTTATCAACCATAGTTGCGCATACAGTTGCAACATTAGCTTTGGAAACAACAATAGCAAATACTTTATATCCAAAAGCTGATATTGTACCTTTTGATAAGAATAACCCACAAGATATGGCCATGCTCAAAGATCCCAAGGGTTATGATTCTTTCGGTAGAATGCCAGTTGAGGAAGGACGCCCCGATGCTTTTGATTATAGTAAATTGAGAACATTAGCAATAGGCGAAGATCGCGTAGGTATATTAGGAACAGACATAAAACAAGGTGGTTTAACAAAATTAGGTATTACTGTTCAACATAGTGGTGGAATAGTAAAAAATTTTCCAGGTCAAGGCATAGAAAATATTTCTGTATTAGGTCTTAAAGGAAATGCTATTTATGCTACTTTGTTTGGTACTTGCCATCAAGCGACTAATCAAACATTTCTAATGGGTGGATTAGCCAATACGGTTTGGAATCAAGGATGGGAATTTAAAGCTACAACAATTATTTATGGGAATTATGGAGGTGGTCTAGTTGAAAAAATTAACTGGGGTGTACAAGCTGCGCACGATTATAAAAATTAATATTGTAATATTCTGTTTATTAATGAGTTCTGGTTGTTATGATTTCTTTTACGATAAAGATTCTCCCGATGCAAAGGCCTATCGTTACCGGCAACACGAACGAGAATTACAAAAACAAAAAGAATCAGCAAATATTCGTAATCAAAAAGGGTCCACAGATGATAAAAATTAGTATTTTATTATTTTGCTCAATATTATTTTCCGGCTGCCTTTATTTTTTATCGGATGAAGCTTGCAATAATGAAATTAAAAAAAATCAAAAAAATATAAAGATAATTAGTATCGTTTCTGCCTAACACCTTGATTAATAAAGAGTTACAAGATAATTATTACCAAAATCAACTCGCGAAAATTGTCCACCTCGTAAAAATTGTCCACCTCGTAGGTGTACTAAAGGTTAAATAATAAAATATTTCTTGTTCTTTGAAAACTAGTTAAACACCACTGTACTGCCTCATTACTCAAGCACTTTTTATGGTGGTCATAGGCTCTTGATAAACCGTTTTTCCAACTTGACATACTTTCTAACTTATGTTATACTTTTTTCTGGAGGTAAAAATATGGATATAGTTAAATTAAAAGCAAAGAATCAGTTAACCATTCCAAGCACAATTATAAAGAGATTACATTTACGACTACACGAGTTGTTCGCTGTAGATATAGAGAAGAATTTTATAAAACTTACTCCTGTAGAGATTGAACCGCGCTATACTACACAAGAATTGGATAATATTGATAAAATTGTAACCAAAGAAAAATCAAAAGCAAAAGTATTAAAGCCAGGCGGACAATTTTCAAATTACATCAAAAAAATTACTAAATGAAAAAAGTTTTTATTCTTTCTTCATTTGAGCGTTCAATTAAAAGATTTACTTCTCAAGATAAAGAAAAGCTCGAAAAAAGCTTGGAAGCTTTTAATTCTTTTTTATCAAAAGGCGAGGCGCCACTCGGGTTTCGTTTTAAAAAAATTAACCATGATAAATATGAATTTAGAATTGATATACATCTTCGAGTGATAGTGAAAGTAGAAGATGATAATTTTTATTTAGTTTTGGCCGGCAACCACGATGATGTTAAAAGATATCTAAGAAATTATAGATAATTCATGCCCAAAAACCCTCTTTTCAAAACATTATCTCTATCCCTAATCTTTTTTCATCTTTTTACTTTTTTCTCACACAATATTGCTTTAGCCTGTAGTCCTGCAATTCCTTTACAAGCGCCGTATTCAATAATTCTTATTACGAAAACCCAAGCCCAAAACAATCTAAATAATCAAACCACTACTATCCCTCTAAATAGTCCTTGGCAAGCGCAGACCTGGAGTGATTCTCAAGGAATTACTAATGTTATACCTAGCTCTAATCAAATCAACTTTAACTTTAACCTCATTGGGAATTCTTCCAATAACT
>JBFMEB010000045.1:0-7090 GCA_040753675.1 Candidatus Omnitrophota bacterium | reverse complement strand
GATTTTGCAAATCAATTTTATTTGGCTTTAAAGATGCTTCGCGAGCATAAAAATATCCTGGAATACTATCAAAATAAGTTTAAATACATTTTGGTTGATGAGTTTCAGGATACGAATTTTGCCCAGTTTCAGTTGGTAAAACTCTTGGCCAGTAAATTCAAGAACATCACTGTAGTTGCTGATGATGATCAGTCAATTTACAGGTTCCGCGGCGCTGCTTACAGCAATATCTTAGGCTTCTCAGATGCCTTTCCCGATGCCAAGAAGATAACCTTGATTCATAATTACCGCTCTGGCCAGAAAATTCTCGACGCGGCTTACAGATTAATCCAGCATAATAATCCGGATAGGTTTGAGGTTAAATCGCATATTAATAAGCGCCTCATAGGTAAAACAGAAGGTAAAGAGGTTACTTATTTGCATTTTGACAATTATTCTAATGAGGCAGACCAGGTGGCAAAAATAATTAAGGATAAAGTGAAGAGTGATTTATACTCCTATGATGATTTTGCTATTCTGGTGCGCTCTAATAACGACGCTGATGAATTCATTGCAAGTTTAAATATGCAGAGCATTCCCTGGAGATTTAGCGGTAACCAGGGCCTTTATGGCAGGCCTGAGATAAAATTATGTATTTCATTTCTAAAGTTAATGGCTAATATCGCAGATTCTCTAAGTCTTTATTACTTGGCATCAAGTGAAGTTTATAAAATTCCAACATTAGAACTTTCCTATTTGACAAATTATGCAAAAAGGCATCATCAGGATCTTTTCTGGTGCATGAAGCATTATAATGAGTTACCAGAAGTGAAAGAAAGAATAGAAACTTCCGGGAAAAATATTGAAAAGATGATTGAAGAGCTTGAGAAGTTTTTGGCCACTTCTGTTGAAGTCGGCACAGGACGTCTATTATATCTATTTTTAACCCAGACGCATTATTTAAAAAAATTAGTTAAAGAACAATCGCAAGAAAATGAAGAAAAGGTTGAGAATTTAGCAAAGTTTTTTGAACTGGTAAAGGAATTTGAAAGCGTGGTTTTGGAAAATAGGGTGGTTAATTTTGTAGAATACTTAGATATGCTTATTTCCTCAGGAGATGATCCTGCTACAGTTGAAGCAGATTTAGATATACCTGCAGTTAATATATCCACAGTTCATAAAGCAAAGGGTTTGGAATTTAGAGTTGTGTTCCTGGTAGGTTTAGTCATGGGCCGTTTTCCTTGGCCTAAACGCAGACATCCTTTAGAGATTCCTGTCGAATTAATCAAAGAGGTTTTACCAGAAGGAGATTTTCATATTCAGGAAGAAAGAAGGCTTTTTTATGTTGGGATGACACGGGCTAAAGAGGAGTTGTATCTAACTTCTGCTGATGATTACGGCGGTTTGCGTTTACGAGTTGCCAGTGATTTTATTTTTGAGGCCTTAGGCAGGGAAAAGGTAAAACAACAGCCTAAGATTAAGGCAAGCGCATTAGCAAGCATTGATAGATTTAAAGAAGAACCAAAAGGAAAAGGCGAAAAGAAAAGATGCGAAAAAAAAGAGAAATTATCTTTAAGTTTTTATCAGATTGATGATTATCTGACATGCCCTTTAAAATATAAATATGTGCATATCTTACATGTGCCTATTCTAACGCACCATACAGTTATCTATGGCAAGGCATTGCATGATGCAGTGGCAAAATACCTTCAATTCAAAATGAAAAAGATGAAGATTGAATTGCCTGATTTAATTGATAGTTTTGAGCAGTCTTTTACGGCAGAAGGATTCTTAAGTAAGAAACATTTAGATTCTCGTCGATGTATTGGCCACGAGGCGCTTAAGAAATTCTATGAACAAGAAGGAAAATCAGGGAAAACCCCTAGTTTTATAGAAAAGGATTTTTCGATTATTGTTGGTGATGACCGAGTTGTTGGCCGTTGGGACAGGGTGGATTTATTATCGAGCAATGAGGCAATTATTATTGATTATAAATCCTCTCATATTAGCAAACAATCAGAAGCTGACCGTAAGGCAAAGGAAAGCCTTCAGTTGGCTATTTATGCCTTAGCGTTTAATGAATTATTTTCTTATTTGCCAAAATCTGCTGAATTGCATTTTTTGGAGTCAGGTCTGGTAGGAAAAACTACACCGGATGAAGCTGATTTTAAAAAGGCAAAGGAAAAAATTCACCTTGCTTCCCAAGGCATAAAAAGCGCCTGTTTTGATGCAGACCCAAGCTATATGGCTTGCACCTATTGCGCTTATAGGGAGATTTGCAATTTTGCTAAGATATAACACAGATGATCGCAGATAACAAGATATGCTTGACTTAAGTATACGGGCATTGTATACTCAGTATTTATAAATTTTACTTAAAGGGAGGTGAAAATTTGGTTTTAGCTAAGGATAAGAAAAAGAAACTTATTGAAGATTTTAAATTACATTCAACTGACACTGGCTCTTCGCAGATTCAGATTGCCTTGCTTTCAGAGAGGATTGGCTCTTTAGGTGAACATTTGAAACAACATAAAAAGGACCACAATTCCCGTAGGGGCCTGTTGAAATTAGTAGGTAAGCGCCGCCGCCTTTTGGAATACTTAAAAAAGAATTCACCGCGTAAATATGAAGAAGTTCTGGATAAGCTGAATCTGCGTAAATAAAACGGAAAAAAATATTATGCAAAAAGAGACTGTTAGTTTAAAAATAGGTAAGGAAGATTTATATTTAGAGACAGGGGAACTTGCTCGCCAGGCAGACAGCTCTATCCTCGTGCGTTACGGCGGAACAGTTGTCTTGGTTAGCGTCTGTTTTTCAAAAGAACCTAAACCAGGCGTAAATTTTCTTCCCCTTACTGTTGAGTATCAGGAAAAGACTTATGCTGCTGGCAGGATTCCCGGAGGATTTTTTAAAAGAGAAGGCAGGCCTTCCGAAAGTGAGACCTTAGTTGCACGGCTTATTGACAGGCCATTAAGGCCATTATTTAATAAAAATATTCGTAATGAAATCCAGATTATCGCAATAGTAGTATCCAGCGACGGCTCTAACGATCCTGACATTTTGAGCGTTATTGGAGCATCAGCTGCAGTAAGTTCTTGCGGAGTTCCTTTTACTGGTCCTGTTGGAGCTTGCCGGGTGGGGAGAATAAATGGTGAATTTATAGTAAATCCTACCTATGAAGAAATACAGAATAGCACGCTTGATGTCATAGTTGTCGGCTCCAAAGATAACATTGTTATGATGGAGGCATCTGGCAAAGAAGAGAGCGACGATGTTATGTTTGCTGCAATAGAATTTGGTTTAAAACAACTGCCGCCTATTATTGATTTACAAGAAGAACTTCTAAAAAAGATTAAAAAGCCTGCTTTGGAAATTACCTTGCAGGAAGATGATGAAAACCTAATGGCATCAATCAGCGAAGAGGAAAAGCAAGAAATTCGCAAAGCCGCTCTTTTTGCTAATAAAGCAGAAAATGAAGAGGCGACAAAAAAGATAACGCAGGAGATTATAGATAAATTATGTACTGAAGATTCTGGCATAGAAGAGTATCAAGTCAAAGATTTAGTTTCTAAAATACAAGAAGAGGGCCTGCGTTCGTTTATTTTAAAGGAGAAAAAGAGGGCTGATGGCAGAAAGTTTGAGGAAATCAGGCAGATTAATTGTAGCGTATCTGTTCTGCCGCGCACGCATGGCTCTAGCATCTTTACCAGGGGCCAAACCCAAAGTTTGGCAGTTACTACCTTGGGTACGCGTTCAGATGAACAGATGATTGAGGCCCTGGAAGGAAAGACCTATGAATCATTTTTGTTACATTATAGTTTTCCTCCATTTAGCGTAGGCGAAGTATCGCCCATGCGTGCACCGAGCAGGCGCGAAATAGGCCATGGTGCCTTAGCCCGTAAAGCCTTGGTTAGTGTTATGCCATCAAAAGATGAGTTTCCCTATACTGTTAGGGTGGTGTCAGAGATATTAGAATCTAATGGATCTTCAAGCATGGCTAGCGTATGTGCTGCTACCCTTTCGCTTATGGATGCCGGAGTCCCTATCAAAGCTCCGGTAGCCGGAGTAGCTCTGGGCTTGGTCAAAGAAGGAGAAAACTTTGCAATATTGACTGATATATCAGGCGGAGAAGATCACTTCGGAGATATGGATTTTAAAATTGCGGGGACTAAAAAGGGAATCACTGCCATACAACTTGACCTTAAAATTCAAGGCATAAGTTTATCTATAATTAAGAAAGCCATTGAACAGTCTCGCCAGGCGAGACATATAATATTAGATAAGATTAGCGAAACCCTTGATGCGCCGCGTAAGTCTCTGTCAAGTTATGCTCCCAGGATTGAGATATTAAAGATTAATCCTGAAAAAATCGGAGAACTAATCGGCCCAGGCGGAAAGACAATAAAGAAGATTATTAATACTACCGGAGTTAGTATTGACATAGAAGATGATGGCAGCGTCTTAGTTGGTTCAGATAAAGAGGATAAATTAAAGGCAGCATTGGATATAATCCATGGGTTAGTAGAAGAACCAGAAGTTGGGACAATATATAATGGCAGAATTACCAAGATAACAAATTTTGGCGCATTTTGCGAAATACTGCCTGGCAAAGAAGGCCTTATCCATATTTCCGAGGTATCTGATAAATATGTTAAAGATATCAACACGGTTTTGAAAGTCGGCGATGAAATCAAAGTGAAATTGGTGGAAATTGACGAATTAGGCAGGCTTAACTTAAGCATAAAAAAAGCCAGAAATGATACCTAAAGATCGAATCTGCGAAATAAATGCTTTGCTTTTAGTGAGTGCAAGTCTTTTAGTCTTTGTCTCACTGATATCTTTCACTCCAGGTGACCTTTCTTTTTATACCTCTACTCCAAATGTCCCTGCTCAGAATTTAGCGCGTATCTTTGGTGCTCGACTGGCAGGGGGGCTATTCTTTATTTTTGGCTGGGCGTCTTTTATAGCGCCGGTTTTCTTTTTCCTTTGGGCAAAAGAACTTTTTCAGAAAAAAAGCAAAAGCACACTAAGATTTATCAATCTGGTAAGCTTTTTTATACTTTTTGTTTCCGGTTCAGGCCTATTGGCAACTTTTGGCCAAGAATTGGCAAGTAGCAGATTTAGCCGCGGCGGGCTTATCGGGCTTCTTTTATCTGATTTCCTCTTAAAATATTTTGGCAGAGTTGGTTCGACGATAATACTTTCGACTTTGATTGCACTTTCTTTTATCGTCGCCGAAGAGATGGTTATTCTGCCGTTTGCGCTTAGAGTAATGCAAAACTTGAAATCTCGCATTAAATTAGATTTTAAGTCGCCTTTGGCTGCGATGCTTGGTAATTTTAAAGTGAGGAAAAAGAAAGTTACTGCTGCCAAAACCATAAAAAGCGAAATTCAACCTAAAACAATAGAGAAACAATTTACCAGGCTAGAAAAGATTCCTACAAAAATAGAGGTTAAGCCTGCTCCTGTAATTAAATCAGCAACAATTGCCCCGACAAAGCAATCTATCGAACCTTCTAAGGTTGAGATTAGTCAGGAATTTAAAGACTATAAATTGCCAACACCGGATTTATTAGATGAATTGCCAGGTGTTAGCGCCCGCCAGATAAAAGAAGATTTAAATGCAAACGCACGTATTTTAGAAGATACATTATCTGATTTTGGTATCAGCGCCAGGGTCACTGACATTGAGCGTGGACCGGTTATTACCCGCTATGAGCTTGAACCTGCTCCGGGAGTGAAACTTCAGAAGATAGTTGCTTTAAGCGATGATATTGCTCTAACTATGAAAGCTCAGAGCGTAAGGATTTTAGCTCCAATTCCAGGTAAGGCACGCGTGGGCATAGAGGTTCCTAACTCTTCAAAAAGTTTTGTTTATTTCAGAGAAGTTATTTCCACTGATGATTTTATTCGCTCAGATTCTAAATTAGCATTAGCCATTGGTAAAGATATTACTGGACAGCCGGTTATTGCTGATTTAGGTCAGATGCCGCATCTTCTAATTGCAGGGACAACCGGAAGCGGCAAGACAGTTTGCGTAAATTCGCTTATTATGTCTATTCTTTTTAAACTGCGGCCGGATGAGGTGAAATTCATCTTAGTTGACCCTAAGATGGTAGAGCTTGCTCAGTTTAATAAACTGCCGCACCTGTTATGCCCTGTAGTGACTACTGCTAATAAAGTCTCAGGTGCGCTTAACTGGGTTGTGGCTGAGATGGAAAAACGTTATCAAATTTTGGCTGAAGCCGGAGTAAGGAATATAGATTATTTTAATGAGAAAAATTCTGCCAAATTACCTTATATAATTGTAGTTATTGACGAGTTGGCTGATCTTATGGCAGTTGCAGCAAATCATATTGAGAATGCTATTACCCGTCTGGCTCAACTTTCGCGGGCAGTAGGCATTCATCTAATTTTGGCAACGCAGCGGCCTTCAGTTGATGTTATAACCGGAGTAATTAAAGCAAACTTTCCTGCGCGCATCTCCTTTAAGGTTGCTTCAAAAGTTGATTCCCGCACTGTTCTGGATATGAATGGAGCAGATAAATTATTGGGTAAGGGAGATTTACTTTTTTTAAAGCCCGGTGAATCAAAGTTAATCCGTGCCCAGGCTTGCCTAATTAAGGATAACGAGATTGAACGCGTAGTTGATTTCATAATTAAACAAGCGCAGCCAGTTTACAATGAACAGGTTCTTAAAGCATCGGATAAGGGTATACAGGCTTTTGATGAAAAAGATGAGTTATTTGATGAAGCAGTAAGGATGGTTCTAGAAAGCAACCAGGCATCTGTTTCGATTTTGCAAAGGCGCATGCGTTTAGGCTATACGAGGGCCGCCCGCCTGATTGATGCTATGGAAGCAGAAGGTATTGTGGGTCCGTTTCAGGGCTCTAAGCCGCGCGAAATACTTGTGGATAGAGAAGAGTGGCTAAAGAAAAGCCTTCCTCCTTTAGAAAATAAGGAGAACAATGTCTGAATCGATTGGAAAAATTTTTAAAGATGCCCGCAGGGACAAAGGACTTTCCATAGGCGAAGTATGCAAAAAAACCAAAATAGCCAATAGCGTAATTTCTGCTATAGAGGAGGATAATTTTGATTTTTTGAGCCCGAT
>JBFMEB010000044.1:0-7656 GCA_040753675.1 Candidatus Omnitrophota bacterium | reverse complement strand
TAATTCTTCTAAAACCACTCTTACCGCCTTTGCCCTTTCTTCGTATTTAGGAAAACTTATATCTAAAACATGGATAAGCAAATTTGCCTCTTTTACTTCCTCTAATGTGGCTTTAAAAGCCTCAATTAGGCCATGCGGCAGTCTGTCTAAGAAACCAACCGTGTCAGAAAATATCACTTTCTGATGATTTTTTAGAATATGTGCGCGGCTTAAAGAATCAAGGGTTGTAAACAAACTATCTTTCACTATTTGATTTGCGCCGGTCAAAGCATTAAGAAGCGTTGACTTGCCGGCATTTGTGTATCCCACTATAGCTACCACCGGCGTAGTTTGTCTATGCCTTTTTTCCCTTAGGTTTTTACGATGTGCATCCAGGCTTTTAAGTTCATTTTTTAATTTTGCAATGCGCTCTCTAATTCTACGCCTGTCAACTTCTAATTTTTGCTCACCAGGTCCTCTTGTTCCGATTCCGCCGCCTAAACGAGAAAGCATTATACCTTTACCAGAAAGCCGCGGCAATAAATAATCTAACTGGGCCAACTCAACCTGTAATTTTCCTTCCTGACTTTTAGCATGCTGGGCAAAAATATCAAGTATAAGCTGTGTGCGGTCAATAGTTTTAATCCCTAATGCCTCTTCAAGATTTCTTTGCTGCGAACTGGAAAGGTCATTATTAAAAATAACCGTATCTATCTTGGCGTCCTTAATAACTTCACAAAGCTCTTCTACCTTGCCGCTTCCGATAAAATAAGTTGGATCAATGCGGTCGCGGCCAACCACAACCTCTTCAACCACCTCTGCATTAGCAGTAGAGGCCAGTTGAAACAACTCATCCTTTGACATTTCTACGTCAAAGGCTTTATCGTACTTCAAAGCCACAGTTATTAATAAGGCTTGTTCCATTATAAAAACAGAAGGCTTAATAAGGCTTATATGACCTTTATAATTCTCTGCACAATTTGCTCTGGCCTATCCAGCTCTTTTATCTCTATCCAATCTATTCTCTTATCCCGCTTAAACCAGGTTAACTGGCGTTTTGCAAAATGCCGGCTATTTCGTTCTATCAGTCTTCTAGCCTCTTCTTTATTATATCTTCCCTCTAAATAATCAGCAATCTCATTTATGCCTATTATTTGTCTGGCTGTTTTACTTAAAGGCAAGTTTAAGGCACTTTTAACTTCCTTGATAACGTCCTTCTTAAACATTTGCTCAACTCTCTTATCTATACGTTGATAGAGCTCTTGACGATTTCTACTTAAACCAATCAGTTTAACATCATAATTATCCCATAGGCCGCAACGATTTCTCTTAACTTGTGAAAATTTTTTTCCAGTTTTAATACAAACCTCAATCGCTCTGACCAGACGCCTTAAGTTATGAGGATGGATTTCGTTAGCTGTCTGAGGATCAAGCTTCTGCAATCTTTGATAAAGATAATCATTGCCAAATTCAGTTGCCTCTTTTTCTAATTTCCTCCGAAGATTGCTATCCTCACCCGGCCCTTGAAAAAGTCCGTCTAAAAGTGCGCTTGCATAAAACCCGCTGCCGCCAACTATGATAGGAATCTTGCCTTTATCAAAAATTTCTTTAATTTTTTTCTTAGCCTGTCTTATAAATTTAGCCGCGCTGTATTCTGCAGATAAGGGTAAGATAGATATCAAATGGTGTCTAACTAATTTTAAAATTGATTTTGGCGGTTGAGCAGTAAGCGTCGGAAGATTTTTGTAAACTTGCATCGAGTCGCAGGATATGATTTCACCATTAAGCTTTCTTGCCAAGAGATATGAAATCTTGGTTTTTCCAACGCTGGTTGGGCCGACAATGAAGATAATTTTCTTTTTAGAGAAGGTCATCTCTGATTAGGGATAGATTTTCGTGGGATAGCCTTCCTGCCTTAATTGCTTTTCAATTAACACTGCTTCATCTTTACTTTTAAATTTTCCTACTTTTACCCGAAAGTATAACTCATTATCTTCTGCCTTGCTTTCTTCCATAAAACTGTCAAATCCTTTTTCCTTTAAGAGTGCGCTTAAATTTTGCGCATTTTTTCTTTCTTTAAAATACCCAACTTGTACGCTGAAATAATCTTTCGCCTCTACTTCATTCTTCTCTGATAAAGCTTTAATCTGAGGACTATTTGGATAGAGAGTTCTGAGTTTAGATAGAGCGACTTGCGCCTCTTTAACATCACCGCATTCCAGATAAGCCTGATATTGGCGTAAAATTATGATACTACCATTATCAGAGTAAGGATATCTATTTAAAAAATTCTGGCAATCTTCCTTTGCCTTCTTGCAATCTCCTTTTAATAAATCAATATCAATTAATTTAATTAAAGCGTGTTGCGCCAAATTTGAATTCTTATATTCTTTAACTATAATATCAAAACAATCACCTGCTCTTAAATAGTTTGCCTCTTTTAAATAACTTAATCCTAATAAATAATAAACCCTAACCGAGGATTCCTTATCCACCTCTTGCGCCAAAATCTTCTCCAAAGTCTGTATGCTTGCCTTGTAATCCCCTCTCAAATACTGGATTTCAGCCTCATTTAAAGTTTGAGCATAGGCATTTGTACAAATTCCAAATAACAAGCACCAAATTACAAATAATACCCAATTACCAAAATTCCAATAACCAAAAGTGTTTTGTTCAAAATTTTGGGATTTGGAAATTGGAAATTGTTTGGGATTTGGAAATTGGAAATTGGAAATTATCATCTCTTTTCTCTTGATATCTTCTTTTGAATATCCAACAATATTTTATGACGGCGCTGCTTTTCTTTTAACGGCACATCATCAGTTAACTTTGCTGCGCCAGTATGGGGCCGAAGCGAATACTTAAATATATAGGCATTATCAAATTTTAAATCCTGCATTACTTTTTTAGTCTCCAGAAAGTCATTCTCTGTTTCCGTAGGAAAGCCGACGATAATATCAGAACTTAAAATCCCACCCACAATATCCTTGTACTGCTTAACTTTATCCAAATATTCTTTTTTTGTGTAGCCCCTATTCATTAACTTCAATATTCTATCAGAGCCGGATTGTAAAGGTAAATGCAAAATTTTCTTTAATTTTTCCAGTTTTGCCATTGCCTCAAATAATTCTCTTGAAGCATCTTTAGGGTGGCTGGTAATAAAGCTAAAACTTTTCAGGCCCTTTACGTCATTTACCATTTTCAGCAGATCAATAAAATTAACTTTTTTTTCTATCTGACAACCGACAGCTGATGACTGACAACTTATATATGAATTCACATTCTGCCCCAACAGTATAATGTCTCTGACCCCTTTTTCTATTGAGTCCTTTATCTCTCTCAGGATGTCTTCATAATGGCGGCTGTGTTCAATGCCCCTTACATAGGGAACAACGCAGTAAGAACAAAAATTATTGCAGCCTTCAGAGATAACCACAAAAGATTCATTTGTCTTACCTTGAAAATTTGTGTTATAGGCAAATTCATCTCTTTGCCTTTGTCCAACTGCCATTCCTTTTGAAGCGCCATTTCTTGCCTGCTCAATTAAAAATGGGATTGCTGCAATGTTGTTTGGTCCGCAGACGAAATCCAGCTGTGGCGCTTTTTTAAATGCGTCATATTTATGATATTCTGCCATGCAGCCCACGAGCCCAATGATCGGTTTCGTATTGTGTATTGCGTCACGCGTATTGCGTTTTTTATATTTTCCAATTTCACTCCAGACTCTATCCTCTGCATGCTGCCGCACTGAACAGGTGTTAAGCAGAACAACATCTGCCTTATCTGCAGAGTCAACAAGTTTGTATCCCTTAGAAACAAGATTTCCAGCGATAACCTCCGAATCCCGGGCGTTCATTTGACATCCGAAAGTCCGGATAAAGACTTTGGGGGCAAAAGATTTGTAACTCTTTTTAGGTTCTTGGTTTGGCATTTTTGTTTTTCCTCTAAAAATAAAAAATTAAAGGGGGCAAAAAAATCAAAAGAAAAAATCTTTTTGTGGGCGATTTTGATGTTTTTAAAAAGCAGGTTTAGCATTAGCTTTTTAGTCAAAGAATCCATCTCTTTTTTGTTAGGATCGTAACCGGAAATAAACTCTTCTACCCTGTCTAAATAATCCCTTGAACGCTCCCTCTCTATGTCTCTAACTTCTTGTAAAGCAATGAGTTTTTTAAGTTCTTCCTCCTCCTGTCTTAATCCTTCGTTCTTCTGTTTGTACAGTTCTTCGCTCAGCAAATTTTCCAAATAGGCGTCAGTCAATTTTGACTGCTTTCTGAGGTTATCTTCAAGCCTACTTCTGACCTTCTCAAGGTCAGTTTTTGCGTTTTCTGCAAAAACAGGAAAATTTTCCGCAGTCACGTTCATCCATCGGTTCGTTTTTAGCTTGTCATTCTTAAGAAGTGTCTCTAAAATTTCGGCTACCTCTGATTCAATTTCAATTGCCTTAACGCTTTTGTTTTTGCATTTAATAAAACTTCTATATGGCCCCATACAGCGATACCATCGTTTCTTAGCGCCTGTGCGATGGTTAGAAATTGAGGTTAAGCCTAGATATTTATGATTACATCTAGCGCAATAAAGAATGCCGGACAACGGGTAATCGCTTGCTTTCCTTTTTCTTTCAAATCTTCGCTCTTTTAATTTTTCTTGGACGAGATTAAAATCTTCCTCAGAAACTAGGGGCTGGTGCTTGCCTTGGGAAATTATGACCTCCTCTGGCGGGTTCTTGACATATTTGTAGCCCTTTTTGGTCTTCTGTGTTTTGTCGTAATGATGGACGTTCCAAATAAGCTTACCAGTATACATTCTGTTTTTGAGGATATCGCCAATTAGTTTGGTGCTAAATATATTGCCCTTTCTGTTCCTGTATCCTTTGCGCGTAAGATATTCGGTAATGCTGCGGATACTCTTATCGCAAAGAAACATCGTATATATAAGCTTAATAACTTTTACTTCTTCTTCATTTGTCTCTAAAAGTTTTTTCTCTTTGTTGTATTCGTACCCATAAGGCCCATACCGAGCGCCCTGCCAATTGCCTTGCTGAACTCCTTTAATCATTCCGGGGAATACGCGCTCTGCAATTCTATTGCGTTCAAACTCAGCAAAGCTGCCTAACTGTTGAAGCATTAATTTACCGGCAGAGGTAGTCGTATCAAATGGTTCAGTTGCAGACTTAAACCCTACGCCATATGAAGATAACTCATCTACTAAATTAAGTATATCCTTTAAGTTTCTGCTAAACCTATCTATTTTATAGACCAAAACTAAATCAAACTTTTTGCTTTTTGCGTCTTTAAGGAGTTCTTTCAAGGCAGGGCGCTCGGTAGTATAACCACTTATGCCATCGTCTTGATAAACCTTGAATATCTCAAGGCCTTCGCGTTTAGCAAAAGATTCAAGATGCTCTCTTTGTACTTCAAGAGAATATCCCTCTTTGGCCTGGTCTTCAGTAGAGACTCTTATATAAATTGCAACCTTCATTTTAGTCGACACGACTAGCAATAAATACTCATTGATTTGGCTGTTGGCTTTCTGGTGTTTGAACTTCTTGCTTTTCTTCCTTTGTCTGTACAGGTGGTTCCCAAGCTGGGACACCAAACCCATCTATTACCTCTTTAATAGTCTCCGCCTTAAATACTATTCCCAAATTTGCTATGTCTACAACTGAAACAGTTTGGGGTTCTTGCCCAAAAGACACTGTTTTTCTTATTTCCATTGACCAATCTGGCACAATAGCACTAACAATCCCAAGGAAACTCGCTTGAGTTAAAGAAAATAGATTCATATTATCCTTTGAGTCCCATTTATAAGGTAATACAGGTAAAAATACTGGACTTCCACTAGAACCACGTACCATTGTCGCATCGATCAATATTACACGAGCACCTTTAAAATCATAGGTAGGATGACTGGCAATCACACCATCCCTCGCTATTGGAATACAGTGACCACCTTCTACTAAATTTAAAGGGTATCCCAAAACTATGACCCTATCCCCAACAGAAACAAATTCCTTTTCAAGTTTTTCTTTAGTTGCAAACCTATCTTCCGTAATAAATCCTACCTTTAATTCTGGGATTAACGTTCGGTCTTTACTAATATAAGAAGTAAAATCAATAGCAGCAACATCAATATCATTGTTGGAATGGCTTTTCCAATATTCTTTACCATTTTTATCACGTAATAAAATCTCTATTTCATTTAATTTAATATTATCTCCCTCCAATCTATTAAGAAAAACTTTTGCTTTTGCTTCTTTATCTTCTTTCTCGTCTCCTTTCAATTCTTTCGGTATCAAGACATGTTTATTTGAAATTAAAAATACTTTACTTGAACCTTCACTAATTTTTCTTGAGACAAGGCAACCTGAACCGGCTTTGCCAGTGGACAAATTAGAAATGTAAACCGCGCTAAATACCCAAGGTTCTGGTATATTCATTGTATTTCCTCCTTTTGGAAGTAAGATTAAATAAATTAATGTAAAAAAAAGTATGGATATTTTCACTATTTTTTTCATTTACGCCACCCGTTCTATATTTAAAAACATCAAAATCGCCCACAAAATTTTATTTTCCTGCATTAGGACATTCATTCACGAGAGGACAATTATCTTCCCCTTTTTCATCTTTATAATAACAAAGGGGTCTTTCTGGAAGGCACCAGTATCTCCCTATATCCCAACAAGGATAATCCAGGTCTCCTGGAAAAGACGGTTTTAGTTCCCTCGCTTTTCTTATAATATCATCATCTGTTGCATCCTTAGAAACCAAACCAACTTTTTTAAAAACGCGCCTTATCATAACATCTACAGATATGTCTATATCTTCCCAACCAGTTATTGGAATTTTGAAATACTCACCCAAGAAGTTTGGTGCCATAGTTGATTTTTTCTGACTGATACCTTCGAAATCATCAAAACGTCTGATTATTTCACTTGCTTGCTTGGTATCACTCCAAATATTCTCCGCCCTCCCGTTATACTCTTTTATAAGCTTATTGCTTGCTGATTTTATCCAATATGCCATTTTCTTTACATACCTATGTAATGCAGGAGGCTTCTTAAAGATAGTCAATAATTCCTCATCGTTCATCCCAGCTATTATATGAATATCTAAATGACCTAGACGACTTTTAAGTTCTAATGGCATAGCCCAAGCTTTTTCGGACTTAATCTGATGGTCAAAAATTACAGCGAAGAGAAAAGCATTCCAGTCACTTTTGACAAGATTTTCTGCCTCTTGGATATTAGTAAAAGCATTTTCAGGAGCCAGGCTATACTTCTTCTTATATATTAAAAGTTGATCTACTATCCTCTTTTCTTTTTCAGAAATGATTAACTCAGTCATATAAATCTGCTTTTTAAAGACCAGAAGGCCTGCGGATTGCCCGAAGGGCAAGACGCAAAAACATCAAAATCGCCCACAAAAAGATTTTTTCTTTTGATTTTTTTGCCCCCTTTAATTTTTTATTTTTAGAGGAAAAACAAAAATGCCAAACCAAGAACCTAAAAAGAGTTACAAATCTTTTGCCCCCAAAGTCTTTATCCGGACTTTCGGATGACCTTATGCTTCGGCTTTACAATACGCTTTATTCGTTCTTTAAAATTCAATGAACTTTAGACACCGCGCCTGGGCCGGCGCTCCCGTATCCCGCGTGCTACCGTTCGGCCTGCTGTAGGCA
>JBFMEB010000043.1:0-9582 GCA_040753675.1 Candidatus Omnitrophota bacterium | reverse complement strand
TTCCATTCTGGCTCGTGGACTCATGAAAATACACCCCCTTTTAGGGTATATTTTCGGGTAACATTAATTATGAGTCAACGATACCTTGAAAAGTTATTTCGGGTAACATTTAATGTGAGTCAATTCGGGGTATCCCGAAAGGATTGACAGACAATAGGATATGGGGTATAATAATTTTCTTTAAGGCTAGTGCCCGCCTATTTCCTACAAATAAAGTTTTAAAATTGGAGGTCTAATATGTCTATTACTCCTAAACGCAAAGATGAGATACAGAAGAAAGAAGATGCACAGACTGCCACAACCGAACGCCAGAAAGCCTTGGAATTAGCCTTAAGCCAGATTGAAAAACAATTTGGCAAGGGCTCAATTATGAAATTAGGTTCAAATGTTGCGCTGGATGTAGAGGTGATACCAACTGGAGCGCCTTCTTTGGATTTGGCTTTAGGCGTAGGTGGCCTGCCGCGCGGCAGAGTAATCGAGATTTTTGGGCCAGAGTCTTCTGGAAAAACTACCCTTACTTTAAGTGCTATCCGCCAGACTCAGGCCAAAGGCGGGGTAGCGGCATTTATTGATGCTGAACATGCATTTGATTCTACTTATGCCAAGAAAATTGGCATTAACTTGGATGACTTGTTGATTTCTCAGCCGGATACCGGCGAGCAGGCCTTAGAGATTGCAGAAACTCTGGTGCGCTCTAATGCTGTTGATTTAATTGCTATTGATTCTGTTGCTGCATTAACGCCCCGGGCGGAAATTGAGGGTGAAATGGGTGATTCTTTTATCGGCTTGCAGGCACGGTTGATGAGCCAGGCCTTAAGGAAACTTACTGCTGCTATCAGCAAATCTAAGACATGTGTTGTTTTTATTAACCAGATAAGAGAGAAAATAGGGATTATGTTTGGTAATCCAGAGACAACGCCCGGCGGAAGGGCATTAAAATTCTATTCCTCAGTGCGCATAGATTTACGTAAACTTGCCCAGATAAAGTCTGGGGACAATGTCATTGGTAATAAAGTCAGAGCCAGAGTTGTTAAAAATAAGGTTGCCCCGCCTTTTAAAGAAACAGAATTTGATATTCTTTATGACCAAGGAATTGATTCTCTGGGTAATTTAATTGATGCAGCAACAAATTCTTTGGTAATTGAAAAGTCTGGAACTTGGCTTATCTTGGGAGAAGAGAAACTGGGCCAAGGCAGAGACAAGGCAAAACAATATTTAAAAGAAAACCCCAAACTTATAAAAGAGATTGAACATAAACTGAAAGACATCGCTATAGCCGCGATGAAGTAAATGAAGCCACAATCCGCCACAATTCTTGGCGGATTGTTTTGGCTGAATTTACCCAGCACTTATTTTACTAAATAGTTTTAATTATAAAATAAAAGTTTATACACAAAATTAAAATTTTTATCTTAATCTCCAACAATGCAGTAAAATAAGTGCTGGGTTTAATTCGTGCTCCATAAATTATCTGCTCATTGAAGGAGGGCATACTTTATGTTTAAAATATTGCAAAAAAATAAATTTGTGGTCATTTCTTTTGGGCTACTTTTAGGCGTGATTATTGGTTTTTTCCTTAGTGCCAGGTTTAATGTTGAGAATCACTCCCAAAGCGCACAGACCGAAACCAAAAGTCCAAACCCGATTGATACCAGTTCCTTTGAGAGTGCCATAACCAATGTAGCAGCGAGTATTGGCGAGGCAGTTGTCTCCATAAGTACTGAAACCGTAGAGAAACCCCGGCAATATAGCCGCAGATATTCTCCTTTTGGCGAAGCGCCTTTTGAGGATGAGTTTTTTAGAAAGTTTTTCGATGATTTCTTTGGCCAGATGCCGGAAAGAGAATTTAAGCGCATGGGATTAGGCTCAGGGGTTATCATTGACTCAAGCGGATATATCCTTACTAACGAGCATGTAGTAAGGGATGCAGATAAATTAACCGTGAAATTATCTGATGGTAGAGAATTCAAGGCTAAAGTGAAAGGCTCAGACCCAAGAGCAGATTTGGCAGTAATCAAGATTGATGCTAATAATTTGCCTGTGGCTGCATTAGGTGACTCTGATAACGTAAGAACCGGCCAGTGGGTTGTTGCAATCGGCAATCCCTTTGGTTTTGCCCTGGATAATCCAGAGCCGACAGTTACCGTGGGAGTAGTTAGCGCTCTACACAGATCTTTGGGTCGTTCCTTCGGCAGAGAGCGAGATTACTCTGATCTTATTCAGACAGACGCAGCAATAAATCCTGGAAATTCTGGTGGGCCATTGGTAAATACCTCTGGTGAAATTATTGGTATAAACGTGGCAATTTTTTCTACCAGCGGCGGTTACGAGGGGATCGGATTTGCCATACCCATTAATAGCGCAAAACGTATAGTTTCAAAATTAATTAAAGGCGAAGAAATTGAATATGGCTGGTTAGGTATTACCATACAAAACATTGACCAGAAATTAGCTGATTATTTAAAACTGGAAAATAAAGAAGGGGTTGTGGTGGTAAACGTGTTAAAAGATAGCCCAGCTGAGAAAGCAGGATTAAAGAGTTCAGATATAATAGTTGAATGTGCTTCTAAAAAGATAAAAAATACAAATGAATTATTAAAAGTAGTTGGCCAGGCTCCTGTGGGCACGAAGATAAATATTGTGGTTTTGCGTGATAAAAAAACGCAAACCTTTGAGGTTACAGTAGGAAAGCGGTCTTCAGAAGAAAAACTTGCATCTGTCGAACCTTTTGAAGAAGAAGAAACTGTTGCCCAGAAGTGGCGTGGCTTAACAGTCAGGGACTTAAATAAAAACTTGATAGAACGCTACCGTCTACCGACAGACGCAAAAGGCGTTATCATAATAGAGATAGAGCCAGGTTCAGCTGCAGACGATGCGGGGTTAGTCACCGGGGATGTTATAGAAGAATTGAATAAACAAAAGGTCTCAAACACAGTTGATTTTAATAGCATCAAAGAAAAAGTAATAGGAGATTGCCTGATAAAGACATTGCGGGGTTATTTTGTAATATCCGCTCCATGAGAAAACGCTTAAGCCCGGATAAAAAAGCACTTTCAAGCGCATATCGGCTTCTTAAAGTTAGGGATAGAAGCGAAAAGGAAATAAGAGATAGACTCCTAAAGAAAAAATATCCAAACTCAACAATTGATTCAGTAATCGCTCATTTAAAAGACTTATCTTATATTGATGATAAAAAATTTTCTAGAGAATGGGTAAACTTCCGCCTCAAAACACCTTTTGGCATAAAAAGAATAATTTTAGAATTACGCCAGAAGGGTATTGATGAAGAAATCATCTCTGAGGCGTTAAGAGAAGTGCGTAAGTCCGATGTTGAGAGAGAGGCATTAACTTCATTAGCGAAAAAGCGCATAAATAACTTGCATAAGAGAAATATAATTGGCATTAAAGCAAGGCAGAAGCTTTATCAATTTTTGTTAAGACGTGGTTTTTCTTCTTCTGATATAATTGGAGTTTTGGAAGAATTAAATTGAAAATGGATTGCGACACTTTAAGAGAAAAATTTCTTTCATTTTTTGCAAAGCAAAATCATAAGATAATGCCGAGCGATTCGCTTATCCCTGCGGCTGACCCCACTGTGCTTTTTACTTCTGCTGGGATGAATCAATTCAAAAAACAGTTTTTGGGTATTGATATAGCCAATAGCCGCGTCGCTACATGTCAAAAGTGTTTAAGGACAGATGATTTGGATAAGGTTGGTAAAACTGCGGCTCATCATACCTTCTTTGAAATGTTAGGCAATTTTTCCTTTGGAGATTATTTTAAGAAAGAAGCAATTGAATTAGCGTGGCAGTTTTTAACAGGTGATTTAGGTATAGATAAGAATAATCTTTGGGTTTCTGTACACGATTCTGATGATGAGAGTTTTGATATATGGCTAAAAAATATTGGAATTGACAAAAAGAGAATAATAAAGCTCGGAGATAAGGAAAATTTTTGGCCGTCTGAGGCTAAATCCAAAGGTCCGAATGGGCCTTGTGGCCCGTGTTCAGAGATCTTCTTTGATTTGGGCGAGACGCTTGGCTGTGGGAAGCCGGACTGTTCTCCTGCCTGTACTTGCGGCAGGTTTGTAGAAGTTTGGAATCTTGTTTTTACTCAATTTGAGCGTTGTGATGACGGTAATCTCTATCCTTTACCACGGAAAAATATTGATACAGGTATGGGCTTAGAGCGCCTTCTAGCAGTAATGCAAGGCGTTGATAATAACTTTAAGACAGATTTATTTGTTCCGATTACAACCGAGATTTCAAAACTTATTTCAAGAAATAGTGACAGAGAAGAGAGTGCTAAAGAATTTAGAATTAAGGCAATCGCTGATCATTTGCGTGCAATCTGTTTTGCAATAAATGATGGGGTATACCCCTCTAACGAAGACAGGGGTTATGTGATAAGAAACCTTATTCGGCGCGCTTCTTTGTTTGGCAAGGAATTATCGATTGAAGGGCCGTTTTTGTATAGATTAGTTGATATCCTGGCTGAGGTAATGCAAAGGCCATACCCTGAAATTAAAAACCAGCGAGAGAACATTGCTCAAATTATCCAGAGCGAAGAAAATCGCTTTATCTCAACTTTAGAAATACGGCTGCCCGAATTTGTTACTGCAGTTAAAGAATTTTCCAGCAAGGGCATCTCTAAGGTACCGGCTGAGCTTTTATTTAGATTCTATGACACATTTGGCCTGCCTTGGGAATTAATGGAAAGCGAAGCAGCAAAGTTAAACATCTCTTGCGAAAAGGAAGAATTTGGCCGTCTTTTAGATAAGCAGCGCCGGCGTTCACGAGAAACCTCAAAGTTATCCAGCTCAATATTCGTAAAGCTTTATGATTTTAAACGCGAGGATATTGAATTTGTTGATTCTAATAGTATTCGTGCCAAGGTTATTGCCATATTCAAAGAAGAGCCTCAAGAGAAGAAAAAGTCTTTAATGACTAAGGCTTCTGGCGGTATGGAAGTTGAAATTGTTCTCAATAAAACTAACTTTTATGCCGAAGGCGGCGGTCAGGTGGGAGATAGGGGCGTCTTAGAAAATGAGCGCGTAAGGATAGAAATAACAGATACAAAATTAATTGAAGGTGCAATAATCCATATTGGCAAGGTGATAAAAGGAGATATTGCAGTCGGCGATGAAGTTGATGCCAGCATTGACGCTGAAAGACGGCTCGCAATTGCGAGGAACCATACCGCAACCCATTTGTTACAAACAGCGCTAAGAACTACTTTAGGGACTAATGTGCGCCAGCAAGGCTCATTAGTAACTGATGAGTATTTACGTTTTGACTTTAGTTACCCTAAGCAGATTAAAGAAGACCAGTTGGAAAGAATAGAAGACTTAGTTAATGATTTTATTCTTGCTGATGATGGAATAAGTAAGAAAATTGTTAGTTTAAATGAAGCCAAAGCCTCTGGCGCTTTAGCTTTTTTTCAGGACCGCTATGGCGATACAGTAAGAATGGTTTCCATTGGAGAGTATTCAAAAGAATTATGCGGCGGTTCTCATCTAAACTCAACTGGCCAAATTGGTCTCTTTAGAATAATTAGCGAATCGTCTATTGCCAGCGGTATCCGCCGCATTGAGGCCTGCACTGGCAAATTCGCAAGAAGTTTGCAAAAACAGGAAAGGAGTATTTTAGAATCTATAAGCCGAGACTTGAAAATTAGCCAAGAAAATATTTTGCCACAACTAAATGCCCTTATACAGAAGATTAAATCATTAGAGCGCCAATTAATGGCAAGTAGACTGGGATTATTTAAAGCCACCTTGCCTCAGATTTTATCCGAGGCAAAAGTCATCGGCTCAGTGAGAGTGATTTCTACTATAATTGATAATTGTGATTATGAAATTTTGCGCAATATGGCTGATCTATTAAAAGAAAAATCAAAAGAATCAATTATAGTTTTAGGCTCGGAATTTAATCAGCGTGGCCTATTGTTGGTTAGCCTGACTGCTGATTTGGTTAAAAGAGGATTTTCTGCTGCTAAATTAATCCAGCCTTTGACAAAAATGATTAACGGTAGCGGTGGAGGTAAACCAAACTTGGCACAAGGAAGTTCTGATGATACAGGGCAGTTAAAAACCGTTGTTGGGAAAGCGCAAGAAATTCTTAAGAAAGAGTTAGAAAATGAGAATCCTTAAAGAAAGCAGCAAAGAGTTAGAAAAAATTTATAATCGCTCTTTTTTGGAAAAAAAACGCGTAAGAGAACGCGTTAGTCGAATCATAAATGATGTACGCTTATTTGCCGATGAGGCAGTTATTAAATATACGCGTAAATTTGACAAAGTGAAACTTTCTTCTAAGCAGTTACGTGTCAGCGAAAGAGAAATTAGCGCAGCCTACCAGAATATAAGTTCAGATTTCGTTTCAACATTAAAGACTGTTATCGAGAATGTAAACAGCTTTTATAAGAAGCAGCTGAAAAAATCCTGGAAACTTAGGAAGAATGATGGCGTAATTTTGGGTGAAATGATTAATCCCATCGAGACCGTTGGGGTTTATGCCCCTGCTGGCACAGCCAGTCTTTTTTCCAGCGTCTATATGTCAGTGCTACCAGCAAAACTTGCCGGTGTAAAGCGAATAGTTCTGGTTAGCCCGCCTAATATTCATGGTTTTGTTGACCCTCATATCCTAGTTGTCGCTGATCTTCTAAAAGTAAATGAAATATACAAAGTCGGCGGTGCCCAGGCAATAGCTTCTTTAGCTTATGGAACGAAGACAATTCCCCGCGTAGATAAGATTGTCGGACCCGGAAATGTATATGTTACCGAGGCAAAAAAACAAGTTTTTGGAATCTGCGATATAGATATGCTGGCCGGGCCAACCGAATTGGTTATTATTGCAAATAGATTTTCAAAATATGAATTTGTAAAAGCAGATCTTTTAGCGCAGGCAGAACATGCCGGAGGTTTAGCTATTTTGATTACTAATTCTAAGGCCCTCGCTCGGCAGTTAAGGACTGAAATTCAGTCTGGCTATATAATTATCACCAAGAATTTGTCTGTTGCTGTTGAGATAGCTAATAGAATAGCGCCAGAGCATTTAGAGATATTGACCAATAATCCTAGAATGCTTCTTAAAAAGATAAAAAACGCTGGTGCGGTGTTTTTAGGCCCTTATAGTCCAGTGGCTGTGGGAGATTATGTAGCAGGCCCCAGCCATGTTTTACCCACTGGCGGCAGTGCGCGGTTTTTCTCAGGTTTGGGATTGCGCGACTTTCTTAAGTCAACACATGTAATTTGGTATACCAAGAAGGCATTGGAAATGGCCAAAGCACCTTTAGAAAAAATCGGCTCAGCTGAGGGTATGACTAAACACATTGAGTCAGTAAGGGTGAGGTTTACAACTTAGTAAAATTAATAACAAGGGGAGTATAATAACATGGCTAAAAAAAGGCAAGCTAAAGTTTTAAGAAAGACAAATGAGGTTGATATTGTCTGTGACCTCACTTTAGACGGCAGCGGCAAACAGAACATCAAGACGCCCTTTGATTCACTAAACCACATGCTAAGTCTTTTAACTTTTCATGGGTTTCTTGACCTTGATTTATCTGCAAAAGGTGATCTTAGCCATCACATTGTAGAAGATATTGGCATTGCCATGGGTGATTGTTTCAGAAAGGCACTTGGCGATACATTATCTATCCGGCGTTTTGGCTTTGGTTCAGCGCCGATGGATGAGGTTTTAGTTAATGTGTCAGTTGATATTAGCGGAAGGCCAAAATTAATTGAGGAGCAAGTTTCCTTTGTTGAAGATAATCTCGATTTAAAACAAGGAGACTTTATGAACTTTTTAGAGGCCTTTGTAAATCATGCTAAGATTACTGTTCATATAAGAACGCCTGTACCAGGAAGTCCTGATGTCCGTCAGGTGTCTGATTCTCACCACTATTTTGAAGCCCTTTTTAAAGCTCTGGCTATTGCTTTAGATAAGGCCTGCCAAATAGATAAGCGCCGCAAGGGTGTTCCCTCTACAAAAGGTGTAATAGACTTATGATTGTTGTTGTTGATTATATGATGGGCAATTTGCGCTCAGTGCTCAAGGCCTGTCTTTTGACTAAGAAAAGTGTTGTTATTTCCTCTGATAGAAAAAAAATAGAATCTGCGCAAAAGATTGTTCTGCCCGGGGTTGGCGCATTCAGTGATGCTATAAATGAGTTAAAAAGATTAAAAATCTTGGATGTACTTAAAAATAGGATAAACAAAGGAATACCGTTTTTAGGAGTTTGTTTAGGCATGCAGCTATTGTTTTCCCAAAGCGAGGAATCCCCTGGTTCAGATGGCCTAGATATTATTCCAGGAAAGGTTATAAGATTTTCCCGAAAACTAAAAGTTCCGCAAATCGGCTGGAACCAGATTAAGATAGAAGACAAAGATTGCCCTTTGTTTATCGGCATAAAGAATAATCAATTTGCATATTTTTGCCACTCTTATTATTGCCTGCCAGAAGATAAATCGATTGTGGCAGGAATCACTTATTACGGTAAGAGATATGCAAGTGTAATTTGGCGCGATAATATCTTTGGTGTGCAATTTCACCCAGAGAAGAGTCAAGCCGCAGGATTAAAAATCTTAGAAAATTTTTTGAGTCTCTGAAAATAAAAAATCTACACAGATTAACACTGATAAAAATATAAGATTAACACAGATAAAAATTATCTGTGTCCATCTATTTTTTTAAATCTGTGTTTATCTTTGTTAAAAAGTAGTTTTTAGAACATTGAACAAATGCTAATAATACCAGCAGTAGATATACGAGATGGCAAGGTGGTTAGGCTCTATAAAGGTGATTTTAACCGACAGTCCACGTATAGCCAAGACCCTCTTTCAGCTGCTTTACAATGGCAAGAATTAGGAGCCCAGTTAATCCATGTGGTGGATTTGGATGGCGCATTAGCAGGCAAGCCCAAAAATAAAGATATAATTATTAAAATTATTAAAGGGCTTAAGGCAGGGGTGCAAGTGGGCGGGGGCTTAAGGGACAAAGACTCGGTTTTGGAGTTTTTAGAAGCAGGCGCAGCGCGAGTAGTTTTAGGCTCCAAGGCGTTAAGCGATTATTCTTTTTTAGATAATTTCAAAACGCTCATAGGGAAACGCATAAGTGTAAGCATTGATGCAAAATTTATGCAGATTCGTTATGCCAAGGCAAAGGCGGTTGATATTATAATGAACGTTGGTGATTCTGGTTGGCTTAAATCAAAAAGCATGAGTCTAACTAAATTATTAGAACAATTTTATAAGCGTGGTATAAGATTTGTTAATTTTACTAATATCAATCGCGATGGTACTTTGGAGGGTGCAGATGTAGAGTCTATCAAATCTGTCTGCGATTTCACTGGCAGATTTCCTGATTTGCAATTAATCGCTTCAGGAGGCGTTGCCAGTCTTTCTGATATAGAGAAGCTTAAAAATACCGAATGTCTCTACGGCGTTATTATCGGTAAAGCGCTTTATGAAGGAAAGATTGATTTTAAGCAGGCATTAAAAATTATAGCCAATTGAATATGTTAACCAAACGAATAATTCCGTGTTTAGATGTAGATAATGGCCGTGTAGTCAAAGGAGTAAAATTT
>JBFMEB010000042.1:0-9912 GCA_040753675.1 Candidatus Omnitrophota bacterium | reverse complement strand
ATTTCTCTTATTTCTTTGAAATACGTTAAAGCAAAACAATAACAGCTGTGCCTTATCTCTGGCCAATTATCTGAACTTTCAGAATCTAAAATAGTTCCTCTCTCTCCCTTTGCCCTTAACATAACTACCTTAACTGTTCGGCTTTCTAATGTATCCTCAAGTCCTCTTGTATTTGCAATTACTTTTGGCGAATAGACATTAAAATATCTTGATTCAAATGTTCCTTTGTTTGTTTTTTCCTGTCTAAGCACTTCCGCTCCTTTAGAATATCCGGCATTTAATATAGCCCTGAGTGATTGATTCTTTTCCTTGTCCCTCAATTCTTCAGCTTCATCAATACCAAGAGCGCACCTTAAATCTTCAATTATCCTGAATAAATTTGCGTCTGACAAACCTGTCGTAAGCATCCCATTAAATGACATACGAATAGTTATCCTTGCGGTCTTTGATTTTCCTGTATTTTTAATGCCTTCAAATGCGATATATGGAAAAGTCTCAAAGATAATATAGAAATAACTACCTATTACAAACAACGGAAGGATGTCATACCATCCTTCTTCTTTCATCTCAGAATACTTCTGATAAATATTCTTTATATTATTGAATATATTTTTTGGATTGACTGTATATTCGTCTCGAATAAATTCGACAATCAAATTATTTAACCAGCGTGTTTTTTGATTTTGGATAGCAGGTAAATGGTTAATATGAAATTTATATTTTTTGTAAAACTCTTCCTCATTCTCTAACCGCAGTAATTTCCGTTCGCTCGTTACCATATAATATATTTGTTTCCGTTTGTTATCTTTATATTCAGTCATTGGGATAGTGAAATAACCCCTATTATTAATAAAGTCCTGAGAAGGGTGAAGAAAGCTTTCCTCAGAAAATGAAAGATAATCTAAAAACTTCAAATCATCAAGCGATTGGGCTTTCCTTACTAGCTTTAAAAAATCTTCTTTGGTTTTATCTAACATAAAGAAATCCGTTATATCCTTCTTTCCGTCTCCTAAAAATGCCAATGAGATATATTTAGATAACGGTAGTTTTTCTAAAAACTTTTTTGTATTTTTCATGCCTTCTTTGATGTCATCTTTGTCATAGCAGACATATAAGTTAGGAATATTTTCTAAATATTTAACCCATTCTTCCTTAAACGTCCCCACTCCACTTGTTCCAGTTATAGCTGGAATGCCTTTTGATTCCAAGGCTAACCTATCAAGCTCGCCTTCACAAAAAACAACAAATTGTTCGTCAATATTTTCCCATCCGTAAAGTTCAGTAGAAGTTCCTGAATCATACCAATATTTTGCTTTATCGCTTTCGTCTTCGGGGTCTTTGCGATATTTAAAGAAAAGAAACTCTCCATTTCTATCATAAATAGGTATAGTTATCGCGTTGCCATTCCAGCCAATTTTGAATTTATCAATTATTTCATTAAGAATACATCTTTGGTTAAGATAGGCACGGATACGTTCGGGCAGGGCTTTGTGATATTTTTCTACTGAATCGTTTATAATAAAATTTTGCATTTGCATCTGTTTTTTCTCCTTTATAAATTATGAATTATTGACTTCAAATCTTGTAATGCGCTTTTAAATTTACCAACTTCAATAAGGCCATTATTATAGTAGTCTCTAACGCAATTCTCGCGTTCTCTAATATCTTCAAAAATAAATACTGAGCGGCCATTTTCTTTTTTAACATTAACTATCTTTAATCCCCGCGCTTTTAAAAAAGAAGCAAGATAAAAATCAACAGTAGAATATGTGTTTTTAACTTGCATTTTCACTCCTACTTAATAACAAGAAGGTAAAAAATATAACAATAATAGCGATACCAAAGAATATGTAGCGATTGAATGCCTTTCTCGTAACTTTTAGTATCTTGCTTTTAAATCGCTCATTCCTCTTCTGAAGCAAATCCTTTTCTGTTTGGACGAATTTATCAGCAGCATTTATTAAAACTGCTGGAATTAAGTCTTGGATTCTATCCATATATCAACTCTGATTTTTTTACTTTTAGAACCTTGCAGATTTTGCTTACTAATTTTTCGCTTGGCTCCAACCGACCGACCATAATCTTGCTAAGATTAGTTTCGTGGATTCCAACCATCTGAGCTAACTGCCATTGTTTGATAGCTTTTTGGAATAATATTGTCTTTAACTTTAAGATATTTATTGTCATATTCTCCTCCAGTTATTAAAGTTATATAATAAACTTATAGTATTTTATTATGTAACTTTACTATTTTAAGAAAAAAATATATATCCTTCTTTTACTTTTTTGCCCGGTATTCCTCGTAATAAATTGTTTCTAAATATAAGAGGGCGCTGGTAAGCCACAAATCTGTGCTTTCAACCTTAACTTTCTGTATAATCGGGGCCAACTCACTTAATGCTGTAATCGCTGGTAGAATAATTCCCATATTAAGACCTAATCCTGCTTGCAAATATTCAACCATCTCACTAAGCTTATTGTATTTATTTAAAGAGATTGCACCTGAACCGATAATTAACTTCATGATAGTGAAGTCCATCTGGTTATACATTTTTGTTTTGTTACTTATGATTGGAAAAATCAATTTGTATTCTTCTGCTGTTTTAATGAGCGATGAGGATTTCTCGTCGGTATTTAATATTTTCGTAAATGTATCTTCTGGATATATATATTCATAGAAATTCTTTGATCTTTCTGCCATTAAAACATCTTGGAGATAACCCATCAGTTTGCGCATTCTTTTGAACGTATTTGTTTGCGCTCTTAAGAATACTATATCTCTTTCGGTTTTTTCCCATGACTCTAAATATTTTTTTATTTCACTAATAGGTACCTTATTATTAGTGCACTCTTTTATATATCTAATAATTTCTATATCCTCATCAGTGTATATTCGGTGGGTACCTGCGCCTTTACCTGATCCGGAAGGAATTATCAATCCTTCCTTTTCCCAAAAACGTAAAGAACTTGCAGAAATATCTTCATATTCCTTTTTAAGGATGCTAATGAGTTGACCTATCTTATATTCCCCTATTGATTTTGCCATAAGTTACGTATAAGTTAAAGTAGTAATCTAAACCGCTTTAATTATAACATCAATTAGTTATTTGTCAAATAAAATCTTATTTTTTAAAATCGCTGTTCTTACTTGGGCAATAAACTATTTCTGGATAATTTTATTAAATTACATAGTCGGCTATATTATCCTTAAAAAATAGTCTGCAAAATCTAGCACCTGCCTCTTCTACTAATATCAATTTTTCTATTTCAGATTTTTTTATGCTTACATTGAATTTAGCCTTTAAAACCGATAATATTTCTCTTCCTATAGAATATGCAAACTTACTCAATCCACTTGAATATAATGGCAACCAGTGCATATCTGTTCCTTCAATTGGATATTCGTCTGATATAGAAGTTGGCACTGGATATCTTGTTTCAATATAACCGGCTTCTAGAATCTTTACTATTTGTTTTCCAGTATAACCATCAAAATCCTGGCTTAAAATTTTATTTATGTTATTCTGCCCCATAAAATCATTTATATTTTTTAAAATACGACTTAGGCCATGTCTATATCTTTTAGCTATTTTATCTATCTTAATTTTTGCTTCTTTATTTCCTAAGCCTTCATATTCTGGTGAGGATTCAGCAAGAATATAAGCCTTACCAAATAGCTCTATCCCCATATAATCAAAAAAAGGTTGGAAATAATCCCAATTCCTATCCAGCTTAAATCCTAAATAAAAATATTCGATACCTCTCCAAAGCCAAGTTTGGACGACTATTTCTTTATTCATTTTTATTTATAAACAAAAACCCCAACGCATAAAAAATTATTCTATTTAATATTAGCTTTTATTTTAGAAATTAATTGCTTTTTAAAATCTTCTGGGTTTTCCCAAATAATATGATTATACTGGCGGGTATCAAAATGCAACTTATCTTCTTCTCCTTTTTTGCAAGTCCATATAACCTTAAGTCCGAGACCTTGAGCAAATCCAGCCTCAAAATAAACTCCATGCTTTTGACCACTAAAATCCGCAATTATAAATCTACTTTCTTTAATATCAGCAATAATTTTGTCGCAAATTTTTTCTATGTGATCTTTTGAATCTACTCTAAAAGCTTTAAAACCACATTCATCGCAAGCCGGAAAAATTGCTTCATCAAAAATATATTTTAACTCTGGAGCAAAACTCATCGCTACAAAGACTTTTTTACTTTCTATATTAATTTGTTTTAAGCTTTCATAGACTTGCCAACCATCAACGCTTAAGCTACAAAGTGGATAGGGTTCTTCCGATGCCCAGCCTCTTTGAATTAAATAATTTTGAATATGAACCATTTCATCTGAATTAAGACAATAGAACCGCGTATAATCATTATCGTTTATTTGAATTCTATCACCTAAAAATTTTAATGAATCTCCTAAATACTTAATAAAAAGATTAATTTTATCGATAGGTGTTAACTTCTCATATGGTGCAACTCTTGACTTTATTTCCTTTAAATCGTTTCCTTGAATAATAATAGGATTTTCTAGGGAAGAATTATTGCGTAGATAACTTGAAAACAAAATTAAGTCTTTTTCATCAACACCCTGAGGAATTCCACATAATGCAGCCGTGCCTGTTATTTGATAATATCCGCAAGCTGGACATGTAATTTCATAAGCATCTCGTTGTGGTATTCTTTCTTTAGAAATAGAATTTTTACAGAAAAAGCAATTATCCATATCCATATTTTTTATACTTAATATAGGATTTATTGAAGCTAGAAACGATTATCAGGTATTAAAAGAAGGCTATAAGTTAAAAATCATAAAACGATTTGCGTCGCTAGCCCAAGATGTCTAAATCTATAACCGACAGCTTCTATGCTTACGTTAAATTTATCTGCGAGTTTAGAAAATAATGAAGATTTGCCAGTTTTATTATTCTTGCCTATTTCCGTAGCAATCCTTAAGCTTTCTTTCCTGAATAACACAGCAGGCATAAGTATAGCTTCGGCTAACCTTTTTGCATCAATATCCATTTGTGCATGAGCTGATTCACTTATTTTATCTAAGGCATCTAGATATTCTTTAGGAGTTTTAACATCCTTAAATAAATCCTTATGCAATAAAGAGTGGGCTACTTCTTCAGCTATAGTGAATCTATATCTACGTTCAAAGTTATCCTCATCCATTATATATTGATCAATGTAGATTTTCTTAAGCGAAAGGGCAAGATAGCCATGTAACCCATAATTCTGCTCCAGGCAAGAAAAAGGAAGAATTCTTATATCTAAATCAGCTTCTACGATTGTATCAATTTCAACGGGTAAGGAATCGGCGGGTTTATGGAATTTCTCTAAGAATACTTCTGCGAAGGTCTCAAGTTCCTGAGGTGTATAAAAACTAATTTTTGGACTTGCCATCCTTAACGACCTTTTAATTCTTCAATAAGCTTTTCAATTTCCTTACGCGTTAGCTTTTTATTTTTAATAGTTCGTGCCATTACCGGCAATTCTTCCATAATATTCTTTTCACAAAAGTATTCTTTTACGTCAGCCGGTAATTCACCTGGCTTTGCTGCTAAATCAAATAATTTCTGATACTCCTGGGAATCACTTTTAAGCTTTAGAGCCTTCGTTATCCTATGGAGAAGCTCTGGACTCCTGGGAGCGTTAAGCTGGCCAATCTCGATGTTACACAAGTTAGAAGGTTGAATACCCAAAACCTTAGCAAAGCTTCTTAGGCCAATGCGTCTTTCTAACCTTAATTTCCTAAGATATTCACCAAAATGTTCTTTATACATCTTAATATTCACCCCCTCTCTAGCTATTTGTGGCTACAAAAAAGAGCGCTGATGTTCTCGCAACTTCTTAAAAACCACTTTTTCAACCCTCTGTTATAAAGTATATATAACACTTGGCTAATTGTCAAGAGTATTGTTTTAATAAAAATTGCAGGCCAATAGTATATTTTGTGACGTTAGCGTGACGTTAAGGATAAAAAGGTATATAAATCTATATAAACAGATAAAAAAGATTGTAGAGAAATAAAAAAGCGTAACTGCCCTTATTTTCAAGCAATTACGCTATAACTACAATAAAAAAGAGAGATTATAAAAACCTCTCTTAAAAGTCAAGTGCCGAGGAGCGGAATCGGACCGCTGACGCCAGGATTTTCAGTCCTGCGCTCTACCAACTGAGCTACCTCGGCATTCTACTTTGCTAAATTGCTTCCTCGCTACGCTCGTTCGCGTTTAGCTTCGTAGAATTTATTCTTAGGTGAAGTACAATATTCTTCGAAGCTCAAACATGGAGCGAATAAAATGAAGCGTAATATTTGAGCGTAGTAGAAAGCTACCTCGGCAAAAGTTTAAGACAAATATTTTATCAAAAAGCCGATATAAGTCAATACGCTTAAATGCTGTAATTTGTTGTTTGTAGTTTGTTGTTTGTAAAATCAGACTAACTACAAACTACCAACTACTAACTACTGTATTACTTCTATCTGAGAAGGATGATGGATAATTATTTCCGGGCCATTATACTCTTTGATTTTACCAAATACCCTTACCACCTTGCCTTTAAATCCACTAAGACTATAACCTGCAGCAATAAAAGAAGGTAAATCTTTATTGAAGATAACCGCAGTGAAATCACTTCGGTAATCGCGGCCAAAATTCAGGTATACAACATTTTCAAGCCTTGCTACCTGTAAAACCTTTCCGGTTATAGTAGCCACTTTGCCCAGACAGAAAGAAGCATCTTGGGCCTGGGCAATACACTCTTTAGCCCACAGACCCTTTTGATTGTCTCTGGCTTTTTTCTGGCTGGCAACTAAAATATCTGCATATTTTACATTTGGCGCACTGGTATAAAGCAGGCCTAATCCCTCTTCTAAAATGCGTTCATTTACGAATTCATTATCTACAAAACAATAAGCTAAAACCCTTCCATACTTATCCCGGCGCTCTACATCAAATTCTAACTTCACTCTTTTACCTTTTACTAATTTTTCATTAAATTCCTTGGCTTGCTTAGCAAAAGGCTCATTTGCATCTACCCATTTTTCGCCAGTGCGTTTATGCAATTCCGGCGTATCAATACCAATATAGCGAACTATTCTTCCGCCAGCTATCTGTATGGTATCGCCGTCGAAAACCTCAACCACATCAGCATTAATCTGGCTGGTTATCGGGCAGGAAAAATTCTGACAACCAAACAAAAGGCTTAAGAAGAAGACTAATATTGAGTATTTAAACTTATTAAATGAATCTGTGTCCATCTGTGTTATTTTAATCCAGCTTTTGCATAATCTTGACAAAAATCTTCTGGGCTAAGCCAATGTTGGGCATCAAAAGTTTTCTTGCCTTTACCCTGAGCCGATTAGTGACGTCAGTTAATCGCTCAATGCGAACTACTACAGAGCTTCCATATACATTTGCTTCTAAAATCTTCGCATCCTCATCAATATTTTTTACAATACCCATTATAGACACCACGTCTTTAGATGCCTGCCAGATATCTTCTGCCTTTTTTTCTGTCTCAGCAGCAATGGTATCTTTACTTATGGCGTAACCGCCTAAAACGCCAACGCCGCCAATAATCAACGGCACACATCCGCTCAATAAAAAGCAACAGAATAATGCAATGGCGAACCTCAATGTTCGCATACCCATCCTCCCTATTTTATCTCTTTAGCTGAAAATATACGTTTAAAGCAAAAAATTATTAGACTAATAATTGTTGCGTAAGAAATTATAAAAAGAATAATTCCGCCTAAATTCATATCTGGTGAGTTTAAGTATACTGTCTTTTTCTATTTTTCCATGCAATCTTTACTAAAATTGCTAGCGTCAAGAATATTAACAAAAGCCCCAATCTAGTAGCAAAAATGAAAGGTTTATTGGCCTCGGAAACATTTTTCATAAAAATTATAGGTAGCCACTCCTGCCAGAACCACATTCCTAAAATAGAAAACAAAAACAATGGCGTAATATACTTGATAATAAATTTATAAATTTTTGGCACCTGCATATCAGCTCCCTTATGAATCTCATCCCAAGCCTTTTCCATGCCAAACACCCATGCAAAAAGTATTGTTTCGATAGTAGCAAAAACCACTAAAAAGAATGTACCTCCCCAGAAATCCAGTTCATCCACCACGCCGTTTTTCAAGAAAAAAATTGCCGGCTGACAAAGCAGGAAAGAAACTATGGCAAATATCAAAACCGCTTTTTTCCTATT
This sequence comes from Candidatus Omnitrophota bacterium, assembly GCA_040753675.1. GTDB lineage: Bacteria > Omnitrophota > Gorgyraeia > JAHJTE01 > JAHJTE01 > JBFMEB01. The sequence goes on along the minus strand of JBFMEB010000042.1, from coordinate 1,671 downwards.
AATATCAAACTCATCTTCTAAAAATGCCACTGCTGGCTGGGCAAGAGAAACAGATGAGGTTATCCCGGCAAGAAACAGCAAGAAAAACCAGGAGAACCCGAAAATGGCAGCAAAGGGCAATTTATTCAAAACCAAAGGCATAGTCACAAAGCCCAAATTAAATACTCCAGAACGCGCAATTGACTGCACATCAAAAGGCCCAAAAAAAACAAAAGCTGCAGGAATGATGATACTGCCGCCTAAAATTACCTCTGCTAATTCATTTGTGCTGGCTGCGCTCAAGCCCGATAAAACCACGTCATCGCCTTTGGATAAATAGCTAGCATAAGTAAGTATTACCCCTATTCCAACGCTTAAGGTAAAAAAGATTTGTCCGGCTGCTTCCAGCCAAACCTTGGCTGATCTTAAAGCTGCAAAATCCGGGTTCCATAGAAAGCCAAAACCATTATAAACATTCCAAGTTGGTTTACTCATATCTGGTGTGCCTAAAGTTATAACTCTAAAAAATAATACAAACCCAAAAATAAACAAAAGTGGCATTGCCCATTTACATAATCTCTCAATGCCTCCTTTTATTCCATAGTAAATTACCCAGATATTAATAACAAAAGTGCTCACAAAGAATAAATAAGCTAAACCTATGCCGTTAAAATACTGATTATTCTCAAGGCCCTGGTAAGCGCTTAAAAAACTTTTCATCATTGACTGGTCTAGAATATTGGCATATTTGCCAATTAGTGCAAAAAAACTATAAGCCAAAGTCCAAGATTCAATGTAGGTATAGTAAATAAAAATAACCAGGGGACCGAATATTCCGATTACCCCGAAATATTTAATGAAGCGGTTTTTTTGCCAAACGCTATGGAATATGCCTGGCGCAGTTCCGTGTTCGAATCCACCGCCATAGCGGCCTAAAGTCCATTCAATCCACATTAAAGGTATGCCCAACAATAACAAAGAAACAAAATAAGGAATCATGAATGCGCCGCCGCCGTTAGATGCAACCTTGGCTGGAAAACGCAAGAAATTGCCCAAGCCTATAGCACTTCCAGCAACTGCCATAATAATGCCTAAACGAGAGCCCCAAGTATCGCGTTTATGGTCGTTAGATAAATTTTTACTCATAGACAATCATTATACTATCAGGGTATTCTAATTTCAAATTCAATAGTATAACCCTTCTTTTTCTTCATCTGGCAACCTTTTCTCTGGAATATTTTCTTCAGGAACTTCGGGTGGCGTGGCGGATTTTGCGGTTATTGTCAAAGCGATTCTCCATAATGGCTTTTGATCAAAATTCCATTTGGTTTTAAAGGTAGCTGAAACCTCATCCCCGATTTTCAAATCTTCTTTCTTTAATTCTTTTCCGCTCTCATCTGCAATCTTAGTAGTGTCTTCAATCCTCAGTTTAATTTCTCTTTCCTCATTCTTAACGAATTTAACATCCGTATAGGTATATTGTATTGTTATCGTGGGTTTATCTGAATCAAAATCAGTAGATATAATCTTTCCAACTGCACTATGTTCGACAAACGCAACTTCAGAACTAAACGATTCACCTATAAAAGAAAAAGCAAATAAGATCATAAAAATAAAACTTGTACGATAGACAACCTTTTTCACGACTCCCTCCTTATTTTATATTCAGCAACTCTTTTTCAATCTCTAAAA
>JBFMEB010000041.1:0-10588 GCA_040753675.1 Candidatus Omnitrophota bacterium | reverse complement strand
GTTGGCCTGGATGAAAAGGAAGCCTTGGAATATGTAAAATGGCAAGGGCGACAGGATTCAGGTCAAGCGCAGCTTGAATTTTTGTAAGAAGATGCCACGGGTTTACCCGTGGAGTCTTCACTTCGCACACATAACTTACGTCAGTAAAATAATGTTCCGTAAGTTATGTGCTCATTAAAGGAGGCAATAATGAAACTTAAAGTCAATGGTAAAGAAGAGGTTTTGGTTAAAACATCTGTATCTGTTAAGGAGATATTAGAGTTATTTAAAGTAGAAATGCCAGATATGGTTTCTGTACAACTTAACGGAGAATTTGTTAAAAGAGAGAATTTTCAAACCACATCTTTAAAGGATGGAGATGAGATTGATTTTTTGTATTTTATGGGCGGCGGCTCTAACTAATATAAAGAGGAGAATATGAAAGAATTAAAATTTGTAACAAAAGTATTGCATACTAAATTTTTAAAACAAGACCCGCATGGCTCGCTGCATATGCCAATATACGATAATGTGGCATTTGAGCAAAAGCAGGCTGAGGATTTAGAGCTTGCTTTCCAGGGCAGGAAACCAGCGCATATGTATTCGCGCATCAGTAATCCCACTGTAGAAGATTTTGAGCAGAGAGTGAGGGCGGTTACCGACGCAATAGGTGTGATTGCGCTTTCTTCAGGCATGGCAGCTATCTCAAACGTTATCGTGGCAATCTGTCAGACAGGCGATAATATCGTAACCAGCAAGCACCTTTTCGGTAATACTTATTCCCTGTTTGAAAATACGCTTAAAAGCTGGGGCCTGGAAGTAAGATATGCTGATTTGACAGATGTTAAAGAAGTTGAAAAGTTGATAGATGATAAGACAAAAGCAATATTTTTAGAAACCATAACTAATCCGCAATTAGAGGTGGCGGATATTAAAGCGCTCTCTGCGATAGCCAAGAAAAATCATATCCTGATTATTGCAGACACTACCTTGACGCCGCCTTATTTATTTAAATCAAAAGACTTTGGCGTAGATGTAGAAGTCCTCTCCAGTACTAAATATATATCCGGAGGAGCCACTTCTGTTGGCGGACTGATTATTGATAACGGGACATTTGACTGGGCAAGAAATTCTAAATTGAGAGTTGATGCTGGGAAATACGGGCCGTTAACTTTCCTTAACAAATTAAGACGTGAGGTATTCAGAAATTTAGGCGCTTGTATGTCCAGCCATAATGCCTTTTTACAAAGCATCGGGTTAGAGACTTTGCATTTACGGGTTGATGTTTCGTGCGCCAATGCGCAGGCATTAGCTGAATTTCTGGAAAAATCAGGCAAGATAAAACAGGTTAATTATCCGGGGCTTAAAAGCTCGAAGTATTACCAGATAGCAAAAAAACAATTTAAAGACAAATTAGGTGCGCTTCTTACGTTTGATTTAGAATCAAAAGAGCAATGTTTTAAATTTATGAATAAATTGGAAATTATCAGAAGGGCAACTAATCTGCAGGATAACCGGACTCTTATTCTTCATCCTGCCTCTACCATATTCTGTGAGTACGATGCTTCGCTTAAAAAGGAAATGGGAGTAAGAGAAACAATGATAAGGCTTGCGGTAGGAATCGAAGATTTAGAAGACCTTATTCTAGACATAAAACAGAGCCTGGAGGCTTTGAAATGAATTTTACCCCGTTAGAGAAAAAAAATATTAATAAAAATTCTAAAGCTGAATCCAGCGACAAGGACTTATCGCCTACTAATAGTTCGAATCCTTTACGAGAGAGTTCTCTAACGGGGTTTAGCGAAGAACAAATAGAAAGGTATAGCCGCAATATTATTTTAAAAGAGATTGGCATTGAGGGCCAGGAAAAAATAAGAAATGGCAAGATACTGATTATCGGCGCTGGTGGCTTAGGAGCTCCTGCAGCCTTATATCTTGCTGCAGCAGGAATCGGAACATTAGGATTGGTTGATCCAGATAGAGTTGAAATATCGAACCTGCAAAGACAGGTGATACACTTTAGCCCGGATTTAGGTAAACCAAAGGTTATTTCTGCAAAAGAAAAAATAATTGCTCTTAATCCGGATGTAAAAGTTGTTGTCTATGAGGAAAGAATCCTTGCCCAAAATATTTTAAGTTTAATTAAGGATTATGATTTTGTGATTGACGGCACAGATAATTTTCCTGCCAAGTTTCTTATAAATGATGCTTGTGTTTTTGCAAAAAAACCTTTTTCTCACGCAGGCATTTTGAGATTCCAGGGCCAGACAATGACTTATACACCTGGTGCAGCTTGTTATCGCTGTGTTTTTCCAAAAATGCCGGCAAAAGGTACAGTGCCATCATGTTCACAAGCTGGCATCTTAGGAGCAGTGGCAGGGATACTGGCAACTATACAAACCTCAGAAGCGCTAAAATTTATATTAGGTAAGGACGAGCTTTTAACGAACCGGTTATTAATATTTGATGCTTTAAAAATGAATTTTAGAACTCTAAATTTAAATAGGAATTCAGATTGCCCTATTTGTGGGACTAATCCTTCTATTAAAGAATTAATTGATGAAGAGCCAGAGGTGTGCGATTTAAAAAAACCAACAGATGAAGATAAAAAGAGAGATTTTAAATAGAATTATTGAACATGCGAAGAAATGCTCACCTATCGAGGCGTGTGGGTATCTTGCCGGAAAAGAAAAACTAATAACTAAGCATTACGAATTGGCTAATATGGATGAAAGCCAGGAGCATTTTTCCTTTGAGCCGGGTGAGCAGTTCAGGGTTTTAAGAGATGCCCGGGCAAATGGCTTAGAAATTTATGCGGTTTATCATAGCCATCCTTTTAGCCCGGCGCGTCCTTCAGTAGAGGATATTAAATTGGCGCTTGACCCTAACTTAAGTTATTGTATTGTATCTTTGGCTGGTAATAAAGAAGAAGTAAAATCTTTTAGAATTAAAGCTGAGAAAGTAGAAAATGAAGATTTGGAGGTAGTTGATAATGAAAGGTTATAATCTGCCTTCTAATTTAGACGATGAAATATCTGAATTAGAAAAACTTATAGATAGGCATAAGAAAGGCGAAGTATCTAAAGTAGAATTAAAAGCGCATCGGGTGCCTTTTGGCGTGTATGAGCAGAGAGAGCCGGAGACTTATATGATTAGGATTAGATGCGCCGCAGGAATTATTACCCCGGCTCAACTCGAAGGTATTGCCGCTCTTTCTTTGCGCTATGGTTCGGGACAAATTCATCTTACTACTCGGCAAGAATTGCAGATTCATTATGTGAAACTTGATGATATTGTAAATGTTATACGCGGCTTAAGAGAACTTAAATTAGCCTCTCGAGGCGGAGGTGGCAATACTGTAAGAAACATTACCTGCCAGGAGGATGCAGGCATAGAAAAGCGAGAATTATTTGATGTCTCGCCTTACGCAGTGGCTTTAACAAGCAGATTGATTAGCGAAGATGATTCTTGGACATTGCCGAGAAAATTTAAAATTGCCTTTTCCGGCTCTGCTGATGACAAAGGGTATGCTACAGTAGCTGACCTGGGATTTATTGCAAGTATCCAGGAGGCAAAGATAGGGTTTAAAGTTTATGCTGCAGGCGGGTTAGGCACAAAACCAAGAGAAGCAAGCTTGATTTTTGATTTTATTCCTGCTGAGAATACTTATCTTGTAGCCAAAGCCATTAAGACTCTTTTCTGGAAATTCGGAAATCGAAAAAACAAACATAGAGCGAGATTACGGTTTCTCTGGCAAAGTTTAGGCGAAGAAGAGTTCAAAAAAAGGATTAAAGCAGAGTACGAAGCATTACAGCGACAGTCTCCTTTGCCTTTAGAAGTCGAAGACATAGATAATACAGGCGTGGCGCCTGATATTAAAAAAGAAGAAGCCATGGAAAAGAATGATTTCGAAGTCTGGAAAATGCGTTTTGTGAGAGAACAAAAACAAAAAGGTCTTTTTGTGATTACCCTGCCAGTTAGACTTGGGTTTATAGACAGCGAAAAGACAAAAAAATTAGCCGGGTATTTGAGGTCGTTTTCGGATAATACTATCCGGTTGACTAAGGACCAGAATTTTTTGATAAGAAATATAAAATTTGATTATTTAGATAATTTTTATAATTTTCTTAGAGGCACAATGGATAATTTCAACCAGCCGCCTATTATTGATAAGATTATTTCTTGCGCAGGAGCATCTACCTGCCAGTTAGGAATTTGCTTATCTCGAGGTTTAGCCCAGGCAATTATAAATGAACTAGAAGAAAGCAAATTAGACTTAGATAAATTATCGCATTTGAAAATAAATATTTCAGGCTGCCCAAATGCCTGCGGCCAGCATCTGTTGGGAGATTTGGGCTTTTTCGGCAAAGCAGCCCGAAAAGATGGAAGGTTGTACCCGGCTTATAATATTGTTGCAGGAGCTCTTATTTACGACAATAAGACAGAACTTGCTCAAATAGCAGGAGAATCAAGCGCCAGAGATTTACCTAAATTAGTAAAGGATTTCTTGACTTTATATTTATCTAAGTCTGGCACTTATAAAAATTTCCGGGAATATTTTCAGAAAGAAGGCAAAACAGACTTAAGCAAACTTTGCGCCAAATATGCTAAAATTTCGACATTCGAAGAAGATAAGAACTATTATTTCGACTGGGGCTCGGATAAGGCATTTTCTCTTGCTGAGAGAGGTAGTGGTGAGTGTTCTGCCGGGCTACTTGATTTGATCGAATCTGATTTTAAAAAGATAGAAGAGAAAAGCCGCAAATTTTCAGAATCGCCTGAAGAAAAACTTATAGGAGAGCTTGTATTTTATGCAAGCCGTGTTTTGCTTATTACCCGGGCTATTGAAGTTAAAAGTGAAAATGAGACATACGAGAATTTCATTAAAAATTTTATTGATACCGGATTAATCGCAGAAGATTTCCGGAAATTAATCCAGGCAGCCCAAAATAAAAATTATAAATTTCTCTTGGAGAAAAGAGAAGAAATATTTCGGTTAATAAAAGATGTGAAGAGCCTTTATGAAAATATGGACAGCTCTTTTAATTTTAAGGCTTTAGATAAAACACAAAGCGAGCCTGCTGTGGCAGTAATTGTAAGAGACTTAAGGGGAGTTGCCTGCCCAATGAATTTCGTTAAAAGCAAAATGGAACTGTCAAAGCTAAATTCAGGCGATATCCTGGAAATACTTCTTGACGACGGCGCGCCGATTGAAAACGTCCCTAATTCTTTAAAAGAAGAAGGGCATAAGATACTTAAGCAAGAACAGATAGGTAATTATTGGAAAGTGTTAGTAGAAAAAATTTAAACCTGATATGAAAAAGGCAAAAGTTTACTTTATTGGTGCAGGCCCAGGTGACCCAGGCTTAATTACTGTTAGAGGCAAAGCTATTCTGCAAACCGCAGAGGTAATTATCTATGATTATCTTCTAGATAAAAGGTTATTAGATGGTCTACGGCCAGATGTCCGACTAATCTGTGCTGATAAATTACAAAAAAAGATTAACAATTTATTAATAAAGACGGCAAAAATAGGCAAGAAAGTAGTCAGGCTTAAAAATGGCGATCCGTCCATATTTGCCAGATTAGGCGAAGAATTAGAAGCCTTAACTAAAAATAGAATAGATTTTGAGATAGTTCCTGGCGTTACTGCGGCAAGTGCTGCTTCTGCTTTTGCTGGCATTCCTCTTACTGAAAGGAACCTCTCATCAACGTGTGTGTTTGTAACAGGTCAGGAAATGCCTGATAAGAAAAAGAGTCTTATTGATTGGGATAGTCTTTCCAATATCGGCACTATTGTTTTTTACATGGCAGTAGGTAATTTAAAAACCATTGTTAGAAATTTAATTAAAGTTGGCAAAAATAAGGATACGCCGGTTGCTGTTATTTCTGATATAAGTCTTCCTAAGCAACAGGTTCTCTTAGACAATTTGGAAAATATACCTACAAGAGCCAAGAAGAATAAAATAAAACCTCCGGCAATAATCATAATCGGCGAGACAGTGAAATTAGCTAAAAAATTTAATTGGTTGAATAAAAGTAGGCGGGCACTTTTTGTTGGCCTATCTGCGGAGAGGTTTTTTCTAAAAGATAGATACGAGCATGTGCCATTAATCAAGATAAAACCTTTGGATGATTATAGTAATTTTGATAAAAATTTAAAGGAGGTCGCTAATTTTGATTGGATTATATTTACCAGCCGTTTTGGCGTGGAGAATTTTTTTAGAAGGCTTGAGGTTATAGGTTTAGATAGCCGTAAGCTTGTTAACATCAAGATTGCTGTCATAGGTAAATCAACCCAGAGGAGACTTTTAGATTTTGCAATTAAAGCAGATTTGGTGCCAAAAAACGAATCATCAGCGGGGCTTGCAGAAGAATTTAGAAAAATAGACATCAAAGGTAAAAAAATATTTATGCCGCGCTCAGATATTTCTGATAAAGGCCTTACAGAGCAATTAACAAGGATGGGGGCATGTGTGATTTCTGCTATAGCCTATAGAAATATTATTCCTGATTATATCCCAGGAGTAAATTTTAATGAATTTAACAGGATAATGTTTACTAGTCCATCCACAGTAAGGAATTTTATAAAAAGATATAAGAATGTCCCTCCTCAGACGAGGATTACTTGCATAGGAGCTGTTACATCAAGAGAGGCAAAAAGATGCGGGCTATTAGGTTAAGCAGACTGCGTAAAAATAAAACAACCAGGGATTGGGTTAGCCAGACTAATATAGACATAGATGATATTATAATGCCTTACTTTGTAGCGGAAGGCGTAAATTTAAGTATTCCTATCGCTTCTATGCCAGGGATAAATCGTTTTTCAATAGATGCTCTTATTAAAGATATATCCAAACTTAAAGGTTTACGCGCTATACTTCTTTTTGGAGTTACTGATAAAAAGGACGCTATTGGTTCGAAAAGTTATGATAAAAACGGCCTGGTTCAAAAGGCAGTCAGAGCAATTAAGAGAGAATTTAGAGATCTTATTGTTATAACTGATGTCTGTTTATGTGGATATACGAATTATGGGCATTGCGGAATAATAAAAAAATCAAATATTAAATATCAAAAATCAAAAATACAAATCAAAAATCAAAATTTTTACATAGACAATGACAAAACATTAAAGATATTAGCTAAGATTGCATTATCACATGCACAGGCAGGTGTTGATTTTGTTGCACCTTCTGGGATGATGGATGGCCAGGTTGGCACAATCAGGGAAGTTTTAGATAAGAATGGCTTTAAGGATGCAGGCATATTGGCTTATTCTGCCAAATATGCTTCAAGTTTTTATGGGCCTTTTAGGGATGCATTGGATTCTGCGCCGGCATTCGGAGATAGAAAAAGTTATCAGCTGGATTTCAGGAATTCAGATGAGGCACTAAGAGAGATTTCCGAAGACATCGAAGAGGGGGCAGATATAGTTATGGTTAAGCCAGCTCTAGCCTACCTTGATATTATTTATCAGGCTAAACAAAAGTTCAATATTCCTTTGGCTGCTTACAATGTCAGCGCTGAATATGCTATGTTGAAAAAAATGAGCGGCAATGATGAAGAAAAAGAAAGAGAACTGGTATCTGAGGTCCTGACATCAATTAAGCGCGCAGGCGCTGATTTTATTATCACTTATCATGCCAAGGATATTTTTAAATGGTTAAAGATAAAGGGACGCTAACTAAGAACTATTCATTATTTCAAGAGGCAAGGCATTATCTGGTTGGCGGAGTAGATAGCCCGGTGCGCAGTTTTAATTATGTAGGCGGTGAGCCTCTTTTAATCAAGAGGGGCAAAGGCGCATACGTTTATGACTACGATGGAAATAGATATATTGATTATGTGCTTTCCTGGGGCGCTTTAATCTTGGGGCATGGCTTTGCTTCGCTTATAAAAGATTTAGAAAATACATTGAAGAGAGGATTAAGTTTCGGTACAACAAATGCCTTGGAAGTTAGTTTAGCTAAAATTATCCAAGAGACCATTCCATTTATTGAAAAAATAAGATTTACCAATTCCGGCACTGAAGCAGTGATGGGAGCTATTAGGCTGGCTCGTGGCTACACAAAGAGAGACAAAATCTTAAAATTTACCAATTCCTATCATGGCCATGCAGATTACCTTCTTGCTAAAGCTGGTTCAGGGTTAGCCACCCTAAGTATTCCCTTAAGCGCGGGCGTGCCAGAAGATCTTGTCAAACATACTGTCCTTGTTTCGTTTGGCGACATAAAATCAGTTGGAAAAGTTTTTAATAAATATAGAGGAGAGATTGCTGCAGTTATCGTTGAGCCAGTACCTGCTAACTTTGGCGTTATAAGTCCAGATATAGATTTTTTAAAACAGTTAAGAGAGATAACTAAAAAATATAAGTCACTTTTGATTTTTGATGAGATAATTACTGGTTTTCGTTTTGATTTTAGTTCAGCAGCGCAAAAATTTGGTATCATCCCTGACTTAATTTGTTTAGGAAAAATTATTGGTGGAGGCTTGCCTATTGGCGCTTTCGCGGGTAAGAATAGGATTATGAATCAACTTGCCCCCTTAGGAAGAGTGTATCAGGCCTCAACGTTTTCGGGCAATCCCATTGTTATGCAGTCAGGATTAAGCGCCTTACAGGCTTTAAAGAAACTTAAAGAAGATTATTTAAAGTTGGAACGGCTTACTGAGTATTTGGTTTTACGCCTTAAAGAAGAGGCGAGGTTATCACAGATAGCATTAAAAATAAATTATTTTGGGACAATGTTTAGTTTTAAGTTTAAGCATAAAGAACAATTCGGCAGATTTTATCGGAAAATGCTCCAATATGGAATATATTTCGCGCCATCTGAGTTTGAATCAAATTTCTTATCATTTGCGCATACAAATAAAGAAATTGACCATACAATTAATTCTGCAAGGCTAACCTTAGCTAAAATGAGGAATGATGATTAAAATTTTTATTGTGAATTAGTTTGGTTTGAAGGATAATATATAAATTAGAATATTTTTCTGGAGAATAAAATGACAAAAATAGATGCGAAACTAAAAATTGAGACGCTGGCGTTACATGGCGGCCAAGAGCCTGATCCAACAACCGGCGCGCGCGCAGTGCCAATATATCAGACAACTTCTTACCAATTTAAAAATACTGAACATGCGGCAAACCTTTTTGGATTAAGAGAGTTCGGCAACATTTATACCCGTTTGATGAATCCGACTAACGATGTATTGGAGAAAAGGGTAGCCCTAATTGACGGCGGCGTCGGTGCCTTAGCCGTTGCCAGCGGCCAGTCTGCAATTACCGTGGGTTTGCTTAATATTGCCCAAGCCGGCGATGAGATTGTCTCTGCTGATAATCTCTACGGCGGAACTTATAATCTTTTTCATTATACGTTTCCAAAGTTAGGCGTTAAGGTCAGGTTTGTAAAATCCAATGAGTTATCTGAATTCCAGAACGCTATTAATTCCAAGACAAAGGCGCTTTATGCCGAGTCAATCGGAAATCCCAAACTGGATGTGGCAGACTTAGAAGGTATTGCTAAATTAGCTCATAAAAATGGCATACCTTTTGTATTGGATAATACTGTTTCTCCTTACTTAATGAGGCCGATAGATTTTGGGGTGGATATCGTAGTTTATTCTGCGACCAAGTTTATCGGTGGCCATGGGAATTCCTTAGGCGGAATTATTGTTGACTCAGGAAAATTTGATTGGGATAACGCTAAATTCCCTTTAATCTCAGAGCCAGACCCGAGTTACCACGGAATTGATTTTATTGAAGCGCTCAAGCCGTTAGGAAATATTGCTTATATTATAAAAGCAAGAGTAACATTGTTAAGAGACTTAGGGCCGGCGATGTCTCCTTTTAATGCTTTCCTTTTCTTGCAGGGCTTAGAAACTTTACACCTAAGAATGCCAAGGCATTCAGAGAATGCGTTGAAGGTCGCACAATATTTAGAAAAACACAAGAAAGTTTCCTGGGTTAATTATCCCGGCTTAGGTTCAAGCACCGAGAAAGAAAGGACTAAGAGGTATTTAAGTAAAGGTGCAGGCGCTATTTTGGGTTTTGGGATTAAAGGCGGCCTGGCTGCGGGTAAAAAATTTATAGATTCACTCCAATTGATATCACATCTTGCAAATGTAGGCGATGCAAAAACTCTTGCAATTCACCCTGCGACTACAACGCACCAGCAGTTGTCAGAAGAAGAACAACTTGCCACCGGCGTAACGCCTGATTTTGTAAGATTGTCAGTAGGCCTTGAACACATAGATGATATTATTGCTGATATAGAAGAGGCACTAGATAAGACAAAAGCATAATTTAGAGGATGTTGGCGATTAGCAAGATGAAAAATTCCAAATCCCAATTTACAAATTCCAAACAAATTCCAAATGCCAATGTCCGAAAAAAAACTTGTTGATTTCCTGTTTTGGTCATTGAAATTTGGTGATTGTATATTGTTTGTAATTTGGTGCTTGTAATTTGGAATTTAAAATATGCTCGTTATTTTTAATGGAGGAAGATATGAGTAAAATATATGATGACATAACTAAAACAATAGGCAATACACCGTTAGTTCGGATAAATAAATTAAGCAAAGGCTTAAAGGCAACGATTTTAGCAAAA
>JBFMEB010000040.1:0-10879 GCA_040753675.1 Candidatus Omnitrophota bacterium | reverse complement strand
GGGTGTTGAACCCAGCACTTATTTTACTGCCATGCTGGAGATTAAGATAAAAATTTTAATTTTGTGTACTACTTTTATTTTATAATCAAAACTATTTAGTAAAATAAGTGCTGGGTAAATTCAGCCAAGCAACTTAGCCTCGCCAAGTGCTTGCTCGCTAAGTTGTGGTTTCATTTATTGGCTAAATCTAAAATAGCCGCCCTGACTCCCTTAATCACCAGCGCCATTCTTTTATAATCAATGGTATTGTATAAATCCTTATGCGTATGATAATTAGGGTTTCGCAAAAAAGCTGTATCAGTAATCATTACTGCTCTGAAACCTTCCTTCCAAAAAGACCAATGATCGGAAAAATCTACCGCCGGCAAAAAAGGCGGAGAAATCAAATATTCCAAAGGAAGTGCGCAATTCTTTCTAAAACTTGAGGCAATGCTTAAGACTGTCCGTGCTGACGGGATATTGCCTACTACTGCAATAAAATTACCTTTATTAGGATATAGTAGTCCCAATGGCGCAATGTAATCTTGGGAATTTAGTTCATCTGAATAATAACCTATAGATTCTAAGATTATTGCTGCAAGAATAGGTTCTCTTTCCCTCTTAGCCAACTTAGCAAAGATTCTGCTACCCATATTATCGGTCATAAAAAATGGGGGCTCTTCATTAACAAAGGCAATAAATTCTATATCGCATTTCAGCTTCTTATCTTTAAGTGTCCGCGCTAATTCAATTAAGCCCGCTATGCCGCTTGCATTGTCGTCGGCACCCGGATTATAACAAGAATCATAATGAGCGCCTACTACAATTGTAAAGCCTCGCGGATTTGTATTTACTTTTTTGGCGATAATATTTTTGAATACCTGTTTGTCAACCGAATATTGTTGAATTTCAGTTTCGTATCCCATATCATTGAATGATTTTAAAATAAAATCTGCAGTTTTTTGCAAATTATCATAATTTAAGTAATCACGCATACCGATATCAGCCGACATATATTTCACCGTATTTCTCAAATTATCGGCAATCAGCAGGTCTTGATTATCAAAAGTTAAATTACTAACAGTGGGCTGCCGCCATCCGTGCTTTGATATTCTCATCACTAAAAAAAGTATTAGAATAATAATAATTAATCTTTTCCATGAAAAATTCACTTTGCTAATTGCCTCCAGATACGCTGATATATATCAAAATCTTCTTTCGAAAAACACACAAATCTTATTTCTTGAAAATCCTTCTCAAATTCCTTTGCAGCTTTTAGGGCTATTGTTGTTGCCTCGGGTTTAGGATAACCGTAAGCACCAGTGCTTATTGCCGGAATGGCAATTGTTTTTAAGTTGTGCTTTTTGGCTAAAAGGAGACTATTTACATAACTATTTTTTAGAAGTTGCGGCTCTCCTTTTAAGCCTCCTTGCCATATTGGACCGGGAGTGTGTATTATTTTCTTTGCCTTTAATTTTCCAGCATTAGTTATGACCGCTTCGCCTATCTTACAACTTCCTAAAGTGAGGCATTCTTCTAAAATCGAAGAGCCAGCCGCTCGATGTATTGCTCCATCAACGCCGCCTCCACCGGCCAATCTTGTATTGGCAGCATTAACAATTACGTCAACATCCTCTTTGGTTATATCAGCGAGTTTTATGGTTATCATAAATATAAAGACAAGGAAAAGATTGATTACAGAGATTAGAAAGATGATTCCAGAGATTAAAAGTCAGAGATAAATCGCTGTAATCTATTTTGAAATCACTGTAATCAACAGCCCTCAAGTGAATTTCGGCAAGGGCTGTTATAAAGGAAAGGTTAACGAACCAGAAATGTATTCTTTACTCTTTTTGCTGAAAAAAACTGGCGGGTAAATTCCCGGGCAAGGACATGATCAAAAGTTTGACAAGAAAAAACATTAATATAGGCCTGGCCCCAAAGGTCGGAGAAATGACCGGTGATTGAGCTGGTTTCTATTAATTGAACTAAAGAGTAACCCTTCGTAAAAGCCTTATTTTCTCCGAAGTATGGAATTAATGTCTTGCCAAATTTTTTCATCTTTATTAATTTACAAAGTTTATCAACATATTCCTGCAATTTTTTGCGGGAAGTAAGTATTTTTTTATCACAGCCATAAAGGTTCATAATTAATTCATAGCCATAAATATGTTTAGCCATCTTTTTCTTCGTTCTCCCCTATATTGAATAATTTTTTAAATAACTCTTTAATTTTATATTAAAGCAACTTTTTATCTCTTGCAAGAATTATTTTATTTTTTTTATGGATTATCAATTCTCTCTAAAGCATCCTCAATTTTTCTCATATGACCAAGCTCTTGGTTTTTCAGATCCTCTATAAGTTCTCTGATACTTAAGGCAAAGGAGTGCTTTAGCATATCCTCATAAAAACCGAATGAACTTTTTTCTTTTTCTCTGGCTAAAATTAATAATTCCTTTATATTTTTCGGCTTTGTATATTTGTCTACCCTTTTATACTTTAACATTTATCCTCCAAAATTATTTATTAAATTACTCTCACTTTTGCCTAGTAATTATCTCTCTAAATGCCGCAAAAATAAACAAGGCAAGCCCAGCTGTATCACCAAACTGATCTTCTAACAAATCGTGATAAGCTGCTTGCTTGCCTAAAACAGGAAGGTAATCTAATTCTTTTATTCCATCGGTAAAATCCAGACTGGCAGCAAAAAGAAGCAAGAAAAGACCTAAATTCATTATAAAGAAATTCAAAGAACTTAAGGAAGGTCTTATCTTAAAATTTAGTAATGCTAAAGCTATCAAAACTACGATAACTTTTAAAAAATCAAGATTCATTTTTTGAATTGTTCTTTAATCTCAGGCCTATTTAATAAAACAAAACTTATCAGGCCCATAACTATGGGCACGAGGAAAATTATTCCTAAGACATTAGCGGCGGTGCTTAATTTAAAACTAATTGGCCTTCGCCTTGCCATAAATACTGCGCTTAAGAGATATAATAGGCCAACCGCAACTGCATAAATAGAAATCGGGAAAGAAAATCTTAAACCTAAAATTTCCATCTTTCTAGGTATTAAATAATTAAGGATTGGCAGATATATGGCAAGGAATAATCCCCAAGCCAAATAGCACAACTCTAAAAGTATCAAGCTCATAATCGGCAAATTTTTATTTGGCTTTTCCATATTCCCCCCCTTTTTTAAAAAAAATTTATATATATCATCTTAACTCTTTTAAATATCATTTACAAGAATAAATAAATTTTTATTTAAGTCGACAGAAAAAAATATTGTTAAAATCCAAATTAGAAGATAAAATACGGATATGCTCAAGAAAATATGGAAACATAAAAATATTAAGGAAAGTTTCACGGCAGCTTTCCGAGGCCTAAAGACAGTCTTAAAGGTAGAAAGAAATGCACGTATTATTTTTATTTTTGGGATACTTTCATTAAGCGTGGCTTTCTTTCTAAAACTTTCTTTAAGTGAATTTGCAATTGTAATAATTGCTATCGCTAGTGTCTTCGTTGCAGAGATATTTAACACATTAGTCGAACAGACCTTAGACATAGTAAAACCAGAAAAAGATCCTCATATAAAAATCCTGAAGGATATCTCCTCTAGTGCGGTATTAATCATCTGCCTTGCCGCAGCAATAGTAATATTATCTTTGTTCCTACCAAAAATGTGGAGTCTTGTAAATCTGTAGAGTTTAATCTTTAGGATTGAATATCGACAGGTAGCTTGACTCTTGCATAGACCTCGGTCATCCCCAAAAGTTTAGCGCTGATATCTTGCGGGATGTTTCCATCCGAAAGACGCCAAAGCCAGTTTCCTTTAACAGTGGAGGGCGTATTCATTCGGGTCTCTCGACTAAGCCCTAAAATATCCTGCATCGGCACAATAGCGGTATTAGCTACTGACATAAATGCCAACCTTATAAATTCCCAATTTATATTTTCAGCAGATATCTCATGGCCGATATAATTTAAAAATCTTTTTTTCTCATCCGCCCTTGCCTCATTTTCAAACCATCCCCGGGCAGTATTGTTATCATGGGTTCCGGTATACACAAAACAATTTTCTATATAATTATGAGGCAGATATGGATGAAGCGGCTTATCTTCTCCAAAAGCAAACATAAGAACCTTCATGCCACCGAGACCAAACTCTTTCATGATCTGGCGCACATCCATAGTAATTATACCTAAATCTTCTGCAATCAAAGGAAGTCTGCTGAAGTGTTTTAATAATGACTTAAAGAAATCTTTGGCTGGCGCTTTTACCCATTTGCCGCTAACGGCAGTCTCGCAACTTGCAGGAATTTCCCAATAAGCGACAAACCCGCGAAAATGGTCAATTCTTACTAAATCAAAAAGTTTTAAGTTATGTTCTAATCTTTTAATCCACCAGACAAAACCAGAACGCTTCAAGATATCCCAGCGATAAACCGGATTGCCCCACCGCTGGCCAGTTTTGCTAAAATAATCTGGTGGCACACCAGCAACAAACTGAGGCTTCTTTTCTTTGTCTAACTTAAAAAGTTCAGGATGGGTCCAGACATCAACGCTATCATAATTTACGTATATGGGCACATCTCCGATAATCTGAATCCCTTTTTCTTGGCAATAAAGCTTTAAAGTGAGCCATTGTTTAAAAAAAATAAATTGTAAAAATTTCTCTTTATTTATTCTCTCAATAAGCTCGTGTCTAATCTGTTCTAAATAAATCTTGTCTCTATCACGCACCTCTCTGGGCCAATCACTCCAAGCAATCCCCTTATAATAATTTTTTAGGCTAACATAGAGAGCAAAATCATCAAGCCAAAAAGAATTTTTTAAACAAAATTCTTCATATTGGCTTTTTTTGTCAGTTTTTCTTTTAAAATAACTATAGGACTTATTAAATATTTCTTCTTTATATGCGATTGCCGCCTCATAATCTACGCGGTCTTTTGGAAAATTAGGCAAAGGTTTGGTATCTTCTTCTGTAAGCAGACCTTCTTCTATCAAAACTTGCGGGCTTATTAAAAGTGTGTTTGCGCCAAACGCCGATATGCTGCTATAAGGGGAGTGGCCGTTGATACCATCAGTGGGATTCAAAGGCAGGACCTGCCATACGCTTTGCTTTGTAGATTCTAGGAAATCAACAAATTGATAAGCACCTGGTCCTAAGTCTCCTATGCCATAGGCCGATGGCAGGCTGGTAATGTGAAGCAATATACCACTTGCTCTTTTTGAGTCATTTTTTCTATTCATGGGTTGGAATAATTATAATATAAATTATGCAGAAAGTAAACCCCGTTAGAGATAATCCGCCGGACTTCTTAAGAGTGCATCTCTAACGGGGTTTACCCCGTTAGAGAGTTTGCTCAGAAACAGATAGGCTTTGTTCTTTTAGTATTTCCTCTAAATCTTTATCAGGGGTAGTTATAGGCTGGATATTGAATTTTTCTATTAAAATTTTTAAGACATTTAGAGATATAAATGCAGGCAGACTTGGCCCCAACCTTATATTTTCAATGCCTAAGGAAAGTAAAGTCAATAAAATACAAACTGCCTTCTGTTCGTACCAGGACAAGATTAAGGAAAGAGGCAATTCATTAACACTACATTCGAAAGCATCGGCTAAGGTTAAAGCAATTTTTATAGCTGAATAGGCGTCGTTACACTGTCCGCAGTCCAATAACCGCGGAATACCTTCTATATTCCCAAAATCTAATCTATTAAACCTGAATTTACCGCAGGCCAAGGTTAAAATTACACAGTCTGAAGGAATCTTCCGGGAAAATTCTGTGTAATAATTCCTGCCGGATTTTGCGCCATCACATCCGCCGATAAGAAAGAAATGTCTTATCTTGCCTTTTTTAACTGCCTCTATTATTTTTTGCGCTATACCTAATACTGCCTGATGGCCAAAACCAACAGTTATAGTTTTCTCTTTCCTATCTTCATTAAATCCACCCAATTCTAATGCTTTATCTATCAGTTTCTTGAAATCTTTTCTATTGTTAAAAGCCGGTATGTGCTCGACCCCAGGCCAGCTAACAAGGCCTGTTGTAAAAATCCTGTCTTTATAAGAATCCCTGGGTTTTTGAATGCAATTTGTAGTCATCAATATTGCCACAGGGAGATTATCAAATTCTTTCTGCTGCTCCTGCCAGGCGCTGCCAAAATGACCAACTAAATGTTTGTATCTATTTAAATTTGGATAGCCATGGCTGGGTAGCATCTCGCCGTGAGTATAAATATTTATACCCTTATCTTTGGTTTGCTCTAATAATTGTTCTAAATCACACAAATCATGGCCAGAGACAATAATTGCCGGGCCTTTTTTAATGCCTAAATCTACTTCGGTCGGTACTGGGCCACCAAAGTGCTCATTGTGTGCCTCATCTAATAATTGGAGGCATCTTAAATTAACCTTGCCAAATTCCATAATTAATTCTAAAAGTTCCTCAGCATTAATAGCCTCATCGCTTAAGGCTGACAGGCCCTTGTGAAAGAACGCGCTAACAATTTCGTCTTCTTTACCTAATATAAATGCGTGGTCAGCATAAGCAGCCATTCCTTTCAAGCTGTAAAGAAGAATCTCGGCCAGGCTTCTTTTATCGTCATCCAGCAGCGGCTCATCTGTCAACTTTAAGTTTTCTGCCTGCTCGATTAAATCTTTTTTATTTTCCGCCGGAACAAACTTAACCAGATAAGGCAACCTAGCCTCAAAATATTTACCTTCTTTTTCTCTAAAGCCATCTAAAAACAATTTTTTAATTTTTTCTTTTATTTTGCAAGATTCTAAAATAATCTCAACTAAACGTTCTGGATTAAAATTAACATTAGTCGCAGTGCTAAACAATCCCTCTATTACAAATAGATCCACCCCTCTATCTTTAATACCAATATCTCTTGCCAATTTAGCATAAACAGATATTGCCTTTAGACTATAGATTAATAGATCTTGTAGCGAAGAAGTTTCGGCTGATTTACCACAAGCACCCATTTTTATGCAAGCTTTAGAGCCGATAGCCTGCTCACACTGTCTGCAAAACATATTCATATTTTCTCTCCTTTAATGCTTATAATAATCTCCTTAAACGGCACTTCTTTAGCTGACTCCTGGATGGCCTCTTTAATTATTCCTACCAGCCCAAAGCAGCAAGGGACTTCCATATGCACATAGGTTACGGATTTTATTGAATTTTGTTTAAAAATCTCAATAAGTTTATCCCTGTAAGCCTCAACGTCATCTAATTTAGGGCAGCCAACCAAGAGTACCTTTCCTTTTAACAAATCTTGATGGAAATCAGCATAGGCAAAAGGGACGCAATCAGCAGATATTAAAATGTCTGAATTATTTAAGTAAGGTGCAAAAGGCGGCACGAGCGTTAACTGCACCGGCCACTGCCTAAGTTCTGATTCCGATGAAACCTTGGCAGCTGAAGCAGCCTTTCTGCTGTCTTTGTTCTCTTTGGAAAATTGCATAATCTTTAAGCCAGGACAACCGCTTCCAGCAAGATGAGCATGCTTGGGCTTAGGTAAAGATACTTTGATATTCTTTTCCTTTAAAAAATCCAAGGCCTGCTTAAGATACTCTTTCTGGTTATGTTCTTTAAGGTGTTCTAAGTGAGCAATTATTACATTCTCTCCTTGTTTGACAATATTCGCCATAACCTTTCGCTCATCGTATTCTTTGGCTTCTCTTTCTTCTATGGTAATTGCTCCTTGAGGACAATGGCCAATACAAGCACCCAAACCGTCACAAAATAAATCGCTTATCAGCCGGGCTTTATTATCTATGATTTGGATTGCCCCTTCCGGGCAGTTAGGAATGCACAAACCGCACCCGTTACATTTTTTTTCATCAATCTTAATAATTTTTCGTTTCATTTTTTTCTTTCTCCTTTATTTTAATAAGCTTTTTAAGTTTATATTATCGAATTCATGAGCAAGTTTATCTTGTATCTGGCGAATCCTTTTTCTTAGAATACATTTGGCCATTTTTTGGCAAATCCTTTTTCTAAACATACATTCCGCCAATTGAATATTGCCCTGAAATATTCTAATCACATCGCTAAAGTAAATTGTATCTAGCTTACTTTTTAATTTAACACCGCCATCAACACCCTCTTTTGCAACCACCAGGCCATGGTTAATAAGCTTTCTTAAAATTCCTCTCAAAAATTGTAATGGGATTTTTTCTTCCTCGGAAATCAAACGGCTGGAAATAAACTCACCATCATTATGCCCAAGAAAAATAAGTGCCCTCAGTGCATAATCTGTGTTTTTCGTAATAAGTTTCAACTTTATCGACCCTCCAAACTAATAGTAATTTAGTATAAGTTTATAAAATTGTCAAGCAAAATCTGCCTCTTGCGATTAGATTTTGCTTGGAGAAAAATTACTGCTGGCGGGTAATTACAAAGATAGCATTTAAGGCAAAAAGATTAGGCAAGAACTTAATGACTTTTTTCGCGCCAAGATAGAAGGCCTCCAAAATTTTTATATTTTCATCTGCGCAGAAATCTTTAAAATCGCTGATACTCAAAAAATGCAAATTAGGCGTATTATACCAACGATAAGGAAGTGAGTTGGTTATTGGAGCCTTACCATTAAAAAACAACATCGAGCGTGCCTTTATAAAAGCAAAATTAGGAAATCCCACTATTACTTTAGAGCCTACGCGCAATGCCTCCTTAATTACGAAATCGGCCTTCCTTGCTTCCTGCATTGTCTGATTAAGAATTACGTAGTCAAATGACTTATCCGGATAATCGCGAAGTCCTGAGTCAATATCCAGATGAAAAACGCTTAAGCCTTTTTCCACACATTTATATATCGCATCTTCATCTACTTCTACACCTTGTACATTCGCATTCTTGCCTTTAACAAGAAGCGATAACAACTCGCCGTCTGCGCACCCCAAATCAAGCACTCGTGCGCCGGGATTCACTATATCATAAATAATCTTGTAATCCAAACGCTTTAGCAACTCTGTCATAACAATCGCCTTTTATAACTAACCTTTAAAAATATTTTTCAAAAAATGCTTAATCAGATGTGTCTCTTCTTCTATTTCAACCAAAAATGCATCGTGGCCATAGGTTGAAGAAATCTCGCAATAAGAAGCGTGCACATGCCTTCGCTTTAATAGGCGTACAATATCGCCTGACTGGTATGAAGGATAAAGCCAGTCTGATTTAAAAGAAATGACTAAAAACCGCGTTGCAATATTTTTATGTGGTGGAATAAATTTATCGGCAGGCAAATCAAAATAATCCATTGCCTTGGTTATATAAAGGTAAGAGTTGGCATCAAAGCGCTTCACAAAATTATCGCCACGATAGCGCAGATAGCCTTCAACCTCAAAATCAGGAGCAAAGCGAAAACTATAATCCTTATCTTTAAGTTTGCGAGAGAATTTCTCTTCCATTGACTGATCGCTCATATAAGTGATGTGCCCAACCATGCGTGCAACTGCTAAGCCTCTCTCAGGCTGACCTTGTCCATAATAATCCCCCTCTTTCCAATCCGGATCAGCCATTATAGCCTGTCTTCCTACTTCATCAAAAGCTATTTGTTGAGGGGAATGTTTTAAGGCTGTAGCAATGGGTATGCAAGAACGCACTCTGTCAGGAAATGCGCTGACCCATTGCAATGCCTGCATCCCACCCATTGAACCACCAACAACAGTTAATAATTTATCAATACCTAAATAATCTATCAGGGCTTTTTGCGCATTAACCATATCAGCGATAGTGATAACAGGAAAGTCCAAGGCATAAGGTTTGCCTGTTTTGGGATTTATAGAAGACGGGCCGGTGCTCCCTTGACAACCGCCGATGATATTAGAGCAGATTACAAAATACTTTATTGTATCAAATGCCTTACCTGGCCCAATCATAGAATCCCACCAACCTGGCTTATCGTCGTCCTTATGAAAACCTGCTGCATGTGCGTCGCCGGAAAGAGCATGCAAGATAAGAACCGCGTTAGTTTTCTCTGAATTAAGCTCTCCATATGTTTCATAAGCAAGCGTAATGGGCCCTAATTTTTGGCTTGATTCTAAGATTAGTTCATGCGGAGGCGCGGCAAAAGTAAAATATTTTGTCTCTACCAAACCCACGCTATCTTTCAATAATTTTTCTTCCATTTTTCTAATTTACTCCTGAAATAACCACGTAGACAAATAACGCTCTCCTGTATCGGGTAATACTGTTACAATTAATTTGCCTTCTGACTCTTTTCTCTTAGCAACCTCTAAAGCTGCCCACATTGCTGCGCCACTCGAAATTCCAGCAAGAATCCCTTCTTCTTTTGCAAGCTTGCGAGCCAAATCTCCTGAATCCTTATCTGAGACTTGTATAATCTCATCAATTACTTCTCTATTTAAAACCTGCGGCACAAACCCAGCACCAATACCTTGAATCTTATGCGGGCCGGGTTTTCCTCCGGAAAGAACCGGTGAATCTTTTGGCTCTAAGCCGATAATCTTTACTGACGGTTTCCTCTTTTTCAATATCTCGCCTACGCCGGTTATGGTGCCGCCTGTGCCTATACCTGAGATAAAAATATCAACTTTTCCTTCGGTATCATTCCAGACTTCCTCGGCAGTGGTCTCACGATGTATTTGAGGGTTTGCCAAGTTATTAAATTGCTGCGGCATAAAACTATTCGGGGTTGTTGCAACCAATTCCTGTGCCTTCTCCACTGCGCCCTTCATTCCTTTTGCGCCTTCAGTAAGCACTAATTCTGCGCCAAAAATCTTTAAGAGTTGCCTACGCTCTATGCTCATTGTCTCTGGCATGGTCAAGATTAAACGGTATCCTTTGGCAGCGCAGACAAATGCTAAAGCAACGCCTGTATTTCCACTTGTCGGCTCAATAACTACTGAATTTTTGTTTA
>JBFMEB010000039.1:0-11430 GCA_040753675.1 Candidatus Omnitrophota bacterium | reverse complement strand
CGCTTTATTGAATTTATGCCAGTGACCCCGCTTTGGAACAAAGATTATTTTTTAAGTATAGAAGAAGTAAAGAGATTTGTGCCAGGAAATTTAAAATGACAAAAATTCCCCTTTTTGGCCCTGGTCCTGCAGAGTATTATCAATGGGAAGATTTAGTTGTGGGTTTTATTAAGACAAGCCGAGATAACTGTTGCTCTTGTAACCGCCTGAGGCTTACATCTACTGGTCAATTAAAGACCTGCTTGTATGAGGAGAACGGCATAAACTTAAGAGAAATTTTAAGACAGGACTCAAGCGACGTTAAATTAAAAGAAACAATTCAGACTGTGTTATCCTTAAAGCCAAGCATCAATCATACAGTATGGGAGGCACAGAAGATTTATATGTGCAGTTTAGGCGGATAAAATGATAGATATAACCAGTAAAGATATCACTGAAAGAGAAGCCATAGCAGAAGGCACGGTTTTTATTAAACCAGAAGTTATTAAGGCCATAAAAGCCAAAAAGATACCCAAGGGTGATGTATTAGAGGCAACTAAGTTGGCAGGGATATTGGCTGCAAAAAAAACACCGGAACTTATTCCACTCTGCCATCCCATCCCTATAGAATTTGTAGGTCTAAATTTAAAATTAAACAGAGATAAAATAGTAATTAGAACAACTGTTAGAGCAAAGGCAAAGACTGGAGTAGAAATGGATGCATTAACAGCCACGGCAATAGCCTGTCTTACAATATATGACATGTGTAAGCCCATTTGCAAGGATATCACCATCTCTGGGATAAAACTTCTTAAAAAAACAGGTGGCAGGAGCGGAACGTATATTAGAAATTTAAAATTCAAAAATCAAAATTCAAAATGACAAATCAAAATTCAAAAATAAAACAAGGAAAGATTATCGCTATATCTATTTCTAAAACTAAAGGAACAAAAAAAAATAATATCAAGTCAGCTGTATTAAAAGAAGATTTTGGGATTATGGGTGATGCCCATAGTGGAACAAAGGATAGACAGGTAAGTCTCTTGGCAGAAGAGTCTATAGAAAAGATGCGTAGACTCAGCCTTAAAGTAAGTGCAGGAGATTTTGCTGAGAACATAACTACAAGCGGAATAGATTTACTTAAATTAAAAATAGGTGATAAACTTAAAGTTGGTGAAGATGTGCTCTTAGAGATTTCCCAGATTGGAAAGGTGTGTCATTCGCCATGCAATATTTATTATCAAGCAGGGGATTGTATTATGCCAAAAGAAGGCATATTTGCAAAAGTATTAAAAGGCGGAATTATTAAGCCAGGAGATAACATAATTCAAACCCTAAATCCGAAATCCTAAATCCTAAACAAATCTTAAACCCAAAATCCAAATATCCAATACTTACTTAAATTTTGAGTTTTTGTTTTAGAGTTTTGAATTTATTTAGTATTTAGAGTTTAGTGCTTTGAGTTTAGTCTAAAGTTAACAGAATTTCCTAAAGGGGAGTGAATAATATATGTATAAGGTAGCAGTATTGACTATTAGCGATAAATGCTCTAAGGGCCAAAGAGAAGATAAAAGTGGTAAGATTGTACAAGAGATTATAAAGCGGCTTCCAGCCCTCGTTGTAAAATACGAAATCATTCCTGATGAACCAGAAATGATTAAAGCCAAACTCATTGAGTATTCTGATAAGCTCAAGGTAGATTTAATTTTGACTAATGGCGGGACTGGTTTTACGTCGAGGGATTTCACGCCCGAAGCAACTAAAGAGGTTATTGAAAGAGAAGTGCCAGGAATTCCTGAAGCAATGCGCGTAGAATGCCTTAAATTTACTAAACGGGCTATGCTTTCCCGCGCTGTAAGCGGCATAAGAGCTAAAACATTAATCATTAATTTACCAGGTAGCTCTAAAGGTGCAAAAGAGTCATTAGAGGTAGTTTTAGACGGTCTTTCGCATGGACTAGATATGATAGCAGAGAAGGAGCATTAAAATGATTTTAATTAAATTATTTTTAGCTTTTTTAAGGGTGGGCCTTTTTGCTATAGGAGGAGCCTATTCATTTTTACCATTAATAGAGAAAGAAATTGTTGAAAAATATAATTGGCTTACAAAACAGGAATTCTTAGACGTATTGGCAATGGTCAAGATATTTCCAGGTGCTATTTCGATTAAATATGCTACCTATACTGGATTTAAAATAGCTGGCATTAGTGGTGCTATAGTGGCAAATATTGGGAATTTATTGGCACCAGCTTTTCTAATAACCTTTGCGTCATTATTCTATGTAAAGTATAAAGATTTATCCTTTGTTAAAAATGCCTTTAATTTGATTCAGTTAGCAGTGTTTGCTATGATTGTGGCTTTGGCATTCCAGACTATAAATTTAAATCAACTTACTCAACTAAGGAGCATTTTTATAATTGTGTTCTCATTCGCATTATTTCTTTATACTAAAGTTCATCCTGCGCTAATAATCATTTTCTCTGGTATCTTGGGTGCATTTTTAAAGTAGGTAATTTTTTAAAAAATAAATATGGAACAGATTTCAGACGACATTATTCATTTTTTTAAGACTCAGGGGTTTGTTATTGTTTCAACCATAGATAGCCGCGGCGCACCACATAATTCATGTAAAGGGATAGTTGAAATTAATAAAGAAGGCGAAGTCTTTTTAATGGACCTCTATTTTGGCAAAACATTTAAGAATTTAAAAGCCAATCCCCATATAAGCATAACTGCGGTAGATGAACATAAATTTAAGGGCTACTCTTTAGTCGGAAAAGCAAAAATTATACAAGAGTTGGATTTGAAACATCATACCATTAAAGCCTGGGACGATAAAATAACTTCCCGTATCACTGCGCGGGTTATAAAAAATTTAAGAGAAGAGAAAGGCCATCTGAGACACCCCGAGGCATTGTTGCCACGGCCTAAATATATGATTCTGATGCAGACGCAGAAAGTCGTAGATTTGACTCCACACCCTTTAAAATAATAGATAGGAAATCATGGCAAGAATAGTGAACTTTAAAGGTAAGCCCTTGACTTTAGTTGGCAGAAGATTAGAACAGGGCAAAATAGCCACTGATTTTAAAACGGTAAGCCAGGATTTAAAAGAAGTTAATTTGCTGGACTTTGCCGACAAAATTAAGATAATTACGTCTTTCCCTTCTTTAGATACGCCGGTATGCGATTTGCAGGTAAAAGAGTTTAATAAAAGGGCTGTTGGTCTATCATCAGAGATAATTATTTTAGGCATAAGCAAGGATTTGCCTTTTGCTCAAAAAAGGTTTTGCGATAACTTTGATATTAAAAATATAAAAATTTTATCCGACTATAAGCATTCTTCTTTTGGAATAAATTATTGCCTGCTAATAAAAGAGCTTAATCTTTTAGCGCGGGCAGCATTGATTTTAGATAAAACAAACATCATCCGCTACCTACAAATAGCCGGAGAGATTACCTCAGCATTGAATTACGATGAAGTATTAAATAATTTAAAAGAAGTATTAGCTAATCCAAGTCTTAGCGTTAAGGGCGAAGTTCCTTTAAAATGCAAGCCCTGCGAAGGCGGCATACAATCGCTTAGTAAAGAAAAAATAGACCGGCTGATAGCTTCTTATCGTGGTTGGGAATTATTAGAAGATAAAAAAATTGTAAAGCAATTTAAGTTTAAAGATTTTATCGAGGCAAAATATTTTCTGGATTTGATTTCCATTGTTGCCGAAGAACAGGGCCATCACCCTACCATTAATATTGCCTATAATAAAGTAAAGATAACCCTCTCCACTCATGCCGCAAACGGGCTTACTGAGAACGATTTTATAATGGCAAAGATTATAGATGAATTAACAGTAGCCTAATTATTGGTCAATTTCTGCACAAATTATAGTTTAATTTTCTTATACTCTGTGTTATAATACTTTCTACTTTTTAGGGCGTCGAAAAAGCTCCGCCCTTGATTACATTGATTAAAAATAAGATTACAGCGATTAAAATATTTAATCTGTGTAATCTATGTTTTTTAATCTCTGGAATCATTTTCTAAAGGGGGACTTCTATGAAAAAGGGACAGAAAGATATTCTAAAAATAGTTAAAGAAAAAAATATTAAATCCATTCAACTGTGGTTTGTAGATATTCTGGGCATATTGAAGTGTATCTCTATCACACCAAAAGAATTAGTGCCGAGCCTTGAACATGGTAAGGGTTTTGACGGTTCTTCTATAACAGGTTTTGCTGAGGCAGAAGAGAGCGATATTCTTGCAAAGCCTGACCCGGCTACTTTTCATATACTTCCCTGGGGCAGAGAAAATGGCCTTATCGCGAGGATGTTCTGCGACATATTAAATTCCGATGGAACACCTTATGTAGGTGATCCACGTTTTGTGCTTAAACGTGTTTTAAAAAGGGCAAGTGATTTAGGCTATAATTATTATATAGGGCCGGAAATAGAATATTTCTATTTTAAAAGAGAAACTGCGCCGGAAGTTTTAGACGAAGGGACGTATTTTGAACTTATACCAAATGACTTGGCTAATAATTTACGTAATAAGACAGTCAAAGTCCTAGAGGAATTAGGTATTCCTATAGAAGCAAGCCATCATGAGGTAGCACCATCGCAACATGAGATAGACCCTGCTTACGATGAGGCCTTGACCATGGCGGATAATATTATTACTATTCGTTACTGCATTAAAGAAATTGCCCAGGCCCAAGGCGTATATGCCACGTTTATGCCTAAGCCGATGTTTGGCGTTAACGGTAGCGGCATGCACACCCATCAATCTCTGTTTAGAAAAGGAAAAAATGCCTTTTTTGAGCCTAAAGATAAACTTCACCTTTCTAAAGTCGCTAAATATTTTATGGCTGGCCAACTTGTTCATGTGCGTGAATTCTGCTCGATAATAGCCCAGTGGGTGAATTCTTACAAAAGGTTAGTGCCTGGTTATGAGGCACCTGTCTATATCTCCTGGGGGCAGAAAAACAGAACCGCACTTATACGCATACCTATATATAGGCCGGGAAATGAGAAGGCAACCAGGATAGAATTACGTTCTCCGGATCCGGCTTGTAATCCTTATTTGGCTCTTGCAGTTATGTTGGCAGCAGGATTAGAGGGTATTGAGAAGAAATATAATGTACCTGCGCCGACGGAGCCTAATATTTATAAAATGGAGATGCAGGAAAGGCAGAGCCGCAATTTAAAGGCGCTTCCGGTTAATCTTTTTGAGGCAATAACCGAGACAGAAAAAAGTAAATTAGTCAAGGAAACACTGGGAGAGCATATCTTTAGCCGCTTTATTCATAATAAAAAGAAAGAGTGGGATGAAGATAGAATTCAGATTACATCTCACGAGATAAAAAAATACCTGCCGATTCTTTAGGTTTGCAGTTTTTTCTTGACATTATTGTAGTTAATATATAAAATATTAAAAATTTATTAATTCAGAAAATTAATTAAAAGGACAAAGACGTCCCGCTAATGGAGACGTCTTTTTTATTATATAGGTATGCCTAAAAAAAAGGCATAGATTGTTAATAAGGAGGGCAAAAAATGAACCTAAGTGAACCAAGAGCAAGCGATCTTAATCAAACCTTTAACCGCTCGCGCAATGTCGTGCCAAGCTCTGGACTTTGCTCGCGTTGTATTGACGGCTGCCGAGGTAATTGCGAAGTTTTTAAGGCATCTTTCAGGGGTAGAGAAGTAATTTATCCTGGTCCATTTGGCGAAGTAACTGCGGGAGCTGCCAAGAACTATCCAGTAGACTTTTCTCATCTTAATATCCAGGGCTATGCCGAGGGAGCGAAAGGACTTCCAAAGGGAGTTAAGCCAGGCCCTGATACCACTAAATTTCCAGATGTGGATACAGAAACTGAATACGGATGGAATAAAAAGGTTAAGATGAAGTTGCCTATTTTTACAGGCGCCCTGGGTTCAACTGAAATTGCACGAAAGAACTGGGAGCACTTTGCAGTAGGTGCGGCAATTTCTGGCGTAACTTTAGTCTGCGGAGAAAATGTATGCGGCATTGATCCTGAGCTAGAATTGGATAAGGATGGCAAGATTAAGAAATCCCCGGAAATGGACCGGCGCATTGAAATTTACAAAAGATTTCATGAGGGCTTTGGTGAGATTTTGGTGCAGATGAATGTTGAAGATACTCGCTTGGGAGTTGCTGAATATGTGCATAAGAAACATAAGTTGGAGACAATAGAGCTAAAATGGGGTCAAGGAGCAAAATGTATTGGCGGAGAAATTAAGGTTAAGACTCTAGAGCGGGCCTTAGAGCTTAAAAAACGCGGTTATATCGTTACTCCTGATCCGAGCGTCCATGCAAATCAGGCTGCATTTAAAGTAAAAGCGATTAAAGAATTCGAGAGACATTCTCGTTTAGGTTTTGTTTCTGAGGAAGGATTTTTGGCTGAGGTAAAGCGCCTAAGAAATATTGGGTTTAAACGCATTACCTTAAAGACCGGAGCTTATTCTATGAAAGAATTGGCAATGGCAATTAAATATGCCTCTAAAGCCCAGATTGACCTTTTGACCATCGACGGAGCTCCTGGTGGAACAGGAATGAGCCCATGGCGCATGATGCAGGAATGGGGTATTCCTATTTTTTACCTCGAGGCTTTAACACATGAATTCTGCTCCAAACTAATGGAACATGGAGAGCGCGTACCTGATATTGCCATCGCAGGAGGATTATCCAGCGAGGATGATGTATTTAAGGTAATTGCCATGGGTGCACCTTTTGTAAAGGCAGTATGTATGGGCAGGGCCTTGATGATTCCGGGTATGGTTGGCAAAAATATAGAAATCTGGATTAAAGAAAAAGATTTGCCTAAGACGGTTTCTGAGTTTGGCTCTAAGCCTGAAGAGATATTTGTTAGCTATGAAGAGTTAGCAGAGAAATACGGCAAGGATATAAAAAAGATGCCTTTAGGAGCAATAGGCATATATACTTTCGCTCAGAAAATTAAAGTTGGCTTGCAACAGCTTATGGCAGGAAGCAGGAACTTCCGGCTTAGCACTATCTCACGTCAGGATCTTATGGCCTTGACTGAGGAAGCAGCAAGAGTTTCTGGAATACCCTACGTAATGGATGCTTTCAGGCAAGAAGCAGAAGCTATACTTACAGATTAGCTAACCAGACGAGAAAAAAGCAGTTATTACGCCCCTTTCTGATATGTGAAAGGGGCGTTTTTTTTCTTTGACATTTTTGATGTTAAGGGCTAAAATTGGGAACTATGGATATTCAGGAAATTTGGGAAAAGGCATTGCGTAATACGCAAATTATCCGGCCACGTGTTAAAGATTTAGAGACTTTCTCAGTTACGCACCTACCGTATATATTTCTTTCAGGTTCAAGCGTAAATCCCCAAGATACTATAGTGAGAATTGGCGACGTGGTGGTTGAGAAACCATCAATTATCTTACCGGAGAATTTGCCTCAATTTAAAGGTTTTGATTTCGAGGAGGATTTGCATATTAATCAGGGCCTGCTTACAAATTTTTTATTAGTCAGGGGCGTGCGGTTTCCCTCTTTCAAGTATGAAAATAAATACTCACTTGATAGTTATGAAGGCAACTTAGACAAAGTTGTTGAATTCTTTTTAGGTAAACTTCAAAAAGAAGAAGATGTCCTTACCGGCTTATTAAGCGGGCCGGATGATTGTTGGCAGTTTTCTATTTTGATTTTTATTTGTAGCCAGGTAGTTAGATCTCTCGATTCTGATATCCAAAAGTTAATCGACGAATATAGAAAAAAACACAAAGGAGGCATATGAGTTTAATCCACCTTAATGATGAAAATTTTAAAAAAGAAATTCTGGAAGCAAAGAAACCCGCTTTAGTTGACTTTTATGCAACCTGGTGCGGTCCTTGTAAAATGGTTGCGCCAGTAATTGAAGAGCTGGCAAAAGAATACGCAGACAAGTTTAAGATCGGCAAACTAAATGTAGAAGAAGCGCAGGAGATTGCCACTAAATACGCAATTATGTCTGTACCGACTTTTTTATTTTTTAAAAATGGCAAGGTTGTCGGGCAAGTGGTAGGTGCTTTATCTCGCAGTGAATTTAAAAAGAAGATTGATTCGGTTCTTTCTTAAAATATGAAAAAAATTTTTATCGCGGCAACGCAACAGAATGACGGCAAGACAACATTAGCTTTAGGTTTAATTTATAATCTTAAATCCCGGATTAAAAAAATAGGTTTTATTAAGCCGATTGGTCAACGTTACTTGGAGGAAGGCGGATTTAAGGTTGATGAGGATTCTGTATTAGTTGAGAAGCTTTTAAAATCTTGCGGCGTGCGCTGCGGGCTTAAAGATACCAGTCCGGTTGCTGTAGAAAGAGGGTTTACCGAAAATTATATTGTAGCCCCCCAGCGAAAAGCAATTGAACAGCAGATTAAGCAGGCATTTGGCCGGGTATCTAAGGATAGAGACGCAGTTATTATTGAAGGTACTGGCCATGCTGGGGTGGGATCGGTATTTGACCATTCAAATGCCCGCGTTGCGAGGATGCTAAATTCAAAAGTAATCATTGTCTCAAGCGGAGGAATAGGTAGGCCAATTGATGAGATAGTATTAAATAAAGCCCTCTTTGAAAAAGAAAGAGTAGCAGTGGCAGGTGTAATCATAAACAAAGTATTGCCTGAGAAGTTTGATAAGGTAAATCGTCTCATACGCAAAGGCCTGAATAGATTAGGAGTAGAGGTATTAGGAGTTATGCCCTATAATAAGGTATTGAGTTCATTTTCTATGCGCCAAGTTGTGGAGGAAACTGATTTTAAACTTCTTTCAGGAGAAAACTTTTTAGACAGAAGGGTTGATAGGATACTCGTAGGTGCTATGCAGGCCCAAGATGCATGCAAATTCTTTAAGGATGAGATGTTGATAATAACTCCAGGTGACCGTGAGGATATCTTGGCTGCTGCCCTTGATTCATGTTTAGAGAATCAGAAAGCTATAAAAATTTCAGGTTTCATACTTACAGGCGGTTTTATACCGAGCAATGATATAATGAAAAGATTGCGCAATACAGAGATTCCGGTATTGTTATCAGAAAAAGACACTTATTCTGTTGCCTCTATGGTGGGCGATGTCACGGTTAAGATTAGGCCCGAAGATAAAGAAAAGATTGACATTGTCGAAAAAATGGCTAAAGAATTTTTAGATATAGATAGGATTTTAGAGAGGACTTAATGGATACTATAAAATTATTGAGAGAGAAAGCAAAAAAAAGCAAGGCATTGATTATTCTACCCGAGGTTAAGGACAAGAGGGTAGTTGCGGCAGCTAAAATTATTCAAAATGAAAAAATAGCTAAAATATTATTATTAGAAAAAAACAAGATAAATAGAAAAAAAATTAATAAATTTGCGGCTCTTTTTTATGAATTACGGAAGTTTAAGGGTATTAGCGAAAAAGAGGCACAAAAGGCAGTTAGCGATCCTTTATTCTATGCAGCAATGATGGTTCGGACAAAAGAAGCAAACGGTTTTGTTGCAGGAGCGGCTTATACTACGCCTTCTGTTGCCAGGGCTGCAATTTACTGTATAGGTGTGGATAAGCGCTTTGAGACAGCTTCCAGTTCTTTCATTATGGTAATTCCTAACTGTAAATATGGCGAAAATGGCACCTTAGTCTTTGCTGATTGCGGTATAGTGCCAGAGCCTTCTGCTGAGACTTTATCAAATATTGCTATTGCTACAGCAGAAATGACAAGAGAGGTTATAGGATTTATTCCGCGTGTCGCAATGTTAAGCTATTCAACCCGCGAATCAGCAACAGGCCGTCTGGTCCAAAAGGTGAGAGAAGCAACCGAGTTAGCAAGAGAGAAGGCCCCGCGTCTAATAGTCGATGGAGAAATGCAGGTTGACAGTGCCATTGTTCCGGAAGTGTCCAAAATAAAATATCCCAACTCTAAACTTAAGGGCAGAGCAAATGTTTTAATTTTTCCTAATTTAGAGGCAGGCAATATCGGTTATAAACTTGTTCAGCGCTTAGCTAATGCCAGAGCAATCGGGCCGATTTTACAGGGATTAAATGCCCCTTGTTCTGATCTTTCTCGTGGATGTTCAGTAGACGATGTGATAGACTGTGTTGCTGTTACGGCCATAAGGGCTAAATCTAAATGAAGATACTCGTCCTAAACTTAGGCTCATCTTCGGTGAAATACAGTTTTTTTTCTATGCCTGCAGGTAAATTATTAGATAAAGGCTTAGTAGAAAAGATTGGAGAAAAAAGCGGACCTAAAAATCATAAACAGGTTTTAGAAACCTTATTAAGAAACATAAAAGATATTAAAGCAGTGGGTCATCGCGTAGTGCACGGAGGAGAAAGCTTTAAAGCCCCTCAATTAATAAATAAAAATGTTTTAGCTGAGATTAGGCGCTGCTGTATTTTAGCGCCACTTCACAATCCGACCAATCTAATCGGGATTAGGTTTTGCGCCCAAGTCTTGCCGGGCGTGCCGCAGGTCGCGGTATTCGATACTGCTTTTCATCAGACCATGCCAAGTTATGCATATATTTATGCTTTACCCTTAAGCTTTTACCGCAGATTCTCTATTCGCCGATACGGCTTTCACGGAACTAGTCACGAATATGTTGCGAAGGAGGCAGCAAAGATTTTAAAAAAGCCTTTATCGAAATTAAAATTGATTACATGCCACCTGGGAAATGGTTGCAGTATTACTGCCGTTGCGAAAGGGCATTCTATTGATACCAGTATGGGTTTTACTCCTTTAGAAGGCCTAGTAATGGGCACGCGATGCGGAGATATTGATCCTGCTCTGATATTTTTTTTGAAAGATAAACTTGGCGTTTCCCTTGAGAAACTACAGGATATCTTAAATAAAGAAAGCGGCCTTAAAGGAATCTGCGGCGTCAGTAATGATTTTAGGGATATAAAAAAGTTGTCTAAAAAGGGTAATATTAGAGCAAGGCTTGCCATAGAGGTGTTTATTTATCGCCTAAAAAAATACATAAGCGCATATCTAGGCATATTAGGTGGCGCTGACGCTATTGTTTTTACAGGTGGTATAGGCGAAAATAACCCAGATATCATAAAAAAAGCAACAGAGGGACTATCAATTTTTTTAAAAAAAACAAAGACTAAAATTTTAGTTATAAAGACCAACGAAGAATTGCTTATAGCTAAAAAGACTTACGGATTAGTTGAAAATAAATGAAGCCCAGACTTACGGAGCGATAGCGCTCGTAAGTTTGATGGCTGAATTTACCCAGCACTTATTTTACTGCTAGGTTTAGCGGAAAGATTAATTAAGTTTTCTCGAAATAAAATAGTCATTTTTAACACACAGCTTGTTAGTAAAATAAGTGCTGGGTTCAACACCCGTTCGGGAATCTACGGGCGTAAGCCCGTAGAGGGATAGAACAATCCGCTGTCGTACTTTGATATGGTAGATGAAATATAAGAAACTGGAG
>JBFMEB010000038.1:0-11629 GCA_040753675.1 Candidatus Omnitrophota bacterium | reverse complement strand
AGTTTATGACGTTAAAGATAATCGGAGAGGCCGCGAAGGAATAAGGGAAATGGGTTTACGCTTAGATGGCAGATTATATTATGAATATCTAACAGATAAATTGCCGCTATTAGAATTGGAGCGGCCAGGAAATTATTATGAGATGAAGATTGCTTTTGATGCCCATGAGTTGCCATTAAAAAGCACGATTTTAGATAATTGGCGTAATAAATTTACTGACTTTTCTCATTTAAGGTGGTTTGGCCAAAGCAGAATGACAGGAAGGGTAATTAACTATACAGTTATTATCTTTCCTGATAAGCCGGGGTATTCAATTTTCTCTAATAACAGCAGTGGAGGCTTAATTGACCAAGCCAATGATTTTATAAGAGGTAAAGAAGGGATTTATAATGATTCTTATCGCCTGCTACATGCTTTAGAAGGTCAAGATCCTCAATCTGTCTTAAAACTTGGGTTGGTTAGAACCGATGAATCTAAAGAGTATACTTTTGAACGCAATGCTAAACTATTTTTCCAAGGAGAAGAATTGACAGAAAAAACAGATAGGTACCTCACTCAACCTAAGGCAGTCGTAGGGAAGGATAAGGCTTATCGTGAACTAACTTATGGCGAGGGACTAATCGAAACTATAAAAGACCATAATATAACCAAAAACATTAAAGTAAAAGATGCGTGGAAGGGAATTGTAGGCAGCTTCATTACGGCATTCACGATTTTAGGTTTAATCTTATTTAGCATGCTTGCGGTATTGATAATTAATAAGTTTTTAAACAAGCTCATCGTGGTTCGCCAGCAGTCTCTTAGCCAGAATATACCTGAGGCAGGAGTGGCTGCTCCTGCTTTACAGGCAGATATGAAATGGTTACATGTGATAACTACGTTGGGTCAACTAAGTTATCGTCAGCGTTTAGTAGAAGATATCTTACAGCGAACAAATAACCTTGCATATAATGACCCTATCTTTATAAGAATAGTTGACGTCATTGCTACTTTCTGGGGGACAATTTTAGCTAAGCAATCGGGGCAGGGTTTCATGCAGGGAAAATTAGGGTTAAGAAGAAATAACGCCATTTCAGTAAAAGAAGCTAAATTCCTTATAACTGAAGGGCATTTAGATGCCTTATTTGAATTTTGCAGAGAGGATAATACTGATCCCCTAACTTTGCTTAATTTAAACAATGAGATAAATAATTGGATTAATCATAATGAGATCCCAGTTGCTGATGTTGCTAATGCAACGGCCCAGCTGATGGACCAAAGATTATTATCTGAAATAAAAGATTATTTGAAGAAAAAGTTTAAGGCAAAGGGCTTACCATTTATTGAATTTCCTGTCTCTATTTGGAAGGCATACGCTTTAGCTTTTGTCAAAGCTCCTCTAATAATATTAAATGCCCACAAGCAAGGCGCGCAAGCAGGGGTAGTTCATCACGCTCCTCTTAAATCGAGGTTTTGGAAATGGAATTTAACATTATGGGCGCTATTTAATCTTCCAATCTGGATTTTATTAGGTATCTTTTGGCCAGTAACCATTCCTTGGTGGGGGATTGCTTTATGTTTCATCCCATTCTTACTTAATATCCCCCTTGTTTTAATGTCAAGTTCGCAGGCTAATTATGGAGCAATGGCAGCCATAATCGCAGACAAAGAGAAGCTTGCAGAAGTGAGGCATTGGAATAGGGCAATATTTATCGCTAAAAGGATGCTTAATACAGGCGATAAGTGGTTGAGATTTGTTTGGAATAGCATTGTCGATGATTTAAGAAATGGGGATAAAGGGCCCTTGGTTTCAAAAGCAGTCTGGGAGAGCTTAAGAATTCCGGAGGATTTGGCAGGCCAGTCTTTCGTTAATTGGCTTAATACATGGAATCCAATTAAACCCGAGCTAAGAGAAGCACAATTAAGGATTATTAAACATATGAATAGGGCTTTGATGGATAGGCCTAAAGTTGAAAACGAAAATGATGTGCCACCGGCAATTATCCAATCTTCCTGCTTTGGAGAAAAATTTAGAGTAAGATTTAAACCAAGCGCAGGAATTAACGAATTAGATATGATAGATAAAAATATAACTAATGGCGACCAAATGTATTCACAGTGGCAGATGTTGATGAGAAAACATCTCTATGAATGGCAATTAGAAATTGAACTTATTATAGGCAATAAATTACCGAAAAGCCACAGGAAGAAATTGATTGGGGGCAAGATTTCTGCAAAAGAAACGGTAGATCTACTTTTAGGCTATGCGCGAGATAATACTGCAGAAGGCGAGAGCCGATTAACCCGAGGGGAGATAGAGTTACTAATTGAAGACTGGGCTAACTGGAGATTGGAAAACGTTTATAAGACTATTGAATCTGCGCGGTTAGCGCAACTGTGGTCTTATAAAATAAGAGCTGCTAAATTCATAGCTCGCGTAGAAGGAGAATCCTTAGAACACTATAATGCACGTTTAGAATCCTGGGCAAGAGAGAGAATATATTTTATCTGGCTATACGATACCTTTGACCCCAACACAACAGACTCGAATTCAAACTCAGCTGCAATCAAAGAATATTTAGCCAGATTCGCTTCTCCTTTATGGACAAACGTATCATATGGTTCTAATATTTATCAAACCTGGCTTGTTTCAGGAAACGCACCTCACTATATCCTTGTGCACGGGTTCTCGAAACGAAAGGTCTATCCTAGTAAAGCTGGTGCCTGGTCTGATGTCTTGCCGATATTAAAGAC
The DNA here is from genome assembly GCA_040753675.1 of Candidatus Omnitrophota bacterium. Lineage (GTDB taxonomy): Bacteria > Omnitrophota > Gorgyraeia > JAHJTE01 > JAHJTE01 > JBFMEB01. Next base: position 8,896 of record JBFMEB010000038.1, on the reverse strand, counting down.
TATTGCTGATATAGCAAGCACCGATGCATTCTTAGCTATCGACGTTGGCCACCGAATCAATAATGAAGATTGGTTATATTTGCCAGAGTTCTTTAGAGAATTTGTTTTAGACCCTGGCTTAGGTTTAATAGGTGTACCTTACGAGATTTATGGCACAGAATACTCACTAGTGATAAAGGGACTTAACGTTGGAGAAAGCACATTTAATACTCAGGTAGGAAGAACACAGGCAAGAATAGCTATGGAACACGGATATGGGAAGATGGGATTGAGAATAAGTGCAATGATTAAGTCGAGCGCGGTAATTACTGCTGCTGTCTGCGAGGATACAATGATAGGAATCCAGATGAGAAAAGCAGGTTATCATACCAAACACATTGAATATTTGCTTATAATTCAATCCGCAGAAAAGACATTCTACGATGCAGCTGCATTCTTGTGTAGATTCCCCGCCCCGGTTACCGGCGACACATTGTTTTTAACTCCGGAATTCTGGCTTTTCTTAGCTGATCCAGCTATAGCCTGGGAAGACAAGGTAGGGACCTTGTATAATTTTATGTTCTATTTAAGAAAGCCAATTATAGTAGCTACAAACGTGGCAACAATTATGCTGACTACTGTATTTCCGTTTAATATTTTTGCCTGGCTGTTCTTGCCCTGGTTATTCATCTATAACGGCACAATCGCCTCTCAATCCATTAACTTTAATAGTTTACAGATGTTTAATGAGAAGCCAAAGGAGCGGCTATTGTGGATAATTCCTATACCTGCAGGAGATAGCAAATTAGCTATCTGGATAAGAAAAGCAATGTATACCACTCAAGGAACCTTAGAGTTTATCCTGTACTTTCCGTTATTATTCTTCCTATACGTTGCCTATATCTTTAATTATGCATACAAGGTAGTTAGGGAAGGATTTACGCGAGTGGGTCTCTTTACTTTAAGTTTAAGGCAAAGCGACTTAAGAAGAAAATCAATGATGGATATTTATCGCAATTTCCCCTTTGCCGTTAAATTGGGAACTTTCTTATTATGGCTATATATAATTTCACCTTTCCATCCAGTTGGATGGGCAATAAATTTATTCATACTCTTTATGCCCGTAGTAACAGTTACCGCACCGTTTTTCTTAAATATTGCTAAGAACCCACTCCATTGGTTAGTATCGGGATTAATGGGAAGTATCTATGGGTTTGTCAGGGCTACGATTGACCTTCCAGTGAGCGTAATATTATGGTCTATTAAATTAGCGCTAAGAATAATTAGTCGGAACAAACAAGTTAACAATAAGCCTGTTGATTATGTATTTAATTTTGAGAAGAAGATAGAGAAAATTGTAAACATTATAGAAACAGGAACTGCTGATAGGCGAGGTAATAGAGGGGTTAGAGGCATAATATATCCTATTGAGAAATTTATCGCTAGCGCATTGGGAATTGGTTGGGGAATAATTAGCTATATTCCAAACAAAGCTATAGTAGAGTTAAGATGGATGGCATATCAGAAAACCCTATCTGAAGAGAATTTTGATACTGCTTTTTCTGCTGAATCAAGAGAAGTTCTTGAAGCTGACCCAGAAGGACGGCGCATAACATCTGGCATAGTAAAGAAGCCACATGGCGCAGAGGAAACCTTAGCAGAAGGTAGCCAGCAGAGAATACAGGAATATCTAATAGCCAATGGATTAGACGCTGAAAATACTAACCTAGTTTCTGCCTTAAATAAAATTTCTAATTTGTCTCGCAGCTACATGAATTATTTAGAGCATATAGAGGCATTAGTTAAACAGGGAGATTTTGCACTTGCCAAGGCATTAAGCCAGCAGGGGTATAGTATTGATTTTGGCATTAAGTTGGTTGAAAATTCTTCTCGTTATAGTTATTTCACAGATAATACTTTTGTAATTGACATAGAATTATTAAGAAATCGTTCGCTTTTAGAGCTTGAGATTTTGGAAGCAGTATATCGCGCAGATAGAGAGAAGGGCCATATCCGAGCTCCTCCGGAAATAGAAGACGAATATCTGGCTCTTTGGGAAGTTATCAGCGATTTCCTGAAAGCAACCTATTTCCACTCTTTACCCGCCCATGAACAAGCCCAAATTCTAGTCACTCTCCTTAAAGAAGGCAATGACCTTGATAAATTTCATCAAATATTTGTAAAGACCTATCCAACCCGCACCAAGTTTGAACTGCTCTTGGCAATGTTAAGAGAAATATTAGATGAGGAATACGCTAAAGGAAAAATTAGAACCAGCCCAGAAGATATTATAAACGTTCTTTCTGATTTACAACTTTCCGGACGCAAAGAACGGGATGAAAAGTTTGCTGAGAGATCGCGTTATCTTGCAAAGGATATTGCCACACTAATTGATTTTCATATCTTTAGGTTAGTATTTGAATATAAGCTGACGCAAGAACATGGCACTGAGAGCCTCAAGGAATGCCTTAATCACTTTGTAACTGAAAATTATCTTTTAAATTACATTATTTTCTGTAATATCTACGGCAAAGATGATATTAAGGCTATTAATAAATTACTTGCCGAAGCAATTAACACTAACAGGCCTTTACACGAAATTATCACTGGTATTGTTCATCCTGACCATAAAGTTAATCCGCCATATAATAAACTTCCTGCTAATGGGATACGCGCTCCTCCGGCGCTTTACCTTTATGTAGGCGGCGCTGGCAAACGTGCTACTGACTTTGCCTGCGGTTTAATTAAGCGCCATGCTAGTGAGCAGGACTTCAGTAACCTTGATAAATTAGTAATATTTTCAGTATGCAGTATATCTGACGAAGGCGGCCATATACGTAAATTAGAAGATGCGCTTTTAACTTCTGACGGCTTCTGGTGGTATCCGCTTCCTACCGGCGACATTCCAGTTTATCCAGTAAAATTTGCACTTAATAAATTCAAGAAAGAACTTCTCACCGAACGCAGAATCACCAGTTTCTCGTGCGAAAATGCAGTTTATCAGAATATAGTAGATATTATGCAGGATGGAGATAATTTCCCAGCCGAAGAGTTACCAGTAGATTTACATTTCTTCCTGGCCAATAACCTTTCAATGGCGAGACTCATAGATAGCGAGTTTGTTAGTAAGGGCATTATTACAATTGATAGAGCAAGCTGGCAGAACCTATTTTATGTAATAGCAAGATTAATTACAGGGCAGATTAAAAGAGGCGAGATTACGGCTGACACCTCTAAATCCTTGAGTCTTATATATGAAATGTTAGGTTCAAAACCAGGTTACGCAGAGCCGGTTAGCTATACTGCAAGTCCTCAGGCAGCCATTTTAGAGGGATTTGCTATCGGTATTAATAATATGGGTGTTATTTCTTATGTTACTATTGCTAAGGATGAAAACAATAATTATTACTATCTTAATCCAAAGCCTAATTCTGCTGGTATTCTAAGGCCTCAACCAGTTATAGGTAATGAGAGTGCTGTCAGAATAACTGAGCAGCCGATAACTATTAATTTAAATGATATCCAGATGGCTTTAAGTCTTGCTACAGATAATTCTCAAATTGCGATTAAGGTTACTATTCAAAACCTAGACTTTATTTTTAGCGAGGAAGAGGAATACAGAACGCGGGCTACTTCCAACGACAAACAAATTGTATTAAGGGCTGATAGTTTCTGGCATGAGTTACTTCCGCTTGGCGAAGGATTGTCTTTTGTGGCTAAATCTCGCTTGGTTGAAGGCCAGGATAAAATAACCGATGCAGCAGAATATCACCCTGCGGTTATTCAAAGATTTATCTTCAATGGCCTGAAGCGTCAGAAAGATCAGTTAGGAAGAGATATGGTTGTCTTTGTAGATGTTGATGAAGAAATAAGTGATAGATTTGAATCTGTTTTTGGACGAAGCAATGACCGGGCATATGTGCCAATCAGCGAATATCCGGAAGTTAATCCTCAAGTCCTCGCTGGTATTGAAAATTGTTTTGGTGCTATTCTCATAGGCGATTCAAGTGTAGGGACATCAGTTTCCGCCGCGTTAATGATGAGGAAGTTTACCGAAGCCATAGCCCAGCGCAAAGACATACCCAGAATATATATCTTTAAGATAATGCAGGATATTGAAACTGCTGGTTTGGGTCTCGAGCAACAAATAGAACTTCTAGAGCGCTCTATTCAAGAGAGCGTTAATCCTAACTTCAGGTTTGATTCTTCATTTTGTAGTCATATTGTGCTTCCTGATTTAGAAGTGCTATTTAGAAACAGGCCGGATATAAAAGAAAAATTTGATAAACAAAGAAAAGAAGCAGAAGACTATTATAATAGTCCGCAGATGCAAGAGGCATTTGCTAAAGGGGAAAAACGTTCCAAATTTATTCCTGAGCATCCCGTAGAAATTACTGATAAGCAGGCAATAGAAGAATACTTTAGGAATAGAAGCATTAGAGTTATCTGGACTGCTGATCTCAATGACCCTTCCAAAGCTAAATTTACATATAGACAAGATGCATTAATTAGACTAATTGAAGGAATAAAAGACTCTTATTCTACTGGCTTTAGCTCTGAGGCGAGAAATGAAGTTGTCTATAGAGAAGAGGTAGGCAATTTTGCAACTAATCTTAATATTGCTGATTTGTCATTTGATTTACGTTCTATTTTCGAGATTTTCCAGAAGAAGGCAGATATAGTTATGGCTCGTATTAATAGAATTATGCGCCAGGTTGGAAGATTAGAAAATTATCAAGACCACAGGATAATCCATCAATTAGTAGAATTTATTGATGAAGCCAAAGACAGCCAGCAGGCGTTGAGAAGAAGACAATATTTCCCAAGAGAAAACTGGAGAATAGACTCACCTTATGAATTGACAGTTTGGATTTCAAGAGATGTTTTAGAAAATATAGATTTAATAAGAGATACTGAAATTAGAGACTTAGTTATTGACGCTATGGTTTTAGAGGCGTGTATGCATTTCCTGCCAGGTTACAATGCCTTTGATATGTTATTTGATAGGAGTACATGGCAGAGATCTGAAGCAGGTTTAAATAGAATAAGAGAAGAACTGAATGCTATTGCTCAAGGCAGAACTCAAGAAGGTTATATTGATATTTTAAGGAACTTAGGTGTTAGCTTTGCTGATATAAGATTAGCATTCTTACCTTTCCAGACAGATTTAGTAATAGATGCTGAGCATAAGATAGGCCATCCTATAAACTGGCCAGAATTCTTAACTAACTTCAGCCGCAGGGGATTAGTGGAGGATGCTAAGCCGGCAAGAAATATTATTGAGACTCTTGCCGTAGAATTCTTCTACAATATCTGCTACACCTGGCCAAATAGACCTGCCACAGAACAAGAATTTAGAACCGCATTTAAAGAAAGATTCCATCGTTATTATCAATATAATTTCTGGTTGGATTTGCCTGCTTATGAACTGGGTTTTGAGCAAGGCAGGACTTATAGAGAGTTAGTAGAAGAAAAGGCAGTTGAATTATTTAGAGTGGAAAACAGCGGTTTTGTATCTGTAGCTCAATGGCGAAAAGGAATCGAAGATATGATGACAAAGAAAGAACGCCATATTAAGATTACCCTCACCTTTGAGAATAGATTTAAGCGATTTAGCAATACGTTAACCATTCCTGAGCTTTCTATCTTGTCAGAAGAAGGAAAAGACGATGTGCTCACTTATGTTGGCCGTTTCATATATTCAGGATTTAACTTTATTGTGGCTGACAGAATAATTATCGACGCAGAACAAGATGTATTTATAGCCATAAAAGAAAAATTTGATAGTTTGTTTAATTGGCAAGAGACAGCAGATGGCAAGCCGGATATGTTAAGAAGAGCCACTGGTTTAAGCAGAGATATGTACGGTACACCGTTAGAGATACTGCATTCTTCCTCATTAACTGGAGAGCGACAAATTTCTTCAAGGCAGTTAGTTTTACCCGAGCAGCCTGATCAAGATGCGCGGATAATTGCCATAGACTTAGGAGGAACAGGCATAAAAGGTATTGCGCTTAAAGGTGCGCAAATGATTACTTCTCATATTCAACCCTGGAAGCCAGGAGACTTTAAGGATCCCCAGAGACATGTAAGAATTATTGAAAGCATTATTGAGGCATTGATTCAAGAGTCAGGATTTGACCGTATAGATGCAGTTGGTATTAGCTGGGCTTCTCCGGTTGTAGATGACTATATAAAGCTGCAAGCCGCAATAGGTTTTGGTATAAACAGAGACCAATTCGTAAATGTAATATCGCCGATAAAGAATAGATTAGAGCAAGACTTAGGCGTGCCAGTCGCGATATTAAATGACGGAGAGGCAGCAGCATATAAATTAGCTGCTGATGCCAGAGCCAAAGGTGAAGATATCAAAAATACACTTTATCTTATACTGGGTACAGCTATGGCTAGCGCATATTTTGAGCAAGAAGCAAAATTAGATATTAACCTGGTGCATGAATTAGGTAACGTAGTTATTGATGTGTCTGATAATGCGACTGCCCATGGATTTACCAAGATTATGGGCGCAGCCCAACAGTATGTATCACAAGCAGGATTAGTTAAGGCAGCAGAAATTATGGGTATAACCTTCCCGGCGAGCGTGCCAGCTACGGATAGAGCAAAATTTGTTGGCATGCTTTTACTTAAGCCAGAAGAGGTCGTTAAAGAATATGCGCTTTCCGGCAATCCTCTTGACTGGCAGCAAAAAGCATTGGCTGCGCACAGGTTAGTGGCAAGATATATAGCAGCGTTGATAGCAGAATTAAGAAAAGTTTTGCCTGTTGAAAAAGTAAAAATTTCAGGTGGAGTAACCTTAAGCGGCGGAGACATCTTTGTCCAGGAGGCACTCAACATCTTGGCTGACGGAAGGACTAAAATAGAAAGACCTACTAAAGATTTGCAGCTTATCCGCTTTGCTGGAGCTATGGGCGCAGGTTATTATGCTTATGCTAAAACAAAAGCAGAAGATAGATTATCTGGTTATGTTTCAAAGCCAATAGCATATTCTCCCCGTTTCGGAATTATAGCTAACTTAAAAGGCATCAGCTTAATCGAAGAATTATTGAGACGCGGTATCGAGGTTATATTAATTAATGATGCGACTAACAAAGTTAGCACAGTAGAGCATTTCCTTACTACAAACAATATTTTACCTGAAGAGTTAATTTATCTCGGCAACAACTTCAGTGCTCAAGGGGATGATGCCATAGTAGTTGGAACCCTAAGCAATGTCCATTACTTAGCCGTGGATGATGACCAGGATGCTGTCATTAGCGCTGAAGGCTTGACAAAGGCAGGCAGCGGAGTTCAAGCTACAGCTAAGTTGCTGAGAGCCATCATTGATAATTTCGATATGCTTAATCAACAAGGCAAAGTCAACGCCCTTGTTTATCTTACCAAATGGTCAATTACCAACAAAACAACTACTAAAGCTTCGTCAGATACTGCTTTTAGCGCTGAGGCAAGAGGTGCTGATAAAAACTTAAAATTACTTGCCGAGGGTTCTCTTGAAGATATAGTTGGATATCTCCTTAAGTCTTCAAAAGCAGAAGATAGAGTAAGAGCGAGGAATTTAGAGGTGGCCTTTAGTAAGGTTATAAAAATTGCAGAGAGATTCTATCCGGGAACGGATTTAAAGCCGCGTATGCGTCTTAGCAGGGATATTACTCTGCCGGAAGATTTTCAACAAGAATTTTTTGTAGTTTCATATAATGAGCTTATTAGCGAGCCATTAGTGCGCAATATTCTAATCGGACAACTTGATTATATAGCGCTCAGACCTCAAGGTCCGGAAGAAAAAGCTAAAGCCATTATTTTCGGATTGTTTAGAAGAATAGAAAATTTCCACGGCAACCCGTTTGCGGCAGGGCTGTCTATTTCAGAACAAGCAGAATATATTTCAGTAGTAATTGGAAATGTTGTATTGGATAGGCACGGATTTTATAAGTATTTCCTTAGGACATATAAAGATAAAGGTAATTTCTCAAAATTGATTGGTTTATTACAAAGGAGTTATAAATTTAAAGACCAGACTATCGAAGAGTTACTTCAGGTTTATTCACATAGAAAAGAAGTTATCGACTCTTGTTTAGAATACGCAAGGAGAAAAGGAATCTGCAGCAATGCTATAAGAAATCATTTACTATCGACAAAAGAATATACAGAGAGGAGCAGCCAGGCTTCCAGGGATAATGAAGCAAGAAGAATTGTGGATGAGGTTTCTGGCGGTGACTATATTGCTTCTTTCTATTCATTAACTCAAACCGTAGCTGCCGAGAACGATAAAGCGCTGGTCATACCCGGCAAAGATAGATTAGATGCCAATTGTCTGGTTAGAGGTGTGACATTTGATTTAGGAAATAAAGATGGATGGTCAGTTCTCTGCGGCTTAGCGCAAGAAATTGACCGAAGTATCCATATGGTTTCACCCCGCAGAGTTGCTAATGAATTTAGAGGCGCTAAGTTTATCTTTAATCTCCTCTATTTCTTCACTGAGCTATTAAGAAGTTTCTATAATCGAAACCGGGCCGATAGGCCGCAAGAGCAGCTTCATCTCAAGAATTTCTACATAGATGCCTATAAGACGCCCCAAGAAGAAGAGCGTCTGTCTCTTTATAACAAGGCATTTTTTGGTTTGGATAAATCTGGAAAGATGGTTTTTGGCCGGCGCAGATTATTAGGCGGAAAATTAATTATTAATACTTCAGAAATAATTAGCTGGCAGAAGGCCGACATCAACCCCAGCAACTTAGGGGGTAAAGACATAGCTGTGTTTACTCCTATGTATGTATTGGATAGAGATGCCAGGGTAGATCCAGAAGTTGATTTTAATTCCTTCGAGATTCCGGTTGGCTCAGAGGACAGATATAGCCTGATTGTCATCGATAATAAAATTATAAAGATAATCAAAGGCAAT
>JBFMEB010000037.1:0-11686 GCA_040753675.1 Candidatus Omnitrophota bacterium | reverse complement strand
ACAATTAGTTCCTACCGTGTAAGAAAGATCGAAAACTTGTTAAACAACCGTCCCCGGAAGTGTTTAAACTACAAAACCCCTTCCGAGGTATTTACTGCTAACGTTGCACTTGCTGGTTGAATGTATTTAAATTTCTAATGTATTTATCAATCTCTGCCGCGGCCTTCTTGCCTGCTCCCATTGCTGAAATAACCGTGTCTGCGCCGGTAATTATGTCTCCACCGGCAAACACGCCCGGAATTGAAGTCATCAGAGTATCTTTATCAACCCAGATAGTGCCATCTTCGTTTGTCTTAAGCCGCTTGTCAGACTTACCTATCAATGGATTTGGACTCTGGCCTATAGCAACAATTACAGTATCAACATCTAAGGTAAATTCTGAACCCTCTATGGGAATTGGCTTGCGCCTCCCGGTTAAATCAGGTTCACCCAATTTCATCTTTAGGCATTTCAGGCCGCAAACTTTATTGTTTTTGTCAGTTAAAATTTCGATAGGCTGGGTTAAGAGATGAAATTCTAATCCTTCTTCTTTTGCATTTTGTATCTCTTCGATCCTTGCCGGCATTTCAGTTTCAGAGCGCCGGTATACAAGGTAAACTTTTTTGCCCAAGCGCATCGCCACACGTGCGCAATCAAAAGCAACATTACCTGCGCCAATTACAGCTACACGCTCTCCTATAGAAATCGGCGTAGAGTACTTGGGAAATTCATAAGCGTGCATCAGATTGATGCGCGTCAAAAACTCATTAGCTGAATAAACCCCGCTTGATTCTTCACCGGGAATTCCTAAAAATTGCGGTAGGCCTGCGCCGGTTGCAATAAATATCGCCTTAAAACCTTCTTGAAAAAGATCGTCTATTGTTTTAGTCTTTCCAATAAGAATATTTGTCTCTAATTTAACACCGAGTGAGCTTATATAATCGACTTCACTTTTAACCATTTTCTTTGGAAGTCGGAATTCCGGAATTCCATACATCAGGACTCCGCCCGGCAAATGCAACGACTCAAAAAGACTAACAGAGTAATCTATTTTAGCAAGGTCAGCAGCTGCTGTCAAGCCAGCCGGACCTGAGCCAGCTACTGCTATCTTAACTGACGACTTTTTTTTCCTGTAAACTGTGAACTGTGAACTGTAAACTTCTCCATAATCTGCGGCATAGCGCTCCAACTTACCTATATTAATGGCTTCTCCCTTTTTGCCCAATACACATTTAAGCTCACATTGGTCTTCCTGTGGACAAACCCTGCCGCAAATAGCAGGAAGATTATTTTTTTCTTTAATTTTTGTTAACGCTTCTTGAGACTTATCTTCCAAAATCAATTTTATAAAAGCAGGGATATCAATTCCAACAGGACAACCCCCAACGCAAGCAGGATTTTTACACTGTAGGCATCTGCTTGCTTCTTTTTGAGCTTGTTCTTTAGTAAAACCTAAGGCAACCTCAAAAAAATTCTTTATTCGTTCTTTGGCTGCTTGTTTAGGAGAGTCTTGGCGGCTGCTCACAATAAATCTCCTAATTTACACTTATGTTCCAGTTCTTTATGCTGATCTAAACGCATTAATAAATTTTCAAAATCTACTTTTTGTGCATCGAATTCCGGGCCGTCCACACAGGCAAAACGCACCTTACCATCTACTCTAACTCTGCAAGCGCCGCACATTCCAGTAGCATCAAGCATTATAGGATTTAAGCTCACTAAGGTCTTTATTTTCGTAGGACGGCTCACCTGGGCAACTTTCTGCATCATCTTAACCGGACCAACTGCATAAATTAAAGAGTTGTCTTTAGATATTTCTTTTCGCGTTTCCAAGAGTTCTTTTAGGCAATCAGTTACAAAACCTTTTCTGCCGGCTGAGCCATCATCAGTAGTAATAAACAATTCATCGCTTGCTTCTTGTAGCTCGCACTCTAAAATCAATAACTCTCTATTACGGCTTCCGATAATGCTTATAACTTTATTCGAGATTTTTTTAAAGCCTCTGGCTATTGGCAATATTTCAGCAATGCCCACACCTCCACCTATACAGATTATATTTCCAATTTTTTCTAAAGCATGGGCATTGCCCAGTGGTCCAAGCAGACCTAATAACTTATCCCCGACGGACAAAGTTGCCAATTTTTTTGTTGAAAAGCCAACAACCTGAAAAATCAGTCGTATGGTGCCTCTGATTTTATCCCAATCAGAAATAGTGAGAGGTATTCTTTCGCTTTTTTCAGTAGCAATTACAACCACAAATTGACCGGGTTTTGCTTTTTGTGCGATCAGGGGAGCACTAATATCTAACAATACAATTTGCGGAGCCAATTCCTTTTTGTTTTTAATCTCAAACATAAGCCAACTCAATTACAGTCTGCGCCTTTAATTATTTTAACGTCGGTTGCTTTAAATTCCTTTGCCAGTTTCATGCCTTTTTCTTCGCCCAAAACAAAAATTGCAGTAGACAGGGCATCGGCAGTAGTAGCATCCTGTGCAACCACAGTGACAGAACAAATACCATTTTCAACAGGATAACCCGAATGAGGATTAATGATATGGCTATAGCGCTTATTATTACTAATAAAAAATTGCTCATAATCGCCACTCGTCGCGATTGCCTTATCGGACAAAGAAAAAGTTTTAATTATCTCGTTTGTTTTTCGCGGGTTAATCAAGCCTATATTCCAAGGCCTGCCTGCTTTAGTCCCCAGGCAATAACTATTGCCACCGGCATTAATCAAGGCGGATTTAACACCTGCTTCCTTTAATTTAGTTATTGCCTCATCAACTGCAAAACCTTTTGCTATAGCGCCTAAATCTATTTTCATCCCCTTTTTTAGTTTGATAATACCACTTTGCTTATCAAGATAGATATTTTGCCAGCCGACTAAAGAAAGCGCCTTTTTAATATCTAATTTGTTCGGCTCTTTTTTCTCTTGTATTGCCTTCTTCCAGATATCAACTAAAGGAGCACAACTGACATCAAAAGCGCCTGAGCTAGCCTTGGACACTTCTAAAGATTTTTTTATTAGTCTCACTAATTGCGGATCAGCCGCAATTTCACCCTGAGTATTCAGCTTCGCAATCTCACTATTTGGATTAAAATGGCTTAATTTTTCTTCCAAGGCCTTGAATTCATCAAATACAATCTTGGCTGCTTCTTGATTAGGGACTGTAACTTCAACAATTGTCCCCATGAAAAATTTAGTTCTGGTTAGGAAATTTTCTTGAGAACAGCCTGAAACAAACAAAGAAATAAAAATTGTAATAATTAAATTTAGTTTAGTCTTTCTCATTATTTTTTAAGAACCTTTAATAATTCTGACAAACTTAATGTATTGATACAGTCCTTTTTTTCCAACCAGCCGCGGCGTGCAGTTGCAACACCCAAACGCATAAAAGCTAATTGCTCGCTGTCATGCGCGTCAGTATTAACTGCAAATTTAGCACCTAAGCCTTTGGATAGGCGGCAATCAACATCATTTAAATCCAATCTATCCGGGAAGGAATTTATTTCTAAAGCAATCCCAGTATCTCTGGCTACCTTAGACACTTCTTCTAAATCAATTTGATAAGGCTCGCGTACTCCCCAAAGTTTGCCAGTAGGGTGGGCTATGATATTAACTCGCCCCTTTTTACAGGCATTGATTATGCGCTGGGTAAGCTGTTTTTTTGCCTGCTTAAAACCTGAATGGATTGCTCCTACCACTATATCAAACTCGGCAAGAGTTTTTTGCGGATAATCTAAATTCCCCGTATTGTCAATATCCACTTCAGTTCCATAAAGGATACGAAATGGCGAAAATTTTTCATTTAACTTATCAATCTCTCTTCTCTTCTTCTTTAAAGTCTCTAAGCTAAGCCCCCGGGCAACCTTTAGGCCTTGAGAATGATCAGTGACAGCCACATATTGGTAGCCTGCCCTTTTGGCTGCAGCTGCCATTTCAGAGATAGAATTTGCACCGTCTGAGAAATTGGAATGGACATGTAAATCACCTTTTATATCTGATAACTCTATCAACTTTGGCAAATTATTTTTAAGGGCAAGTTCAATTTCACCCCTGTCTTCTCTTAATTCCGGCACAACAAAAGAAAGGCCTAAGAGCTTAAAAATTTCTTCTTCGCTTTTTCCGGCAACAAACTTTTCTACTCTGCCTTTGACTGAAAAAACTCCATATTCATTTATTTTTAAATTGCGCTTAAGTGCAAGATATCTTAATTTTATGTTAAAATTTTTTGAGCCAGTAAGATACATAAGTGCTGCCCCAAAACTTTTTGGCTCTACCACTCTTAAATCTACCTGTATATCTTCGTTAGTAAGCAGACTTGCCTTGGTCTGGCCTTTTGCGAGTGTTCTCTTTCTTCCTTTGATAGCCACAAAATTATCAATGACCTTTTGGGGATTAGATGAAACAGCCAAAATATCAATATCCCTTACTGTCTCTTTCATCCGGCGAAGGCTTCCCGCAAACATAATCTGTTTTAAATCTTTTAATTTTGAAAGTTGCTTTAAAATATCTTCGGCAGCCATCAGTGCCTTACCCAGCGAAATGCGCTCTTTGCCTTTTCTGACGATTTCGATACCGGCTAAAATATTTGAAACAGTTTTCTCCCTGACGCCTTCGAGTTTTAAAAGCCTGCCAGTTTTGGCAGCAGCCTCTAATTCATCTATTGTGCTAATATTAAGTTTTCGATAAATTAAGCCCACTGTCTTTGGCCCTAAACTTGGTATATCCAGCATTGCAATTAAGCCTTCTGGAACTGTCTCTCTTAAATCTTCATAAAATTTTAGCCTTCCGCTTGCTACAATCTCCTTAATCTTTGCTGCCAAATCCTTGCCAATTCCAGGAATCTCTTCTAACCGGTCTGTCTGGATATAATTTTCTAGCCCTTCCGGCAGCGATTCGATTGTCAAAGCCGCTCTCTGATACGCACGGATACGAAAAGGGTTATCGTTCTTTAATTCTAAAATTTTGGCTATCTGTTTAAAGATATCAGCAACTTCTAAATTATCCATAATTGTTTTTTAATATGATTTAAAAAGGTGGTGGGCTCTAAAACCTTTGACGATGCGATAAGACAAAAAATATGTATATATCGTTACCACTGGATTAAAAAAAGAGTCAAAAATTAAGTGCACACTGAAACTCAATGTGATAACTATCCAGAACAGGTTAAGCCGAAATACGGAAATTACTGTCCAGAGAAAAATTATTAATTCGAAAGAATGTAAAATCACGTAAATCCTTTCTTTTTCATTTGCCAAATTAGAATAATAAAAATCTTTTAAGCCAATTTTACCTTTTCTAAAAAATAAATATTCAGGAATATGATCAATATCAAATAATATGCCACTTAAAAAGCATATTAAAGCAGCCCAAAGCGAGCTAAACCAGCTATAAATAAAAGCTGCCGTACCAACAGAAATTACTACATGCGAAACAGGCCTCATAACTTCTTGACTTTCTTATCGTAACTTGATTCAATAGTCTTGACCAATTCGTAGAGCACCTGGTTAACAGGCGTTGAAATACCTAAACTCTGTGCTTGGCGGATTATTACACCGTTTATAAAATCTATTTCGGTTCTTTTCTCTTTTAAAACATCTTGCAACATCGAAGAGACATTCTTCGAGGTAGCTTCGCAAACAGATTCAACCTTGCCCAGAGGGTCATCAAAAATTAATTTTATGCGCTTGCGCTTTGCTACTTTTACCGCTTCGGTAACAGCATCTTTCATAATTTTATGAGTGCCTTCATATTCAATAAGCCGACCGTTATTCAAACCGGTGATCGCAGTTAAGGCATTTATACCTACATTAATAATCAATTTTGACCAAAGTAAGCCTTCTATGTCGCGCGAAATTCTGGTAACCAACCCTACTTTATTAAATATTTCCCTTAACTGACGTAGGCCAAAAGTTATCTTACCGTCAAGCCTGCCTAACACTGTCTCGCCTAATCCAGCATGACGCACTAGGCCTAAATCTTGTAAAGTTGCTCCCATATTAGTAGTCGCTGCTGCAACTATTTGAGAACCAAAAGCCTCTGAAATCACTTCAATATTTCCAATGCCATTTTGAAGCGTAACAACAAGGGAATCTCTTCCTATTAAATTTTCGATGGATTTGAGCACTTTTTGAGTATCGTAGGCCTTCACGCAAATAAGGATAAAGTCGCTTTTGCCGATCTCTGATGTATCTGATGATGCTTTAACTTTCGCCTGCCAATTGCCGCTTACTCCTTCTATTTTTATGCCGTTTTCTGCGATACGCTTTGCTCTCTGGCTATCTTTATCCAGAAGCCACACCTCGTCAGCGCCTTTAGTTAAATATGCAGCTAAAAGGCTTCCCATCGCCCCGGGCCCTACTACAACTATCCTAGCCATTGTCTTTCCTCCGTTTCACGCATAGGCCAAAGATTTCGGTTGCTGCTCCAGATGATATGCGAAAAATGTAGCTAATAGAGATGAAATTTCTTTTCTTATTATATTATTTAATCCTAAACGCAATGCCTCAGCCAGGTTATTCTTTTGAATAAAATTAAGAGAAGCGACCGTGCCTCTATATACTGACCTGGAAGTCTTTATAGCAGGTAAGCATTTTTGACACAATAGGCCCCCTTTAGCAGAGCTAAAATAAGCCCGTTGGGTGTACTCGATATGATTAGAACATATTACACAGGAATCTATCCGGGGCTCGAAACCGCTTAATGATAATAGTTTTATCTGAAATATTAAAAGTAATTTTTCACAGTCTTGTTCTTGCTTTAAAGCGGCGAGCGATTCTTTTAGTAGAGAAAATATCGGGATGTTTGCTTCGTGTGGCTGCATTAAACCATCAATGAGAGAGATTAAAGAAGTAGCGGTGTTTAATTTATTTAATCCAAAGCGCAAATTAGCAAAACTGTCCAATAGGTCGCATTGGCTAGCCACGTTTAATTCATTTTTATTGCTTTTGTAAAAAATTACATCGTTTAAAGAGAATAATTCCAAAGTAGAGGCAAACTTTTTCGCATCGCTGCGAATACCTTTAAAAAGGCAATTTATTTTTCCAAAATCCTTTGAAAAAAACCGCACGATAAGGCTAGTCTCGCCAAAATCAAATTTCTTTAAAACAAAGGCTTGAGTTTTACATATACTCATAAACAAATTCCCATAGCATCTTTTCTAAATTTATTTAATAGCCAAAATTGCTTCCTCTCCATCTTCATCCTCTTTGTCTTAGTTGTATCGTCGAAACCTAAAAGGTGCAAAACTGCATGAATGATATAAAGAGTGAGCTCTTCTTGGACAGAAGTCCTAAAAAGCTTACTGTTCTTAATAACCATTTCAGTTGAAATAGCTATGTCAGTGAAAAATCTTTGTTTTTGATTTCTCTTGGCAATCTGATATGGAAATGTTAATACGTCGGTAGGATAATCGTGTCCTAAAAATTCTTTATTAAGACGTTGAATTTTTTTATTATTCAAAAAAGCTATGCAAACTTTATAGTCTTTGACGCGGGCTTGCCAGAAAATTTTATTTACGATTTTCTTTACTGCTTCTTCTGCTATCGCCAGGTTGCTTTGACTGTTCTTTATACTTACTGACATTTTTATCTTGTGGGTATACCACTCGAATATGATAAATACCGGTTAAGATATGGGTAAAAGTCTTGGCAATTTTTTCCAAATCCTTTAGGGTCAATTCGCACTCATCAAGTTGGCCGTCAATGAATTTATTGTTTATAACTTTGCGCACAGCATCATCAATCTTATTGGCGGTGGGCTCTTCAATAGTACGGGTTGCTGCTTCGACTGAATCAGCTAAGAGACAGATTGCTATTTCTTTTGTCTGGGGTTTGGGCCCAGCATAACGAAAGACCTCTTCTTTTATCTCATCTTCCTCCTTATGGCCCTCCAGGGCCCTACGATAAAAATAATAGACTAAACTAGTGCCATGATGCTGAGTAATAAAATCTATCAACGGCCCCCTAAGTTTATATTTATGGGCTAAATCTACGCCTTCTTTCACATGATTTAAGATTACCAATCTACTCATAGAGGGATTTAGGGTCTCGTGTTTACTTTCCTCTTCGCGTTGATTTTCGCTAAAATATTCTGGCTTCTCTATCTTTCCGATATCATGAAAATATGCACCCACACGCGCAAGAAGAGAATTAGCACCTATACTTTCCGCGGCAGCTTCAGAGAGATTACCTACAAGTAAACTATGATGATATGTTCCAGGCGCCTTTAATACCATCTCTTTTAAAAGCGGCTGGTTAAAATCTGATAATTCAAGCAAAGTAATATTAGTAACTATACCAAAAATACTCTCTAATATAGGTAAAAGTACCATTAAGATAAATGCGCAAAGTACGGCGCTGCCCATACTCCACTCTGCTGACTGTCTTAACACTAGATAATAATCCAAATTATTAAATAATCCCCAACCCAGTAAGCCTAGAAACTGCACAATTCCCACTAACAGCCCTGCCCATAATATCTGGCTACGGCGGCGGACTCTCGATACAGCAGTCAGTCCTACCACGCTACCAATAAAAAATATAATAACCAACCCAATATTGTTACTAAAGCTTATACCCGTAACCAACGAGAGCACTGCTGCAAACACAAAAGAAATTGCTGCATTGGAACTAAGCATCATATAAGCCATGGGCAATGATGCTACTGGCACCACAAAACTGCTGAACGGGCTATATTCTATGGTTTTGCCAATAATTATTGCCAATAAAAATAATACTGCTAAGAGGGCTAATTCTTTATTAGAACAGAATGCCTTTGGGTAATAAATCTTTAAAAAAGAAATAGTGGTAATAATAAAAACGACGATTAATACGCTCAAGCCGATATAAAAAGGCAATGACTGCGTCTTATCTTTTAGACTATAGAGGGCCTTGAGTTTATTAAGATGGTCTTTAGAAACTATCCTGCCCTTATCTATGATAAGTTCATTCTTTTTTACCTGCAAATGTTTGTAGATAGGCGAGACTGAATTCTCAGCATCAACTTTTATCTTATTAGTTTTCTCGACATCAAATGTAATATTCGGCTTAATATTTACTGAAATCAGGCCTAATATGCTATCACGCTCTTTCTTTTTAAACGGCTCCTTGTTTAGGGCTTTAATAATTTCTTCCCGTGCCTCTGGCAGGGTTTTTATGTCCGATAATTGAATTTCCTTGGAACTACCATCTTTACCTTTCACAATAGTTATGCGTGCCACATTATTTTCTAAAAGGCGTCTTTTCTCTTCTAGGCTAATAAAGTAATTGTTTTTAAATACAATACCATATATCGACTCAACTGCCTGCGATTTATAGTGAGGCCCTTTTAGACCTTCAGATAAAATACTTATAACCTTGGACATGGTATTTTTATCTAAAGCCAAGGTTAAATGATTATACACTGGCAATACTTTTTTCAATGCCTCATCTTTTGTCTGCTTGGTTTTAGCCTCATCAATAGGCCCTTGAAAATTAAAGTCTATGGGAGAGTAAATGCTTTCTGAAGCCACGTCACCTTCGCGCAGCTCGCTGATAAAGCCTTTTTTGCTAAATAGAACCAAGATAATAGAAAAAACAGCAAAAATTATGAATAAAAACAGCCTAAATAAACCGTGCAAGATTTTATATTTATTTTCTTTAAGTATTGTTAGGGCGCGCATTTTCGTATGCCTTTATAATTTCAAGCACCAGTTCATGTCTTACTACATCCTGGTTAGAAAAGTAAACAAACTTAATTCCCTTGATATTTGCTAATAAGTCTTGTGCCTGCAAAAGACCGGTGGGTTTTCCTCCGGGTAGATCACTTTGAGTTATATCTCCGGTAATTACCGTCTTAGAATCAAAGCCTAAGCGGGTTAAAAACATCTTCATCTGTTCGCCAGTACAATTTTGTGCCTCATCAAGTATTATAAATGCATCATTGAATGTTCGTCCACGCATATAAGCAAGCGGAGCCATCTCAATAATGCCCATTTCTAAGTATCTTTCAATCCGGTCTGCTTCAATCATAGTATAAAGAGCATCATAAATCGGCCGTAAATACGGAGAAAATTTCTGGCTCATATCACCAGGTAAAAATCCCAAATTCTCGCCTGCTTCTATTGCCGGCCGGGTAAGAATAACTCTCCGTACCTGACCGCTCTTAAGAGCTGATGCTGCCATAGCCATTGCCAAATAGGTTTTTCCGGTTCCAGCAGGGCCAATGCCAAAAACAATATCATATTCTTTTATGGCCTGAACATATTCGTACTGGCCTTTGGTTTTAGGGCCGATATATTTGCCTTTTAAAGAAACATCAATCCTCTCTAAACAGGTTATATCGTTTGAAATCCCCCCATGAATATTCTTTATGGCGCAGACTACTTCTTGCCGGCTTATAGCGCTCTGTTTTTCAATAACCTCTAAGAGATAAGTAATTAATCCTTTAGCCTTTTTTATACTGTCAGCATCCCCTATAATTTTAAGGCCATCGGAACGCACCAATAAATTAACACTGAGCTCTTTCTCGATTAATTTTAAATTGCCATCCTGAGGTCCAAAAAGCAAAGGCAATAAGGTGGCGTCTTTTAATTTAAGTGTCTGCTCCATAATCTTAATGAATAACGAGCACAATAGTTTTAAATTCAAAAATCAAAGTGCAAAAATCAAAATGACAATGTAAAATTAAAATTTTTAAATTTTGATTTGTAATTTTAATATTTAATTTTTAATATTTGATTTTAATTATCTCTCTATTTAAGTATTTTAAGGACCTGGCCAGGATAAATCTTTTGAGGAGTTTTTAATTTATCTTTATTAGCTTCGTAAATCTTAGGCCATTTTTTTACTGTGCCATAAAATTTCTGTGATATCTTCTGCAAGGTATCGCCCTTTTGCACTGTATAGGATATTATTTCTTCTTTTTTGGTCTTTGTTACTTTTTCTGGCTCAACTGGAATTGGCGAGCCCTCTATATAGCCTCGATTACCCATTACTTCTTTTTCTTCTCTTTTTTCTTCTTCTGCTGGCGGCAAACCTCTCTCGAATTTTATGGGAGATTTTAATTCTATTTCCACAACCTTTACTGTACGCGTTTTCTTAGTTACGGTTTCCTGCTGTGCGGCTTGCGGCACATTGCCCTGGATGTATCCGCGATTTCCAGCCACGTCTATATCTTCGCGAGGCTTGGTGACGCTATAGGTCCTGACAATGCAGCCAGAAATGAAAATTGAAACAACCAACAAAACACAAAAAGCTACTGCTTTGTTTAAAAGAATATTTCTTTGCATCTTAACCCTCCTTTAATGAGACCATAACTTATGGAAGCGTGAGCTGAACATAAGTTATTTGGTCGAATTAAATCCAGCACTTATTTTACTGATAAGACTGGACTTAAAAATAAAATTGTTTTATTTCGGATAAAAACTTTATTTAAATATAGATAGCACTTAGTAAAATAAGTGCTGGGTCAAATTCAGCCAATAAACTTACGAATATTATTGTCCCATAAGTTTGGGCTTCATTTGACTTTTATATTTAATTCTCTTAATTGCTTTTCAGTGACACTACTGGGTGCTTCAGTCAATGGGCAAAATCCGCTCTGGGTCTTAGGAAAAGCAATCACGTCACGTATGGAATCTTTTCCTAGAATTATAGATAGAAATCTATCTAAGCCAACTGCGATACCTCCGTGAGGAGGTGCGCCAAAATTAAACGCCT
>JBFMEB010000036.1:0-12830 GCA_040753675.1 Candidatus Omnitrophota bacterium | reverse complement strand
TATCCTCATTCTTAACAAGGAAGCAATCTCCATTCTTCCTGAGATATGAGCCGTATGTGTTTATGACAAGCTGCATGATTGAGTTACTGACTTATAGAGTTACGAGTTAAAGAGTTTTTAAATACTTCATAAAACCTTGTATCATCTTTGAAACTTCTTCAACCTTTTCGTATAGAATATCAAAATCCTCCTGGTTGATGTACTTCTGGTCTAATGCCACATAAAGGTGGCACTGAACTTCAGCGGCTGACCCATGAGCCATATTTAAAAAGTTTGAAAATTCCTTTTTACTTTTTCTTCCAAAACCCTCTGCTATATTAGCCATTATTGAAACTGAAGCCCGCCGAATCTGCTCTCGTAAAGAAAAGTCTTTTGAAAAATGAGAGTTTTTAGTGATTTCATATATTGCTTTATTTAATTCTCTTGCCTTCTGCCATGCCTGAATATCCTCAAATCTTTCTATTTTTGCCATTTCTTCACCTTCGGTTATAGAGTTTAGGAGTTATGGAAATATAAAGTTAGAGAGTTGTGGAGTTATAGAGTGAACTCTTTAACTTTTTTTACTCCTTAACTCTCAACTCTCCAACTCTGAACTCTCAACGTTTTTAATCATATTTATTGATATAACCATAGATTGTAGATTTAGATTTCCTCAGTGTTTCCTCAAGACCGTCCACAAGTGGCTTCAAGTCTTCCCACCTCAGTGTAAAGCTATAGGCATAGACAAAGAAGTGCCTGAATGAGAGATAATTTGAAAGGGTATCGTGTAAATCATTGGGAATGATTCCCATATCTGAGGATGTCTTTAACAAATCCTTGTGCCATGTAGGAGTGTCTTTTATCTCTATCTCCCTGAAAAACAAAACCCTCTTTAATATATTTTCAATACCGTTATAATAGTTATGAATAAAAGTGGCAATAGCTGCCAACTCAGCGGTTGAATACTCTGACTTTTCAGTCTTGACAACAGAAAACAGTTCAAATACTACAGCATCTATGTTTTCAAACTCAGCCTCGCAATATTCTTTAATCTGTTGTTTTGTCATAGACAAGTTTTCCTTCCCTCATCACAATACTTTTGAATTTGGTTATCCTGCCTGAGAGATCAATTACATCTACATTTTTGGGCATGGTTTTGAAGAGTTCCCCATAAAATTTGAAAAAATTTCCTGGTGGTATATCTGCCACTGCAAAGTCGTAATCATTAACCTCATCCGGATCTTTATATAATGAAGACCCGATTAAATACATCTTCCCAATGCCATATTTTCTGGCAATCTCAATAGCTTTATCAAGTTCAGATTTGGGTATCATAACTTACCTCCTTTTTGAGTATTATAACGATTTAACAGGCTATTTTCTACTCTTTAACTCCCCAACTCCCCAACTCTTTAACTCTTTAACTTAATAATCGTCCCAAATCCCCTTGACACCGACTTTCCAATCCCCCAGTAATCAGGGATTTCAAAATTCACAGAGAAAGTTCCGAGAAAGCCGAGCATGGGAGTGGATTTGAGAGAGGTGGGGACTTCTTTCAAATTGCCAATATTTGCCTTAATCGGCTCCGGCACAGTATAGCCGAGGCTCTTTGACATTGAAATGATATTGCCGATAAGAATCTTCTCCAGAAGCTCTTTCTTTTTTGCCCATGTGCCGAGCTTCTGGTATTTTTCGTAATTCTTTTCATTCAACGCAAGCCAGGGGGTGAGGAAGGAGTAGGTTTGTTGTTCTGTGTTGAATCTAAAATTTCCATTTCCTAAATAGATAGTTTTTTCGAAAATTTCATATCTGTTATCATTTAAATCAATTGTATTCACTTCTTTATGAATTTTATTCAGAAGCTCAGCACCTATTCCAATTCCTACAACTGTTGATATGCCATTAACTATTTTATACTGCACCAAAGGATAACGATATATATACCTGCTCCCACCTATATGATGGTGCATCAATACATATTCTTTAAACCGTCTCCCAAAGTATCCTCTTAAAAGGTCAGAATTATTTTTCGCCTCATTAACGCATTCGAAAGTCAATATAAGTGTTTTAATTTCCATATTGAATTTTAGAAAATAAAACTATTGTCTTCTATTCGCTTAAAACCTGTATCATTTTTATAATAAATTCCTAATTGTTCGTAAGGTATCTTTAACAAATATTCATTAACCTGCCCAAGACCTATTGAGAGCTTCTTCGGAACTGAAATTATGTATGATTTAAAATCTTTTTGAATTGAAAAATAATTATTTTGCCTCTTATGAAAGTTCTTTTCATTAACTACTTCTTTTATGTACTTTGCTAAAAGTTCCTTTGCCTGCTTATTTATCTCAACAAATAAATCTACATAACCATATTTCTCTTTTATTAATTCAAAATCAGATATACTTTTCGCATTTGGATGATAAAAACAAAAATTTTTAATGGCATCCCAGATATGTATTGAAGCATCTTGATTTTTCTTTTGCTTTATTACATTGAAGTACTGGTCTATCAAATCAGAAAACTGTGATTCTTCCAAAAGTTTGCCATCAAGTAAAACATGTGAGACAGCAAAATGTGTATTGCCATATACATATTTTGCATAACTGGTGTTATTATCAACTAAATTAAAAACATAGACTACACCTTTTGTTTTATTCATACCCCTGTTACACCTACCAGCCACCTGAACTATCGAATCAATAGGCCCTATGTCCCTTACGACTATATCCAAATCAATATCAACACCTGCCTCAACGACTTGAGTAGAAACAACTATAATTTTCCGTTTCTCCCTTAAAACTCCCTTAACTTTTTCGATTCTTTCGCATCTTGCTCTTGGAATTATATTCGCAGAAAGATAAAACAGGCAGTTATCTCTCACAAGTCCTTTAAACATCGCATCATCTTTGAGCATGTTGTGAAAAATGATTGATGATTTAATTGTGTTGAGAACAATGAGGTAGGACTTAGATTTATCATAAAGCCCCTTAAACTTCTGAAAGAATTCATCAAGCAGTTTCGGATTAACATCAGGGTTTAGCGTAACTCTGTCTAAATTCTTTTCTTTAAAATATTTTTTGTAGTTATCAAGAAGTGGGGAAACTTCACTTTCATCAAAAATCAATGGCTTTGTGGCTGTAAGTAAAATTATATAACAATTAAGATGCTTAACTAAAAGTTTAAATACTCTATTTATAAGATCCCAGTATTCAACCGGTATATTCTGAACTTCATCAAGAAGTATTATAGAACCGGCAATATTATGGAACTTTTTTAGAAACCTATTTTTAAAACCGATTATTGTATGCAGCAGTTGAATAAATGTAGTAACGATTATTTCAGATTCCCAACTTTCCACCAAAAGAAGCGATTCGCTAATGGGTCTTTCCTCATCCTCTACTTTGTAATTCAAATCTGCAAGGTGATGATGCTTTATTAGATAAGCGTTTTCATTCTCTCTAAAATCAGGCAGCAGGGATAAAACATTCCTTATTACCTCGTAATTTTGGTCTATAATACTGGTAAATGGAAGGGAGTAAATTATTCGCGGTACATAACCCTTTTCTTTTTCTAACTGCTCTCTCAGCTTTAATGCACATGAAAAGGAAGCCAATGTTTTTCCTGTACCTGTTGGTGCAGTAAAAGTGAAGATATGATGTGATGATGATTTTGATATTTTTTCTACTACACTTCTATAGATTTCACTTCGAATTCCGTTAATTCCTTTAACAGCCAAAATATCAATCTCAGATGAGCTTTCACGATACTTATCAACCAGATCCCCTGGAATTTTTCTTTTCTCAATACCTGTGACATTAGCAGCATCTTTTTTATCAGCATCAATAAGCAGTGAATAAAGAAAAAGAATGGTAATAAAAATACTAAGTTTTGTATCTTCATCTTCTTTTTCAATCAGTTGATAACGTAACTTGTAGAGTTTCGAGAGCAAATCGAGCCATGAATCAAGAAAATCTTCTATTTTTACATTTATGGTTTTGCAATCCCCCAATAACTCTGCATATTCTGCTTGAATCTGGGGCAGATTTTTAGAAATATCCTCAAACTGATATTGTAATGCTTTCAGCCTGCTCCTCCATGGTTCAGCAACGGAAAGAAAGTCTTTTTCTTTTAAATCTTTTACTCTAACTAAATCTAATTCTAAAGCATTTAAATCACCATGATGATGTAAGGCCACAAAATAGAAGAGTAGAGGCATGTATTTGCCATAACTGTCATTTTCCTTCCAGCATTTTTTAGCTAAATATGAGGCAAAGATCGCAGAGATTAGACCATGATGATGCCTCGATTGAGTATCTTTTATATTGTTGAAAAGATAATCTTGGAAGAATATGGTATATTTTCCAAAGTCATGAGCTATGCCTAAAAGATACCCTAATTCGGGAACAAGGCTGAGATTATTAGGTGGGGAATGAATGATTAGTTTTTTAATAGCATTTCCTACTTCTTGAAGATGATTTTTCAGAAGCTTTGAGCCTTTCCTGTTTCCGTCATCATCTTCAATTGCATGAGAATAAAACTCTGTCATTTGAAGACCTATTCCATAAAGGTTATATTCTCTCTCATAACCTTTTCTTGATCATCATAAGTTACCTGTATGTAAGGAACTTTCAACCGTGCCTTTATTGGTTTCTGATTTTTCTCATGGATAAAACTTGCAGTCTTTTTTATTTCTCTATCTGATGCAAAATCAAGGGGCATCTTCTCATCTATATATTGTAAGGCCCCAACGCCATCATCAAATTCAAGCTCTGAAATATGTTCAGAATTACAAACGGAAACAATTTCTATAGGTTCTCCATGTTTGTATTCTTTAATATTTTGAGAAAGAACATCGGCTATAAACTTAGCTTTAGCTAAAAACTCAGATAATCCTAAAAATATCGGGTAGTTGGCCTTCCCATTTTTTAGCATCAAATATAGTTCATCCATTATCCTTTCATTACCCACATAACAGAAATAGATTCTATAGACTATTTCATCATTAAAATTTTGTGGAACTATCAATTCAAGGGGCGTTGGATATTTACTTATTTGTCTTTCAATGAAATGTTCAATAACCTTCCTGCTTGTTGTGTACCCATCCTCTTTTTTAGTTCTAAGATAGTTCACAGTTTGCATTATTTTTCTCATAGGTTTTCTGATTGAAAGTGCTATCTTACAATTATTGATAGCAAATTCTTCATAGTAAGAATCTCTCTCCTTACCCAACATACCAGCTATCAGTCCTGTTATTGTTGTTCTTGGTGGAAATGAATAACTAAGAGAAGATGAACTTGTATAGAATTTTCTGAAGTGGGCAATATTCCCTTTTAGGTCAAAGATTAATAATCTCTCCAACTTCATTTCTCTTCTGATCCCTCAGATTTTGATTTATTCTCAATGGGCTGGAGTTTGCTTATCAAATCTTTATCTATTATTAACTCGCAAAAGTCTGGCGTTAGCTCTTTATCCTGCCAACAATATATTTTGTTTATCTTTCCTTTATGTGTTTCCAATTCCTTTATTAATCTATCCATGTTCAACTTGATTTGATTAACATCTCTAACTTTGCTTTCTTCTACACCAAGAGGATCAGCTTTAACATAACGGCGTAGGTCTCCAATAAATGTTTCTTTGTCGGTGTATTCGACTCTTAAAATTAATCTTGGATATTGTTCAAGCTTGCTCCTTGTTGTTGCCTGAAGTGGTATTGCCTTTATGAGAGCTTCTTGGAGAAGACTTATATCTTCATCAGATAATTTTGTATGCTCTGCTCTCTTACCACTTATGATTCCATGAAAAGCGATAAGTGAGTAATAAACCCGATAATCTTTACCGAAAGTCCCATAGCCTTCTTCTTGCCCTTCTCTTGTTCTTCCTGCAAAAGTTGATGATATAGTAGAGGACTCAACTAAACTTACTTTATTTAGAGAATATCCCCAATTGAATTGAACAGGCCCCGTAAATGTAAATGATTCCCCCCGTTCTCCTTTGATAGGCATTGTGGCTCCAAAAAGCCGAACATCAATAAATGCATCTAAAAGGTCTTGACTGCTTATAAGTTCTACGAGTTTACTTGCGTCTGGGGATTTCCCTTCTTCAAGAGTTTTCTTTATCTCTATAGCCTTTTTTTTCTTGTCTTCCTTTTCTTTGGTATCATTAAGGATCTTTTCAGAAATCCAGTATGCAAGTCTTTTGGTAACATCTACTGTTTTCCCGTTAACCTCGGCTACAAAAATAAGATTGCGTTTATCTCCAAGATAATCTCTGATATACCTTTTTAATCGCACATCACTTACAAGATTGGTCTCTGTCTCATAATCCATCCTCGGTTTGTTCTCGTCGTCAGGGTCACCGTTAGGATTGCACATCTTAGCATCATAAATAAAAAGAATATCGCTGTTATTGATTTGATTTTTATTCATCTTCCTTTACCTCCTCTTTTGTTTCATCTTTTGGAACATTTTGCGAAGTTGAAGTTAATGCCTTATGAGTTGCATAGGCATATCCTGATAAAATATAAAAAATATTTTCATGGTCTGAGAGTTGCCAATTTGATATTTCCTTATCTATTAATCTCTTATATTCATTGAATATCCCTTGATTGAAAACTAATAATGGCACTCGAGATTTTTCTTTTTTAGAAAAGACCTTATACTGGTTTAGCTTTTCAAATACCTCATTTGTCAGTCTTATCAATTTATTGGGATTCATTCCTTCAAAGTTAATTTTATTGAGAATTGGCTTTGTGCGGCTTTCTGTAAGTTCAGATTGAGCATTTCCGATTTTACCTATAACGTATCCAAGAAGAAACAACGCTGTTTTAGGCTCATCATATCTCATCTCTTTAAGGAATGCCTTCATCTCATCTTTCAATTGAAGACTATCATAATTCATGACATCACCTCCTAATTTCATAATATTAAGTCTCTCTAAATACAAAAATAAAAGATTTGATTTCAGTATTGCATAAACAAGGCCCAAATCAGGATTCTGCTGTCTCCCTATATTGTATGCATCAAACTTTTCAAATCTATAAACCTGTGCGAGTTCAACAGATTGATCTATCAAGAAACTATAAGATACAGGTTTCCCAGAAGATATAGAATCGTATAACCCCAATATTTTCTTATATTCAATCCTAAATCCTCTATCTTCCTTTGTCTTTCTCAAAGGAATTAAGTAGTAGATACTTTGCAAATCAATTGACCATTGATTTGATACCCCAAGTATCTTATCTCCTGTATCTCTTACCACATTTGTAGCCCTTCTTAGTATATCAAGTCTCGTTGGAGGTGTGTCCTTTATCAACTTTAAGACCTTGATATTCCGCTGACCTGACTCATAAAAAAGAAAATTTAAGACAAAGTTATTTTTTGAATCCTCAAATTCGCGATATTCATCAAGTTTTTCCTCAAAATTTTTAAGTCCACCAAGAGATTTAACAGAGTTAAAAGAAGATTGAATATATTCTGCCCATTTATTTAATTGTTTTAACTCTATTTGGAAAATAAATTTAGGTACAATGTATAATCTTAAGCCACCAATATAAGACGAGAGATTATTTCTGACAAAAACTTCTCCAGTAAGGTGTTTTGTATAACAATCTTTACAAACTGCAAAATTTTTATCAAACCTTCCTGAAAGATTAGACGAAAATCCTATCTTATCGGTTGTATAATAACCTAAAGCAGAACCTGCCTTTGAAAACTCCGGACTATCCGTAATATATGTATCATTATTACAGGATGAACATGCCCCTTTTCCATTTTCAAACAATGAATCTATTTTTATATGAGCTATTAACTCCTGATAATCTTTATTGTCCTTCATAAATTTACCGTTTATTTTCAAGGTATATAATCCAATATCTTTTTGAGCAAGAGAAGTCTTAGATTTAATGTTAGATACAACCTTAGATTCTATATCCTTCAAAATGTGTTTAAATATCTCTTTCTCATCCTTTGTCTCTTTTTTTGTTTTTTCTAAAAGTTTGGTTAAATATCCTTCTTCAGCCAATCTGATCCCTTCAGTCGTTTTAATCTTTGATACATCAAGAATATATCTATATCTGCCAGAAAGTTTAAGATCATAAAATATTTCTTTTATAGCTAACTGCATTATTTTACGAAGATCACTTTCTTTTGGGATTTTCTCAGCCAAATTGGGTATCGTTTGAGAGATAAGATAACCAACATTGTCAGTAGTAAAATATATCTGTGGGTTATTGCCTGCTTCGTTTCCTACCCATAGATATGTTTGAGAAGTTTTCTCGTTAATCTCTTCAAAATTAATATCTAATTGCTTATCAAAAATATCATAATTAAGAATCACAAGATGTTGCTTTTTACCTTTTATCTCAGATGGTAAATCAAGCGTTAAAGACTCGATAACATTTGATATATCTCCATTGCCTTTAAGTCTTATTCTTCCTATTTCTTTAATTGCCTCTATCATTTATATTTCTTACGACCCCAGTTTTCTTATGTTATCTTTTGTTAACCATAAGTCTATCACCTTGAATGTCAATTTTAATTTGTTTAACTTCTCCTCTAACATTTTTACATTTTTTTGTGGTACGGCTAAAACACCTGCTCCTATACGTATCCCTTGCAGTTGCTGAACAAGTCCCATCTTTTCACTTTTATAAAATCTACCTTTTACTACTTTTTTTGTTTTAAGGCCATATAAAGTTCTTTTAACCTTCATTTTGTCTTTAGTGCTTAATTTATCAAGACTAAAAGCAATCATTGCGTAATTTTCTAATTCCAGTCCTCCAACTATTATAGAAGGTGACTTTACATATAATAGAATTCCATTTTTAAAAACTTCCTCTATGAAATGTTGTTGTAGCCCCTCATAATTCTTATTTGTAAAAACAACCTGAATATTCTTGTCATATTCTTTTTCTAATGTGAGTGCCAGTTCGGAGATTCTTGATTTTGCCTCCAAATTTTCAAAATCTTTTGAGTACGTATCAAAAACAACAAGGATATCAATATCAGAGCGCCTGTCTGCATCACCTTTTGCAACCGAGCCGAATAAAAAGATATATGCTACATCATCTACTGATGCATGTCTTGCAAACCTAAAAACCATATCCTTGAATTCTTCCTGTATCATTCTGATTTACCACAAATTGTTTCAATTATCCAAAAGAGTTCTATTGTCCTGCTAAGTTTTTTCCCATTAATCGCCCCACCATAAATCTGCCCAGGTCTTATCTGGTTTTCTATCTCTTGAAATGCCCGCCAAACCTGTTCAGTATCATCTCTAAAAATTTGATGGTTTTTCTCCAATATTGTTCTCACATTCTGATGTTTATCTATATGAATACCAAACTTGGAAACCCTCGATTCTATCAAATGGAAGGATGCATTAAAGTAAGCTTCAATTCTTGTAGGAATCGAATTTTCTTCGTTTTCCGCATCCCTTTTAAACATGGTGTATTTTTCTTTGTGAATATCGAAACTTGCCATAAACCGTATTCGTTATATTATATCACGAAAAGGAGGATTTTTATAAATTTCTTTATATCATATTACGAATGGTTATAATTCTTCTTAATTTTTATATTCACTTCAAAACTCGTGCCTATTTTTAGATTAATATTCATTCATCCCTCTCTAAAACAACCTCCGACCTATCCCTCTCCAAAATCAGTGACAGTGTATGTGCAAGTGTCGGTGTCAGTGAACAGTGTCGGAAGCTGACACTGATATTGCCTTTTCATCACACGGATTAGCTGGTTCCCGTATAAGGTTGAGGGGATGACCTGCCTTATATCTTTTATAGTATCGGTTATTTTTAATCCTATCATCCAATAGTGACATCCTGGGTCAATTTCTTGAAAGATTTTTTATAGAGATCTGTTTACCTCAAAGTATCAGTGTCAGTGTCGGTAAACGGTGTCAGCAACTGACACTGACACAGATAACCGACACTGTTTGTTATCCATATTTCCGTCTTCTCAATCTTCATTCATCCCCCCTCACTCCGTCTTATAAGTTAGAGAGTTGAGAGTCCAATGGTAAAAAAGTGTCAGGGAACAGTATCAGTCGCTTTTTCTTCTCGACTGTTTCCGCACTTCCTCAAATCTATCAAGCATTTCATGCATCCCTAATGCCCGGGAAAATTCTTTCAGCCATTTGCGAATGTATCTTATATCCAGTTTTTTCCCCTGACGGATGATTATGCTTTCAATATCGCTTAAGTCCCTGGGTCTGCCGACTACGGCTTTGTGGATAATGAGGTCTTCGGCGGAGCATATCCTGACGGTATGCCCTTTATCAAGCTTACACTTTACAGCCCGTTTCATTGCTTCCTCTTCATAGCCTGGGATGCCGAGGGAAATGTCTATCTCATATCCTTCCTTGCTTTTGACCAGGCATATTCTATTTTTAAGGCAAAATTTCAGGGCATCGGGAATTCTGGGAGAAAAGGCGGAAAGAATCTTTCTTATGACAGTTTCTTCTTCGCCTAAATTTACGAGAATGGTAACATCAACATCGCGGGTGAATCTTGGTTCACCCCACCATTGAAGGGCGATACCGCCTATGAGCACATAAGGGATCTTTTCTGCGGCAAAAAATCGATGAACCTCCCATATGGCTCTGAACTGAGGGTTCATCTAATTCCGGACGCCCCTCTTATTATTAAGCGTATGTCTTCTCTTTATGAGGGATGATATCTTCCGGCTTTCCAGTCTTTTTAATCCTTTCTTTTCAAGGACAGCATACAGCCTGCAAAGGTGGTCGTATTCTCGAACGGAGTTTTTAGCAGTCATTTGAGCAAGCCTTCGTCTTCTCTCTGATGCAATTACTTCGTTGGTCTTTTTATAGCCCTCAAGAAGACCAGATAAATAATCCTTTTTAAGTCCCATGACCTAATTATAATATATTAATGTTCATTCATCAACCCATGTCTGTGAAACCCCATCCTATCCGCAGGGAGTTGCAGAGTTCAGGGTTACAGAGTTGCGAGTTTAAGACTAAAAAAGTTAAAGTGTTTACCCCATAACTCCACAACTTCACGACTCTATAACTCTCAAACTTAAAAAAAACTCCTCAACTCACATACCCTTAATCTCATAACTGCCATTTTACTAAAAACAGTGTCAGTGCCGGTGAACAGTGTCGGTAAAAAACAGTGCCGGCTTATATTTTAATTTTGTTTAGCACAATTTTTTTAACCTTAATGGCTATTTCATAAGCCTTTTCTGCCTCTTTCAAAGACGGTTCATAGAATATATCGGGGTATCTTACTTCAACTCCATATCGGGTTATTTCGTGGAATTCGTCCTCAAGGCTTTCCAGTTCAGGAATGTGTTCTGTGATTGAGGTCAAGAGATTAACAAGGTCGTGTGTTTTAGAGATATGCTTGCCGAAGTAGATTAATGCACCTTTAACGTGCTTTTCTATGGCCTGTTGAGCGTGAAAACAGATTGTATCTGTAGGAGGGTCTTCACCCTTAAGGTTATTTTCCATTGTCTTGAGATCACTGTCAGCCTTTTTGAACCATAGTTTGACAATAGATAGTTTTTCATTATCCATAAATCACCTTGCCGTGATGAAAGGCTTCATACAAGATTGTTCCAGCAATATCCTTAAACTTTTCAGCCTCTTCCTTTGTAAATGCAAAGATATCAAGTGAAAAATCTCTTTTTGGGAAAAGCCTGCTCAAAAAAAGATTTTTCTTGTGAGGATTTAAATCAGAATTCCATATGACGACCAGATCTATATCACTATCTTCTTTTGCTCCACCTGTCACATAAGAGCCGAAGAGTATGATCTTTTCGGGAGCAATAGTTTTTACAATTTTTTCTTTTATTTCTTCGATTTTTTTTGCAGTAATCATCTTTATTACCCTTTCCTGAATCTTCTTTTTTTCGTTATATTGTATCACGAAAATGCTATTTTTAATTATTTTCGTGATATGATATTAAGAATTCCGCATTTCCTAAAAATATTTATTTCTGCTTAATAAAATGAGGGGCTTATTTTTAGATTGATGTTCATTCATCCCCCTAAAACTCCAGCCTATTCCTCTCCAAAATCAGTGTCAGTGTCGGTGAACAGTGTCAGCAACTTTAGAAAACAGCAACTCCCTAACTCTCCAGCTCATTTTTCTCCAAGTCGTTTCTGAATAGCATCCCAGATTTCGGTCAGTCCCAGACGCTGTGACCAATCTGAAATATAATCTCTATCTACAATTTCCCCGCTGACTTTAAGGATGCCTGTGATATCACGAAGATGCTTTTCTGAGCCACCCTCTTTATAGTATTCCATCTTTTTAATAATCACATCCTCCGGAGCTGAAAAATTTGCCTGATAAGACTCGGCAGGATGGATACTTCGAGCCCTCTTGAACCGACTGATGTCAAAAGGAGTATTTTGCTTTATCATCACATCCACTTTTAGACCTGACGAAGGATGAATAATATTAAACTGGCCATAATGACGAATTGCCTCTCTAATCATGCCTTCACTAATGAAGAATTCACCTTCCGGAAATGCAGCAATCAAATCAAGAATATGATGTTCGCCAATTGCAGCAACTATATCAATATCGTTTGTAAGCCGAGGTTCCCCGTAGGCCATTGCAGCGACGGCTCCTGTAACAAGGTAAGGGATCTGAAGACGCTCAAACACTTCTACCACTTTCTGAAGAAGTTCAAATGGCCCCATGCGAAAGTCTCCGAGCCACTTCTTTTTCAAGACTTAGTGCATCCCATTC
Source organism: Candidatus Omnitrophota bacterium (assembly GCA_040753675.1). Lineage (GTDB taxonomy): Bacteria > Omnitrophota > Gorgyraeia > JAHJTE01 > JAHJTE01 > JBFMEB01. The sequence continues at coordinate 113 of JBFMEB010000036.1, read as the reverse complement.
AGGATGAGTCTTTCCAAGATGAGACATCAACATATTACGTGCTGATATCCATATATTGAACCCAATATGGATTCTCTCGGCAGGTGTCTTATGCCTCAAAACATCTGCCATAG
>JBFMEB010000035.1:0-13265 GCA_040753675.1 Candidatus Omnitrophota bacterium | reverse complement strand
TGCGAAGTGAAGACTCCACGGGTAAACCCGTGGCATCTTCTTACAAAAATTCAAGCTGCGCTTGACCTGAATCCTGTCGCCCTTGCCATTTTACATATTCCAAGGCTTCCTTTTCATCCAGGCCAACGGTTGAAACAAAAAATCCTGATGACCAGACTATGCCTTCTTCATGATAGACCCTCTTCAACCAGCTAAATCTCCTCCTGAGTATCCCTGCGGTCCGACTCTTCATCCTACCTACTACTTCGCTCACAGAATAGCGTGGAGGTATCAACATGATCAAATGGACGTGGTCATCTCGTATACTATATTCTCTGACTTCACATCCTGGAAGGCTCCTCATTATCTTTGGAAACAGCTTGAGCAGATAACTTCTGACTCCAGGATTCAGGATACGGCGGCGATATTTTGTTACCCATACGATATGGTACTGAGTACGATATACACTGTGCCCGCTTACCCTAACTTCCATGCAGCCATTATACCATATCGCCGCCTATACATTCATCCACGGGCAAGCCCGTGGAATTCTGCCCTTCGGGTTGTTGTTAGACGTCGAATATTACTGATGCCTCACAGTAGCCACTTTTACATTTTGTTTCTAACATATGGTAAGTCACTGCCTTGATTTCAGTTTTAAGTTTATAATTCTTTGAATCCAACCCGGATGCAGTTGCCTTTATATGTTTTTCGTCTAATTCCTTAATATCAAACTTATTAAAAACTATATTTTTAGTTGAAAACAAATATAATAGCTCATCTAACCAGCTAACCAATAAATCTTCTAACTTATCTGCTTCTTTTTCAATATTTATTTTCTTAGCTGATGACTTGGTGACCTGATGACTTGGTGACCTGGTCGCAATAATTTCAAACATAGCCACTGCGGCATTAGCAAATAATTCCTTCAAATCTTTCCCGTATGCCTTGATGCCAATATCTGCTGTATGGTCAATGAGTTCGTATTTTTTCATAACGCGAATTATCGCTAATAAATTCGCGAGTATTAGCATTAGCTTCGCGTAAATTAGCGTTTTAAATGGTGGGCCGTGCTGGAATCGAACCAGCAACCTTGACATTAAGAGTGTCCTGCTCCACCAATTGAGCTAACGGCCCTGAATTTATCTTAATATTTTAACACAGATAAACAAAGATTTTTTATCTTTTTTTGCCTATTTCTCGAAAACCGAACTATCTTTTTCTCTCGCATTTATTTTGACATTCTTCAAGTGACTTGAAAGGTAAAAAACATTTGCAGCCAGAAAAATAACTTTCTTGACATTTTCTTGTTGAGTTATTAAATTGAATCCCCTTCCAAGCAAATTCGCAAGGACCCTCGCAAACCACCTTTTTCAGACAAAGGTCTACAACCTCTATAGTGGCGCTATTAGAATTAATCCCTATTGTCGCTGAGTCCTTAATAAGGCCATAAGTTATAATTATTTTATATGTCCCTGGAGTTTCAAACATTGATTTAAATTCATCTGCCCAGTCTAACTTATTAATGATAATTTTCATATTATAAGTTGAATTGGGAAAAAGCTTAGTCTCTGTTATAGGAAATACCATATCTTTTAAATCAAAGTAACGGTAAGTTTTTAATTCCTCATTATTTCTATAAATTTTAAAAGTGAAAAAAGCATAAAGATTTCCTGGTTTATCGAATTTTAATATTACAGGACTGTCTGAATCATTCTTAAACTCTAGATCTATTACTATATCCTCTCCAATACCATAAATCTCTTTATCAGACTTAATTGTAAGCGTAATCGGCTGTTTTGCTTCTATTGAATTTGGTTTAGTCGTAGTATCATTAGCAAAACAACCTAAAGGGAAAGTGAAAAGAATAACCATTAAAATAATATTTTTCATTATTTCTATCTCCGAACCTGCTTCATTCCCCATATCTAACAACGCATTCCTTTGTTTTTAAATCTACAGTGACGAATATTTCGCCTCCCGTACCCAATAGATCTCTTTTCTCTTTAGGTATTAAATCCGTTGGCTTAAAAGTAATATGCCATAGATAAGGATCTTTATAATATAAATTTTTAGCTTAACAAGCTTATAATCGCCGGCATAATAACTTTTCTTAAATAGTGTTTTAATACTCAATTCAATCGCCTCTGAGGCGTCTGATTTATTAATAGTAATTATGGGTTTTGTATCTTTCGCAAAACAGACTGATGAAAATATTAATAAGAAAACTATTAAAATTATCTTTCTCATAACACCTCCTCATTATCTGTGTTCATCTGCCTCTTTTAAATCTGTGCTCATCTGTGTTTTATTAAATAATAATAATTTTAAACAAGAGAAATCTAGCAAAAGCCGCTCATTATAAGTTACTTCTTCATTCAAACCAACTTTGCAATTACCACAATCCGACCCAGTTATATATCCAATGCCTTTATCGAAACGAGATTTCTCTCCTTGAAATGACAGGTACACAGTACCTTCAGAACGATGAACAACAATAGTCTTTTTTTTGCCATTGGCAATTGTTCCCAGTTTATATATGTCTGGATAAATAACAACGGTAACCTCTGCTATATCGTGTCCACTTTTATTCTCAACAGTAATTGCAGACCTTCCCACTTTTCGAGTCACGTAAACATCCCCTAAAGTTAGAATACCTATAATAATAAGCATTGCTATAACCAACTTCTTTCTCTCCATCTCTTGTCTCCTTATTATCTGTGCTAATCTATTTTTTAATCTGCGAATATCTGCCTTTTAAAAATTCGTGCTAATCCGCGTTTTAAAAACGCGCCTAGGAGGAGTTGAACCTCCAGCATCTTGCTCCGAAGGCAAGCGCTCTATCCAATTGAGCTATAGGCGCAAAAATTTATACAATCTCTGATTTTGGGCCGAAAAATTGCCTTATTTCTTCTAATTTTTTCTTATCCAGCGCCTCGGATTTAAAATCTTTTGGCGCGCGGACCGGGGAATTCAGCTGTATTTTATCAGGATTTATTTTTGCTACTGCTTCCTTTAAAAGCTCTAATTCTTTTTTTGTATCGTTTAATCCTTTAACCAACATTATCTCAAGCCAGATTAACTTAGAGAATTCTTTTCTTAAATTGACCAGGGCATCTATAACCTGCTCGATTTTTATATCTGGATGAGGCCTATCAATTTTTTCAAAAATTGCCTGGCTTGCTGCATCAAGAGATGGCACAATCAAATCAAGCCCAAGAATCTCTAGTCTTATGCTTTTATCAACAAGCAGTGTACTATTTGTTATCAAAGCAATTTTTTTATTATAGAATTTTCGTATTTCGGTTATTATATTTTTAATTTGGATATTTAAAAGCGGCTCGCCAAAACCAGAAAATGTTACATAGTCTATTCTTGCTTCTTTATTTTTAGCAAAAAAATTATGCAATTCCTGTAATATCTCATTTTCTGATAAATAAGAATCGCGATTTATTGTCTTTTGCGTCGTTGGGCCTAATTGACAATAGACGCAATCTAAGCTACAAAACTTATATGGGGTAAGACTTACCCCTAAAGAATAACCTAAGCGACGAGACTGGACTGGACCGTAAATATATTTCATTTTACACCAAAAATAAAAGAATAAGCCCCTAAAATAGGTAACTTATTCTTTATTATAAACTAAATATCCAAAAATTAAAATGTTAAACCGCGTATATTGCTATTCTTGACTTATCAGCAAAAGTTATAGTTTCTTTACGCTGCACAACAACGGTCTTACCTGCTTCTATGCCAATAGCGCTTGCGCCTACTTTTTTCATAAGCATTATTGTCTTAGGGCCTATTACCGGGACATCAAAACGCATATCTTGCTTTGGTCGGCTAACCTTCACTATTACAGTTCCTGGCCCAACTAACCTTCCGGCACGTAATATCGCAGAATTAGTACCTTCAAAAGCCTCAACCGCAACTATGCACTTGTCCTTAATAACCACGGTTTGGCCAATATCCAAATCAGCTACTTTTTTTGCAATATCAAATCCAAAATTAATATCTGCTAATTCTTTTTCTGTTAGACTTCTAAAAGTTAAGGTCCCTTTCTTCGGCAATTCTTCCTCGCTCAAAAAAGATGTAGAATCTATTAACTCAATTGAGTATTTTTTTAATAAATTAGCAATGGCAGAAAATATCGTATCAGCCTTTTTGTTAGAGATATTGGCTAGGAGATTCTCTAATTCAGAATCCCATTTAATACGTTTATCAAAAAGTTTTTTCGGAGTAATTTGTCCAGCCATCACCGCGCTAGTCAGGCCCTTTGCTTTAAAAAACTCAACCATCTTTTTAAATTCTCCAACATTAACCCAGGTTATTTCATCAACAATTGATTTTAATTTTGGGTTGGTGTCTGTCTTAACGCAAACAGCAAATACGCTAAAACCCTTTGCCTTGGCCGAACGAGCAAACATCAATGGGAAAAACCCGTTTCCCGCGATTAGACCTATTGCTCTTGATAGCGGCATACGCCTCTTTTGGAATTTTTAATAAAATCTACTAGGTAGGAAACGCTTTTAGAGGAGGTTTCTCGGCTATTAAGTTTATTAATAGCATTAGAGAAGGTTAGTTTTGAGAAAAATAAAATCTTAAAAGCCTTTTTTAATCTGGATATTTCTTCTGTCTTGAAATCATTTCTTTTTAAACCCAGGAGATTAAGGCCATAAACTTTTGTAGGGTGTCCATCGCAGGTAGAAAATGGCGGGATATCCTGGACAACTTTTGAACAGCCGCCGATTATGGAGAGCTTGCCAACCGTAACAAACTGATGAATAGCAACCAGGCCGCCAATAACAGCATTATCTTCTATGGTTACGTGGCCGGCTAAGGTGCCGCAATTTGCAATAATACAATTATTGCCTACCAGACAATCGTGCGCCACATGTGCGTAAGCCATAAGTAAATTATTATTGCCTATAGTTGTCTTTGAGGTTGCCTCAGTACCTAAGTTAACCGTGACGTATTCACGGAATATATTATTATCGCCAATTTCTAAGTAAGTAACCTCATCTTTGAATTTTAAATCTTGCGGGATACTACCGATAACTGCGCTGGTAAATATCTTACAATTCTTTCCAATAGTAGTATTGCCCTCAATAACACAATGCGCACCTATTTTAACTCCAGCGCCTATAGTAACTAAAGGCCCAATAATGCTATACGGCCCAACTTCAACATCATCAGCTAACTTGGCACCCTTACTAACTATTGCGGTTTTATGAATTGACATCAGCTTTCAACCAAAGCAAACATTAAATCTGCCTCGGCAACGACTTTTCCATCAACCGAGGCCTTCCCGTGAACCTGGCCGGTCTTTGTTTTGATTTTCCCGGTCTGGACTTCTAAAATTAACTGGTCACCCGGAACAACTGTCTTTCTAAACTTTACATTATTTATAGACATAAAATAAGCAAGCTTACCTCTATTTTCCAAAGGATAAAGCATTAATACCCCGCCCACCTGAGCCATCGCCTCAATGATTAAGACGCCCGGCATTACCGGCCGGTTTGGGAAATGGCCTACAAAAAAATTATCATTTATAGTTACATTTTTAACGCCTACAGCGCGTTTGCCTTCTTCTAAAGAAACAATTCTATCCACTAACAAAAACGGATATCGGTGCGGCAAAATCTGCATAATCTGATCTGCCTCCAAGATGGGACCGTTAAATTGAACCGTAGAGCTGGAGGTAACTCCAGCCAAATCGAATCTATCTTTTTGCGCCTTTAGGCGCATTAATAACTTGAGATTTAAAGGATGGCCGCTTTTGAGGGCAACTACATGTCCTTTTATGGGTATCCCTAAGAGATTTAAATCTCCGATTAGGTCGAAAATCTTGTGGCGCACAAATTCATCGCTAAAACGCAGTTTATTTTTAATAACCTCTTTCTCGCCCACTACCAGAGTATTCTCATAATTTGCGCCCTTGCCTAAACCTTGGCGTTTTAATTCGTCTGCTTCCTCTTCCAGGCAAAATGTCCGGGAAGGAGCTATCTCTTTGATAAAAATTTCTGGATTTAAGATAAAATCCTGATGCTGTGCCTTTAGGAGATCGTTGGGATAGCTTAAGGTGTAAGAGATACGAAATTCGCTTGCCGGAAAAATGCAGATAGAGGCATCGTCTTCCTCCAGCCATACCGGTTCTTTAACCACAAAATACTTTCGCGCCGCATCTTGAGCAATTATCCCGGCATTTTCCAATGCCTCTATAAAATTAGCGCCGCTACCATCCAGCCCAGGGATTTCATTATTATCTATTTCGATTATGATATTATCAATCCCCAGGCCGGCTAAAACCGCCATCAAATGCTCAATGGTATGTATTTCTACTCCCTTATAACCTATGCTGGTTCGGCGTGGATTTTTATCAATTGATAATAGATTATTTGCTTGGGCCCGAATGACCGGCGCATTTTCAATATCAGTCCTGATAAATAATATACCGGTATTGACAGGTGCGGGCTTAAATTTAATCTGGACATGATTTCCGGTATGCAGGCCTACACCTTTGAGGCTGATTCCTTTTGAAATTGTTTTTTGTGTATCCATAGGGATTATTTCTTGTTAAGTTTCCTGATTTTCTCTTTTAGCTCAGTTAATTCTTTTTCTAACGCTTCTATTTTCTCGTAAAGCTTAGGTAATCTTTGTATGCAGGCATTTACTCTCTTTGCAACGTCGTGCGGCCTTGCCGGATAGCCAGAAACCATGGTCTTAGGAGGTACAGATTTTGTTACGCCGGCCTGCGCTGCTACTATAGCGCCATCGCCTATTTCAATATGGCCAACCAGGCCTGCCTGACCTGCCAAGGTAACATTTTTACCTATCTTAGTGCTTCCGGAAATTCCTGCCTGCGAGACTATTATTGAATTCTCGCCGATAATAACATTATGGGCAATCTGCACTAAATTATCAATCTTTGTGCCTTTGCCGATAAGCGTCTTATCAAATCTTGCCCGGTCAATAGTAACATTTGCGCCTATCTCTACATCATCCTCAATAATAACAGTTCCTATCTGAGGTATGCGCTGATGAACTCCCTCTACAGTAGCAAAACCGAAACCATCCGAACCAATCACTGTGCCACTATGGATAACTACCCGTTCGCCTATACTAACCCTTTCTCGTATACAAACATTCGAATAAATCAAAGTGTCTTTGCCTATTTTGGTATGGTGGCCTATAAAACATCCCGGATAAATAACCGCTGTCTCTCCTATCTGCACTTCGTCTTCGACAACAACATAAGCAGCAATTGCTACATCTTTGCCTAACTTTACATTGCGTCCTAAGATAGCGCTCTGGTGTATGCCTTTAGGCCGAATGGTATCAGCAGGAACTGCCAATGAGACAACTTTGGCAAAAGCCAAAGAAGGGTTGTCAACGCGTATAATAGGCTTAGGCACATTCGTAATCTGCCGAGGGGTAATTATAGCCGAAGCACGCGTCTCATCTATTAAGGGAAAATATTTGGGATTTGCAAGAAAAGTGATATCCCCGCTATCAGCTTCTTTTATGCCCGAGACTCCGGTTATTAGAGTCTTGGCATCGCCAACTACCTCCCCATCAATCAATTTTGCGATCTCTTCTAATGTCTTATTTAATTTAAAACCTGTAATGTTGGGCTTCATTTTTAATGAGCAGACAACTTACGGAGTTTTAATGACGTAAGTTGTAGACCGCAGGTCGTCTGCGAATTTAACCCAGCACTTATTTTACTGCAATGCTGGAGATAAAGTTAAAAAATTTAATTTTGTGTACAACTTTTATTTTATAAAAACTATTTAGTAAAATAAGTGCTGGGTAAGTTCAAACATATAAGTTATGTCGTTTAAACACAGCTCCATAACTTATGTTTTCACTTATTTCTTATACTTGCTATTTAAAATTTTTATAATTTGCTCAGTTACATCTGTCTCCTGCGCGCTATAAAGAAGCGCCTTGTTATCTATGGCAAAGGTAAAGCCCTCTTTTTTAGAAAAATCTTCTACTACCTTTTTGATGTCGTCCAAAACATCTCTTAATTTCTCATCCCAATCTTTACGTAAATCAATGCGTATTTTCTGGTCTAACTCCTGAAGTTCTTTGCTCTTAACAGACAGCTCGTTCTGTTTTTTTGCCTTTTCTGAGTCAGAAAGAACCGACATCTTATCCTGGATCTCTTTTAATTGATCTATTAACTTATTTCTTTGCCCCTCTTTTTCTTTTCTCAATGTTTCAAGTTGGGCGTCAAAATCTTTCCTTTTCTGATACTCCTCGAATACTCTTAATAAATCAATGGTGCAAATCTTATACTCAGCATAGCAAAGAGGAGCAATTAGAAAACTAAGCATTACTATTACTGCTAAAACACGTTTCACACTGTTCATCTTATCTCTCCTTTTTAAATGAGCAGACAACTTACGGAGTTTTAACGACGTAAGTTGTAGACCGTAGGTCGTCTGCGAATTTAACCCCGCCCTTTTGGCGAGATATATTTTGTCTTTTAATTCCGCCCTAACCAAAAGGGCTGGGTGGTCTCACTTAAAACCCGCGGCTAAAACTAAAATGGAAACGGCCTTCCTTCTTATCTTCTCCTGGCTCGACATTAAGCGGGAAACCATAGTCTAACTTAAAAGGGCCTAGCGGCGTCTTTACCCTCAAGCCAAATCCAACGCCGGTCTTAAAGTTCCCACTGGCAAAATCTTCCACTCTTCGCCAGACATTACCAGAATCTAAAAATCCTACAACTCTCATATATTTCCAGATTGGATATTGGTATTCAAGATTGCCTACGAAAAGCGCTTCTCCGCCGATAGGATCATCTGTTAAAGTATCTATAGGCCCAACTTTTCGCTCTCTATAACCGCGGATAGTATTAGCACCTCCAGCAAAGAAACGCTCGTATATGGGGACCTCGTCGCTATCACCAAAAGGATTTTCCAGACCAGATTGAACTTTAAACATAATTACGGCATCTTTAGGCATAGGAAAGAAGTAACTTGTGGAATTCCATAATTTTGTAAAATTCTTATCGCCTCCAAAGGGGCCGCCGGTAGTCTCAAAGCTATTATAAAAAACTAACCCTTTATGTGGCTCAAAAATATTATCCCGGCTATCAAAGGTAGCGCTTAAACCCCAGGTGCTTAAGTTATTTTCACCTTCTTCTTTTTTAAAATCTGCTGAGGCCGAATTTTCTATATCACCAATCTCAATCTTTTCTATCCTATAAAATGTATCAGAGCGCCAATAATCAGAAAATTCTCTGCCCAGGCGTAAATCCCCGCCGAGTCTGTCTTCATCATAACCATATCCTACATCTGTCTCCCGGTTACGCTGGCGTCTATATACGTCGAATCCAAAAGAAACCGGATAGTCAAACATCCAAGGTTCAGTAAAACTCAGATCAAGATTTTTACTAATACTACCTATGGAAGCGCGCACTCTTAAATCTTGTCCGGCTCCAGTGAAATAAGGGAAATTCTTCCAGTCAAAATTCTTCTGCTCTATTTCTACAAACCCCACAAACTGATCAACTGTGCTGTAGCCTCCGCCAAAACTAAAGGCTCCAGTTTGCGTTTCCTTAACCTGAACTATCAAATTGCTCTTATTTTTATCCTCGGTCGGCTCTATATCAAAGTCTATCCCGTCAACCTCGTCGAAAAAGCCGAGATTATATAATCTTTCCTTGGAACGCCGCAGTTTTGTCCCGTCAAACCTGTCGCCTGGCTTAAGGCGCAATTCCCTGCGAATAACAACTTCCTTTGTCTTAATATTGCCTTTCACTTTAATAAGATTAACGTAAGAAATTTCATCTTCAACTATATTGAAATTTACATCAACCTTGCCTGTCTTTTGATTCAAATTAGTGGTGCCGGTAACTTTCGCAAAAATATAACCGTTATCCATATATAAACTACGGATATTAAATTCATCTGCCTGCAAACTCTCTTGGCTGAAAACATGATCGGTAAGCATCTGCTTAAGTTGTTTCTTTAGTTCCCCAGAGCCAAATGCCTTATTACCGAAAAAGGTAACCTCGCCTACATAATAACGCTTACCTTCTTGAATTTTTAAGATGAGTTTAAACCAGCCCGAACGTAATTTATATGTCTCCCTTTCTATGTTGACATCAGTGAAACCCTCTTTTCGATAAAAAGAGAGAAGTCGCTCAATATCCTCGGCTAAGACAGAATCATTAAAATAGCCCTTTCTAAATAGCCACCATTTAGCTGGTTTACTCTTAATAAGCCCTATAATTTTTGAGTTTGAAAATGTTTTATTGCCTTGGATTAAAACTGTTTTTATGCGTGCGCTCAAACCCTCATCGATATTAATTATCAGAGCGGTCTTGTTTGCTGCCTCATCTTGAATAGAATCATAATTTGCCTCAACTGATAAAAACCCTTTACGGGCGTAAATTCGCTTTATCTCTTCTAGATCGGAACGCAATTTTTGTTTATCCAGATATGCGCCTTCTTTTGTTTTCATCGAATCTTCTAATACCCTTTGCGAAATCCTGCGAGCACCCTTTATGGCAATTGAGCTTATAATCGGCTTTTCTACCACTACAAACATAACTTTCACTCCGCCTTCGAAACCAGATAATTCAACTCGCACATCATCGAAATAACCCAAGGCGTAAAGCCGCTTTATGTCATCTCTGGCCACAGCAACTGAATATCTTGTACCAACCTTAGTCTTTATTTTAGAAAGTAAGGTGGCGAGGCTTGCTATTTTATTGCCGCTGATATCAATTGTCTTAACTTCCTTATCCTGCCAAACCAATGCTTCATCTTGAGCTTGAGAGATTAAGTTAGAACAAAACACAAACCATAAACCCAAAATAAAAATTAAAAAGAAATTACTGTTACTCAGCAGCCGAAGAGAGATTTTCATATCTGGCATACTCCTTAATAAATGCTAATTTCATTGAACCAACCGGTCCATTTCTTTGTTTTGCAATAATTACCTCAGCCAACCCTTGGTTCTCTGGGGTAGGATTATAATATTCTTCTCGCAATAACAGAACGACTAAATCCGCATCTTGTTCAATAGCGCCTGATTCCCTTAAATCTGACAATTGCGGGCGATGGTCTACGCGTGATTCCACTGCTCTGGATAACTGGCTAATTGCGATTAAGGGCACTTTTAATTCGCGCGCCAAGGCCTTTAGTGAACGGGATATCTCAGAAATCTCTTGTTGCCGACTTTCAACATCTGAGGGGCCACGCATAAGCTGCAAGTAATCAATTGCTATTAACTGGATATCATGTTGCGATTTTAATCTACGTGCTTTTGCGCGTAGTTCAAATATACTTAAAGACGGCGAATCATCAATAAAAATCTTTGCCTCTGAAAGTTTGCCTGCTGCCTGAGTTAATTTTGGCCAATCGCTCGAAGAAAGAAAGCCGGTCCTTACCCGATGAGCATCAACACGAGCATGCGAACAAATCATTCTCTGGGCCAACTGCTCCTTAGACATCTCAAGACTAAAAAACGCAACCGGCATCTTTTCTACCATGCCTACATGTTCAGCGATGCCCATGGCAAACGAACTTTTACCCATCGAAGGCCTTCCTGCGATTACAATAAAATCAGAAGACTGCAAGCCTGCGGTGCGCACGTCAAAATCAACAAAACCAGTAGGCAATCCTGTAACATGTGCCTTGCGCTGATAAAGCCTATCAATTGTCTCGATACTATCTTTAATAATCTCTTTGAGTGAAACATTTACGGTCGCAACCCGATTATCACTTATCTGAAATATCAATTGCTCAGCATGATCTAAGACCTCGTCAATCTTACCCTCGGCCTCAAAGGCCTCGGTCATTATTTGGGTGGCATGATTTATCAGACCACGCAGCATGCTCTTTTCTTTAACAATTCGCGCATAATGAGCTACATTAGTTGCGCTAGGCACTGAATTGGTAAGTTCGGTTAAATAAGCCGGGCCACCAACACCCTCTAATATCTTTTGTCTTTTTAATTCGTCGGTAAGTGTAACTAAATCAACAACATTATTGGCATTGTAAAGATTCAATATGGCCCGAAAAATTATTTTATGGCTCTCTTTGTAAAAATATTCTTCCCGGGCAATTTCCAAAGCATTATGCAGGGCGTCTTCGTCCAGCATCATCGAACCTAAAAGCGCCATCTCTGCCTCGATATTATGAGGGCTGACGCGATTGGTTGCGCTTAAACTGTCTTGGGTTTTAACTACTTGACTTCGTTTCTTCATTCCTTAACTACCCAAATTTTTATTTTTGCCCGAATATCATATTTAAGCCGAATCTCTACTTCGTAAATCCCTAACTCTTTGATAGGGTTATCAAGTGAAACTGCCTCGGGTTCTATATCTAAGCCTTCAAGTTTTATTGCCTCAACAATATCCTTTTTAGAAATACTGGCATAGAGTTTTTCTTCTTCATTGGTGAGCACGGCAATTGTGAAAGACCTATTATTAAGCTTATCAGCCAATTCTTTAAAGATAAGTTTCTGTTTTTCTTCTTGAATTTTTTGCTTATTCTTTTCTTTTTCTATCTCTAATAAATTTTCCTTAGTAACTTTTAAAGCTAGTGCTTTTGGCAATAAGTAATTTCGTGCGAAGCCGTCTTTCACCTTTATTACATCATATGCCTTGCCCAACCTCGGTAAATCTTTGCGTAATATTACTTCCATATTAGCCCCTTTAATGAGCACATAACTTACGGAACACGAACTTTGTGACGTAAGTTATGTGTGCGAAGTGAAGACTCCACGGGTAAACCCGTGGCATCTTCTTACAAAAATTCAAGCTGCGCTTGACCTGAATCCTGTCGTCCTTGCCATTTTACATATTCCAAGGCTTCCTTTTCATCCAGGCCAACGGTTGAAACAAAAAATCCTGATGACCAGACTATGCCTTCTTCATGATAGACCCTCTTCAACCAGCTAAATCTCCTCCTGAGTATCCCTGCGGTCCGACTCTTCATCCTACCTACTACTTCGCTCACAGAATAGCGTGGAGGTATCAACATGATCAAATGGACGTGGTCATCTCGTATACTATATTCTCTGACTTCACATCCTGGAAGGCTCCTCATTATCTTTGGAAACAGCTTGAGCAGATAACTTCTGACTCCAGGATTCAGGATACGGCGGCGATATTTTGTTACCCATACGATATGGTACTGAGTACGATATACACTGTGCCCGCTTACCCTAACTTCCATGCAGCCATTATACCATATCGCCGCCTATACATTCATCCACGGGCAAGCCCGTGGAATTCTGCCCTTCGGGTTGTTGTTAAATCC
>JBFMEB010000034.1:0-15718 GCA_040753675.1 Candidatus Omnitrophota bacterium | reverse complement strand
ACAGTAGGCATAGATGAAGTAGTGATACAGAAATACATCGAACATCAAGGGAGAGAAGACAGCGGACAAGTGGAACTTGAATTTTGATTTGAATGCTATGGCCGTAAGGCCATAGATATTTACTTCGTAGACACTTCGCTATAACTTACCTCGCTAAAGCTCAGTAAGTTATCTACTCATTAAATAGTGAAAAAAATAACCATTCTAGACGTAGCAAAAGCTGCAGGCGTTTCTACCACCACTGTTTCCCGCGTTATAAATAAAGTCCCTTCCGTAGAGCCAGCTAATCGTATTAGAGTCGAAGAGGCAATCCGCAAATTAAAATACAAACCTAATTCTAGCGCGCAACGACTTGCGGGAGGAAAAAGCAATACCGTAGCCCTGGTTATTCCGCGCTATAGCGGCGTATTCCATTCATTTTATGCCATTGAAATTATTCGGGCTGTCGGAACAGTCTGCGAGAGAATGCATTTGGATTTATTGCTTCATCTGGGTGGCAAAACGGCAATTTTAAATTTATCCAGCATAGATGGAGTAGTATTTTCAGATATAATAGAAAATGAATCCCAATTAGACGAGGCCTTAAAGCATGAGCTGCCTACCGTAGTCATTAATAAGAGAATCGAATCTAAAGATGTAAATTGTATTTATATTGACAATGAGGCTGGCGCCTTTGAGGCAGTAAATTATCTGATAGGACTGGGGCATAAGTCTATTGTTCATATTACCGGCGATTTGAATACTCAGGCAGCAAGCGATAGGCTAAAAGGCTACAGAAAAGCATTAGAGGTTAATAAAATTCCTCTGGATGAAAATTATATATTCAAAGCTGATTATTCGCGAAATTCTGCCAGAAAACAAGCTGAAAATATTTTAAAAATGCATCTGCGGCCAACTGCTATTTTTGTAGCTAGTGATGATATGGCAATGGAAGTTATTTCTTACTTTAGCGAAAGGAGAGTAAAGGTACCACAGGATATTTCGATTATTGGTTTTGACGACGATCCGGTTGGGCTTTTTGGTCAAATCAGATTGACGACGGTCAGACAGCCGCTTACACAAATGTGCGAGAAGGCATTAGAGATTTTGTTATATCTTATGGTTAAGAAGCCTATGGCAATAAAAGCCACCGTCCTAAAAACAGAATTAGTCATTCGCGATTCCGTGGCTGCTCCCAAACCTTAAGATCAGCCCTCTAAAAATTCTATTTAGGGCTGATAATTAAGGGCGAAATGATTTTTATGAAGCCCTACTTATTGTATTAATTTTTTAAATATCTACCATATATAGTATATTTTACACTTGACAGAGAAAGGCTCTGAGAGTATACTTTTGAAGTTAAAGATTCAATCGAAATAATAAACCCCGTTAGAGATAGTCCGCCAAATTTTTTTGGCGGACGTAAAGCGGCTAATATTCAGAATAAAACTTTTCTTTTACAGAAGTGAATTAAATATTTGAGAATATATTTGAGACCGAATCTCTAAACGGGGTAAAAATTTTTTGAGGTGAAATATGGCTATTGAACTTAGCGAGAATGCCCTCACTGTTTTAGCGCGGCGCTACCTGAGAAAAGATGCTGAAGGTAAGACAATTGAGATTCCAGAGCAGATGTTTATGCGCGTGGCAACAGCAATAGCCGCAGCAGATAAGCTTTATGGCTCAAGCGAAGCAGATGTACAGAAGACATCGCAAAAATTTTTTGAGGTAATGAGTAGACTGTTATTTATGCCTAATTCGCCTACACTTATGAATGCCGGCAAAGAATTAGGCCAGTTATCTGCCTGTTTTGTACTTCCTATAGGTGATTCTATGCAAGATATCTTTGAAGCGCTTAAGGCGACATCTTTGATCCATAAATCTGGCGGAGGGACTGGATTTTCCTTCTCGCGCTTACGTCCTAAGAATTCAGTAGTTAAATCTACCGGAGGTATTGCTTCTGGTCCGGTTTCTTTTATGAAGGTTTTTGATGCGGCAACACAAGCTGTAAAACAAGGCGGCTGCGTAGAAGAGAATACAATTATTTCCACTGAAAAAGGTTTATTACCAATTAAAGACATTGCCTTTGCACCATCGGGTGAATATCAGAGGTTAAATCTAAGAGTTTTTAGTGATGATGGGCTAAAATTAGCAGAACAATTTTATAATAATGGTATTAAACCAGTTAAGACTATAATTACAAAAGGTGGCTATAGATTTACTGCTACTCTAAATCACAAAATTAGGATTATTGATAAAGAAGGCAATTATATTTGGAAAGAATTGGGAGATATTGGCAAAGGTGATTGGGTTGCTTTACAAATGGGGAGCTTTAATGGCAACAAAATAAAGTTTCCTCGCTTTGAAAAAAAGTTTCATTTTAATGCAAAGATATGTAAGCTACCTACTGAAATGAGCGTAAATTTAGCCGAATTAATTGGCTATTTTATAGGAGATGGTTGTTTCCATAAAGGCAAATTAATGTTAGCAGTCCCTCATGATTGCCTCGAACTTAAAAGCTATTTTGATAGTCAGGTTAAGGAGTTATTCGGAATAAACAGTCGCGTAGAACAGAAACCTAATGATAAAAGCATCAATCTCATCTATCATTGTAAAATGTTAGTAGAATGGCTTAAATTCATAGGCATTGATAAAAAAGGCGCAATGCAAGCCTCTATTCCTAGGTTATGCTTGGCTCTTGATAAGGAGTGTGTCAATGGTTTTTTAAGGGGATTATTCGAGGCAGACGGCAGTATCGATAAAGAGGGCTACCATGTCGCCTTATCTTCTATTTCTTTAGATTTGATTCATCAATTACAAGTTTTATTACTCAGCTTAGGAATACCGTCGAATATTAGAGCTAATAGGAAAAGAGAATCTTCCTTTGGTAAGAATAGCCTTTATATTTTAACTATTTCGACGCCTAAAGGGTTGAAAACCTATAAAGAAGAGATCGGTTTCTTAAGCCAGAAAAAGAAAGGACGCCTTAGTCAAATTATAAAAAGAGACGTTAGTTATAATGATATTATCCCTAATCAGTCTAGCCAATTTAGAGAATTTTATGAGAATCTTATTTTAAAGCCAAGGAATGAATTTTATAAAAAAGTTTGGCATTATCTTGATGGTATAAAAAATGAAAGAAGTCTTACGCGAACTAGAGCCGAAACTTTAGTAGAAGAATATGAATTTCTGCAAGAGAGTTTTCTTGGAGATATTCTTACTAAGAATCAATATTATGATCAAGTAGAAGAAGTTATGTATTCGCAGGCCTCTACGTTAGATTTAGTTGTGCCTAATGGTCACACCTATATTGCTAATGGTTTTGTTAGCCATAATACTCGTCGGGGCGCAAATATGGGAATACTTCGGGTAGACCATCCGGACATTTTAGAATTTATTACCTGCAAATCAAAGGATAAACAGATTAGCAATTTTAATATATCGGTGGCAGTCACCGACGATTTTATGAAGAAGTTGGAAAATAATGAAGACTACGACCTGATTGACCCCCATACGAAAAAGTCGGTAAAGAAACTCAATACCAAAGAGGTTTTTGATTTAATTGTTGAGATGTCCCATAATAACGGTGAGCCCGGCATTATTTTTATAGACAAGATGAATGAATTTAATCCTACACCACAGCTGGGTGAATACGAATCGACTAATCCTTGCGGAGAGCAAGTATTATTGCCATACGAATCATGTAATTTAGGTTCTATAAATCTTTTTCTAATGGCCAAACAGATGAATTCTAAATTCTATATAGACTGGGATAAGTTGAAAGAAACAACTCATATCGCAGTCCATTTTCTAGATAATGTTATTGATGTAAATAAATTTCCTTTAGAAGAGATTGAAACAAAAACAAAATTAACCCGCAAAGTTGGCCTTGGGGTTATGGGTTGGGCAAGCCTATTACTTTTACTTAATATTCCTTACGATTCTGATGAGGCAGTGGCATTGGCAGAAAAATTAATGTCTTTTATTTTAGAAGAAGCAAGGTCTGCTTCGGTTGAACTGGCTAAAAGACGCGGTGTATTTCCTGCATTTGAGCAAAGCCGATATGAAAAAAGTAATCCGCCTTTGCGGCTACGAAATGCCACCTTGACTACAATTGCCCCTACTGGAACTATAAGTATAATTGCAGGCCCTTGTTCATCTGGCATAGAGCCGCTATTCGCTATTTCTTATTACCGCAATGTTATGGATAACGATAAACTCATAGAAGTTGACCCGATATTTGAAAGAACAGCGAAAGAAAGGAATTTTTACTCTCGCAGCCTTATGGAAAAGGTTGCTGAGACAACTTCTCTTGCGCAAATCAACGAGATACCCGAAGATGTGCGTCGGATATTTGTGACTGCACATGATATCTCACCTATTTGGCATATACGCATGCAGGCAGCATTCCAAAAATATACAGATAATGCGGTTTCTAAAACAGTTAATTTTCCTAATAAAGCCAGCGAAGAGGAAGTGAGGGAAGTTTACCTGTTAGCCTACAAATCAGGATGTAAAGGAGTAACAATTTACCGCGACGGCAGCCGCGAGGAACAAGTCTTAAATATAGGAAAATTAGAGACCAAATCCAAAGAACAAACATCTGCTAAAGGCAAGATTACCCCCCGGCCACGGCCTGAGGTTGTCTGCGGCACCACAACAAAAGTTGCCACGGGTTGCGGCAATCTCTATGTTACTATAAACTGCGATGAGCAAGGTAGGCCATTTGAGGTCTTTACCCAAATGGGAAAAGCTGGCGGTTGTGCAGCAAGTCAACTTGAGGCGATTGGCAGGCTTGTTTCTTTATCACTGCGCTCTGATTTAGATATTAAATCAATTATTGAACAACTGAGAGGGATCAGATGTCCTTCTCCTTCGTGGGAAAAAGGCGTGCGTATTTTTTCTTGTGCAGATGCTATTGCTCGAGTTATTGAGAAAAGATTATTAAATCAGAAAGAAGATGATGCTCAGGCAGATGACAAGGCTAATAGCTTACCTATAGATGAACAGTTGGTAGGCGTGACTGTTGGTGGCAGTAATATTGTTGGCGTATGCCCAGATTGCGGCGGAGCTTTGCGGCACGAAGAAGGCTGTGTTAAGTGCCATTCCTGCGGGTATTCTAAATGCTGAAAAGAAGTAGCGAGGAGAGAGTAACGAGTAGCGAGAAAAAAAAAAATCTCTCTACTCTCTACTTGCTACTCGCTACTAAAGACTTAATAATGAAGAAGATCTTATATATAGTTCTCGACGGATTAGGAGATCAGCCGATTAAAGAATTAGGCGATAAGACGCCGTTGGAAGCTGCTCTTACGCCTAATATGGATAAGCTTGCCCAAACAGGGGTTACCGGCGTCATGCACACAGTCGGTGAGGGAATTGCCCCTGAGTCTGATATTGCAGTTATCAGTTTATTAGGTTATGATGCCCACAAATATTATACTGGCCGAGGACCTTTAGAGTCTTTTGCCGAAGGCCTAAAGGTTAACGACGGCGATTTGGCGTTTCGGGTAAATTTTGCAACTGTCCTTGATGACGGCGTGACTATTAAAGACCGCAGGGTAGGCAGGAATTTGTCAAGCGAAGAGGCAGCTGCTTTGGCAAGAGAGATTAATTCCCAAGTTACTTTAAGCGATGCGACGTTTGAATTTAAAAGCACCATAGGTCACCGCGGATGTTTAGTGATAAGGAGCGCCCGAGGCAGACTCAGCGCTGACATTTCTAATACCGACCCTGCATATGAAAAGCAGGGCGCCTTTGGCATTGCAAAAGAAAAATTCGAGATGCGTGTTTTAAATTGCGAGGCGTTGAAAGAGGCAACGGATTTACCATCTGCTCAAGAGGCAGCCCGCCTGACTAATGAATTTACAAAAAAATCACATTTGGTCTTGAAAGAGGCTGCGGTTAATAAGAAACGAATCCAAGAAGGGAAGGTGCCGGCAAACGTAATACTTTCACGTGATGCAGGAGATAAATTACCAAAATTCCCACCTATAAGTGAACAATACAAAATCAGATTTGCTTCTTTTGTGGAGATGCCGGTTGAGCGAGGCATTGCACTCTTAACCGGGATGAATATAGTTGACGTTCCTTCCAAGAGCGGACATCTGGATGTTGATTATGGGGTGTGGCTGAAAGTCGCCCTGGAAAATATTAAGGATTTCGACGGCTTATATATTCATATTAAAGGCCCGGATGAGCCAGCCCACGACGGAGATTTTAAAAAGAAAAAAGAGATTGTCGAGGCAATCGATAAGTTCTTTTTTGCCCCGCTATTAAAGAAAAAAGACATTTTAGCGCAATCATTGATATGTGTTACCGCGGATCACTCTACGGTCTGTAAAATAAAAGCTCATTCTGATGACCCTGTGCCTTTATTAATAAGCGGCCCTGGTATAAAACCCGATGGAAGTTTAAGTTTTTCAGAAAAGAGTGCAAGTGAAGGTAGCCTAGGTACGCTTATCGGCAAAGATTTGATGGGCCTTTTGGTAAAGCTCGCTAAGGAATAAACCCACCTTTTTTAAATTTGTAAATATACAAATTCCAAATTACAAATTCCAAACAAATTCCAATACCAAATGACCAAATTCTGATATTGTAATTTTGAGATTGTATATTGTCTGTAATTTGTTTATTGTAAATTTGAAATTTCAGTTATAATATACTACTATGAAAGACCATTATGACCTGATAGTCATCGGTGCAGGCCATGCTGGCATCGAAGCAAGTTCTGCGGCAAGCCGAATGGGCTTGGAGACTTTATTGATTACCTTAAAGCGCGACACTATCGGGCTTATGAGCTGTAATCCGGCAATTGGCGGCGTGGGCAAAGGACAACTGGTAAAAGAAATCGATGCCCTTGGCGGTATTATGGCTAAAGCAGCTGATGCATGCGCTATCGGCTATCGGATGCTTAATATGTCCAAAGGCCCTGCAGTGCGTTCCAGCAGGGCTCAAATAGACAGAATACGTTATAATAATTATATGGTTAATTTGATAGGCTCAAGTGAGAGGTTGGACATACTTGAGAGAGAGGTCTCTCAGATACTCATAAAAGAGAAGAAAACCATAGGAATTAAAACTATTAAGGGTGAGAAAATCTATGCAAAGGTAGTTTTGATTGCAGCAGGCACGTTTCTTAACGGTCTTATACATATTGGCTTAAAATCTAATATTGGGGGGCGATTCAACGAGCCTGCCTCACTTGACTTATCAGAAAATTTAAAAGAATTGGGTTTTAAGACTATGAGATTTAAAACCGGCACCTGCGCTCGGCTCTTAAAAAGCACAATTAATTTTTCAAAATTAGACAAACAACTGCTGGATTCAGAGCCGATTGCTTTTTCTTTTTTGGGAAAACCAAGCAGTTTAAAGCAATTACCTTGTTTTATTACTTATACTAACGAAAAGACTCATGAAATAATCAAAAAGGGGTTAAAATTTTCTCCACTTTATACTGGAAAGATTAGAGCCCGCGGCGTGCGATATTGTCCTTCTATAGAAGATAAGGTAGTTAAATTTCCGCATCATGCCCGTCATCAGATCTTCTTAGAGCCAGAAGGCTTAGATGTTGATGAATTTTATCCAAACGGAGTTTCTACCAGCCTTCCGCAAGATTTGCAGATTGAGATGCTGCATTCAATTAAGGGCTTAGAGGATGTCAAGATTGTTCGGCCAGGTTATGGCATCGAGTATGAAGTAGTAGATCCTACAGAACTTTTTCCGACGCTTGAGACAAAATCAATTAAGAATTTATATCTGGTCGGCCAGATAAATGGCACTACTGGATATGAGGAGGCGGCGGCCTTGGGTTTAATAGGAGGCATTAATGCAAGCCTAAAGGCAAAAGGAAAGGATGGTTTTGTTTTAGATAGGTCTACAAGTTATATCGGCGTATTAATTGATGATTTAGTGACTAAGGGCACCCAGGAGCCGTATAGGATGTTTACCTCTCGGGTTGAATATCGGCTAAGTCTGCGCGAGGATAATGCTGATTTACGCCTGGCTAAATTTGGTTTTGATTTAGGTCTCGTAGAAAAGTGCAATTACGAAGCAATGTTAGAGAAAAGAAAAATAATTGAGGCGGAAGTAGAGCGGCTTAAGAAAACTACCATTAGGCCAACTGAGTCTGTAAATATTTTTTTACAACAGTTCAAAAGCAGTCCTTTAAAAAGACAAATTACCTTGGCTGAATTGTTAAAGAGGCCACAGATTAATTACGAACAACTTAAGGATTTAGATGATAATTGTAAATTAAGCGGCGAGATTGCCCAATCGCTAACTAGTGAATTTAAATACGAGCCTTTTATCCGACGCCAGAAAGAGGAAGTTAAACGCTTTAAAAATTTAGAAAAAATAAAAATTCCCGATAAATTGGATTTTTCGAGTATTGCCGGGCTTTCCAGAGAGGTAAAAGAAAAATTATCTCAGTTAAAACCCTTGACTTTAGGCGCGGCTTCTCGTATTTCCGGCATTACCCCGGCAAGCATCTCGATATTGATGGTGTGGCTTAAGAAAATCGGCAAAGGTAAGGGTAACGAAACTCGGGTCGGTTAACGGTTAAGGTAACGTAAAAGACGAATAACCTAACCCAGTAACGAAACGGGCATCCTGACCGTAACCGTATAACGAGATTGATATGTCTAACCAAAAACTAACTAACTATAATTTATTAAGGAAAGAAGCCCTAAAACAGGGTGCCGAGCTTTTTGGAGTTGCTGACATTTCGAAAGAAAAGAAGAATTTTGAATTGCAGCAAGATGTTTTGAAAAATTTTAATTGGGCTGTTTGCCTTGTAATACCTTTGAGCGCAAGTATTCTGAATACTATAGAGGCTGCGCCGAATAAAATTTATTTTCATCATTATCGCATAGCAAATTCCCTTCTTGACCAGATAGCATTTAAACTGGCAAATTTTATTCAAGCCAAAGGATTTCGCGCATTGCCGATTCCCGCATCCCAAATACTTAATTGGCAGAAACAGAGTGCGCATTTATCCCATAAAAAAATCGGCTATTTAGCCGGGTTAGGCTGGATAGGCAGGAATAATCTGTTGGTTAATCAAGATTTAGGCTGCCAGTTTAGGTTGGTTACTATTCTGACTGATATGCCGCTAAAGATTGGTAGACCTCTAAAGAAAGATTGCGATAGTTGCAGAGCTTGTATTGAGGTTTGCCCGGTTGGCGCAATAAAAGAAAAAAAGGAAGACTTTGATTATCAGAGATGCTTTGAGAAATTAAAAGAGTTTCAAAAAAGCGGCGCTGTCGGCCAGTATATATGCGGAATCTGCGTTAAGGCCTGCAAAGGATAAAAAAGTTATCAATTACATCTGTAGCAAGTTCTTACATTCACCTCGCCAATAAAACCCGAATTTGTGTAGTTTGCTTCTATCCACCCTCCAGGACAGGCATTTGGGTCGGGACCGTGGCCTACAATCCCTGTAAGGTCCATTACTTGGCAGATCTTATCAGTTCTGTAGCAAGTTCTTACATTCACCTCGCCAATAAAACCCGAATTTGTGTAGTTTGCTTCTATCCACCCTCCAGGACAGGCATTTGGGTCGGGACCGTGGCCTACAATCCCCCTAAGTTCCATTACTGAATCTCCTGGCCCTGATGGTCCTAAACAATCTGTGTTGGTACATATTGTTCCGCTTGCTTTAATATCTCCAATAACCTCTAATTTCTTGCTTGGATTTTTTGTTCCTATTCCGACATCACCTCTAACAAAAAGATTACCACTAGCATCTGGAGTGGCAATTACAGTACCGTCACCAGGATGTAAATTATAACCTAAAAATATATTATCAGAAGGAATAACGAGGCGAGGTAGGGCTAACATTGGATCTCCGCCGGCAATACCGAGACCCATTCCTGTACCAAGATTAGGGTTTCTGCTATAAATCAAATTTCCAAATATATCATCGTAAGCAATAGCTCGTAATTCAGTATCATTGATATGTGTCCTAAGGTTTATATAAGGAGAGCCGTTGGCATTATAATCAAATCTAATATTACTATTTTCAAATAATGCGTTGGGATTAAAGATTTTGGCTGTTCCTTTAACATCGAGTTTATCTGTAGGCGTATTTGTTCCAATACCAATTTGCCAGCCTAAATCATCAGGATAGAGATCTTGGCCTGATTGTGTCCAAAAACCACCGCCTGCTTCTTGCCAGCCTAAAGCTGTACCTCGGCAAACAAATATATTGTTTTGGGCATCACTATAATACATCAACCCTCTTCTGGTATCATCGCATAAAGGTGGAGGTGGAACCAATGGGAAAAGTTGTAAATTGCGATACACCCCAAATGGCGCAGGGTAATAAGTGGTGATAGTGAGTTCTTCTTGGACCTGGGCAAGGCAGTGAGAATAGATATTTAGAAAAACAAAAAAAGTAGATACAAAAATCACAATCCATAAAAATTTGGTTTTAAGCATAAACAGCCTCCCTTGTTCAGACTATAAAATTGACCTTGTTATAGATTATACCATAATTCTTATAAGAAAAACATCCATCAAAATTTATAACTTTACAAAACGATTTTTAAATTGTATAATAAAATCCGCACTTTTTTAAAAATAATTACTTAACTTTAAATAATAAAGGCAGATATGAACAAATTAAAACTCGGCCTGCCCAAAGGAAGCCTGCAGGAAGCTACTTTTAAGTTGTTCCTCAAGGCAGGCTTTAAAGTCAGCGTGGGTGTGCGTTCTTACTTTCCCACTATTGACGACGAGGAAATAGAGCCGGTATTATTGCGTGCTCAGGAAATGCCGCGCTATGTCCAGACTGACTTGGACTGTGGAATTACCGGTGAAGACTGGATTTTGGAAAACGATGCCAATGTTTTTAGAGTCAAGGAATTAGTTTATTCTAAACAGTCATTAGCACCAGTGCGTTGGGTTTTGGCTGTGCCTGAAGGCTCTAATATAAAAACAATAAAAGACTTAAAAGGTAAGCAGATTGCTACAGAATTGGTAAATGTTACCCGAAAATATCTTAAGAAAAAAAAAGTTAATGCTACTGTTGAATTCAGCTGGGGTGCGACAGAGGCAAAAGTTGCGCAAGGGTTGGTTGAGGCAATAGTGGAGTTAACTGAAACAGGAGCATCTCTAAAAGCAAATAAATTAAAGATTATCGATACGATTTGTGAATCCACCACCAAGCTTATTGCTAATCCTAAAAGTTACAAAGATAAATGGAAAAAGAATAAGATCGACGAGATAGCCATGCTTCTAGAAGGGGCAATAATTGCCGAAGGTAAAGTTGGCTTAAAGATGAATGTGAGTTTGAAGAACCTAAAGAATGTTTTGAAGGCATTGCCAGCATTAAAGAAGCCGACAATTTCTAACCTTAGCGATTCAGGATGGGTTGCTGTAGAGACAATAATTGATGAAATGGTTGTTCGTAGGATTATTCCTCAATTAAAGCGCGCAGGCGCAGAAGGGATTGTAGAATACCCGCTAAATAAAATAATACTATAAAGTTTACTGTTTACAGTTAACTGTTTACTGTAAACTACGAGCGACGAGAGGAGCGAGTTCATGCCTTGCGGCAGGAAACGCAAAAGAAGAAAGATTCGCACCCACAAAAGAAAGAAGATGCGTCGTGCGCGTCGGCATTTGAAGAAACGCGCTTGGGGTTAATCTTTAAATCTTAAAATTTTTGGCGGCTAATATGTTTGGGAAACGCACTTTGTTTGCGGCAGCGGTTTTTTTTGTCTTTTTTTTGACAGTATATCCGCAACAGGCAAAAGCTAAGACAGATTATTCGCAAGTCTACGCCCATTATATGATGGGCGTTATTTTTGATAATCTTAACCAGAGCCAAGAAGCCTTAGAAGAGTTTAAGCAAGTCGAACGGCTTGACTCAAGTATAGATGCAATAAATTTTAGAATCGCGCTTGATTATATAAAGTTAGACAAGAAGCCTCAGGCTATAGAAGCATTAAACCGCGCCCTTGGAAATAATCCTGATAATCTACAGGCCCGGACACTTTTGGCCTTTCTTTATACTGCTGTTGGCGAGCAACAATTGGCGGAAATTCAATACGAGCTTATTCTTAAGCAGGCATCAAAAGAATCCCCCCAAAACTTAGAAGTCCAGCAATATTTGGGCCAACTTTATTTCCAGCAAAGAAAATTCGAAAAGGCGACGGAGTGTTTCGACTCTATCTTGAAGATAGAGCCTAAAAATATTGAGGCTAAGTTGTATACAGGCCTTATTTATGACGAGACCGGCAGAAGAGAATTGGCAATTAAAGAATTTAAGAGTATTCTTGAGATTGAGGCAGATAACGCTGATGCCCTTAATGCCTTGGGATATATTTATGCGGAAGAAAGTATTAATTTGGACGAGGCAGAGAATTTAATAAATAGGGCATTAGAACAGTATCCGGAAAATCCCGCTTATATTGATAGCCTGGGCTGGGTATATTTTAAGAAAAACCAGTTAGAGAAAGCCAGGGAGAAGCTTGAAGAGGCAGTTGCTTTAATTGAGGATATGACCGTATTTGATCATCTGGGCGATGTTTATGCTCGCTTAGGAGAAAAAGATAAAGCAAAGGAGATTTGGCAAAAAGCCATAAAAATTAAATCTGAAGATAAAAATCTTATAGAAAAAATTGAAAATAAAATCAAAGAGTTACAATGAAGATTAGCACAGAGAAAATTAAAGAGTTAGAAGATAAGGCAAAAATTTTAAGAAAGTCAGTAATCGAGATGCTATCGCTTGCCGCAAGCGGCCATCCCGGCGGCTCTTTGTCTTGCGCGGATATTATAACTGCGTTATATTTCCATGCCTTGCGTTTTGACCCTAAAAATCCAAATTGGCGCGAGCGCGACAGGTTTCATATGTCTAAAGGCCATGCCTGTCCTGTTCTTTACGCAGCGTTGGCTGAAGTCGGTTATTTTCCTAAAGAAGAACTTAAAAAGCTGCGAAAACTCGGGGCTTTGTTACAAGGCCATCCGGATAGGCGCACTCCTGGCATAGAGGTAGCAAGTGGTTCACTGGGCCAAGGATTATCTGTTGGACTTGGTATGGCTTTGGCTGGTAAAATAGATAAGTTAAACTATCGGGTATTCGTCTTGCTTGGCGACGGAGAAATACAAGAAGGCAATGTGTGGGAGGCAGCCATGGCTGCCAGCCACTATAAATGCGATAGACTGTGCGCGATTGTTGATTATAACGGCTTTCAGATCGACGGAAAAATTTCAGAAATTATGGAGATAGAGCCTCTCGCAGATAAATGGAGAGCATTTGGTTGGAAGGTGATAGAAATAGACGGCCACAATATGCGACAGATTCTGCAGGCACTTGAGACAGCAGGTAAGGTTAAAGATACTCCAACAGTTATTATTGCTAAAACCGTTAAAGGTAAAGGTGTTTCTTTTATGGAGCACGTAGTTGATTTTCACGGCCGCGCGCCAAATGGAGAAGAAACAAAGAAGGCTTTAGAGGAATTGAAGTAGAGAAATTACAATATACAAATCACAAATTCCAAACAAATCACAATTACCAAATGGACAATGGCCAAAAATTTTTGAAATTTGATATTGGAATTTTGGTATTGTTTGTAATTTGGTGCTTGTAATTTGGGAATTTTGACTTATGGTTGAAAAATTATATGCACGGGACGCATACGGAAAGGCATTAGTTGAACTAGGGTTACAGAATCCGAATATCGTTGTTTTGGATGCTGATCTTTCCGGCTCTACCCGCACCGCACTTTTCGCAAAAGAATTTCCAGAGAGATTTTTTAATTTTGGCGTGGCTGAACAAAATATGATGGCTACTGCATCTGGCCTTGCCAGTTGTGGAAAAATCGTGTTTGCCTCTACATTTGCGATGTTTGCCTCCGGAAGGGCTTGGGATCAGGTGCGTAATTCAATCTGTACAAATAATTTCGATGTTAAGATTGTTGCTACTCACGGCGGAATTACTGTTGGTCCGGACGGTTGCAGCCATCATGCAATTGAAGATATTGCTCTCATGCGTGCAATACCAGCCAATATGACTATAGTTGTTCCAGCTGATGCACCTGAAACAAGAGAGGCAATCTTTGCTGCAGTCAAAACTAAAGGGCCGATGTATATTAGGCTAGGCAGGCCAAAAGTTACCACTATCGAAGGTAAATCTAATTTTAGGATTGGCAAGTCATATTCTTTGCGCGAGGGAAAGGACGTGGCTATTATTGCTTGCGGAATAATGGTAGAACAGGCGTTAAAGGCAAGTGAGTTTTTAGAAAAAGAAGGCATTTTTGCTCGCGTTATTAATATGCATACAATTAGGCCCATTGATGAAGAGATTATAATAAAGGCAAGTGAAGAAACCAAAGGTATTGTAGTTTGCGAAGAGCATATCCTGAATGGCGGCCTGAGTTCGGCAGTAGATGATTGCCTGGCACAACATGCTCCGACCTACGTAGCTAAGGTAGGGATACGCGAAAGATTCGGGCAATCCGGAGAGGTTGAAGAATTATTAGAAGAGTATTGCCTTACCGCAGCGCATATTGTTAAGGCAACTAAAGCTGTTTTGAATAAGCCCCGT
Source organism: Candidatus Omnitrophota bacterium (assembly GCA_040753675.1). Taxonomy (GTDB): domain Bacteria; phylum Omnitrophota; class Gorgyraeia; order JAHJTE01; family JAHJTE01; genus JBFMEB01. Next base: position 1,191 of record JBFMEB010000034.1, on the reverse strand, counting down.
TAGAATGTTGTCTGTCTCTATTAAGGCTCCAGCCAAGATTAATCTTTTCCTGCGTGTTTTAAATAAGCGCAAAGACAAATTCCATAACCTGCAAACCCTTTTCGAACGCATTGGCCTTTTCGACAAGATAACTCTTACCCGGCGTAAAGATAACCGAATAGTTATTTCCAGTAGCAACCGCAGCCTGCCTAAAGGCAGGGGCAATCTAATGTATAAGGCAGCCTTACTGCTAAAAAAGAAATATGGGATAAAAGAGGGATTAGGCATATTCATAGATAAGAATATTCCAATTAGCGCTGGCTTAGGCGGGGGTTCGTCTGATTGCGCAACTACTCTTCTGGGATTAAACCGCTTATGGAAATTGAAGTTAACAAAAAAAGAGTTACTCCAAATGGCTAAAAACCTTGGTTCAGATGTGCCTTTTTTTGTTAGCAATAACAGCTTCAGCCTGGCTACGGGACGCGGAGAGGCACTAAAGAATCTGAGAAACCATATCAGACTATGGCATATTCTTATAGTGCCAAAGATAATCTTATCCACAAAGAAAGTTTATGCACATTTTGATAAGATAGAGCATAAAAATGAACAGGAAATTAGGCCCTCTACGGCGTCATTGACAAAAGGCAGCAGAGATGTTAATATATATATTCTGTGCTTAGCTAAGTTGGGGTTAACTAAGAGGTTACGTCTTTTAGCAAAAGTGAATTTTAATAGCTTAGAATTTGCTGCAAAGCGTTTAGCGCCTCAGATAAGCCGAATAAAAAAAGTACTGTATTCTCTGGGTATTAAATATGTTGGTATGTCCGGTAGCGGTCCGAGTGTATTTGGCATATTAAATTCAGGAAAGGAGGCAAAAGCGTTACGAAGGAAACTTGCCAGATATAAGGATTGGCGTACTTTTGTGGTTAGAACTTGTTAAGTCAAATGAAGCCCAAACTTACGGAGCAGGAGCGAACGTAAGTTTGTAGGCTGAATTTGACCCAGCCCTAATTTTACTGAAATGCTTGGGCTCAAAATAAAAAGTTTAATTTTGTGCACAAACTTTTGTTTTAATTTCAAAGTTAGTTAGTAAAATAAGTGCTGGGTTCAACACCCGTTCGGGAATCTACGGGCGTAAGCCCGTAGAGGGATAGAACAATCCGCTGTCGTACTTTGATATGGTAGATGAAATATAAGAAACTGGAGCATTGC
>JBFMEB010000033.1:0-18152 GCA_040753675.1 Candidatus Omnitrophota bacterium | reverse complement strand
AAAAATATATTCGATATAATTCATATTATTCATAAACAATAAATTATTTTTTAACTTTAAATAACCCAGTAATTACTTTACATTCGAGATACTAAAGAATGAAGATATAATTTCAACTCATTATTATCCAATGAAAAAATCTTTTTAATAAATAAAAGAGGTGTCTAAAAGATTTTATTTCTGAAAGATTTTTCCATAAAATCGATGGTCTAAAATAAAACTTAAAAAAAGCCATACGTTGAAGATTTTTTAACTCCTGCCTCGTCATTCCTTGAGGAACATAAGCTGCGTTCATAAAGTAAAATTTATCCCAATTAATGTTATTCAAATCTCCTTTGCTAACTAAGCCCTTGTAACTGCTGGTACCCGGAAAAGGTAAATAAGTAAAGTAATTAGCTCTAATTAAACCTAAGTCTAAAGATAATTTTATAGTACTTTTCATGTCATCCTTAGTTTCACCTGGAAAACCAATTATAAAAAATCCTGCCATCTCTATTCCTAACCTATGAATCATATTAACTTTTTCTCTAATCTCTTTAACAGTTAACCTCTTTTTCATAAGGTTAAGAATTCTATCTGAACCTGATTCTATGCCCAAAGAAATTAAATAAAGACCGCTTTTTTTCATTAGATTTAATAATTCTTCATCCAATGTATCGATGCGTACGCCATTGGGGGTAGCCCAGCTAATATCTAGATCCAAGGCAATAAGCTTTTTCAAAAAAATCTTTGCAAAGCTACTGTCGAAAGTAAAATTATCATCAACGATATGAAATTCTCTAATCTTATGTATAGAATAAAGATATTTGATCTGCTGTAACATAAAATCAATACTATGATTTCTAATCTTTCTGCCACTTATAATATTTCCCGCACAAAAACTACATTGAAAAGGACATCCTCTGGTCATCATAATGGGAGCAATTGGAAATTTCTTATAATAAGCTCCATGTTGAGATGCTGGATATTCTTCGGGGCGAATAATATCCCAGGCAGGCATACCAAGGCTATCTAAATCTTTAATAAATATTTGCGGATTTATACGGACATTACTGCCATCCTTCCAACCCAATCCTGGTATGTCAACTAGATCGATACACAATCCATCCTCCAATCTATCTAATAATAGTGGCAAGCTTCTTTCAGCCTCACCAACAAAAATAAAATCTAAGTAATTATTAAAATATTCAAAACTATCTCTAGGCGCTGCTGAAGGATGTGGCCCTCCTATTATAGTAATTATTTGTTGCTTTAAATTTTTACATTCTTTCAGGGCAGTCTTCACAAATTTCAAATCAAAGGTATAACATTGAAATCCAACCACATCTGGCTGCAGACTATTAATCTTCTTAAGCAATCCATCGATTTTAAGACCTTCTTTGATGCAATCAATCAGAATGACATTATTTCTGCCCCGGCAGGCAGAAGCAAGATAACCCAAGCCTAAGGATGGCTGAATGTGATCACTTAAATTATATGGTTTTACTAAAACAATTTTCATAGTCTATTCAAAAAACCTAAAAAATAAAAGTGCCACAATAGCACTAAAACCCTGACGCCAACTAATTTTTTTACCCTCACTATAATTTCGACCATAATAAGAAATTGGAATCTCGTAAACTCGTAATTTTCTTTTGAATATCTTTGCAGTTATTTCTGGTTCAATACAAAATCCATTAGATTTTAATTTCAAATTCTTGATTATTTCACTTTTAAAAACTTTATATCCTGTCTCCATATCTGTAAGCGTAGTATTATAAAGTAAATTGGTTAAAAAACTCAAAAAAATATTACCTACTTTATGCCAAAACATGTAGACCCGCTGCGGTCTACCTCCCGACATTCTCGAACCATAGACCACATCAGCCATACCTTTGATAATGGGGTCAATTAAGGTTGTATACTCTTGGGGGTCATATTCCAAATCTGCATCTTGAAAAATAACTATATCACCCTGAGCCTCTTTTATTGCCGTCTTCAGGGCGGCTCCTTTACCATAATTTCTTTGATGATAAAACACTTTAACCTCTGGATCATCCAAAGTCCGTAAGAATTCTCCAGTGGAATCGGCAGAGCCGTCATCAACTACAATAATCTCTTTGTTAAAAGGCGTAGCCTTAACATGCTTTAAAACCTCTTCTATAGTCTGTCTTTCATTATAAACAGGAATTAAAACAGAAATCTTCATATTTAAAATAGTGTATAAATAAATGGCGCTACTGTCGAAGACTGCGTGAAAATTATCAATAAGGAGAATAATAACAATACTATTATGATGGGCAGGAGCCAATAGCGTTTTCTAATGCGCATAAATTCCCAAAGCTCTTTTAATAAACTTATTTTAGCCACACCTACCTCCGTTCTTTAAATTTCGCGCTATCTGTGTTTATCTGTTTTTTTATCTGTGTTAATCTGCGTCCTCAAAATTGTTTTAAATACCTGTCTTTAACCGGCTCTTCTTCATGCTTATGCCAATAAGAATTCCTATCCTTGAGTTTTAAATCTAACAAATCCTTGCCGAACAATCTGAGAAAAATTCCGATAGGGCTAATAATGATATAAAAGCAAAGCATTAAAATAATCGAGGTAAGCAGCCCAAGAATAATTTTAAATAAAGATGTCCAAGCTAAAAAAACGGGTTTTAAAAATTTAGGCCTTAATAAGGCAAGGGTAAAAAATATTAAGGCAAGCGAAATTAGGCAAAAGTAAACATTTAGCTTGGCTGATTTAAAAGCCTTTAAAGAAATCAGGGAGAGAAAAATTATTATCGCAAATATCGTTGTTCTTATTTCCTTTATCTCATCTTTCATAGCTAATCCAATTCAACATATTTAAGAGGGGACATCTCAGGTTTGGGCATATTTTGTTTAGACTTGTCTAATAAAAAGGAGCCGATAAATAAATAATCCATATCCGTCCTTAAAAAACAGTTAAAAGCTTCCCCGGGGCTACAAACAATTGGTTCTCCCCTTACATTAAAAGAGGTATTTATGATTACCGGACAGCCGGTCTTTTTAAAAAAGGCCTTAATTAAATCATAGAAAAGAGGATTATCCTCGCTCGACACGGTTTGAACTCTCGCAGAATAATCTACATGAGTTATTGCCGGTACCAGCGATCGGGCAATTCTTAATTTGTCAAAACCAGCCAGTTCAGCTTCCTTTTTATCCACAGGAAGCCTAATCTCATTTTTTATTGGAGCGGTTATAAGCATATAGGGGCTTTCCCTATCTAATAAAAAGTAATTACTTGCTTCTTCTTTTAAAACCGATGGCGCAAATGGCCTGAAAGATTCTCGAAATTTAATTTTTAAATTCATCTTTGACTGCATCTGACGTGAACGCGCGTCAGCTAAGACACTTCGGTTACCTAATGCCCGAGGCCCAAATTCCATCCTTCCCTGAAACCAGCCTATTACTTTCTCCTCTGCAATTAAATCTGCTGCCCTCTTGACTAATTCCTCCCGAGATAATCTTTCGTAACTTGCCCCTTTACTTTTAAGAAAGGTAAGGATTTCTTCATCGCTAAATTCCGGCCCCAAGAGAGAGGCCTTTTGGCTGTCTCTGGGCGGATTCATTTTCCTTGGCTTACCTAAATACTTGTACCAGATTAATAAGGCTATGCCTAAGGCGCCTCCCGCATCTCCGCTTGCCGGTTGAATCCATAAATCATCAAATGTCCCTTCTCTCAAGATACGGCCATTTCCAACGCAGTTAAGGGCAACACCTCCGGCAAGGCATAATTTCTTCTGATTAGTTACGTTATGAACATATCGAACCATCCGCAGCATAATCTCTTCTGTAACTGCCTGTATAGAACGCGCCAAATCCATATCCAATTTTCTTATTGAGGTCTCCGGCTTCCTTGGCCTTGCTTTAAATAATCTATTAAACTTACTATTGGTCATGGTCATTGACTTACAGAAGCCAAAATATTTCATATTCAGCTTAAAAGACCCGTCTTCCTTTAAATCTATCAATTCCTTCAAGATAATATCGACGTATTTGAGCTCGCCGTAGGGAGCCAGTCCCATTAATTTATATTCGCCCGAATTAACTTTAAATCCGGTAAAATAGGTAAAGGCTGAATATAAAAGCCCTAAGGAATGCGGGAATCTCAAAGCGTGTTGAATCTTAAAATCATTACCCTCGCCTACGCCAAAACTTGCCGTATCCCACTCTCCCACGCCATCCATAGTCAGGAATGCACTAGTATCAAATGGGGATGGATAAAAGGCGCTAGCAGCATGGGCCTCATGATGCTCACTAAAAATAACTTCACCCTTAAAGCCGGATAATTCCTTATAAATTAGATCTCTAATCCAAAGTTTCTCTCTAAGCCACAAAGGCATAGACTGTAAAAACTGCCTTAAACCAAAAGGTGCAAAGCTTAAATAGGTCTCCAGAATCCTTTCAAATTTAATAAAAGGTTTGTCGTAGAACCCAACAAAATCCAGCTCTTTAAAACTTATCCCGGCTTGCCTGCAACAATAAGCTATTGAATTAACCGGAAAACCAAAATCATGCTTTTTCCTGGTAAATCTTTCTTCTTGGGCAGCGGCAATAATCTCGCCATCCTTAACCAGACATGCCGCGCTGTCATGATAAAATGCGGATATTCCTAATATAAAAATATTACTTACTTCCAAGGTAATATATCCTAGATTTAGTATTAACAAAAACTAATTTAAAAATATTTGAATGTTCCTTAGCCCATGTATCCTCTATAGGAAATTCCTTCGGATTGGAAGACTCATTGCTCACTGAATAAGGAAGAGCAATAAATAAATAATCGATTTTTTTATCCTTAAGATTTATAAGCCATCTTTTTAAGTCCCTCTCTTTACGATATAGACCATCAGGATAATAATGGACAATGGGCGGTTTAGAATTTAGAGAGATATAATAGACATCGTTTTTTAAAAAAGACCCAAATAAAGGATAAGATTCACTACGGCCTGTGTAAGCCACTCTTTTTCCCTTATGGGTGTTCTCATTTAGCCATTTCCAGGCATAAGCAATGTCCCTCTCACCAGACTCCTTGCCTTTGAAAAGTGACGGATAACGATTAAATTTATTCTTATTATAGTCAGCATTCAAAAGAATCAACATACCTACTATTATGATCATTGATATGCTGATAAGTTTTAAAAATTGATTTTTAATAATAAGAGAAAAGGATTTTCTTTTGGCAAAAAGAAACAAAAATAGCATTATTGATAAGATTAAAGAAATTATGAGTTCTTTTCTATGAGCCAATTCTGCTGCAGAACTAAATATTGCTATAGAGCCAAAAATGGTGATATATTTTTTCCCTTTTTCAAAATCATTTAAAAAAACTGCTGCAGAAATTAAGCCCATACCTAAATATGGAAAAAAATAACGTATCCAGTAAGCCTTAATATAAAATAAATAAAGACACAACATAATAAGAGGCGCCACAAATACAAGTAGCCTTTTTAAATAGTCTTGATTATTAATTTTTCTAAATCTCATTAAATAAACTAAAAATGGTATAAATGTGCCAGGAAAAATAAAAGCAATAAATTGTAAGCCAAGTCCTTCTCCGAAGAACATATTTTTTAAGCTAAATTCTTCCCAAGGGACAAATAATTTACTAAATGACATCTTATCAATAAATCCTGGGAGAATAGTTTTGCCAAACAAATTCAGCCTTACAGGATAAAATGGATTACCTGTAAGTATAAACGTTCTCAAATAACTAAAACTACCAAATATGACAACAGCAAGAAACATAATTGATAGGATTACTGCTGGAGATTTGCTTATTTTCTTATTAATCTGTAAGTATAGATAATATATAAATAATGGGGCTAAAGAGGCTGACCAAAAAATATTTAAGGCTTTTATGCCAATAAATAACCCCAAGGATGTACCAAAAATAAGTGCCCTCTTATAATCTGATTCTTTATAGAGAAGCAAAAGATTATTCAAAACAATCAAGAAAAACACTGCGCACATTACATCCACCTGCGAACCGAATCTTATCTGTTTAAAGACATTTGGAATTAACGCCCATAATAAACTGACTAAAATTGCTGTAGATTTCTCAAGTGAAAATTTTCTTAAGACAGAATATAAACTTATAATGCCTATAAAATAAAATGGCGCCTGAGCCGCATCAGCCAAAAATGCATTCCTCAAGAAAGCCATCAGCCAAAAAAAATAAAGTTCGGCATTTATGGGATAATATGATAATGCGGATAATTCAGCCGATGTCGGACGCGAACCAAATACCACGATAGGATTAAACAAATTCGCATTTTTTAGCCAGGTAGCTGGAAAGCTAAGATGATATTGCAGGCTATCCGGACAGATAGGCGGGTTAATTAAATTAATCCAAAGTTTAACAGCAAAAAAACAAATAAATATCGAAAAGGCAAAAAGAATTAACCAATTCTTGAAAATTAAATCTAAATCCAGATTAAATTCTGGCTGATAATCTAATTTTCGCCAGAATAAAAAGGCGGCCAAATAAATAGCAATATGAGAAAAAATAATATTTATAGCAGTTAAGCCAGAAGCTATCCCAAGTAGCAAATTTACAAAAATAATTTCGGCAAAAAATATAACAAAACAATGCAATAGAAAATCAATAGTAATTTCCTTTGGCTTAAAAAATAAAAGAGCAAGAAAATAGGAAGTGGCTATAACCGTAGCTGTATCTAAAATAAAGATAATCATCTAAATTTATATCCGATTATTAAACCAATCATATTTAAGCCCGTAATCAGCGAACCAAGAAAAGACCCGGTAATCTTAGACTTTCCTACTCTGGGTCTATAGTTTACCGGAATCTCTATTATTCTGATGTGTTTTTTCAACGCTAAAATAACCATTTCCGGCAGGAAATGAGATTTACCTACGCTAAAATCGTCTTCAATCTCTCTTAGGGCATCTTTATTAATTAATCGCAATGTGCAGCCGCAGTCTGTAAGGCATGGTCCTGAATATAAAAATTCTAAGAACTTAGCTACAATAACATTGCCAAAGCGCAAAAAAAAGTTCATGTTCGCCTTATGCCAGATAAGTTCTTTAGCAGTACGGGTCCCCAGAACCATTTGAAAATCCTCGCAATAAGAAAGCAGCTTAAAAATATCTTTGCCTATGAATGTGCCATCTGGCTCAGCGAGTATTATAAAATCACCTGTCGCCTCCTTTAAGCCTCTTTGAAGGGCAAAACCATATCCTTGTTTAGACTCACTCACCAAGACAGCTTTAGACTGCCTTACTAAACTTGCGGTTTTATCCTTAGAATTATTATCTACCACTATAATCTCATCTACTACAGATGTAGTAAAAAAATCTTCGATGGCAGAAATAATGTTTTCTTCCTCATTATAGGCAGGAAAAATTGCTGAAACTCTTTTGCCCTTATACATATCAAATTTATCCCTATAATTAAATTGAGGTAAGACCTCTCTCTTCTAATTCTTTATTGGCTAATTCTATCCTGTCTTCTGCTTTAACTTTTTTAGACCATTGGACCAAATCTTTCATCCCATCTTCAAAATCAACCGAAGCGTGAAAGCCAAACTGTTTAATTTTAGAAATATCGGCAAAACAATGCCGGATATCTCCTTTCCTATATTTGTTAATAATCTGCGGTTTAATTTTTTTCCCATGTAATTTAATAAGGATATTTGCTATTTCTAAAATACTTATCGGTTTACCACTACCTACATTAAATGACTTATAATCAAACGAAGAATCCTTCATCGCTAAAATATTCGCCCTGGCTATGTCGCTAACATGTATAAAATCCCTTGACTGGAGGCCATCCTCATAGATAATCGGAGAATGATTATTCTTTATCCGGCTTGAAAATATCGCGCAGACTCCAGTATAGGGATTAGAAAGTGCCTGCCTTGGCCCATAAATATTGAAGTATCTTAAGGCAACTACGGGAATCTTATAAGTTTTTCCTATTAAAAGACAAATCTCTTCCTGGTGCCTTTTTGAAAATGCATAGATAGAAGTTGAATCTAACGCCTTATCTTCCTTAGTAGGAATTGACTTAACAATGCTATTGCAAAGAGGACAATAAACCTGCCAATCTCCTTTTTTCAATTGTTCTTCGCAGCGTAAGCCAGGCATAATGGGGCCACATTTAGGACAATTATAAGCGCCCTCACCATAAATACTCATTGAACTTGCCACGATAAGTTTTTTTACTCTATTTTTTTCATTAACAATAATATCTAACAGGTTTGCAGTGCCTAAATCATTAGTATTAATATAGTGGGCGATTCTGTACATTGATTGACCGACCCCAACTGCTGCTGCCTGATGAAAAACTATCTCAGAGTCTAAGAGAACCTCTTTAAAGGCCTCCCTATCTCTTACATCGCCAACCACATAGCGGGCATTGCGATTTAGATAATCCGGTTTTCTACCTTGATGAACTTGTTCCTCAAGATTATCGAATACCGACACCGAATGACCTTCTCTAACCAAAGTATCCACAAGATGAGAGCCTATGAAGCCCATTCCTCCAGTAACAAGAATTTTCATTTATTGTCCCTCGCTATTTTTTTCTAAAATTTTTAACTGGCTCTGGCTTAAACCCAGAAGAAACCAAAAAAGTAAACCAATATCCAAATTATAAAGATTTGTATCAAAAGCGCTATGAACCAGATATACTAATAAAGCCGCTAAGATTCCAGCTGATAAATCCTTATCAAAACCAGCCTTTAATTTCATTATCTTCCTAGTTGATTTAAAAAATAATACAAAAGTCAAAAATAAAAAAGACAAAAGGCCAAACAAACCCGTCTCTACCAATATTTGTAAATAACAATTATGGGCATAACTTGGTCCCCAGGGATAACTTTTAATATCATAATTAAATTTTTCAAAATTATACATATAAGTACCTAAACCCAGCCCAAATATAGGGCTGTCACTCCACATATCCCAACTTATCTTATTAAGGGCTCTGCGGTCGCTACCGCCAGGATCAGAAAGAGTAAACCTCGTAGATATAACATCTCTTTTTTCTTGAGGCAGAAATTGCCACAAAAGCGCAAAAACAATTATTATCACCGCTAATATGTGAATAAATGATCTTTTATTAATGAAAAAACCTATAAAAATCAATCCAAAAAAGATACCAAGCCATGCACCTCTGGAAAGAGTTAGAAATAAACAAATTAAAAGCAATGTTGCCAAAATTTTTAAAAAGATCCTAATAAATAATTTTTTTAATTTGGAAAAGAATAGAGATATAGTTAAAATGCTTAGAGGCGCCAAATATGCTGCAAAATCGTTTGAGGTAATAAATGGTCCGGTGATACGTAAGGTAAATGGCATTGGACTATAATGCCAATTTCTGTGACGAAGGAAATCAATATGTGTGAAATATTGAAATATGCCATCGATACATATCAACGCAGCCGATGAAAAGAGTATGATAAAAATTATGTAATTTTTTTTCTTATTATTGATTGCTTCAAATACAATAAAATAAATTAGGACATTCTCTAACAATTTTGCAAAAAATGCTTTTAAGCTCATATTAGTATTTGTACTAAAAATTATCGAAAGGATACAAACAGCCAAATAGAGAAATATCGATTCATTTAGGTAGGAAGAGGAAAGAAATTTTTTAGTTATAATTTTTTTGACAATAAAGACAAGGATAGCAAGACTTGCACAAATCTCAATAATCGATTTTGAAATTGGCAAGAAGAAAATCAGAATGTATAAAGAATACTCTATTATCCTGTCACAAATTAAAATAAGATTTTCTTTATTCAATCTCCTTATCATGAATATATCCTAATATACTTCCAATTTTACGCAGACGACAGCCGGTCGCGTGGCAATAAGAATCAATCTCTTTCAAGTCGCTCTCTGGTAAACTGGGGATAGCAACAAACAATTCTTTAATATTCTTTAATCTTATGTTCTTCTCTATGCTTTCCCGGGTTCCTAAAACCTTAACGTCTCGAATTTTCTTACCTACTTTTCGCTTATCATCATCTATAAAGCCAACGGGATTATAATTTAAAACTCGGCTTCTTTTAATTTCTCTTAATATAGTTTCGCCTGTGTTCCCGGCTCCGAATATTAGAATCTTCTTTTCCTTGGTGCGAGAATCAAAGAAATATTCACTTAGTATAGGTATAATAATGCGTATACCGATGGCCAAAAAAAGCAGAATAAGCCAATCAAGGATAAATATAGCTCGAGAATAGTCTACAAATCTAAATAAAAAAGTAACCGCAACAATGCTTAAGATAGAACTTAGGCTAACGGATTTAAATATTGAAATTACATCGGGTATTCCCATATATGGCCAAACCCTGGAATAAAGCCCAAAGACAAAAAAGGCTATTATTTTTATTGCGACAACCACTGGCAGGCTGCTGCTGATTATCGATAAAACTGAAGCGGGGATTTTCCCATCATATTTCAAAAGGTAAGCAGAATAATAGGAAACGCAAATAAGAATCAAATCAACAAATGACTCTAAAAAATTACGTTTATAGAGCAACACGGTATTAAAAATTACACTACCACTTGTCTCCTTCTTTTTTTGTGCCTTTTCGAATTCCTCCTCTTTCTCATAACTCTTAACATCAGAAAGAAATATGCCAAAAAATAGTAAGATTAAAACAGTCAAAACAGCGAAAATCGAAACCATTATTATATCGATTTTAGTATATAATAAAGCTATGAACCCAAAAACCAAGCTCAATAAATATAAAATTATGACCGTCTTGCGTTCCGATAGGCCCAAGGATACCAAACGGTGGGAAGTATGGTCGCGGCCGCCTATCCAAAATGACCTTCCTCGGATATTGCGCATTATAACAACAAATATCGTATCAAATATTGGGACAGCCAGGATAAGCACTGGAATAGCTAAAGTTACCAGTAAGTTAGAAACATGTTTATGAGAACCGATAACGGAAATAACCGCTAAACTATAACCTAAAAACATACTTCCTGAATCTCCCATATAGATCTTGGCGGGATTAAAATTATATGGCAAAAATCCTAAGCAGGCAGCAGACAAGATAAGAGCTATAATACCTACGCCGTCATTATTCAATACCAAAGATGAAATAAATATCATCAGGCTACAGATTGCCGCAGTGCCGGCAGCTAAACCATCCATATTATCTAATAAATTAAATGCATTGGTAATGCCAATCACCCAAAGAATAGTCAAAAGATAGGACAATGGCTTAAGCGCTGGCAGATTAAAAGAAATACCAAAGAAAATTACTATACAGCTGGCTATAACCTGGCCTAATAACTTCACATGAGGCTTTAACGGACGAAAATCATCAGTTAGCCCCCACAAAAATACAAATATTGCGCCGATCAAAAAAACGAGAAGTATCTTAGTTGAAGGCACAAATATGATAAAGCCGATAAAGCAAGCTAAAAAGATGCCTATGCCGCCAAGTAGAGCAGTCACCTTTCTATGGAAACGGTTTGTCTTTGGTTTTGAGACTAACTTAAACCTAAGGGCAAAAGAACGCACCATCGGCGTAAGCAATAAGGAGATGCTAAAAATAATTAGAAATATATAAATATTATTCACTATCAAGTTTGCAGACATTCTTAAACTTCCTTTTTAAAGACTCCAATAATATTAGGAGCTAAATATCCCACCCTATTTAATCTAATTTTGCTTTCAATAATGGCTGAATAATAAAGAATACTCCTGACAGATTGCCTCTTATAATCAAGCCGCCAAGGAGTTGGGTATTGATAATACTGACCTACATAATTATGCCAGACCGGAATTTGAATGGGCTTGCCTAAAAACTTGCCTATAATTTTAAAACCAAATTTACGCAACATTAGGATAAGTGTCTTCTGGGAATAATGAACCACATGTTCATAGGAATCAAAAATATCATAATTCTTTAATCTCTTTGTAAACCTTGCACAATAATACTTAAAAAGATTAAACAAGGCATTTGGAACTTTAATAAAAACAATGCCATCTGGTTTTAATATTCGCCTTACTTCTTTTAAAACCCCGGCTGGTTCATATAAATGCTCGAAAACATCTATAAGGGTTATAACATCAAAGAAAGAATCCTCGAAATCTGCATCCTCTAAAAGAGCTGTTTTTACATTCAAATTAAGATATCTCCTTGCAATCGCGGATAAAGAGGGAGACGGCTCTACGCCATAAAGATTCCAGGAACGTCCTAAAGCATTCCTTAGGAAAAACCCCATATTTGTTCCCACATCCAAAAAATTTCCCGAGGGTTTATATTTAGAAATCAATTTCAAATCTTGCTGGTAATTTATATCGCGGTGATGTCTTGCTTTACCCTCAAAAATTAACCTTGCCTCTTTAAAATACTTTTCTTCGTCCCCCCAATAAATCTCCTCCGGTTCTTTTAATCTAGGATTAACGTAGATCAAGCTACAATTTAAACATTCAACTATCCTTAACGCACCTCTCTCCTGATATATCTCCTTATAAGAGTTTTTGCCGCAGAGAGGGCACGAAACATAAACTACCTCAGATTCCGTATAAATATTTTTTTGCTTTCCGCCTCTCTGATAATTCTCAAATTCCATAATATAAATCTAAATTACGGTTTTTATTTTTTATAATAATTTATTACATCTTTGATAATCCGCTCTAATTTCATTGAAGGCTTGAAATTAATCAATTTATTAATTTTTTCTATTGATGGTACTCTGCGCGGCATATCCTCGAAGCCCTCTTCATAGGCAGTATCATATGGAATATAAGTAATCTTGGACTGGCTCCTGCTTATCTCAATTATTTTTTTTGCTAAATCTTCAATTGTTATCTCTTCTTGGCTGCCAAGATTAAATACTTCGCCCACTGCACCACTATTCTCCATTAACTTAACCAAAGCCCAAACAGCATCTCTAACATGCAGAAAACATCGCGACTGCTTGCCATTGCCGTATATAGTCAGAGCTTGGCCGGCCAATGCCTGCTTAACAAATCTGGGAATAACCATGCCGTAGGCTCCTGATTGACGAGGACCTACGGTATTAAATAGTCTCACTATAATAGCCGGTAAGCCTCTTTCTTTAAAATAAAGATAGGAAAGGATTTCGTCAACTACCTTGGAAGTCGAATAGCTCCACCGGCTTTTTAGCGGAGAGCCTAAAATTCTATCATCCCCCTCTTTTAATGGACCATTTGCATTTTTCCCATAAATTTCCGAAGTCGAAGTAATCAAAATCTTTCTATTATAGCGACAACTTGCCTCTAAAATAATCTCTGTTCCTTTAATATTTGTTGTCAGGGATTCAAAGGGTTTCTTTATGATTAACTCTACGCCAACAGCAGCTGCAAGATGGAAGACACATTCATTTTTTTCAATCAATTTATCAACCAAGTTTTCATCTAAAATGCTGCCCCTAACAATTTGAAAATTTTCATTCTTTGCTAAAGGGCTAATATTATCCATGTTACCGGTAGAGAAATCATCCAAAATAGTGACCTTATTGTCATTTTTTAATAACTCTTCAGATAGATGTGAACCAATAAAACCTGCTCCTCCAGTAATTAAAGCCCGCATCGACCAGTCCTTCCTTTAAATTATACTTTTATAGAGTGTTTCCATATCTTTGATTAAGCGTTCCTTAGTAAATAAATCCCTGACAAAATTTCTTCCAGCTTGCCCTTTCGCCTGCCTTAATTTACTATCTTCTATAAGAATCTTTAGCGTCTTAGCAAATCCACTAACATCTCCAGATGCTACTAAGAAACCCCTCTCATCATTGACTATATCCTTTACACCACCAACATTAGTGGCTATGACCGGCCTTGCCGCTGCCATTGCCTCAATTAAACTAACCGGAGTACCTTCGTTGAAAGAAGTAAGCGCCACGATATCTAATTTCGAATATAAATTGAGAGCGTCTTTTTGCCAACCAGTAAACTCAGTTTGTTTATATATCCCCAGTTCTTTCGCAGTATCTTCTAATTTTTCCCTCAATTCTCCATCTCCAATAATCATGAATTTCGCCTCGTTGGATAAGCCTGCTTCAGACAACTGCTTTATTGCCTTGAAAAACATCATATGATTCTTAACCGGGGTTAATCTACCGATAATCCCCACTCTAATCTTTGAATTAAAACTATCATTATATGGTAAAGCCAATAATTTTTCCAGTTCTAATCCTAAAGGAATTACAATAATTTTTTCTTTTTTGGCTATTTTAAATTCAATTAAGTCTAACTTAACCTCATCACTAACAGTGATAATCTTATCAGTCATACCTGAAAGAATGCGTTCAATCAGAATGAAGATTTTAGATTTAAGTTTTCCAAAATAACCATAAAATATGTGGCCGTGAAAGGTATGCACTAACTTCGCTCGATTCCTGCGAAGCCTTATACGCTGCATAAAATTGTAAAATAAGCCAGCCAGTCTACCGAGTGTGCCTGCCTTCGCCGTATGAGTATGTATTATATCTGGCTTGAAATTCCTAATTATATTAAATAGTTTCCAAAAAACGATTAAGTCTCTTTTAAGGCTTAATTTTTGTCCTAACTCTTCAATCAAAATAGGCTTTATGCCTTTATCTTTGGCAAGATAGAGCATATCTGCTTCTGAGTTTTCTACCGAGCCATAAATCAGCATTGATTCAAAACTATCCTCACTTAAGCCTTCTGTCAATAAGATGCAATGTATAGCAGGCCCACCAATATTAAGTCTTGCAATTATGCGTAGAATTTTTATTTTTCCTGTAGGCTTAGCATCCATTTGTAGAAATTGTCCTGTCGATAAATATCTGGTGCCATAGCTCTAAATTAATCAGACTCCAAATTCGCCCACCATGATCAATCTTTCCGTTTATATGCTCGTCAAGTATCTGCTGTATTGCTCCTTTTCTAAAGTATCCACGCCTGATAGCTCTATTATCTAATAGAAGGTTATAGGCATAATCCTTTAATTCTTTTCTAAACCAACTTCCAATAGGCACAGCAAAACCAGCCTTGACCCTATTCAGGATTTCTTTTGGCAAACGATGTGCAAATGCCTTTTTCAAAATATATTTTGTTGTCCAGCCATTCAACTTCAAATTTGCCGGTATAGAAGCAGCAAACTCCATCACCTCTTGATCAAGGAACGGCGATCTAGCCTCTAAAGAATTGGCCATGGAGGCAATATCCATCTTAACCAGTAAATCACCTGCTAAATACGTGGCTACATCAACCGAAAGCGTAGCATCTAAAAAATTATCAGCTTTGGCTTGATGGTAAGCCTCCCGTATATAAGCACTACCACCACGGTAGTTTAGATTATGAATAAATTCTTTAGAGTATAAGTCTCTTTTTAAACCCTCATCAAATATGCTCATCCAGGAAGAATATCTTTGTTTGGGATCACTGTTGACTTTAGTAAACCTCTTTAATCGCTTAATGAAGTCTTTCTTATTAGTTGACTCTGAAAGATGATCTAATATTAAGAAATTAAAAATCTTGCGCAGACTTAAAGGTATTAGATCATAAGCGGCTGCCAGTTTATTTGCCACATAGCGCTCATAACCAGCGAACGATTCATCTCCTCCGTCCCCATTTAAAGCAACAGTTACCTCTTCCCGTGTCATCTTTGAAAGATAATAGGTAGGAATACAAGAAGAATCAGCAAATGGCTCATTAAAATGCCAAATTAACTTAGGTAATATGTCTGCGGCTTGCGGCTTAACTATAAATTCACGATGCTTAGTATTAAAAATCCTTGAAATTCTTTGGGCGTACTGCAATTCGTTGAATGATTCTTCCTCAAAACCAATGGAGAAAGTTTTAATTGGTTCACTGGAAACCTCACTCATCAAGCTGACTATTGCACTAGAATCTATGCCTCCACTTAAAAATACGCCCAAGGGAACATCACTAATAAGCCTTATTCTTGTTGCCTCTTTAAGGATCTCTAATAAGCGTTGACAAATTTCTTCTTGCCGCATTAGTGTTTTATTGCGATAATCTAAACTCCAATATTTTTCAATATTTATCTTTCCATTTTCATAGACCATAATATGCGCGGGTGGCAACTTTTTTATTCCTAAAAACATCGTCTCAGGAGCTGGAACATACTGATAAGTCAAATAATCATCGAGTGCATTAAGATTCACCTGAGGAATAACACAAGGATCCTGAAGTATGGCTTTTATCTCCGAAGCAAAGATTAAACTATCGCCTACGATGCAATAAACAAGGGGTTTTTTACCAACTCGATCTCTGGCCAGTAAGAGTCTTCTCTTTTTATTATCCCATAAACAAAAGGCAAACATACCTCGTAACTGCTTAACACACTCTACTCCTACTTCCTCATATAAGTGGATAATTACTTCGATATCAGTATTTGATTTAAAAATATGGCTTTTTCTTTCTAAGTTACTCCTCAGTTGTCTGAAATTATAAATTTCTCCGTTACAAACTATCCAGATTGACTCTTCTTCATTACTCATTGGCTGATTAGCAGCTTGAGAAAGGTCAATAATTTTTAATCTTCGATGACCCAAGCCAACATTTCCATCTACGAAAATACCTCCGCCATCTGGACCGCGATGTTTAAGAACATTGCACATTCTGTTGATAATATTATTATCTATAGTCTTGCGATTATCTAAATAAACTTTACCGCATATACCGCACATATTTATCCAATCAATTATCAAATTGCTTATTTTTAAAAAGCCTAAATACAAAAGAGCTGTTTTTAAGAACTTGCCAATCGGCATTAGAAAATAAACCAAAAATCCCAAAAGTCAAAAATAAAATTCTTATCCACCATCCCCATAAGACAATACCTTTTTGAAGTATAAATGACAAGGGCACATTAATCATAGTCACTAAAATAATAATTATACAAGTCGACTTAAAAGAAAATATATTCCTTATCTTATGACTCTTATCTTTAATAGTCAAAATTTTACTTGAGTTTAAATATAAAAATGCCTTATTTTTAAAATTTAAAAATAATTTTCTTAAAGATAGACAAACATTACTACTGTCTAAAATATTTATTTCCAAAGCCCCTAAATCAGTAATCCTTCCTATGATACTAAAATTAAAATAAATTAATAACTTTTCTCTATATAAAGAAATCAAGCTATATATGAGACTATATTGATATATTCTCGCTATATTCTCTCTCAAGCGACAAAACCATATATAAGATTTGCTAATTAATGACAGCTTAAAACTTATTTTTAAAATATTAATCAATTTCATCTTTGATCTAGATAGATCTAGATTTCTTATATTAACGCATTTCTAAATTAATGATTGTACCTGAAATACTATATAAATCTGTACTAAAGGTAATATTATTGCCTATCTTTGCCGGATAATTTTTGAAATGCAATATCCCATCTTTTTCTACACAAAGCACTTCCAAGGCAACAATTATATCTTTATGGAAGGGATGACTAAGTGTCATAAAACTACCTTTATCTAAGGTTAAAACCTCTGCGGGTTTGTTGCTTATAATTGAAGTAATTCTGGATACTACTTCACCATCCATAGCCTTTTCAGTATCGCCTTCTTGGATGATTTTAGCAACTTCTGGAATTGCCCCAGAAAATTTAACATTTAGCTTCAACCATTTTTGAACAATTTTAGTCGGCTCCTTAAAGGTTTCATCTAATACAGCAATTGCCCTATATTTATCAGTTATAAATTCAAACGGCAAATCCTTCGTTAATCGTTGGTTTTTATAATAGATTTCTTGATCTGTTATTCTGCACCTTAATCTCATCTTAAGAGAAATCTGTTTTTTTTGACTATCATCACCTTGCATGTAATTGCCTTCTCCCAAATCAAGGTTAACCAAACTATGACTCAATTCACCTAGTTTTAATATCTCAGCCAAGGTATTACCATTATTATCCACTTCCTTATCTCCTACAGAAATCAATTTCGCACTACTATCGTCTAAATCCTTGAATACAACAAATAAATCTAACATTCTCTCCTTCCATTTAATATTTATCATATCTTTTTTTAAAATAATAGGCGTTGCATAAATTATCTGATCATTGACCTTGAACTCAAAAGGAACGTCAATTTTTAATGGCTTGCCTTTATAATATATTTCATTATCTCGTAACTCAATTTTTAATTTGAGTTTTGCCAACAATTGTTTCAGAACAGCATCATTT
>JBFMEB010000032.1:0-18876 GCA_040753675.1 Candidatus Omnitrophota bacterium | reverse complement strand
CAAAGGTTTGTGCACAAAATTAAAATTTTTATTTCAAGCCCACATATAGCAGTAAAATTAGGGCTGGGTCAAATTCAGCCATCAAAGTTATGAACACTATTGTTCCATAACTTTGGGCTTCATTTGATTATACAACCTAATTCATAAAAAGTAAATCCCGTTAGAAAGTTTCTTTGCTTTTTAACGTGTAGCTTTCTAACGGGATGTGTAACTTTTCCCAGGTTGGAGGTAATTTCAGTTATTCACCCGCGTGGCGCACCCCCCACCACCAACAATATTTAGCTTTATTATGCACAACAATGCCACCGGCAATATAAGTATGATATGGATTAACCTCTAGATTATAAGTGTCTACTTTTCTCCTGACTTCTTTTATTGACGTTATCGCTATTGATTCTCCTTTGACATTAACAAGCTTATCGCCAACTTTTAGTTTTCCAATCTCTACCCATTTGCCATCTGAATAAACTGGGTGATTTTCCGTAATCTTTAATTTCTTGTTAATTATTAAATATTTGTCTGCTTTATGATGGAAAAATTCAGTCACAGAATCGGGTTTTAATTCACCAGTTTTCTCATCAAAAGCCAAAACACTATCTCCTGCTTTTAGTTTCTCAATTGGTTTTGTGCTCCCGTCAGCCATGAGAATTGGGGTACCAGCAAGAAAACATGTATAACAGCGCCTTTCCTGGTAAACCAAAACCCGTATCTCAATTGTTTCAGAATCAATAAACTGTCCATCGCTTACACTAAAGGTAACGTCATAAAAACCAATATCTGAACTGGAAGTTGTCCAGGAAAATGTCCGAGTGTTTAGATTAAATGTTGCGCCAGCCGGCAAGTTGCTTGCCGAATAAGTTAGCGGGTCGTTATTTGGGTCAGTTGCGCTGATTTGAAAATTAAGCGTGCTACCAGCATATACAAATTTAGTCCCAATGGGATTTAGAACTGGCGGCCGATTGCCCATCAAGACAGTTACATTTATAGTCCTGGAATCGGAAAGCCCTCCTCCATCGCTAACATTAAAAGTTATGCTGTGAGAGCCTATCTGAGCAGTATTTGGTGTCCAAGAAAATGTGGCAGTATTATTGCCGTTATCTGTAAAACTCGCTCCAGAAGGTAAACCATCAGCAGAAAATGCTAATATATCATTGTTCCTGTCTGTGGCTTCTACCTGAAAACTAATCAGATTATTTTCAACTACTGATTTGTCTCCTAAAGGAGATATCCGGGGAGGATAGCTTATCAAAGGCGCAGCGCTTAAACTGTTGGTTGCATTAAATCTGTCTTTAACATTACAAACAAGCGTAGATAAAGTGTCTACGACTGGCACTTCCACGCTGTTAAGAGTGGCAAAAGGCCTATCCCAAATCTGGTCGTTATTTATATCCCATCTATATTCTAATACTCCATCCCAAGTCGTATTAAAATCAACATCCGTTGCGTCTACAGAAACGTTTAGATGCGGACCTAAATATACCATTTGGACGCCAAAAGACATGTCAGCAACGAAGCAATAATCATCGCGAACAAAAACATTATTAGCATATCCTAACTCCTGGATTAAACTGCCATTTGGGAAATTAATACTACCTACTAAAAATGGCGAGGCAGGATTTGATATATCAATAATCATAAGCCCATAGGCGCCTTCGGCAATATATGCATAATCTCCGTAAATAAAAATATTTGAGGCGTCGTCTGCCAAAAGATTAAATCCATCGCCAACTTCAACTGGAGAAGTTGGGTTTGCAATATTAAGAATCTTAACTCCTCCGCCGTTAGCGGCAACATAGGCAAAGTCTCCCTGGACAGAAACTCCGCTTACAAAGCCGCCAGCACTAGTATAGGTGTATTCTAATCTTGGCAGGTTCTTTGTAGCGATATCAAAAATTTTAAGGCCGCCATCGCCGTCAGCCAAATACAAATAATCGCCATCCACATAAATTCCATTTGCATCTCCGTCAGTATCCATGGCTGCTGCATACATGGGATTGAGGGGATTACCTATATCGATTACTACAAGCCCGTTTGCTCCGTCTGCAACAAAAGCATAATCACCTTTAACAAAAATATCCTTTGCATCACCAATAGTATTATATCCTGGCCCAAATAAGGCAAGCGAGTTAGGATATGTTATATCAAGTATTTTAATGCCAGATGTCCCATAGGCAACATAAGCTAAATTATTTCTGACAAAAGCACTGTTTACTTTCGCGTTTCCTGCAATATCAATATAGTCTACTATGGTTGGCCTGATTGGATCACTTATTTCCACAGCATAGAAACCCATATCACCGCCGGATACATAAGCATAATTTCCTACCACATCCACATCATAGCCAAGTATCGGCATCATTTCAAAGTCCGGCGCCTGCATCGGCGTAGGCACATTCCCTGAACAAATAACACTAAGGCCTCCTGGCCCGCTTGCAACATACACATAAGGACCAGTGACAAATATACCGCTTGCATTTAATTCATGACTCAAAAAATCAACTAAGACAGGCGAAGTAGGCTCAGATATATCTACAACGTGTAAACCTCTAACAAAGGAATTAGATACAAAATAAAGATAATCGCCACTAACATATAAACCGTATATACTCTCATTGAATTGAATAAAGTTCGCTGACGTCGGCGAAGATGGGTTTGATACATCAATAATATCTATGCCGCCATCCCAGACTGAGATATAAGCATAATTTCCCTTAACAAAAACACCGGTAACATCACCGCTCAAATAACTTCCAACTAATACCGCGGATGGAGGGTTAGAAACATTTATAATCTCAAGACTCCCAGGTTCAATCGTATTATTTGACCAACAAGCAACATAAGCAAAGTCCCCAGAAACATAAGCATCGTAAGCATGCCTGCTTGCAGGCATAGGAACGGTTCTAACTAAAACCGGTGAATTTGGATTGGATATGTTAATAATCAAAAGGCCGGATTGCCATTCAGAGACATAAGCGTAATTACCATTGACAAAGACATCCATTGCAATATTCGCAGTATCAACACCAAGGCCAACAAAGGTCGGCGTTCTTGGAGTGCTAACATCGACAACCTTAAGCCCAGAGGTGCCATCTGCAATAAAAGCTAAATTACCCACAGTAAATACGCCATTTGCCTCCCCAGGAGTGTCTATATAACCAACCTTTCGTGGCTTAATCGGATTACTAATATCAAAAATTTCTAAGCCGGAAGTCCCTTCTGCCAAATAAGCAAAGTTACCTGAAATATGAATATCATCTACTGAGCCTAACGTGCCGAATGCACCTTTGAAAGAGCTTTTTACTTTACCTCCCTTATAAGTAGCAGTTAAATTCGATAATGAAGGAGTGTGATTATAACTAACTGACCAGACATGAGGCCGGTCCTGGCTGGTATTATTATTTGTGTCTTTTAATTCCAGGCGCGCTAACCAATGATTAGAAGGCGTGGTCAAGCTATAATTGTAGTTGGCAATAAGATTGTTTGAGTAAGGTGTGTCCCAGGTGCCATCCCCGTCAAAATCCCATTTAGCCTGCAGGCTCGAAACCGGGTCTTCTCCGTCCCAGGAGGCGGTTGCGTCAAAGGTAACCGGAAAAGTAGTAGTTCCATTTTGCTGATTTTCCGGAGTTGCGCAGAATTTTGCAGTCGGAGGAATATTGGAAGAGCTGACCAAGACCTGCCGGGTTGCCTGATGAGTCAGGTTTGCGCTATCCTTGACTTCCAAACGGATAGTCTTGGTGCCAGATGTAGGATAAGTAATATTTGTAGTTTTTGTTGTTGAAAAACCAGTATTCCAGATTCCATCATCTTCATAATCCCAGCGGACTTGTAAAGAAGAAGTCGACTGGTCAATATCGCTGGACAAAGAAGCATCAGCAGTAAAGGTTCTTCCTGTGCTGCTTGCCGGCGGATTAACTGTAAAATAAGCAAATGGCGCAACATTAGTAACAGAACTGCCAGAAATAATAACTTCGTCGTTTGCATAACCGATTTGGCTGTTACCTGCGGAATTGGTTGCCCGGACTTCAATAGTGTAATTTCCGTTTTTTAACTCAGGTGTAGTAAAAGTAAAATCTTCGTTGCCAGTATCAAAATTTCCGTCTTGGGAATCAGCTTTAACCCAGGCTCCTTGGTTAATACGGTAATCTACAGAGCTAATTGTATTTAAGCCAACATCGTTAAGAGCGAATCTCAACAGTCCGGTATAAGTATTATTATAGTCGTTATTAATTGGTTTATCTTGCGCAACGCCGGTATAAGTAATTTGATTATTAGAAATGGTTTTATCTAAAATTATACTATAAGGAAAAGTGTCTAATGGATCTAGGATGCCGTCGCCGTCAGAATCGCGCCAGCCAACCTGGCCACGTGAGTAAATGCCTATCGGCACGTTCAAGCCAGAGCCGTCTGATTTCATAAGGTCGATTTGCGCTTCACCTGCTCCTGCGAAATAACCAGTGCCATCGTTATATTCAGAGTTACCGTGAACAACATACAAATATCCCCAACGGGAAGTGGGGCTTGCTTTCTCAGGACCAGCCTCAGCATATTGATCTGAGGCGCCGAAAATATGCATTGTTTCATGGCGCACAACATTCCCACCGAGTGAATCCAAACTCCATATTTTAAGCAAAGGACCAAAGAGGTTTGCAACTCCGCGTATGCCCGGGCCAGTTCCTTTTTCAATGATAATCGCATAAGCCCAATGAGTGTTATATGTATTGCGCAGGTCATTAACATAGGTCTGAAAATCATTTCCAGGTGGAAACAAGTTAGGAACGCCGTTTTCATCTACTTCCTTTATCGGAGTAAATGTGATTTTTGCATTCGGCTCATCAAAGCTAAATTGTCGTAACGCAGTTACTACCTCATCATAGGCAGAATCTATGTCTGCGATAGTCCAGTTACCAGCGCTGCCGGGTATAAAAAATATTCCTACCGCAATATCTCCAGCCAGATAAAGGCTAGTATCATTAAATCCTGCTCCGTTTGCCTTGCCGAAACTTGACTCAGCACTTGCCTCGGACGTTGCGGATTTTACACTAAAGAAGCCCTGCGGTTTTCCTTGTTTTAAGAGCCAATCCTGTTTTTTCTTCTCCTCCTTGCGCAGGAATTCTTGTTTTCTTATTTGCCAGCCAGCCAAGTAATCTTTTTCTCTTTTAATCTTCTCTTCTCTTGTCTTAGGTATATCCGAGTTTACTGTTAGCTCGTCATAAAACGTCCTAGGTGAGATTTGCTCTAATGTTTTCTTTTTTGGCAGAGATTTTTCCTGAAGGATTTTATTCCAGAGCTTAATTGCATCAATAGTAGATGCCTCATAGTCTTTAAAGAAATTCGGGTCAACTTCTTTATAAGAAATCTCTTTTATTATCTCTTGGGATTTAAGTAAGGGGGCAATATCCGCAGCAACATTGGCAATAAATACACTGGGTGGGAATATTGTATTTATCCGGCCGCCGAAACTCTCAATAACTTTCCTAGCTTGTTGCATCTCGGCAATGGTAACCGTAGAAAGAATAACGATTGCTTCATCATCTTGAGGGGCTTGAGCAAAAACAGGAATGTTAGTTAAGATAATCAGTGGAAAAACAAAAAGAAGAGAAATTGAAATATATTTTTTGGCAGGAAATTTGGACCTTTTCATTTTTGGCTCCTTTTCAATCGCAAAAACGCAAAATGTCAACCACAAAAACGCAAAATAGATATTTTAGCGTTCTTTGCGGTGTGGTTTTTTAAATTTTTGCTTTTGCGCCTTTGCGGTTCCTGAAAGGTCCGTGGCTTTATTCCTGGAAGGAACATCCTTTCGTTAAAAATTAATGATTTATTTTACTATAAATATAGGCAGGTTGTCAAGAAATTAAAACTTTTGAAAAGTTTTATTTAAGTTAATAAAATAAAGTGTTGTTGGTTTGAGTGAAGGTGTGAGGGAAAGCCTATCATCCCGCTCTTTTGTTTACCCTTGACATCTCGGATGTCAAGGGTTATTTTCGCACTTACCTGTCTACCGACAGGTAGATAATTTATGTCACTATCGCTCCCTGCCTACCGGCAGGCAGGCATAAATTATGTGCTCAAATAAAAAACCCCGTGGGATAATTTCTATTTAAAAAGTGTTCAAAAAAAATAATATTAATTACTACTACCTATTTGAAAAAGCACAAAATATAATTTTACACATTTTAAAGTTTACACAATAAAGCTTACACAATAAAATAAAGCATTTCAAGACTAAAACCGCCTAGAAAGAAAGCGTTTTCTTTATCCATGACCCTCCAAAGCTTGGCGGATGTGTCTTTTTAGTTCTTCTTTCGAAGCTACCCCATTGGCTTTTACTCCCATCTCCATCATCAGATTCACCAATGCCTCGATAATCTGGGTGCGGGAAAGCTTCATCCCGGTTGAAAACCAGGCGTCTTTGCCTAGTTTATCCAAGAAATCTATTTCCTCGCGGTTTAAGAAGGCAACTACTTTTTGTTTTAATTCTTTTGTTTTAGCGTCCATTTCAATTTACCTCGCTCCGTGGCTGGGGGGGATCACACCCTACTACGCTCAAAAATTTCACTTCGTTCTATGTTTGAGCTTCGAAGGGTTCTACTTTCGCCTTCGGCGAAGTAGAATAAAAAACCCCTTGGTTTTCGCCCCCGTTAGATGTTTGCTATCTAACGGGGCAAGTTTCCCAAGGGGTTTACCCTTCACCTCATGGCAGCATTTCCACCTTATCCCCGCGCTTAGCTTTGCCTGCAAAGCTGCGGAGGGTTAGGTATTTGCTTTGAGCCCCCTGATTTCTCAGGGTTTTCCTTTTTCAAAAGGCGAAATTTACCAAATTACCACTTTGCCAAATTGTCAATTAAAATATAACACAAAAACTAAAGGATTCAAGGCGATTTTAACAAAATTATTATAACATATTGCTACACATTAAGTTATATCAATATATTATACCCTAAAACCTCTATTTATTAAGGCTTTTCTTCTTTGCGTGTTGCTTAAGCCAAAGAGCGATTTCAGATTCATTCATTTTTCCTAAAGCTACATTTTCAGCCATAGAAACTTCTTCTTTAGTAGTCGAAGTCAAATCATAACCATTTATAAGCAGCATCAGATGCATAGCAGCAAAGCCGGTGCGCTTATTGCCATCTATAAATGGGTGATTTTTGATGAGAGAATGACCCAAAACAGCGCACTTTTCAAAAAGAGTTGGATAGGCATCTTGGCCAAAAGCGCTCGCTTGTGGACGAAAGACAGCAGACTCAAGTAAACCCTGATCACGAATGCCGTGGCTTCCTCCATAGCGCTTAATTAACTCTTGATGGGCGAGAAGTATTTGCTCTATGCTAAGGTACTTAATATCATTTGTCGGCGAGTTCTCTGTAGGTGGTATCATGAGTCTTTAGGCTATAATTAAGCAACTCCATAAACCTCTCATCGGCTGTGCCTTGTTTATGAATCTTGTTCATACCATCATAGCGCTCTTTGAGCAAAAAAATAGCCCTCTCAGTTAGGACGCGAATAGGCACATGAGTCTTTCTATGAAGTTCACTTAGTATGCGTTTTACCTTTACATCAATTCTAGTTGAAAGCTGGACAGTCATTGTCTGGGCCTCCTTCATTTACAAGATAGGCACTCGCTTACGCTCGTGCGCTATCTTGTCCATAGGGGCTATCGCCCCTCTGGCGGTCGTAACTGCTCCTTCTCCTTGCAGTTACTCCCTGTCACCCCTTGGGGGATTGCCTGCAATCCCCCAAACCCCCTACAGTTGTATCGGAATAATAAATATTCAACTTCCGATACAATAAAATATACTATAAGATAAAAGAAAAAGCAAGTATTTTCTAGCAAAAACTTTCTTTTATAACGTATTGGCTAAATTATGTTATCTCAAGCATCTTGTCAATTGCCTTTCTGGCTCTTATGCGAATCTCTTCTGGTACTCTAACTTCTTCTCTCAACTCTTCTAATGACCAAAGAACCTTCTCTAAAGTGGTGCGTTTCATGTTCGGACAAACCGCATGCTCACTTGCTGCATAAAACTTTTTATCCGGGTTGTCTTTACTTAACCGGTAAATCAGACCAACTTCTGTTCCGATAATGAACTCCTTTGCCTGGCTTTCCTTGGCATATTTACACATCCTGCCAGTTGAAAGTGCTTCGTCAGCTAAGGCAATAACCTCTGGCCGGCATTCAGGATGAACAATTACCTTTGCCTTAGGGTGTAAGCGGATATTACGAATAATATCCTCGGGCATAATCTTTACGTGCGTAGGACAATATCCATCCCAGGCAATCAGGACCTTGCCGGTTTTTTTTGAGACAAAATCAGCCAGGTATTTATCCGGGACAAAAATAATCTCTTCGTGTTTGCGAAATTTGTTAACCACTTCAACCGCATTAGTTGAGGTACAGCAGATATCCAATTCTGCCTTGACTTGGGCTGAAGTATTGACATAGCCGACTACAAGCGCTTTTGGGTGGCGCTCTTTTAATTCCCGTAAATCCTGCGCGGTAATCATATTTGCCATCGGACAACCCGCATTTATATCCGGCACGATTATTTTCTTATCCGGGCAAAGTATAGAAGCTGTCTCAGCCATAAAATGCACACCGCAAAAAACAACTACTTTTGCCTCTGTCTTTGCGGCAATGCGGCTTAATTCTAAAGAGTCACCTCGGTAATCAGCAATATCCTGGACTTCAGGCAATTGATAATTATGCACCAGGATTATGGCTTTGTGTTCTTTCTTTAATTTTTCAATTTTCTCGATTATTTTTGACATTATTTTATCGCTTCAATAATTGTAGCGCCACCCACAACTATATCTCCTTTATAAAATACAACAGCCTGGCCAGGCGCTACTGAACTTAAAGGCTTTTTAAATTTTACCTGAACCTGAATTTCTTTTGATTTGTTTTTAGCCAGTATGGACACGCTTGACTTTGCTTCTGGTTGATTATAACGAATCTTTATATTTAAATCAACTCTTCTATTGCTGATCGGGTATAATAAATTTAACTTATCAGCAATTAGGCCGTTGGAATAAGTATCAGTCTTGTTGCCAAGTATGATTGAGTTATCTTTTGCATTAATATCCACTACATATAAAGGTTCTCGGGAGCTCACTCCCAACCCTTGCCTCTGGCCAATAGTATAAAAAGGAATGCCCTTGTGTTTTCCAATAATATTACCTTTTAAATCCTTTATTGGTCCTGGCCTTATAATCCGCGGTAATCTGTTATTTATAAATCCGCGGTAATCAGCGTCCGGAATAAAGCATATCTCCTGGCTTGCCGGCTTCTCGCTAACAGGCAGGTTGAATTTCTTGGCTTGAGCCCTCACTTCTACTTTAGTTAAATTACCTAAAGGGAACAAAACATAAGGCAACACTTTCTTGTCAATTGAATATAAGAAATAAGATTGGTCCTTTGTTTTATCTTTTCCTTTTTTTAATTGGTACTGCTTTAGCTTTTTATCAAACTCAACTTGAGCATAATGGCCTGTTGCTAAAAATTTGGCATCCAAACTGCGCGCCTTCCGGACAAGCGAGCCGAATTTTATAAACTTATTACAACGGACGCAGGGATTTGGAGTCCTGCCGGATAAATATTCGCAAATAAAATTTTCAATAACATATTTTTCTAAGTCTTTGGAGAAATTTAAAACATAATGCCTAATCTTTAACTCTTTTGCAACGCGGCAAGCATCTCTTATTGCTTGCGGCCCGCAACAAGCTGGCCTGCGACCGGAAGATTCCCCAACTGCGCTGCCAAAACACATGGTTATGCCTATAACTTCATACCCCTGCGCTTTCAGTAAAGCCGCAGCAACTGAAGAATCAACCCCGCCGCTCATGGCTATTACGACTCTATTCTTTACCATCTTTGTTAATAAGTGCGAAGGTCTTAAATTCAAAAATCAAAATGTAAAAATCAAAATTACATATTAAAATGCAAAATTTTAAATTTTACATTGTCATTTTGATATTTAATTTTTGATATTTGATTTTTACCTATCTCTCTACTCTCTACTTGCTACTCGCTACTAAACTCAGTAACTTGTCTAATAGCTAAGTATGTATGTTTAAGAAGATATCTTAACTCTTTAACTGTAATTGCCAAAGGCGGCATTAATACAATCACATTTCCCAGGGGCCGTAAAATAACGCCATATCTCCTAACCCGCTGGCAAACTCTAACTCCGATTTTCTCTTCCCATGCGTATGGCGTTTTTTTGTTTTTATCTTTTACTAATTCAATACCTACCATAAAACCACATTGCCGGACATCTCCAACGTGTTTTAATTTTTTAAAGCCAGATAAACCATTTTTTAAAACGTTAATTTTTTCTCTTAGTTTTTCTAAGACCTTTTCTTTTTTAAATATTTTTAAATTTGCAATAGCAGCCGCAGAGCCCAACTGATTGCCAGTATAAGTATGTCCATGGAAAAATGTTTTTTTCTTGGCATAATCTGCCAAAAATGCATTATATATTTTTTGAGTTGTCAATGTTGCAGCTATTGGAAGATAGCCAGCACTTATGCCTTTGGCCAAGCATAATATATCAGGGTTCACCTTCTCATGCAGGCAAGCAAACATCCTGCCTGTGCGGCCAAAACCAGTGGCAACTTCATCCGCAATCAATAATACATTATATTTATAGGTAAGCTGCCTCATCCGTTTTAATATTCCTTTTGGCCAGACAATAATGCCTGCTGCTGCTTGGACAATCGGCTCAACAATCAATGCTACTATTTGTCCATTCTTATTTTTTAAAATATTCTCCAATTCTTCCAAACATTCAAACTTACAATCAGGATATCTTTTTCCTTCAGGACAGTGATAACAAAAAGGTGCCTGGACAGCAATACTGCTAAAAAGCAGGGGCTTATAGGTTTTATGGAATAAGTCAATTCCGCCAACGCTTACTGCTCCCAAGCTATCACCGTGATAAGAGTTATTTAAATGGACAAAACGGCTCTTTTTTTTCTTACCTATATTAGCCCAGTATTGGAATGCAATTTTTAGAGCAACTTCAACTGCAGTTGAGCCATTGTCAGAATAAAAAACCTTGCTTAGGCCCTTTGGAACAATATCCACTAAGCGCTTTGCCAATTCTATAGAAGGTATGTTTCCCAGGCCTAATAATGTGGAATGGGAAACTTTATTAATCTGCTCTTTTATGGTAGTATCTATCTGTCTTTTCCTATGTCCGTGAAGATTTACCCACAGACTTGAAACTCCATCCAGATACCATTTGCCGTTAGTGGCCTTCAGGTAAGAACCCTTAGCCTCTTCTATAATTAGCTGTTCTTCTTTTTCCCAATCCTTCATTTGCGTGAAAGGGTGCCAAATATATTTTTTATCTAATTTTTGCCAAGACTCGTTGGTAGCAGGCTCATCTCTCATAAGCGTTTTGATATCTATTTTGTTTTTCAACTTAAGTATACTTTCGGTTCCTATCTTAGCTAAATAAGGCAAAACTCCCAGCAACTTTACGTCAGTTAATTTTTTAATTATATCCGGATTTGTACGGCGTGAGAGATCTATATTTTTTGTCGTCTGATTTAAAATAAAGCCTAAGACTTGAATTCCTCGTTCTTGAGCTCTTCTTATTGTTAAAAGTGTATGATTTATTGTACCTAAGCCAAGCCTGGCAACAATAACTGCAGGAATATCTAATTCTTGGACTAAATCACTTATAAAATAATCTTTAACTATCGGGACTAATAGGCCACCTGCGCCTTCAACTATGATAAATTCATGTTTTTCTTTTAAGTCCTCAAATGCCTTTAAAATTTTTTGTTTATTGAATTTTTTTCTTTCTAAACCAAAGGCGACTTGCGGACAAAGCGGATGTTTTAAATGATAAGGATTGATAAGTTTTAAATCATCTTTTAATTTTAACGATCTTTTTAAAAATTGGCTGTCTTTCCCAGCGCATTCTATTGGCTTCATTATGCCTACATCAATGCCCTTGTCTTTAAGCAGGTTAGCCAGCGTAAACACAACAACTGTTTTACCAACTTGTGTATCTGTGCCAATTATGAATATTCCTCTATTCATTTTACTACGCATCCTTCAAACACCTCAAAAGTTGCATAGACTTCCCCATTAGATTTAAAATTGTCTCGATAATATTCATTCGCTTTTAAAAAATCATTGCGCTTTATCTGAACAGGTTCAGCCACGCTATTTGCTCCAACAGATTTTAGCCAGTGCAAGATTGAAAATAAATCGTTGAATTTTTCACTTTTTCGCCTAGAAATCAGCCGGGCGAATTTAAGTCCGCTTTTTTTAAGTGCGTTTCTAATTTTACCCTCATCAGGCAAATCAAAAAAAACTAAATCTTTTTTATTATTTAATGTAAACAGGAATGCCTTTTTTAATTCTGACAGTGTCCCTTTAGTAAAGCAGGTAAAATAAAAAATACCTCCTTCTCTAAGAACTCTTTTTACCTCAAGAAATGCCTTATCTAAATCAAAAACCCATTGAAAGCTAAGGTTTGAGACTATACAATCGAAAGAATCATTTTTAAAAGGGAGGTTTTCTGCTTCTGCGGTTATTGATATTAAGCCGAGTCTTGATTTTGCGAAAAGTGCCATGCCAAATGCACTATCTATGCCAAAGGTATGCACGTTGAAATCCTTAGCTATTTTTTCGCAAAGCCAGCCTGTGCCCATACCAATATCTAATACCCTTTTTGGATAAATTTTATTTAGCTTCAAGTTATCCAATAATTCGACTCCAATGCTTTGTTGTAAAAAGGAATTTTTATCATAGCCAGAGGCTACTTTACTAAAAGCCCTTCTTATTTTAATAGCATCAATCATTACTGAATAAACCCTAACTCTCTTGCTGTAAGTTTTATTGCTTCTAAAAGTTTGTCTAAATCTTCCTGGGTGTGAATTGCGCTCGCAGCGATTCTCAGGCGAGCCTGGCCTTTTGGCACAGTAGGAGGCCTGATGCCCTGAACAAATAATCCTTTCTTAAATAATCTTTTACTAAACTCCATGGTTAATGCATTCTCATGGGTGATTATAGGTATAATTGCCGAATTACTGTTTGAGCAATCTAAGCCCAAATCCAACAGGCCTTGTTTTATAAACTTAATATTTTTCCAGAGTTTTTCTTTTAGGTTTGTTTCTTTTTGCACAATCTCTATTGCTTTTATACTAGCCCCAACCACTGCAGCTGGAAGGCTTGTGGTATAGATAAAGGAGCGGCTAGTATTTATTAAATATTCGATTAAAGTTTGCGAGCCGGCTATAAAAGCACCGAAACTACCCAGGGCCTTACTTAAAGTCCCCATCTGGATATCTATTTGTTTGGAAAGCGCTAATTCTTCTGCCAGGCCAGCTCCGGTTGGGCCGAATACGCCGGTAGCATGCGCTTCGTCTATATAAACATAAGACTTATACTCTGAGGCTAAACTAACTATTTTTCGTAAATCAGCTAAATCGCCATCCATGCTAAACACAGTATCAGTTACAATTAATTTTTTCTTGGCTGAATTATATTCTTTTAATAATTCCTCTAATTGATTCATATCGCTATGATTATAGCGCACAAACTTAGCCCTACTCAAAATCAAACCATCAACTATTGACGCGTGATTAAATTTATCCGAAAAAATAATACTATCCTTATCAGTTAGGGCTGAGAGTGCCAAATTAGCCATATAGCCACAGTTAAATACTAAAGCAGCTTGGCTATGTTTAAACTTGGCAATACCCTCTTCGAGCTTCTTATGAAATCCGAAACTGCCGCAGATTAAACGCGATGCAGCCGTGCCTGTTCCAAATTTTTTTAAAGCCTCGATGCTTGCCTCTTTTAAACGCGGGTCATTAGCCAGGCCTAAATAATTATTAGAACAAAAATTAATAAGCTCCTGTCCGTCAATCGAAATTACCCTCTCTTGTGCGCTCGTAATTAATTGCAGTTTACGATATGTGCCTTCTTTCTTTTTGCCATCTAAATCACATCTAAGGAGCGTTTCAATATTCATACTTCTAATCCTAACCTCTTAATCATTGCAATATCATCAGTTGGTGCGCTTCCCTCGGTTGTCAAATAATCGCCTAAAATAATACTGTCTGCTCCGGCGAAAAATATTTTCGACTGCTTATCTTTTAGTACGGCTTGGCGGCCACCACAGATTTTAATCTCTTTTTGCGGATGTATAAAACGAAAAATTGCTATCATCTTAAAGGCCTCTTCATAAGAAATCTTTTTTTTGTTTTCTAGGGGAGTACCTTTTAAGGGATTAAGCAAATTTATCGGGATACAGTCGACATCAAGATCTCTTAGACTAAACCCTAGATTAAGCCGGTCAATATCGCTTTCGCCTAAACCAAAAATTCCACCTGAGCAAACCTCTAACCCCACTTCTTTTAAAAGTTTCACAGTAAGAAAGCGTTGTTTAAAAGTGTGTGTAGTGCAAATTTTTGGGAAAAATTTTTCTGAGGTTTCTAAATTATGATTGTAACGGGTTAGGCCAGCCTTTTTTAATTTCTTTGCATTTTTTTTGCTAATTGCACCTAAAGAAGCGTCAAGTTTTAACCCAGGAAATGAATTTTTAATCAGGCGAATGCCGGCACAAATCAAATCTATTTCCTTGTCAGTTAAATTAGGGCCGCTTGTTACCAGGCAAAATCTTTCTGCTTTATTTTCAAACGCAATCTTAGCTTTAGGTAGCATCAGGTCCGGATTAATTAAAGGATAGCTTGATACATTACTATTGTGATGCGCTGATTGAGCGCAGAATTTGCAATCTTGGTTACAAGCGCCGCTTTTCGCATTCGTAATCGAGCAAAAGTGCACTCTGTTGCCACGGAAACATGAGCGTATCCTATTCGCCTGCTCAAGCAAACCAGATAAATCTTCTTTGGCCTGAGAGAGCAATTCCTTGGCTTCTTTATATTCTAAAGCTCCGCCGCTGATTATCTTATTTGCCAAGTTAACTATTACTTTACGCATATATTTTTTCTCCTTTCTTAAAATGAAGGGCCTTAATAGCATTATATTAAGGCCCTAAGAATTGTCAACTTTAAAAATTTTTTAGGTTTACAGTCGCTTTAGACTAATAACATCTCCTGCCATAACCTTCTCGATAAACCCAGAATCCTTCCTAACTAAAAGGCCACCGTCTAAATCAATATCTACTGCCTCTCCCTCGATATGTTCTTTTAAGCAGGTAACCTTTACCCGAGAATGCAAAGTAGAGGAAACTTTTCGCCATTTTTCAATTATCAAACTGGACTCGCCTCTGTTAAAATCTAGGTAATTTGCCTCTATTCTTCTTAAAATTTCTTGTAAAAGAAAGGCGCGATTGTTTGCGTCTTGGCCCAAAGAAGAAGCATGCTGTGGTAATTGCGTCTTAGAAGAGCTTACATTTAAACCCACGCCTATTACCACAAACTTCACTGCATCTGTCTCTGCATTCATTTCCACTAATATCCCGCCTACTTTTTTATCATCTATCAATATATCATTAGGCCATTTAATGTTAGGCCGATTTTGGGTTGTTTTTTCGATTGCCTCTGCAACTGAAACTGCTACAACTATTGTTAAAACGCTTGCTTGTTGGGGAAGGATTTTTGGCCTTAGGATTAGCGAGAAGTAGATTCCTTTATACTTTGGCGATACCCAGTGCCTGCCTAATCTGCCACGGCCTTTGACTTGAGTTTCTGCAACTACAACGCTGCCCTCGGGAAAATTGGCTAACGCCAACTCCAACGCTTTATCCATGGTAGAGGTCAAGCTATCAAAATAGAAAATTTCTTTACCTATCAATTTAGTATTAAGATTGTATTTAATCTCCTGAGGAAGGAGTTTGTGGGTGATTTTTGAAAGTTTATATCCTAAATGAGGCACGGCAATAATTTCATAGCCGTCGCCAATCAGGGCGTGGATATTTTTCCATACTGCGCTACGGGTAATGTTTAATTTTTGGCTTAATTCTTCGCCGGAGATATAAGAATCTGATTCTCGTAAGTAGGCTAATATCTTCTCGTTCATGTTTAAAATAAGTAGCGAGAACATGAAAATCTCTCTACTCTCTACTTGCTACTCTCTACTTAACTTATATGGTTTTTATCCAGGATACAACGGTGACATCTTGCGTAGTTTTTCTATAATTGGAGGAAGTTGTTCTAATAAGTAATTAATATCTTCGTCTTTTGTCCAACGGCCCAAAGTTATCCTTAAAGAACCATGGGCAACCTCATGAGTTAGTCCGATAGCCAAGAGGACATGCGACGGCTCAAGGCTGGAAGAAGTACAGGCAGAACCAGTGGAGGCAGCAATACCTGCCATATCCAGATTTAATATAATGGATTCACCTTCAATGTATTTGAAAGAAAAATTTATATTATTGGGAAGCCGCTGGGTAGGATGACCGTTTAAAATACAATCTGGGATTTTCTCTATAATGCCTTTAATAATTTTATCGCGCAGGGCTATTTGGATTTTCTCTTCTTTTTTAAGCTCGGTTTGGCAAATTTTTATTGCTTGGCCTAAACCTACAATGCCGGGCGTGTTATGGGTTGAGGCGCGCCTGCCTTTTTCCTGATCTCCGCCATGCAGATATCTATTTATGCGCGTGCCTTGCCTAACATAAAGAGCTCCGATGCCTTTTGGACCGTAAAATTTATGAGCAGAGAGAGATAATAAATCAACATTCAACTCATCTACATTTACCGGAATATGCCCGACGGTCTGAACTGCATCAGAATGAAATACAACCCCTTTTTCTTTTGCTATTTTTCCTATTTCAGATATCGGCTGAATACTGCCGATTTCATTATTTGCGTGCATTATGGAGATTAATATAGTCTTAGGATTAATTGCTTTTTTAACAAGGGCTGGATCAACTATCCCAAATTTATCAACTGGTATATAAGTAATACTGAAACCTTCTTTTTCTAAAACTTTAGCCGGCTCTAATACAGCGTGATGCTCAATATTCGAGATAATAATATGATTTCCTTTCTTTTTCAAGGCGCTGGTTAGGCCGAACAAGGCAAAGTTATCTGATTCTGTTCCGCCTGAGGTAAAAATAATCTCATCTGATTTAGCCCCGAGAAATTGGGCTAAAGTGTTCCTTGCTTCTTCAACTGCCTCCTTTGCCTCCTGGCCATAAGAATGAAGACTTGAGGGATTGCCAAAACGTTCGAATAAATAAGGCTCCATTGCCTGGCTGACTTTAGGATCAGTAGGCGTGGTAGCAGCATAATCAAGATATATTCTTTTCATATTTACCTCGTAATATAGTTTCGTTTAAACTTCCCGCTCGATAGCCCTCTAAATCAACAGTAACATAATTATACCCAAGTTTTTTAAGCCTGTCTATGATCCTTTGCCCAACTGCGGGCTGGATTAATTCTTTTATTCTGTTTTTTTCAACTTCAATTCTGGCTAAAATTCCATAATCGCGTAAGCGCACATCCCTAAAACCTAATTTCTTTAAAAAATCTTCGCCTTTCTCTATCTTTCTTAAAACCGACTTGCTAATCTTTCTTCCATAAGGAATTCTTGAAGCAAGGCAGGCCAGTTGCGGTTTATTCCATGTATCTAATTCGAGATGCCGGCTCAACCTCCTAATGTCTTTTTTGCAAAGCCCCACCTGGGCTAAGGGCGAAGAAATTGCATATTCTTCTTTTGCTTTTTTGCCTGGCCGAAAATCCTTATCGTCGTCTAAATTAGAGCCATCAACAATATATTTAATGCCTTCTTTATCGGCAAGTTGCCTTAGTTTGCTGAACAGTTCTTTTTTGCAATAATAACAGCGTTTCAAAGAATTCTGTATAAATTTTGGATTATCAAATTCTTTAGACCTGATTACCTTTAATCTTACGCCAAGGCGCCGGGCTATTTTTTTCGCTGCCTTTAATTCTGATGCTGAATAGGTAAGAGAAACAGCACAAACTGCTAAAACTCTTTTACCCAAAACCATTGACGCGACTTTTAACAAGAAAGAACTATCTACCCCTGCTGAGAATGCCACCAAAACCTTATCCATAGATAAGAGAATTTGTTTTAAGGCATTTAATTTTCTGTTAAGTCTACTATCCATGGAAAGATAAAAGGAGGGCTCACTACTTGGTCTTTCGTTTTACTTTATCAAGTCCTAACTCTTTAAACCGGGTTTCGCCTAAACAAACTTTAGCGTATTTACACCAATCAATACAACTTGGCAATTTCTCCTGAATGACCTCTTTTTTACACCCTGGGCAAATTCGTTTTATTTCATCAGAAAAAAATTCAATTGCATATTTGCAATAAGGGCACCTTATTATCTTAATATGTAAATTTTTGTCTTTGCCAGGGCATCTGTCCATAAAACTTAATTTAAATTAAAAATCAAAATTTAAAAATCAAAATTACATATCAAAATTTAAAAATTTTACATTTTGCATTGTCATTTTACATTTTAATATTTGAATTTTGCATTTAGTTATATTGCTTCGACTCTTTTAACTTCCGGGACTTCCTGTTTTATGATTCGTTCTACGCCATTTCTCATAGTCATGCTCGCCATTGGACATCCAGAACAGGCCCCAGTAAGGTGCACTTTTACCACGCCATCATCAGTAACGTCTACTAATTCCACGCTGCCGCCATCACTTGCTAACATACTGCGTATCTTTTCCAATGCCTTTTCCACTTTTTCACGCATACAACCTCCTTCAATGAGCAGACAATTTATGGAGTGTGAACGACATAAATTGTAGTTCCGAAACTTCGGGACGTCTGCGAATTGAACCCAGCACTTATTTTACTAACAAGCTGGGTAATAGCAATCTATTTTGGGCCGAAGAAAATTTATTTAATTTCAAATTTAAGTCTGGCGGTAAAATAAGTGCTGTGTAAATTCAGCCAATAAC
>JBFMEB010000031.1:0-19759 GCA_040753675.1 Candidatus Omnitrophota bacterium | reverse complement strand
CCAAAGTACTTATGTTAAAAAAACCCAGATGCCCACTTGGTCGGGCGGACGGGCAATTTATGAACAAAAGGTAATTGAGACTTTTCCTTGGGTAAGGGGCTTTTTTACACATCTGCTTCCTCACGAGCTTGGCCACATAATATTTAGAGAGTTCGTTGGCATTGATGCCAAAGTGCCATTATGGTTTGAAGAAGGCGTGGCTTCAAACCAGGAAGATTATGGATTTAGAAAGAAACGTCAAGATATATTAAAGGAAGCAATTAAAAATTCTGCCCTTGTCCCTTTAGAAACACTGTCTCTAGTTGATGTGCGCACTTCCTCCAATGAAGATACTGTAAATCTTTTCTATGCACAAGCAGAAAGCGTAATAAATTTTTTAATTGATCAATTCGGCCAATACGAATTCGTACGCTTGTGCAGAAATATCCGTGATTATAAGGATTTTAACATAGCTTTTAAAGAGACCTTCTCGCGTTACGACTCGCTAAAGGATTTAGATGAAGATTGGCAATACTATTTAAGATCTAAATTCAAATTGGATTAGAAGATGAAACATTTTCATTTGGTAGGGATCGGTGGAATCGGGATGAGCGCTATCGCCACACTTTTACTGAAAGAAGGTTTTGTGGTTAGTGGTTCGGACATTAAGGAAAGCGCCTTAACTGATAATTTACTGCGGCTTGGCGCGAAAATATTTATTGGTCACAATAAGGAAAACCTTAGTTCTTCGGTAGAGGCAGTAGTATTCTCTTCAGCTGTAAAAGAAGATAATCCGGAACTGATAGAGGCCAAGGTTAGAAAAATCTCTGTTTATCGCAGGGCCGAGATGCTTTCTCTGCTTATGAAAGGAAAACAAACCATAACCATTACCGGAGCTCATGGCAAGACAACTACTACCGCTTTAATCGCCTATATACTTTCCCAAGCAGGTTTAAAGCCAACTGTGGCGATTGGCGGATTAATTAAAAATTTTTCCATGAATGCTTGGCTGGGAGAAGGTGATTATTTTGTAGCTGAAGCGGACGAGAGCGACGGGTCCTTTTTAAACTTTAAATCTCATTTCTCGATTATTACCAATATAGATAAAGAGCATTTAGATTATTATGGCAGTTTCGATTGCCTACTCGATAGCTTTGCAAAATTTATTGATAGGCTAGAGCCGAATGGTTTACTTATTATTCAAAATGCTGATAAAAACCTCCTTCGCCTTGCTAGTAACAGCGGCAAGCATTTTAAGACCTTTGGCTTAGATAGAAAAGCGCATATTTGGGCTGATAATTTAAAGATTTTAGCATTTTCTTGTGAATTCGATTGCTTTTTAGGCAACAAAAAAATAGGAAGAGTTTACTCGCCGCTTGCCGGAATACATAATGTGCTTAATTGTTTAGCTTCAATTTTAATGGGTTTAGAATTAGGTATTGATTTTAAAAAAATTGCCAGCGACATTGCTGATTTCCAAGGAACTAAGCGCAGACTAGATGTAAAATTTAAAGACAAAAATCTTATGATTATTGATGATTATGCGCATCACCCCACCGAGATACAGGCAACATTAAATGCTATTAGGGAGAGCATAAAGTTAGATAATTCCTACAAGAATATACTAGCGATATTTCAGCCGCATCGCTATTCGCGCACCAAACTGCTTTTAGAGCAATTTGGTCATTGTTTTAAATCTGTTGACCAGCTGGTCATTACTGATATTTATGCTGCTTGCGAGCAACCATTGGCAGGCATTGACGCAGGTCTTCTTTGCCAGCGCATACGCAACATTAGAGGCAATAATGTTTTTTATTTAGAGAGGCAGAACATTATAAATCATATATTAAATCATCTTTCTGGTTCTGATGTGGTAATTTTTTTAGGAGCAGGCGATATAACAAAGTTAGCTGATGAATTTTCTAACGTTATCCAGGCAATTCCAAGGACGCCTAAAACTTAATGAGCCGCTGTCTCATCATACTACGTTTAAAATCGGCGGTAAGGTAAAAATCTGGGCAGAGCCGCATACTTTAAGTTCTTTAAGGTTGTTGTTAGATTTTGCCGTCAAGGAAGATTTGCCAATTTTGATAATAGGGGGTGGTAGTAATTTGTTAGTTCAAGACTCACCTCTGGAGGCATTGGCGATTAATTTATCAGGCGATAATTTTTGTAAAATTAGATTTGACTGCCGAGGCGTTGTCGCTGGTGCAGGGGTAAAACTGCCTCGGCTAATTAGCGACTCTATTAAAACTAAAAGGTCTGGGTTGGACTTTTTAGTGGGAATTCCTGGTTCGCTGGGTGGTGCAATATGCACAAATGCTGCAGCCTTATCACATAATTGCCCAAAAGCAATTGGCGATATAGTAGAGGAAGTTAGAATCATGACTGCGCAGGTGAGGTTAAAAACTCTAAAGTGCAAAGATTTAAAATTTAGGTATCGCGGTTCTAATCTTTCGCAATGTATAGTTCTTGAGGCACGCTTAAGATTAGGCAGGGCTTATGTTAAAAAAATTAAAAATTCTATTATTGAAAATTTTAAAAGGCGCCAAAATACACAGGATTTGACTATTGCTTCTGCTGGTTGCATTTTTAAAAATCCTTCCTTAGAAGTTGGCCGCGGCCTTAGCGCTGGTTTTTTAATTGATAAAGCCGGACTTAAAGGCAAGTGTATTGGCCAGGCAATGGTTAGCCAGCGTCACGCTAATTTTATCATAAACCGAGGCAATGCAAAGGCGTCTGAAGTAATAAGGTTGATGAATTTAATAAAAGCAAAAGTAGAAGAGAAATTTTCAGTATGTCTTGAGCCGGAAATAAAAATTATTACGAATCAAATGGTTTATCAACAAGGCCGAAAAATAAAATTTTTATGAAAAAGGATATTAAAGAAATCAAGATTGCGGTATTTATGGGTGGAATATCAAATGAGCGTGATATTTCCTTAAAATCTGGCAAGGCAGTATTGGAGGCTTTAAGTAAAATGGGCCTCGATGTGATAAGCGTGGATATTACCAGCGACAAGCCAGAATATATACAAAAACTTATAATTTCCTCTGGTATAGATTTTGTATTTATTGCTTTGCATGGAAAATTCGGCGAGGATGGAACGCTTCAGAAGATATTAGAAGAGATGCACATCCCTTACACTGGCTCGGACTCGTCTGCCAGTCACTTAGCAATGGATAAGATTGCTTCTAAAGAATTATTTTTGAAAGCTGGTTTAAAAGTTCCGGATTTTTTAGCATTAGATGGATTTAATAATAACTTAAACTTAATTAATGCGATTAAGAAAGAAATAGGTTTTCCTTTAGTGGTTAAACCCTCAACCTCAGGTTCAAGCATAGGCCTTTCACTTATTGATAAAGAAAAGGATCTAAAGATGGCTTTATCTTTGGCAAAGAGGTTTAGCAATTCTGTTCTTATTGAACAATTTATTAAGGGTAGGGAACTTACCGTAGGCATTTTAGATGATGAACCATTAGCGCCAATAGAAATTGTTACTGACGAGCCCTTTTTTAATTTTCAAGCAAAATATGAAAGTGCAAATACCAGATATATAGTTCCAGCCGAGATTGATTCTAATCTATCAAATAGTTTAAAACAAGCAGGCATCAAGGCGCATAAATCTTTGGGTTGCCGAGGATTCTCACGAGTGGATATGCTACTCGGAGAAAAAGGAGATATCTATGTCTTAGAGGTAAATGCCATTCCCGGCTTAACACAAAGAAGCCTACTTCCTAAGGCAGCCAACTTAGAAGGCATTGATTTTAGCAAGTTGTGTTTAAAGATTATTAATAGTGCTTTATTATGAGATATAGAGGACCAGATACAAAAAAGAAGAAAGCGAGCCTATTTAAGTTTTTTCTTATCCTTTTCATTATAGTGGTATTCTCTCTAGGTATTTATTCATGTTTTAAGAAAATTTCTAATAGTAACTTTTTTACAATAAAGAAAGTGAAGATTAAGGGAGATATCGGCTGGTTAGAACAGTCAGTAAAATTTCTACTTGGAGAAAATCTTTTTTTTGTTGATTTAAGTAGGGCAAAAAAAATATTAATACATCAAAATCCTGAAATAGAAACAATCAACTTTAATAAACTTTGGCCTGATACCGTGTATATCAGATTTACCTTAAAACAGCCAATAGCCATCTTGGAGCCAGGCCAATTAGCTGTGGATAGGAACGGTTTTTTATTGGAATTGGAAAAATTTAAGAATGGAAAAGTTGATGGCTTGCCTATGATTTCAGGTATCCCAATAAAACAGTTTGCTCTTAGGGGCCGGCTGATAAGCGAACAATGGCTCAATGCCTTTGAAATCATAAATTTATTTTCCAAGGAACAGGCCCTTAATGATTATAAATTAACTAAGGTAGAGGTAGGGCAGGTTAGCGAAAATAGCCTTTTTATTAAAAAGAGAAATGCTTCGGCTGAGGTACCGGCAATAATAATTAAAATCGGTGAAGGTAAGATATTAGACAAACTAAAAATGTTGGAAATCTTTTTTAAAAAGGCTAATGTAGATTGGCCTAGGGTTAATTATATAGACCTGCGTTTCAAAGAGCCTATAGTCGGTTTAAAAAATGAATAAGGGAAAACTCTTTGTAGTTGATATTGGCGCTGGCAAGATAACCTCAAGCGTGGCAATTTGTGCTAAAGGCAATAAAATTATAGATATATTTAGCGAATCAACTAAAAGGGATGCTCAACCAAGCGCTGAAAATTTTTATACATCCCAATTGGGAGATATTATTACTGTCCATAGGGCTTCTTTGGAAAAAAAGTCTAACCTGAATTTGCAGCAAGTTTTTGTTAATATCGGCTCGCCGTTTGTCTCTAGCCAGATAAGTAGGGCCACAGTAGCTTTGGCAGAGAAATTTGGAAAAAGAATTTCGTTATCGGATATTAAGAATGTCCGCAATCAGGCACGCCTCCTTGGTTTAAAGATTGATGAAGAGATTATTCATGAATTTCCCATCAAATTTATTTTAGATTCAAAGGTAGAAACTTTAAATCCTATTGGTAAGTCAGCTCGTAGTCTGGAAGTAGAATTGTTGTTAGTTACTTCTAAGACCATAGGCATTGAGCGGATATCAAATATTATTGCTGCTACTGGCATGAAGTTAAAGAAAGTTTTCTTTTCCGGCTTGGCTTCTGCAATAAGCATTTTGGGACCAAAAACGAAAATAAACAATGTTGCCGTTATTGATATCGGAGCACTGACGACTAAAATTGTATTTTTTTCACAGG
The DNA here is from genome assembly GCA_040753675.1 of Candidatus Omnitrophota bacterium. Lineage (GTDB taxonomy): Bacteria > Omnitrophota > Gorgyraeia > JAHJTE01 > JAHJTE01 > JBFMEB01. The sequence goes on along the minus strand of JBFMEB010000031.1, from coordinate 14,531 downwards.
GAATGCCCAGTCAGATTAAAATTATACCTTTTGCAGGTAATAATATTACCGATGGTGTTAGTTCGTCTTTAAAATTGGTGTTTGATTTAGCCGAAGAGCTGAAAATCAATTACGGCAGCGTGACTTCTGAACAGATAGAATCAGAAGAAGACATTTTGCTTAAACTTCCGAATGCTTATAAACCAATCAGACGCCGTGAAGTTTGCCTGGCAATGTTGCCTAAAGTAGAGAAATTGATTTATGCTATCAAGGAGGTCATTGACCAGAACTCAAAGGAAGTTGATTCAGTATTTGTCTGTGGTGGAAGTGCGCTCTTAGATGGATTTTTAGAAAGTTTAGAAAATAAAATCTCCCGGCCAGTTATTATGGGAATGCCTTATATTGATTTTTTACCCCCGCATAAACGGCCTAATTTTTTGAAAAGCCCAGCCCAGGTTACCTTAGTTGGCTTATTAATTTTGGCCTTAGGGAAAGATATCTTTAAGCCCGCCTTAGAAAAGCCGGACAAACAAATGTGGTTAGGCCGATTTTTTCAAAAAGCCAAAGAAGTCTACAGCGATTATTTTTAGTTAGTTTTTACTAGCCCTTTTCCATTGACACCCTTTTAGTTTTATGTTAAGTTAAAACTTTAGAATTTTCATAAAGTTAAACAGATGATTTGCGAGAATTTTGCAGGGCTAAAGAATAGAGTTGCTAAAGCCTGTAAACAAATTGGAAGAAATCCGCAAGAAATAACAATAGTTGCGGTAGCTAAAACAGCTACAATCGAAATGATTAAAGAGGTGCTTGATTGTGGCGTCATAGATATCGGCGAAAACCGTGTTCAAGATGCTAAATTTAAATATAACAAACTACAAACTACAAACTACAAACTACAAACTATTAAATGGCACATGGTCGGTCATCTGCAGACTAATAAGGTAAAGGATGCAGTAGCAATTTTCCATCTGATTCATTCTGTAGATAGTTTGCGTTTGGCTGAGAAAATAGACAAAGAGGCTTCAAGAATAAAAAAGAAACAGGCTATTTTGCTAGAAGTGAATACTTCGGGAGAAACTTCCAAATTTGGCCTAAAACCAGAAGATGTGATTGAGACTGTAAAACAGATTACCAATCTTAACAATATTAGTTTAAAAGGTCTTATGACTGTTGCTCCTATCGTCGATAATCAAGAGAAGGCTCGGCCTTATTTTAGAAGACTGCGAGAACTGAAAGATGAAGTCAACAAACTACAAACTATCCTTCGACAGGCTCAGGATCCCGAGCGAAGTCGAGGGACAAACTACAAACTACAGATCTTATCCATGGGCATGACTGATGATTTTGAAGTAGCAATTGAAGAAGGCTCGAATATGATAAGGATAGGAAGGGCTATTTTCGGACAGGTATGAACAAAGATAGAAAAAAAATTGGAATTATTGGTTTTGGCAATATGGGCTCGGCTATAGCTGAGCGGCTAAAATCTAATTACGATATTTCAGTCACAGACAAAGATGCAAGAAAAACAAGCAATATAGCAGGCCTTAGAGTAGTTTCTAATAATATAACCTTGATTAAGATTGTTGATGCGCTGATATTAGCAGTGAAACCGCAGGATTTTGATGTTTGTTTAAATGAAATTAAAAAATATATCGAAGATAAATTGATAATTTCTATTGCTGCTGGGATAAGTTGTTCACATATCGAAAGAATCTTAGGCAAAGAGAGGCTAATCAGGGTGATGCCTAACTTGGCAGCGAAGATTGGCAAAGGAATGAGTTGCATTTCGAAAGGGAATTTCGCTTCCGAAGTTGACTTAGAGTTTTCTAAAAAGATATTTAACGAACTCGGTGAGATTTTGGTTATAGAAGAAAATTTAATGAATGCTGCAACTGCTGTTTCAGGAAGCGGTCCAGGATTTTTCTATTGGCTAATTAAAGATAAACCGCAGAAAGATTGGCTTGATTTTGCTAAAAATGTTTTTACGCTTGCGCTTTCTAAGGCCGCTGAGAATATTGGTTTTAGCCAGGAACAGGCCTTAATTTTGGCAAAGGCCACAGGTGAGGGAAGCCTCGCTTTATTAAAAACTACACATTTATCTCCTAAGGAATTATGTTCACAGGTTGCTTCTAAAGGCGGTACTACGCAAGCAGGCTTAGGTGTCTTAGAAAGAGGTGGCTCTTTAATTGAGGCAGTAAAAGCAGCTTTAAAGCGCTCCCAAGAGCTCTCAAGATCAAGTGAAGCCTAAAGTTATGGAGCAATAGTATTCATAACTTTGTAGGCTGAATTTGACCCAGCACTAATTTTACTAAACAGCTTTAGAAGTTGATAAAGGCTTATGTTTTGATTCAAAGTTTTTATTTTACCTGCAGGCATTGCACTAAAATTAGTGCTGGATTTAATTCGCAGACGCTTCGCTACAACTTGCGTTCACTAATGTTCCGCAAGTTGTCTGCTCATTAAAGGAGAGTGAATTATGTCTCGAATAGGAATTATCGGCGGAAGCGGATTATATAATATAGAAGGCATTAAAGACGTAAAAGAGTTAGAAGTTAAGACACCTTTTGGCGCGCCTTCTGATAAATTTATTGTGGGGAATTTAGAAGGCAAGGAGGTTGTATTTTTGCCCAGGCACGGGATGGGTCATCGCATTTCTCCCACTGAAATAAATTATCGTGCAAATATTTTCGCAATGAAAAGACTTGGCGTGGAGCGTATTATTTCAGTAACTGCCTGTGGCAGCCTTAAGGAAGAACTTAAGCCCTTAGATTTTGTGGTGGTGGATCAGTTTGTTGATAGGACTAATCATAGCCGCCAAATGACTTTTTTTGAAAATGGCATCGTAGCGCATATTGTTTTTGCCCAACCGGTTTGTGGTTCTCTGAGCGAGTCAATTTACCAAGCAGCCAGAAATTTAAAGTTAACTATCCATAAGGGAGGTAGTTATATAAATATGGAAGGACCTGCTTTTTCAACCTTGGCTGAATCAAAACTTTACCGGTCTTGGGGCATGGATGTAATTGGAATGACTAATATGGCAGAGGCAAAATTAGCCCGAGAGGCAGAAATTTGCTATGCAACGTTGGCTGCGGTGACTGATTATGACTGCTGGCGCCCACAGCATGAAAGCGTAACCATTGACATGGTAATCTCTAATTTACTTAAAAATATAGAAAATGCAAAAAAGATTATTTCTAATCTCATAAAGAATTTACCCCAGAAACGAGATTGTGCCTGTAAAGATGCACTTAGGTATGCAATTGTCACTGATAAAAAACTCATACCGAAAAAAGTAAAGACAGATTTGGATATATTAATTGGAAAGTATGTCAAGTGAAGACATAACTTAGCAAGCAAGCTTTATGTGAAGCTAAGTTATTTGTCTGAACTTGACCCAGCCCCAATTTTACTTCGAAATTGGGAGCTGGAAGAAAAAGTTTAATTTTGTGTACGAACTTTTGCTTTAATTTCAAAGTTAGTTAGTAAAATTAGGGCTGGGTTTACTTCGCACAAAGCAAGAAGCAATTCAAGGGAGAACAACTTATGTCGTCCGCCCTTGGCGGACTTCCATAAGTTGTGTGCTCATTAAATATGGACTACAAGTCAACATTAAATTTACCTAAAACCGATTTCGCCATGAAGGCAGATTTGCCAAAGCGGGAACCTTTGGCATTAAAAAAATGGCAGGAGTTAGGAATCTACCAACTTATTCAACAAAAAACAAAGAACAAAAATAGATATATCCTTCACGACGGCCCACCATATGCAAACGGCGATATACACATAGGTCATGTTTTAAATAAAACCTTAAAAGATATAATTGTGAAATATAAAACCATGGCCGGAAATAATTGTCCTTACCTGCCTGGATGGGATTGTCACGGTCTTCCTGTAGAACATCAACTATTCAAGGAATTAAAAATTAACAAGAATCAGATTAACCAGCTGGATTTTAGAAAAAAGGCCTATGATTATGCGCTAAAGTTTGTCGATATTCAGAAACAGCAGTTTGAGAGATTAGGCGTTTTTGGAGATTGGAAAAATTCTTATCTAACATTGGATAAAGTTTACGAAGAAGCAATAGTCAGGTCATTTGCAGAATTAGTTAAAAAAGGTTATATCTATCGCGGGCTTAAACCAGTAAACTGGTGCTTTAGATGTGAAACTGCCTTGGCCGAGGCTGAAGTTGAATATGAGGACTATGTATCTCCTTCGATATTTGTAAAATTCAAGGTAAAGGAAAGTGATAATTTCCCGAAAGATACTTATCTGGTAATCTGGACCACAACTCCTTGGACTTTGATGGCAAATATTGCTGTGGCAGCACATCCAGATTTTGCCTACTTATATCTTAAAACAGATAAAGGTAATTTAATTTTGTGTCGCGACTTGACAACTGAACTGTTATCGAAATTTGCCATAGAAAAATATGAACTAATCAGAGAAATAAAAGGAAAACAGTTAGAGGGTTTAGTTTACGAGCATCCTTTTTTAAAAAGAGGCGGTGAGGTTGTGTTAGCTGATTATGTTTCAAAAGAAGAGGGTTCCGGGCTTGTGCATATTGCACCAGGTCACGGCAGCGAAGACTATGCAACCGGACTAAAATATAAATTAGAAGTAATTATGCCGGTAGATGCTAAGGGAAATTTTGATAGCACTGTTTCTAGTTTTTCCGGTATAAATGTTTTAGATAGCAATAAAATTATTATAGACAAACTTAAAAATAATGATTTATTGCTGCGCCTTGATAATATCAGCCACTCTTATCCGCATTGTTGGAGGTGTAAGAGCCCGATAATATTCAGGGCAACTAAACAATGGTTTCTTGATATTGAGCATAGTGGTTTAAGGAAGAAACTTCTTAAGGCAATCGAGGAGGAGGTTAAGTGGGTTCCTGAATCTGGCAGAGAAAGAATAAGGACTATGGTCGAGTTAAGGCCGGATTGGTGTCTTTCCCGGCAGAGATTTTGGGGAGTCCCGATTCCGGCATTGGTATGTAATAACTGTAAGGAGGAATTCTTAGAGCCAAAAATTATTGAGAATTTTGCCAAGTTCGTTTTAAAAGAGGGTTCGGATTGTTGGTTTAAAAGAGATGTAGATGATTTTTTGCCGCAAAGACAAAAATGCCCTTATTGCGGCTCTGTAAATTTTTCTAAAGGAAATGATATTTTAGATGTTTGGTTTGATTCTGGTGTTAGCAATCAGGCAGTATTAAAGAAACGAAAAGACCTAAAGTTTCCTTCTGATTTATATCTTGAAGGCTCTGATCAACATAGAGGTTGGTTTCAGTCTTCCCTGATACCTTCGATGTGTATTGACGGCATTTCTCCTTTCCTTGTTGTGCTTACCCACGGCTTTGTGGTTGATGGAGAGGGCCGCAAGATGTCAAAATCACTGGGAAATGTTATTTCGCCGTTTGATATAATCAAAGATTACGGTGTGGATATCTTAAGACTTTGGGTTGCCTCAAGCGATTATAATGAAGACATACGTATTTCACCAGAGATTGTAACTCGGCTTAGCGAAGCATATAGAAAAATTAGAAATACTGCCAGATTTATCTTAAGTAATCTCTATGATTTTAAACCAGATTTTGATTCGGTGGATTATAATAGTTTAAAAAGAATTGATAAATGGATAATGGTAAAATGTGGCGATTTATTGGAATCAGCGACTAAGTCGTATGAAGATTTTCAATTTAATAAGGCCTACAAGTTAATCTATGATTTTTGTAATGAAGATTTGTCGATGTATTATTTAGATATGGTAAAAGGCAGGCTCTACACTTATAGCCGAGATTCTTTAGCCCGTAGAGCTGCTCAAACTGTTATTTATTCAATATTAGATTGTCTGTTGCGCCTTATCTCTCCGATATTGGTCTTTACCGCTGAAGAGATTTGGCAGCATTTGCCAAAAAGGAAGGAGGAGGAAAACTGTCTAAGCGCGCATCTTTTAAATTGGCCAAGGCCGCCACCGATATCTTCTTTGGACGTAAAACAAATCAAAGAAGACATGGCACCAATAATAGGGCTGATACCGACGCTTAGCAAGGCCCTGGAAGAGAAGCGCACAACCGGATTAATCGGCAGTTCCTTTGATGCTAAAATAAATATATTGACAAATGACGAAATTCATTATAAATATTTAGAATCCTTAAAAGAGGATTTAACTGAAGTTTTTAAGGTTTCTACGGTTAATATAGAAAGAGGAGGCAATCTAACGATAGGGGTAACCAAGGCAGATGGAAAGAAATGCTCGCGTTGCTGGAATTATAGTTTAGAAGTAGGTTCGGATAGCCGATATCCTGAAATTTGTGAAAAATGCATTCAGGCGTTAAAATAAATGAAGCCCAGACTTACGAAACAATAATATTCGTAAGTCCGAGGCTGAATTTACCCCCACACCAATTTTACTAAATTGGTGTTATAGCAAAGAAATTATTTAGGCACTACTAAAAAGTTTTAATTTAAAAATAAATATTATCAGTAAAATATAGTGTGGGGGTTCACTTCGTCCGCCAAGAATTGTGGCGGACTCATTGAAGGAGAAACCAAGGTGATGAAAAAGTTATTAAAAAAAGATTTAGCTAATTATAAAAAAATGATTTTAAAAAGAAAAGAAGAAATCCTTGAGGAATTAAGGCATATAAAAGAAAATACCTTAAGTCAATCGCAGCGCGATGCCGCAGGCGACATAAGTGCTTACACTTCACATATGGCTGATGTTGCTACAGATAGTTATGACCGCGAATTTTCTTTAGGCTTAGCCTCTAACGAGCACAAGATTCTTTACGAAATAGAAGATTCCTTGAAGCGCATTGAAGATGGTAGTTACGGGATATGCGAGACTTGCTCCAAATCGATAGCAAAAACAAGGCTAAAAGCCCTGCCTTATACACGGTTGTGTAAAAAGTGCCAGGAAAAATTAGAGAAAAAATAAGTTTTTTTCTTTTCTCCCTCCTTATCTTCCTATTAGATATCTTATCCAAAAGATTAGTTTTGAACTCGCTTTTTTTTGGCGAGAGTATTCCCGTAATACGCGGCATATTTCATATTAGTTTAGTTGCAAATACTGGAACAGCTTTTGGCCTATTTAAAGGTTTAGCAACATTCTTCACATTATTTTCTATTATCGCCGTTATTGCAATTATCTATATTCTTTCTGTTTCTAAAAACTTAAACAGGCTGTATAACTTTGCTTTATCTTTGATTTTAGCCGGAGCATTAGGTAATTTGTTGGATAGGATTATTTACGGGTTTGTTGTTGATTTTTTGGATTTTAGGATTTGGCCTGTGTTCAATGTAGCTGATTCGGCAATAACTATCGGAGTAGGACTATTAATTTATAAGACTATTTTTATTAAAGAAAAAATTAGTGATGACAAGTTTACTAGCTCAATTAAATAACCAATTACCAATTACCAAATCCCAAATAATAACCAATTAACCAAATTCCAATTAAAATTGATAATTGGTTATTGGTAATTGATTGGTTATTGGATATTGGTGATTGGAAATTAACTAATAATGCATCCCATCATTTGTCAAATTGGTCCGATAACAATTTATTCCTACGGCGTTATGTTTGCCTTGGCTTGTTTAATTTGTCTTTACTTATTATTAAAGGAGGCAAAAAAAGAAGGCATTGATCTTAATCTAATTTACGATCTTTTCTTCTGGATTATAATTTGTGCCATATTAGGGGCAAGGTTACTGTATATTTTAACAAATTTAAAATTTTTTTTATCAAATCCCTCAGAGATTTTTAAGTTACACCATGGCGGATTGTCTTGGTTCGGAGGTCTTGCCTTTGGCTTTTTAGCAGTAGTAATAATAACAAAAAACCGTCATATAGCGTTCTTGCGTATTGCGGATATTTTTGCGCCGTTCTTAGCTTTAGGCCAGGCAATTGGCAGAATTGGTTGTTTCTTAAATGGTTGCTGTTACGGCAAGCCGACGCAATCTATATTTGGTATTCACTTTCCTGGGTTTCTAAAACCTTTGCATCCAACACAACTTTATTCTTTTCTTAGCCTTTTTTTAATTTTCATAGTTTTAATTCTTTATAAAAGGAAAGCAAAGCCTGCCCAGGGTAAGGTGTTTTTTTTATATTTAATGCTTTGCGGCCTTGAGCGCTTTATCTCTGAATTTTTTAGAGGCGATACCATTATTACGCCGGTTTTTAACCTTACCTTATTCCAGGTTTTTTCTCTTACCCTGATACTCAGTGCTGGTTTCCTGTATTACATTTTGCGAAAACGATAGACAATGAAAACATTTAATTTTAAAGTCTCCCAAGAAGACGCTGGGTTTCGTTTAGATGCCTTTTTAGCTAAAGAGCTAAGTCCTGAAATTTCCAGAAGCAGCATTAAAAAACTTATTGCTAAAAGGTGCGTTTTAGTAAATTCTAAAAATTCAAAGCCGGCAAGCAGGCTTAAATTTGATGATTTAATTTCTGTTAATATTGATGAAGAAGAGGCTACTTCTTTGGTTAAAGCAGACATAGCATTGAATATAATTTATGAGGATGAAGATATTTTGGCTATCGATAAGCCTTCCGGATTAAGCGTGCATCCGGGAGCGGGTAATAAGATCAACACAGTAGCCAATGCATTAATTGCCTATACTGATAAACTTTCCAAGATTGACCCTAATCGGCCAGGCATTGTTCATCGATTAGACAAAGATACTTCGGGAATAATGGTTATTGCCCGTAATAATGAGGCACACTATAATTTAACTACGCAATTTAAAAACCACTCGATAAAAAAAACTTATTTGGCGGTAGTAGAAGGCCAGGTCCAGTTTGACGAAGGATTCATCGATGCGCCTATCGAGACAGATGCGCGTAACCGTCAACGCATGAAGGTTAATTTTGCTTCTAACCGGCCGGCGCGCACAGAATATAAAGTTTTGAAACGGTTTCAAAATTTCAGTGTTTTGGAGCTATCTCCCATAACCGGCAGGACTCATCAGCTGAGAGTGCATATGAAATACTTGGGTCATCCGATTGTAGGCGACAAAAAATATTCAAGCCGTGTTAAATTCAACCGTCTTTGTCTGCACGCGAAATCTATTAGGCTACAACACCCTAAAACAAATGAAGTAATTGAATTGGAGGCGAAGATACCTGAGGAAATATCTGTTTTTATAAAAGGGCTTGAGAAAAAATAATTTTACCTTTAAGTTAGTTAAGATATTTGTTATAATATATTAAAAAATAAGGAGGACAAAATGGCAATGCCTGGCAAGATAGTCCGTATTATTCTAATACTTTTAGTAATCATTTCTCTTTCTCTGGCAAGCGTTGCAGCTTATTTGCTTCAACAAGAAATGCAAAAAAATACTGCCTTAAATAGTCAACTAAGTGAGGCATTAAAACAGAACGATGTTCTTAAGTCATCTTTAGAGAGTTCTCGTCAGGATATATCGCGATTATCTAAAGAATCTCGAGAGGCAGAAGAAAAAATAAAGACATTAAATTCTGATATCCTAACTCTGGAGACTGAAAAAAAGAATTTAGCAGAAATGATACTCGATCTTAAAACTCAATTAACGCAGTCTCAAAAAGCAAGCACCGAGGCATCAAAAAAAATCGATGAATTGAAGGTGCAAGTTGAAGCCAATCAAAAGCAATTAGATGAGGCATTAAAAGAGAAAGAAAAGTTATCAAGTAAACTGAAAGAGTTGGAATTGAAAACAAGTGAAGGAGTAAAATTAGAAAAGATTGTTGTAAAGCCGCGTAAAGGTGGCGAAAAATTAGAAGGTAAAATTTCTTCGGTAAATAAAAAATTTAAATTTGTTGTGATTAACCTGGGTAAAAATGACGGAGTTGAAGTCGGCGATATCTTTACCTGTATAGATAATGACAAAGAAATTGGCCAGGTAAGCATAGAAAAGGTTTACGAGACGTTATCTTCAGCAAATTTCTCACCTAACCTGCAAGTCAAATCATTGAAAGAAGGCCTGAAGGTAGTAAGGGAATGATTAAGATTGAGTCTGCAGCCTACTTGAAGGGCACCTTACGCCTGGGTGGGGACAAATCTATTTCCCATCGAGCAATAATCTTAAGTTCGCTTACTAACCAACGTGTTAGAATAAAGAATTACTATCCTTCCCGAGATTGTCTTACCACTATCAGGGCAATGCGTTCTTTAGGAGCAAAGATCGTCTGGAGGGCCTCTAATCAGTTGGACATCTTTGGTGTTGGTTTAAAGGGTTGTGTTTTTCCGCGCCAATTATTTCTAGGTGATTCAGGCACAACTTACAGACTCTTAACTGGATTATTAGCAGGCCAAAATAACCATATTATCTTAAGAGCTGGAAAGTCTCTATCTAGGCGCCCTATGAAGCGAATAGTTGGGCCTTTGACAAATATGGGCGCTCGGATTCATGCCGTTTCCCGCGCTAAAAATGATGAGGTTTACCCGCCGTTAGAAGTACTCCCTGGGAAATTAAAAGCTATTACTTATAAATTACCAGTGGCTAGTGCCCAGGTAAAATCAGCAATTCTTTTGGCAGCTTTGAATACCAAGGGTGAGACCAGAATAATTGAGGAAGAGAAATCCCGTGACCATACTGAAAGGATGCTCTCGTTATTCAAAGTGAAGATTTCGCTAAAGCAGAATTCTATTAGCTTAAAAGGGCCTGTAAGACAATTAATAGCGCCAAAGCAAATTGTTATTCCAGCGGATTTTTCTTCCGCGGCTTTTTTTATTGTTGGTGCGCTTTTGTTAAAAGGTTCTAAGTTGGCGATAAAAAAAACCAGTATTAATCCAACGCGCACAGGATTACTCAAGGTATTAAAAAGGATGGGTGCTAATATCCAAATCAGACATATCGGTAAGACACAGTGGCCCAATGAGCCTAAGGCAGATATTATTGTTCGCTACTCTGAACTTAAAGCTACCGAGGTTAGTAAAAGCGAGATTCCTTGTTTAATTGACGAAGTTCCAATCCTTATGGTAGCAGCCAGTTTAGCAAAAGGTACTACAAGTATAAAAGGAGTTGGAGAATTGAGAGTAAAGGAAACAGATAGGATAAATTCAATGCGTTATAATTTGCGCAATATGGGAGTTCCAGTCAGAATTAAAAAGAGCGGCACTCGCGAGGATATTTTAGTTGAGGGCGTAAACAAATTGAAACCAGGCAAGTTAAGGAGTTTTTCTGACCATCGAACAGCAATGGCTACGGTAATCGCAGCAGTCTGTGCACAAGGTGACAGTCTCATAGACGATGTTGAATGCATCAGTAAGTCTTTCCCGAATTTTTTAAAAACTTTAAGTTCTCTTATTCACAAATTTTAATTGACGAAACTGCTTTGCTTTGATATAGTTATGGGTATTATATGAAAATTAAATTCTTAACAAAGGCAAAAGAGCTTTTCGAGTCTCTATTTAGCTATTCACAAGGCCTGTTTTCAAATGACATGGGTATTGACTTAGGCACAGCAACCACCTTAGTCTATGTGAAGGGTGAGGGAGTTGTTTTGTGCGAGCCTTCGGTTGTGGCTATTGAGAAAGGCACATCTCATGTGCTTGCAGTAGGAGAAGAGGCAAAGAGAATGTTAGGCAGGACTCCTGGTAATATTGTTGCTGTGCGACCAATGAAAGACGGCGTAATAGCAGACTTTGACATTACTGAGGCGATGTTAAGGCACTTTATCCAGAGAGTGCAAAAGAGAAAGGTTTTGTTTGGTCCCAGGTTAATTGTAGCTATTCCTTCTGGAATTACCGAAGTAGAAAAAAGGGCGGTTAGGGATTCGGCTATTCGAGCCGGGGCGCGTGAAATATTCTTAATCGAAGAACCCATGGCAGCAGCCATAGGCGTAGGCCTACCTATCCAAGAGCCAACAGCGAACATGATTGTTGATATAGGCGGCGGCACAACTGAGATTGCAATTATTTCGTTAGCGGGGATAGTATTTTCTAAGTCCATACGCATCGGCGGCGATGAGATGGACTTAGCCATAATTGAATATATAAAGAAAAATTATAATTTATTAATAGGCGAACGCACTGCTGAGGATATAAAGATAAAAATCGGCTCTGCCTATCCTTTGGAAGAAGAACTCTCTTTAGAAGTAAAAGGGAGAGACCTGGTGGCTGGCTTACCAAAGATGGTGACAATAACCAGTGAAGAAATAAGAGATGCATTAAAAGAGCCGGTTCGGGCCATCTTGGATATTATAAAGATTAGTTTAGAGCGCATACCTCCTGAATTAGCTGCAGATTTAATTGAAAGAGGAGTTGTTCTTGCCGGCGGAGGCTCGCTCCTGCGCGGCCTAGATAAATTGATTGCCGAAGAGACAATGTTGCCAGTGCATATTGCCGATGACCCCATGACCGCTGTTGCTTTAGGCACGGGTAAAGCGCTAAGTGAGATTAGGTATTTAAAACGGGTCATGGTAAATATTAAATCAGAGCTTTAACAGAAGATTGCCTGCCCAGTTAACCTTAAAGAGTGATACAAATAAAGAAATTCATTCCTTTAGTTTCCTTTTTTTTCCTTTTGTTTATTATTCTTTCTTTCCCTTTTCTCCTACCGGGCAAAAGCTGTTTTTTTGACTTCCTAAAATTACCGCTTAAATTTTTTACTTTTCCAGGTAGCATTGTTAAAGAGATAATTTTTGTCAAAGAAATCGCAGCAGAAAATACCCGTTTAAAAAGAGCCAATTCCGTACTTAATTACAAGTTAGGCCAGTTTGCAGAAATGAGTAATGAGAATTTGCGCTTAAAAGAACTATTAGATTTAAAGTCGCCTTCGACTTTTAATTTTGTTGTTGCTCAAGTGATTGCTAAGGATGCTTCAAATTGGATGTCTACTGTGGTCGTAAACAAAGGAAAAGAGGCGAAGATAAAAGAGGATTGCGTTGTTATAGGCCGCAGGGGCCTATTAGGCATTGTAAGTGACGCAGGTTTGAGCACCTCCAGAATTATGCTGATTAATGACCCTAATTTTAATGCTGCGGTTATGATTGAGCGCACCCGCGTGCAAGGGTTATTGTCTGGTTCGATGTTTGGTGGCTGTCGGCTTCGTTTTCTTTCTAAAGAAGACGAGGTAGCAATTGGTGACTTAGTAATAACCAGTGGGCTTAATCTTGAGGCAAGTTCCAGTCTTTTTCCAAAAGGCATACCAGTGGGTAAAATAAAATTTGTCGGAGAAGAATTTTCTGGTTTAGGAAAATATTGCTTACTCGAACCAGTCGAAAATATAAACAGTCTTGAAGAAGTATTAATTATTATTCCCTAAAGTAAGAAGTAAGCCTGCCCATGATTAATATCCTCTTAGGCGTTATTAGTTTATGGTTATTGCTTTTTCAACTTGCCTATCCTTATATTTTTTCACTTTTCGGCACCCGTCCAGATTTCCTACTTATTATTATCATATTTTTAAGCCTTTATAGCAGACTGGAACGAACTTTTTTCTGGGCAGTACTTTTGGGTGGGTTCAAAGACCTGACCTCTTTAGATATTTTCGCAATAAATATCTTTAGCTATTCGCTTATCAGTTTAATTATGGCAAATTTTTCTTTGAGATTTAATTTCCGCGATAGAATTTCCATGCTATTTATTTTTGTATTTTCAGTTTCTTTTTTGACATCTGTCTTTGCTGTAAGTTTGCACATGTTATTTAGCCATGTAAATTATGGTTTTACCTCTGCGATTAAAATTATTTTTTTGCAGGGTTTATTAACCGCTTGTTGGGCGATGCTTATAATACCTATATTAAAAAAATGCGCTTTAAGACTTTTTATATCACAATCATAGTTGCTTTTGCAATTGTGGTCTCGAGATTATTTTTCCTGCAGGTTATTAGAGGTAAATACTTTTTTTTGAGAAGCCAGCGCAATGCGGTAAGGATAATTCCCGAGCATGCTCTACGTGGAGATATTTTAGATAGAAATGGAGAGGTTTTAGTCCAGGATCGACTAGCGCTTAATGTTTCGGTTACTGCGCAAGGCTTAGCCAAAAGCGAGGATATCTTTAAGGAATTGGCAAAGGTTTTTGGTCTAAACGAGGAGAAGTTAAAGTTGAAATTTAGACAGAATATCAACGCGCCTTTTGCGCTGGTTACCGTGCTGCAGGATGTAGATAAAACCAAAGCCCTTCTTATTGCTGAAAGATCTGACAGATTTCCGGGAGTTTTAATAGGCTCTGAGCCAATCCGGCAATATATTTATGGCACTTCACTGGCCCATGTCCTTGGTTATTTAGGTATGCCTCAGCAATTCTGGACAGAGTATGGTGAATATGGTTTCTCCGCAGAAACTTACGTTGGTGTTTCAGGAATAGAGAAATATGTAGATAGGTTTCTGCGCGGCAGTAACGGAGGCAAATTAATCGAGGTTGATAACCGAGGCCGGCAAATTAATACTTTGGGGCTGCGCATACCCACGAAAGGTGCAGATATTACCTTGACAATTGATATCAGAGTACAGAAAATCTTGGATGAGTTGTTAGGCTCAAAAAAAGGTGCTGCCATATTGATGAATCCTTTTAATGGTGAGATTATAGCCATGGCAAGTTCTCCTTCTTTTGACCCTGAAATTTT
>JBFMEB010000030.1:0-20385 GCA_040753675.1 Candidatus Omnitrophota bacterium | reverse complement strand
TTAACTGACCTTATTGGCGTGCTGGATATAGACGCAAGTTTAATCGGGCTAAATCGAAATCATTATGTTTTGATTACTAATTCAGACGTAACTGCAGTTCATCGGTTATTTAGAAATATATTTAGACAGGTTGTTAAAGAGGCGCAGGACGAGAAAGATGAATTTGGTTTCCAGACTAAATTAAATAGGCTGCTTTCTGAGCGAATTTTTAGATTTATGCCTGACTTGGATGAGTTTTATTTCGGCGGCCGTTATGCCGGAGATTTAAAGAAAGAATATCACGCAGAATCCTGGCCGGTTTTTGCATACCTATTAGGTTTTGATGTAACTGAGTATAGGCGTGACAATAATACCGATGAGTGGTCCGAATATAATTATAGTGAGCAATTAAGGCTTAACAGAGATTTGAATGATTTTATGAGACAGGCACCACAGCTACTTAAGGTCAATACTATTTCAGGACCGGCTTATGCTACAGCAGTTATGCCAGTAATTATGGCAGGGGTAGTGGGTGTTAATCTTCATAATCCTTGGGTGTTGGTGATTTTTGGCGTAGTCTTAGCGGGATTGATTGTAAGGTTATTCGTTAGAAGTAATAAGCAAATAAATATCAAAGTGAAGGGAAAGAAGTTAGTCGTTGAAGAAGGTTCAAGAGTTGTGAGGATAGGCAGGAAACATCTTATTATTTTACCTAATGTTATAAGCAAGATGGAAGAGTTAGATAATTTTGTTAGAAGAGATGATACTGGGGTTGAGATTTCAGCCTTTGGTCTTACTGAAAGAATAGATACACATATAACTATGCTAAGAGAACTTATTCTACCCCGCTTTGATAGAGTATTTATTATCCCACCGGCATCACCAATATATAAGGATGAAATTAGACTCGCGAGACTTTTGTATTTATTAGCTACGTCAAATACATTAAAGCTTACTATAGAAGATGGTCAGATAGTATTAATTTCTGATGAAGGAATGCAAGATGAGCATGGAGATAAGCAAATATTATTTTTAGGTAGATCTGGATTTGAGAGCATCGGTGCATTTTTAGTGAAGCTAACGAGAAATTGTAACTTCGATAGCCCAGAGGCATTAAGGAGCTGGTTAATAGAACAAGGCAGAGATATAGAGTTAGATACAGATTGGGATATTATTGCTGAGTTTCGTAGTGCTCTGCCACTGAGACGTACTTATTATCACCGAGTTAGATTGGAAGCTGCGCGATTAGGTTTACAGCCAGATTTTGTAACACATCATCATCCGATTACAGGAGACAATCTTATTTCACTAATAATGGCAGGGACAAAGTGGGGGAGAAAGGCTTGCTATCAAGATACTCTTATGTACTCTGGGAGGTTTGGTAATGATGGCGATTTGCCCTCCTTTAGGAAACTCAATATTTGTTGGTTTGAAATTAGAGCCTTAGGAACCCCAAGGGATTATTTAGTAAGTGATTATTCAGGAAAAGGAGCCACAAGCAGATTCTATCTTATAGATGGAGAAGTGGTTAATCCTTCAAAACTTGTAATTACCCCCGCGCAAAAATCCACTGTCAGGTCAGCAAAAGTTGTTGGCGCGATTTCTGGTTTGGTATTAGCGCTTATCCCCGCACTTGCAAATGCTGCCGTAGAAAAAGCAGTTTCTGCAGGCATTAATTTACATTTTGGAATTACTGAGTTAATTTTAAGTGTTGGGGTTGTCGCTCTTGTCGCTGCCATATATAAACTGACCAAGCGTGGCGATAAACAGACAAGAGAGAAGAGATACGGATATTCTGCCAGTGTAATCAAAGGCTCAGGGTTAATTTCTTGGTTTTCAGATGTATTAAATAGGCTTAAGTTGGCAACAGTAATATCCCTGATGCTGGTAATATTGAACGCTGTGCCAGTATTTGCCAAACACACCCAGCCAAATTTAACTTTAAGAGTCGCAGGCAATACAATTACCTTGACCTTAAATCAAAAAGAGATTGATGAATTAACTAAAATTGAAGCTATTGCGCAGCCGGAAAAAAGAGAAGAGGCAGCAACCTCCTTTATAGAAGATTATTTTAAAGCCCATCCAGAGACCCATGGACAACTAACCTCTGGCGCTACACTTGTGCCAGATGATTTTAATTGGCAGGAATATTGGCAAACTGATCCTGCTATGAAAGCAAAGAAACAAGCATTAGCTGAACAGTTAGAATATTATTTGGCTTTATGGCAGGCAGATAGAGTCGGATTAGAACATCCTGGAGTTTATGTAGATGTGGAAAATACACTTAGAGCTGTTTTAACTAGGGATTCTCTCCAGATTGAGCCAGGAGCCTGTCAAGATTTGGCTAAGGCCATAGTAGATAGAGCAGAAGGAGAAGTAAGGGAAAAAGGCGCGAGAGAGATTTTGTACAGAATAGGGGCACAAAACCAGAGGCAAAGATTAGCTGATAGTTCTGGCGTAGATAGTTCTAGAGTCAATCTTGTTGATTCAGCAGTTGTCAGCAACCTACTAGCTCCCGGACCTGATGAAACAAACGCAGCTAATTTGCCAGAGGTAGTCGCAGCAGAACACAGACAACCAGTTAGAGGGTTCAGTGAAGAAGAAATAGCTGTGTATGCCTTGGTTAATACCTATCTGACTGATGAAACAGAATTGACTCGTATTGCCCAAGAACTTGGCATTGACTTACCTAAAGATATATCCAGCCGCATTAAAGGAGAAGATATTGATAGAGATTTAAGCAGAGCCTTGCCCATATTTGAGAAATTTAGCCAGGAGGTGTTAGGCTTAGTAGATGATATTGCTAAGATTTTTGTTCAGCAGGCATATGAGAAGGTAAAGCAAGGCTTGGCTGATGCTAAAGAAAATCCAGATAGGAATGAATACCTGCGTAGAATTCTCATTGAAATACTTAACCCAGAATTTATCAAGAAATTTTATGAACAGAATCCAGGTATTAGCCTTGCCGCAGACTATGAGCAGCGATTATTAGCTGCGCAGTATCTTATGCTCTTAAGAAATTATATCAGTGAAATTACCCAGGAAAGAATTAGAGAGGTTTTAGCTGAGCCATTGAGTATCGAGGGGCGTTTAGGATATGCGAGCTTACTTAGAGATTATGGGAAAGAAGTTAGCCAAGAGATCGTAGCTGCTTTTTACCAAGAGATTGATAAGGGTATAGACTCAACTGTTACCACAGAGGAAAGAGAAAAAGTGCATCTGAATGCTATTGCTGAAAGACAGTTAGCAATTCTCTTGCTTAAAAATATAGATGGCAAAACCCCTACTCCTGCACAGGTAGAAGCTTATTTACAAAGAGATGATTTTGTTCTTAATGTATACGCCTATAACAAACTAAGAGAAAAAGGCAAAGAGGTTGATCTTAGTAAGATAAGCGAAGAAATTGTTACTGAAGACTTAGGCACTAAAAAATTAGAATTGAATGTATTACACTGGTATCAGAGGCTATATCCTAATGAAAAGGAAATAAATTCTGAAGACTTTGATGCCGTCGAGCTGATTATTATTATCGGAGCAATCCCCACCAAAGATAATATTAGACAGACAAAAGAGGCTAAAGACTTTGCCCAGAGAAGGTTAGCCTTAAGGATAATTGCAGAATACGCTGAGGAGCCGACTAAAGATAATATCACTACTGAAGTAAAAGACGGCAATTTAGCCAATAAACTTGCTGCCATTAGGTTGCTAAAATATTTAGGCCTTAAGCCAAACCGGGAAGCAGTGAGTACCGAGCTTAAAAGAGATGATTTTTCCAATAGGCGCATAGCAGCCGAGTTATTAAAGTTGGATAATCAGGCAGTAAATGAAGAAAATATTCTTGCCTTAATATTTTCTGGAGATTTTGAAACAGAATCAGCCGCCTACCAGTTGCTTCTACTAAAGGGCGAAGAAATAACCCTTGAAAATCTGAAAAACGAGATAGAGAAAGAACTTTTCTATCTAGCCAAACAACAGGAACCCGATGCAGAGCCGGTTAAAAACAAAGCCACTCTTAGCTTAAGATTTGCAGTTGCCCAACTCTTGAAGATTAAGGGTGAGACGGTTAGTGATGAGGCAATAGTAAAGATGTTAGAATCCGGCAATTTTATTACCGAACTTCAAACAGTTAATTTGTTAACGGCATTGGGCGAAGAAGTTTCTCAAGGTGCGGTAGAAAGAGAAATGACCTCACCAGATTTAGATGCAAAACTAAATGCCCTTACTTGGCTAGAGTATTTAAATAGAGAAGTCAATAAAAAGACACTCGAGGCTATGGTAGAGACCTTTAAGCAATCAAAGAAGATTGTTGAATTAAGAGAAAGCCTATCTCGATTAGAAAAAGATAATATACCTCTAAATCCAGAGGTTGCTCAATATATACTAATCGAAGGCAAAGTTTCCCCAATTTTCATTGCCTCTGATTATCTTAATATGCGCCAGCAGGCTAAAGATGCAGTGTTATCGCCAGAGGTAAAGACTGCCATCTTAAAAATCGGGGCTAGGATTATTGCCGAGAAACAGTTGAATGCCTTTGCCTCTTACCAGAGCGAAGAGGAATTAGGTGAGATTGCAGTTAACTTGCCTATACAAATTAGTCCCGCAGAATTTAAGACCTTAATTGAAGTTAGAAACTTGGCCCAGAGAAAGCAATACTTAGAAGAATTTCTAAGAAGCCGCTCATCAAAACTTGGTGCTGTTAATGATGATGTTATCAAGAAACTAAGCGGCCAGGTTTTCTATGCAACGCTCAGAGAGGAAATGCATCAATTAGGTGTTATCGATGCCATATTTGAGGAAATAGCTAACATCTTTCGTGACGATAGAGGATTTGGTTTAAGCGATGCCACAAGCATGGTTCTTAGCTATGCGCTTATACTTGAAGCTACGCCCAATATAAGAGCGACCTCCAAATTAGAGAGGTTAGAAGAAATAAAGAATAAGGCATTTGAGAAAGCTGCGAACCTTTCAGATTTAAGAACTATTGTAGAGAATTATAGAAACCTGATTGAGCCTCAGGACGTTAATAAGATTGTTTATCTTAAGCCAGAGAGCAAGAGATATAGTTCTATCCAGGATTATATCCGAGAAAGCGCCAACAAAAATATTATATCACCAATAGAATTTACCTTAAACTTCACGACCAGGGACGGAATTAATATTTCGGAAAAATTAGAAATACCTGCCGCGATGCTTAGAGAATTGTTAAGCCAATTAGACGTAACTAAGCTTTCGACTTATGTAAGGCAGGCCCTGGAAGCTAAATTCCCAGCTATAATGGCTCAGATGGAAGAGTCAGTGAAAAGCGAATTAATAAATCGCACTATCGCAGATTTTTCATCACGCATTGTAGAAGAAGAATTCAGGCTGTCTGGGATAGAGTCTCAAGTGGTCTGTGAACTTAACAGGAATCTGGAGCCTATTTTGGTTAGGCTCTTTAGCGAGAGGCACCTTTCTGGTTCGACAGAGCGATTATTAATGAATCTTCTAATTTTGCAAGCAAAAGGTAAAATACATACTAACTTACCAGAAGGGGTCGAGGTGCGAGAACAGATACTCGAGACTATTGCCAGTGATGGCATACAGATTATAAAAGATATTCCTGAAGACTATTTCCAATATGCTAACGAAAAAGACAAAGAGTATTTAACAAAGCTAAGACAGAGAACCACGTATCAATTATACAGAGAAACCTTGCCCAAGCAGGTTGAGAAATTATACAGCGTCCAATTACCTTACAGTATCAGCAAAGATGAGATTAATATTTGGTTAGATATAAATGATAATAATAGATTAGAGGAGGCAGTTGCTGATTTTATACGAGGCAAGGTAAAGTTGGCATCTCCGTTGATTGAAGATGAGGCAGTAGAGATGCTTAAGAAACGCGCCTACGCTGCAGTCCAGAGATATAGAGAAATATCAGCTAAGATTGCTAAGGGTGAGCAGGTTGCTCACACAGATTCTGAAGTTGGCAAGTCTAAAAAGACAGACAGGACATTAGAAGTTCAAGCTGGTGCGCGAGTAAGCGAAAACGCTGGCCAAGGGAAAACAGAAACCACGCCTGTAATTAATGGCCGCCTTAGTCTTGATTTTAATGATGGTTATAGAGTATCATTGTCCAAGCAAGAAAGCCGATTAGGTAGCCAGGCAGTAAGTGTGGTTTGGAATAGTAAAACATTATCTTTAAATGCTCGTGCATTGAGAAGGGATATTTCAGAAAGTTACAGCTCAGATGCGAGACTTAACATAGGCTGGTGGGGTACTTATGTGGCCGGCGGAATTTCAGGAAATAGAAGCATAACAAATCCCAACCTTCCATTAATAAAAGCAAACGATTTTAAGAGATCATATAATGTTACTTTGGGTAGACAAGGACAAGATGTAGGTCTTTCGCTTAACGCAACTATGCCAGCGGAAGGCAAAGTTAGAACCAACGCAAATATGACTTTATATAACTCTACATTCGGTAGATGGAATATTTCCTTATTTGATGTTACAGATAAGGAGCTTTTCAGATATGTGGTAGATGCTGATAAAGACATTCCGCTGGGGACCCCCAGCATTCCTTACTTTAATTTAAATGGCAGAGTTAGTGATGAATTCAGAGGTTTAGGAACCAGGATGAGATTAGAAATAAATAAAAAGCTTATCTTAAACTTTGATGCGTCTTATGGGAAAAATAAGTATTCATATACCAGCGAAACTGATGAATATGTTAAGGCTAACGGTTATGGCCAAGTTAACATGGGGCGAGAAGAGAGGATATCATTTGGAGCCAATGATATAACTAATAAACATGGGGCAACCGCTTTTGTTAGTGAGGCTGGTAGAGTTGCCGGATTAGGTTTGGGCACAGGAACTGTTTATGTTTCATTCAAAAGTTATGATGAATTGGTAGCTTATTGGTATTGGCAATTAGCCCTAAAGAATAATTGCACTTTCAGGATTTATGGTAATGGAAATGATAGCCGTGGCGCAACAGCCTCATTCAGAAATTTCTTAGGAACAGGCGCTACGGTAAAATTCGGTGTTGATGATAATTTACGCGATAATCTCTCGCCTGAGTATTCAGTTGGTGTTTATAATAAAAGCGAGAGACTCGGCATTAAAGGTAATATACTTGCTGGAGGCAGAGGCGTGTCTGTAGAAGCTATACTTCCTCACGGTTTCAACGCCTATTATATGCAAGGACCAATGTACACTGATTATTACTATCAAAAGCAAGGTTTGACTGACCGCAAGTTTATGATTCTTAAAGGGTTTAGCCCGGCTGATGTTCTGGATTGGTTTAGAAAAAATAGAGAAGAACCAAGAGCAACCAGCACTCAAAGCCCCAGCAATATAAGCTCTGGGACCAATGTAGGTAAGGTTCAAGAAGCTGCTTCTGATTCTGAGGCAGATATGCTTTGGAACAATCCAGATACCAGAGCATATTTTGAGAAAGTCGCAGAAGTTAGAGGCAAGAAATTAAGTGCCAGTTATGATAGCCGCGCTCCACCTGAATTTGTTGACTTAGTAGCTTCTACCCTTGCCGAACTCAAAACCAACCCTAACCTATTAAGAGAATTTCCTCAAGTCGCCTCAATCACTTCGCAACAACTTGATCCTATATTACAGATTGCCTACGATCCATACTTCAGGAATTTCTTTAATGCTGATAGTAATGACATTGATGATGGCGGAGATTTTCCGCGCAACCCAACAACTGGTGGCTATACAGAAGAAGTATGGACATTCTTAATTCTTTTAGATGGAATTTATGTTAATCATCGTGTGGCTGACCCGGCTAAAGACTATCTTGATAAGTTGCATAAGATAGGTGACCTGCGCGCTATGGATCAGAGTGACAGTAGGCATCCTATAGCTACACTTTGGCAGATGCCAACAGTTAACAATAGAATCGATATTAGCTGGTATAGATTATACGCAAATCCTCGATATCTGCATCTGGATTTGGATGGGAGCGGCAAGGTAAACGTATTTGAAATGGTATCTTATTTATATATGCTTTATGATAACAGAGAATTTAAAAAGACTGACAATGATGTATTATATACCTTCCAAGACCTTGCAGACCAATATGAGATTCTTAATGCCAGAACCCAAGACGGCAGGAACCTGCTTGAGGCGCTATGGGAATTTAGATTCTCGTATCATAATAATAAGGTTCATAGACAATATTTAATTGACATAGCCCGCTGGGTGAAAAGAGCAACGCGTATTGAAAATGATGTGCTTAATATAGATAGTTCAACCGGGAAATATAAAATTGCGATAAAACATACAAGAGTAGAGGAAGTTATCGAAGATTTACGCAGGCAGGAGAAAATTAAGAACACCAGCAATAATTTCAACTTAATTAGAGACTTATACAATTTAAACGCAGTAACCTATGCTGGCGAGACAAGGCCAAACGAAATTTTACGTCAAATAATCGGATTTATGGCTACGCCTTACAACTTCAATGTGGATAGCTTTAAATTTACGCCTATTGATGATTTTGACAGTTATCTTACCAGCTTAAACAGAGACCTAAGCCGCTTAAAAGACTTAAAAGCTTTAGGCATTCCTCTTATTGAAGCCTTAAGAGCATATTTTGCACCAGTGATAAATACATCTGATATTGGCAATAATTTCATTGGTGATGCTACACCAACGTCTATTAATGGCTCAGACGCTAAGCCATTAACTCGTTCTGGCTTAAACCGAACTCTCTTAACCCAGTTCCTCCATCTCTACTACTTTGACTTTACTCTCTCTCGATTAGTAGAACTTGAAGACTGGCAGGCCTACAAGCAGAACTTAGTTGCCAGACTTAATGAGGTGGCGCACAGAAGAGACTCTGAACCTGACTTTATTACGAATTTAAGGACTAACTTCCCTGAACTAAGCGCTGATATCTCAGATAACTTCTTTGGTGATTATGCACCAAGTAGATATACAACTCCCGAAGGCGATGAAATAACCCGCTCTGCCTTCACCCGGATAATTGCTGCTGCTGAAGTTAAGATATACATCTACAATCCAGATACTAAGTTAGTAGAAGAGATAGACCCCAAGACTATTCCTGAGGATATCTTACGCCTAACCAGAGAACATGCTAGAGAATTATTTAATTTACCTAATCTAAGAGAACTTATTGATGCCTTAAAGGCCTTTTATCAAGGTAGCGGCATAGAGCAGTTTATTACCTATGACTTATATAATGATACTAGAGGCACAGGTATATATTATCCCGTAACTCAACCTGGTGCGCCACAGCGACAAGTAACTGCTTCTGGCCTAACTCGCCTTATCATCTCAAGTCTGGCTCGTCCATTCCAGCTTGATGTTGATAAGAGAGAATTAGTTGAGATTACCGACTGGGAAAAATACAAGGCAAACCTTATTGAGAGCCTCAAACTTGCAGCCCAGATTAAGAATCTTCCTGGCATAACTGATGCCTTAATTAACTATTATACCAACTTCGCCCCAGGCGAAATCAGCCCAGAGGCATTCCTCAACACTAACCCAACTAGCATACCAGATCCTACCCGAGCAGGCGTGTATTTGACTAGCTCTGCTATTAGCCGATTACTCATCTCCAGTTTAGCCACACCCTATACCTATGACCAGTCTCTAAAGAAGGTAGTCAGGGTTACTGACTTAGAAACCTACAAGGCTGAACTGGTAGAAGGATTAAATAAAGTTGCTGAGAAACGCAGACAAAACGAAACCAAATTCCTTGAGGATTTACGTTTTGACTTCTTTGAGGTTGACGATGAAATTACTCAATTCTTTGATGACCCCATATCCATAGATTCTAGATTAAATCCTGAAGGTGGAACAATCCTGACCCGCTCACAGTTTACTCGTATAGTTGCGGGGACGAAGAGAGTGTTATACAGTCTGAATATTGATACTAAACCTTTACCTACGCTAACTGAGATTGTTAGAATTATATCGGAACAAAGGCTTGATGAAGATAGAGGCAGACTCAGCGAGTTAATGCAATTACCAGGAATTATTGATGCCATAGTCAGATATTATAAAGACAGCGGCATTGAAGGATACATTACTCACGACCTGTATAATGACAATAGACCTACTAATGTTCTTGATTCTAAAGGTAGGCCTCTAACTGTCTCCAGCCTAACTCGTCTTGTGCTTAGCCAGTTCCTCCACCCCTACTACTTTGACTTTACTCTCTCTCGATTAGTAGAACTTGAAGACTGGCAGGCCTACAAGCAGAACTTAGTTGCCAGACTTAATGAGGTGGCGCACAGAAGAGACTCTGAACCTGACTTTATTACGAATTTAAGGACTAACTTCCCTGAACTAAGCGCTGATATCTCAGATAACTTCTTTGGTGATTATGCACCAAGTAGATATACAACTCCCGAAGGCGATGAAATAACCCGCTCTGCCTTCACCCGGATAATTGCTGCTGCTGAAGTTAAGATATACATCTACAATCCAGATACTAAGTTAGTAGAAGAGATAGACCCCAAGACTATTCCTGAGGATATCTTACGCCTAACCAGAGAACATGCTAGAGAATTATTTAATTTACCTAATCTAAGAGAACTTATTGATGCCTTAAAGGCCTTTTATCAAGGTAGCGGCATAGAGCAGTTTATTACCTATGACTTATATAATGATACTAGAGGCACAGGTATATATTATCCCGTAACTCAACCTGGTGCGCCACAGCGACAAGTAACTGCTTCTGGCCTAACTCGCCTTATCATCTCAAGTCTGGCTCGTCCATTCCAGCTTGATGTTGATAAGAGAGAATTAGTTGAGATTACCGACTGGGAAAAATACAAGGCAAACCTTATTGAGAGCCTCAAACTTGCAGCCCAGATTAAGAATCTTCCTGGCATAACTGATGCCTTAATTAACTATTATACCAACTTCGCCCCAGGCGAAATCAGCCCAGAGGCATTCCTCAACACTAACCCAACTAGCATACCAGATCCTACCCGAGCAGGCGTGTATTTGACTAGCTCTGCTATTAGCCGATTACTCATCTCCAGTTTAGCCACACCCTATACCTATGACCAGTCTCTAAAGAAGGTAGTCAGGGTTACTGACTTAGAAACCTACAAGGCTGAACTGGTAGAAGGATTAAATAAAGTTGCTGAGAAACGCAGACAAAACGAAACCAAATTCCTTGAGGATTTACGTTTTGACTTCTTTGAGGTTGACGATGAAATTACTCAATTCTTTGATGACCCCATATCCATAGATTCTAGATTAAATCCTGAAGGTGGAACAATCCTGACCCGCTCACAGTTTACTCGTATAGTTGCGGGGACGAAGAGAATACTCTACACCTTAGATGTGGATAGTCGCAGTATGATTAGAATCACCCGGCAGGTTCCTGAGGCAGAGCTTGATGAGAATAGAGATAAACTACGTCAACTAATTGTGCTTCTTTCAGGTCAGACCGAACTCCTAAGAAGATATTTTGCCAGAAGCGGATTAGAAGACTACATTACTAATGACTTTACTGACCATACTCCTACAAATATCCTTGATGAAAAAGGCAACTCTCTCGGCAAGGCAACAGTAATGCGGCTCATCTTAAGTACATTCCTTAAGCCATCTTACTTTGATGCTGTAACTGCCACTCTGCAGCCTGCTGATTGGAATGACTTCCTGACTGGGCTTATCCCTGGCTTAGAAACAATTATTAATGAAAGAGACAATAATCCTAATTTTATTGAGGAATTAAAGGTCTTTTATCAGGGTGTTGTGCCTAGTGAAGATATCGTAGACTGGCCAAGAGAATTCTTCGGCAATACTTCCCCCAGTTCATTCACCAGTCCTGAAGGTGATATGCTTAGTCGTTCTGCCTTTACCAGAAGCTTAGCCTCTACTGAACTCAAAATATACCTCTACAATCCTGATACCAAGCTAATAGAAGAAATACCTCTTGATGAAGTCTCCAGAGAAGAGATGCTGCTTACCCGTCAGCATACCCGCGAGCTGTTTAATTTACCTAACTTAAACCAAGCCATTGATGCCTTGAAGATTATTTATCAAGGCAGCGGCATAGAGCAGTTTATTACCTATGACTTATATAATGATAGTCGGCTCACAGGCATATTCTATCCACCGGCAAGACCCGGCGCACCCCAGAGAGAAGTTGATGCCTCTGGCTTAACCCGTCTTATCATCTCAAGCACCTTAGCCAAACCCTTGCGTCTTGATGTTGGAGAGAAAAAATTAGTTGCCATTACTGACTGGGAAAATTATAAGGCAAATCTCATACCTACCTTAGAACTAACTGCCCAGCTTATGCATCTGCCTGGAATAAGCCAAGCCATCATTGCCTACTATACTATCTTTGCTCCAGGTGAGATTAGCACTAATTCCTTTAATGACACTACCCCAACCAGCATACGCGATCTTCGTAACAATTTTATAACTGCCTCCAGCCTTAAGAGATTCCTTATCTCAGGGTTAGCTAAGCCTTATTTCTATGACCAGTCTACTGGTAAGATTGCTTCAGTAGATAACCTGAATAAATACAAGGCTGAACTGGTCTCAGGCATGCTCAGTGTTGCTCAAAAGAGACAGGAAAACGAAACCAAGTTCCTTGAGGATTTACGTTTTGACTTCTTTGAGGTAGCAGATAAGATTACTGATGACTTCTTTAGAGATAACTCTCCCAGCGGCTTTACAACTCCAGATGGCCAGCCTCTTACCCGCTCACAGTTTACTCAGATAGTTGCTGGGACTGTACGGATAATCTATGAGATAGACATTGATGCATTAGCTTTAAAGTATCTTGGCAAGAGTAATGATTTTCCTGAAGAAGTGCTTAAAGAAAACAGACGCCGTATTCAAGAATTGATGAATTTGCCTGGCCTTATTGAAGCCTTAAGAAGATATTATGCCGGCAGTGGCATAGAACAGTTTATTACTGATGACCTTTACAATGATAATAGGCCTACTAGTATTAAATATCCGGCTGACCCAGAACATCCCGAACTAGTAAGTTACGTCAATGCTTCCGCTTTAACTAGATTTATAATTAGTACGCTCATCAAACCTGCTTACTTAGATGAAGACTTAATGAAATTAGTAGAAATTACTGGTTGGCAAGGATATATCAGCGATTTAGTAAGCGGCATGAATGAAGTTAGCAACGAAAGAGAAGCCAACCCGAATTTCATTGATGAGCTTAAAGAGAATTTCCCTGCAGTTGCGCCATATTTGTCAGACAGATTCTTTGGGGACAACACCCTTATCCCAGTCCTTGATTTAGAAGGCAAACAAATTACCCGCTCTGCCTTAACCAGAACAGCTGCTTCAACTGAGCTCACCCCGCTTACCATTGACTTGGACAGACTCTCTGCCTTGAAATTTGACAAAAAGATTTCTAAAGAGCAGAGAAAATTAGACAGAGAACATTTGGGTGAGCTATTGAGCTCGGATGAATTTATTGCTTTATTGAAAAATTGGGTGCCCACTGCAATTTCCAACTTCATTACTAACAACCCCAACGATAATCGCGACACTCCGATCATGAATTTGAAAGGCGATAGACCGTTAAAGGCATATCGTTTAACCAAACTTGTAATCTCAAGCTACTTCTTACATCCAGTTTACTATGATTTAAATACTGGCAGGGAAGTTGGCGAGATTGTTAGCTGGGAAGTTTACAGGCAAGGTTTGGTTGAGAATATGAAAGTGGTTAATGAAGTAAAGAAGGATGAAAGATTAGTTAGGACTTTAAGCACATTAGGTCAATTTGATGGAGCAGGCTTCTTCGGCGATGCTAAGAATAGCCCACTGTTGCGTTTCTTCATTTCTGACCTCTTTGCAAATACAACTGTGGGCTGGAATGAGATAGTTACTCCGAGAGGAGAATGGAAATTAGTTACCAGACTTACTTCAAGTGAAGCTCTGCTCAACGAATTAAGAGAAATAGCAACACTCTTTGAATATATTGAGAATGATAGCCAATTACGCAATTTATTGAATAATAATTTTTCATTAAGCACTAATAAAGGCAGCCGCACTGATAATATTCAGAAGTGGTTTAATTTCACCAGTCTTATTGGTGTTGGGCCCGGCACATATTTTACAACCCCTGAGAATTTAATTACCGTCTTAAGGAAAGCTACACCAGAAGACCTGCAATTACTGCAGAATCTTTTAGATCGGCCGCTTAATATTGCAGCTGATGAGGAAGCATTCAGATTATTGATGCTCAACATCGAAGGAGTGCTTGCGCCACAGACAATAGGAGATAGGGTTGTTATTAACATTTACAAAGGTACCTTTGATAGAACCATTGGATTTAGGGATAACTTAGCTATTCCCAGTGAGGGCTATGTAAAAATCAACGGCACTGATATCGTAATTCAGAGATACATAGTTGATAAGGTTGAAGATGGTAAGATTTATCTTACTTTGTCACATCTGGTTGGTGCAAGAGAAGAGAAGATAGGGGCGGATTTAAGAGTGGTAGGCGGCAGGGAGGTATTTAGCGAGAAGAGAGTTCTTGACTTAGAAGGAAAACTCTTAGAGACAACTATAGAATCAGAATATGGTACATTTGTTACCTACTTTAAATATGATAAGACATTTAATTACAACGTTCCTAAAGAAATAGGCTTAGATTTATCCTTCCAATTCTATTTTATCCCTAGTTCAGCTGAAACCTACTGGGTTGATGGTCTAACTGGGCAAAAATATTTGATAAGCCAAGCCAGGGTTCAAGGCGATAAGGATATAAGAATTAATATGGGTGATTTTGCTAAGTCCCAAGTGGATATGTCTGTAGATATATTTGCCGGAGAAGGTAACCTCTTAAGAAGAGAAAAACGCACATTAGAATTACTTAGTGGAAATACAAAGACAAGCGTTGATTTAGATACTGGCGCTATTGTAGAGAATACTAAGTTTTTTGATGTATTTGCCTTAGAGAGTGCATATCGAGAGCCTAACGGATATGAGAGAATTACAAAGTTGGACACTCAGACTATTGCAGCAGGCAGAGTTGAAATACCACTATTAACTGCGCAAGGATTATTAAGTGGTGCTATTGAAGATTTAACCGGTATCTACAATATAACTCTTAATCCTCAACAGATGGGAGCATTAGTTAGTTTAACTGATACAAAGACAGGAGCTGTTATTACAAATACCAGATTCTTTGCTGATATTGCCTTAGAGTCGGTTTATAAAGAGATAACAGGATACACCTTAACTGCTAAACTTGTTGTTGACAACACTGGTAGACCAGTTATTGAGATTGTGGGTGAAGAGTCGGCATTGAAGGCGCAATTAACTGATAATATAGGTATAGTGAAGTCAACAGCGTGGCTTGCGACCAGACACTTAGGTGCAACTATTAAAGAAATAGATGAAAGGATTAATTCGATTAGCCAAGTCCAAGGAAACGAATTTTATGGACCAATTGCTTTACACAGCAAATACACGGTCGGCAATTATAGCGCAACTATTGATATTTTGATGAACAATGGAATACCAGTAATTGAAGAGGGCTTACTTAGCGCAGAGAGAAAAGACCAGGTCGTGCCTTTATTAAATATCTGGATTGACCCACATCATCGCGGCGCAACTGCAAAGACAGTTGAACCGAATACTGGGGTTGAGGCAATTTACTCTATGTTCTATGGACCAAAGGCATTGAAGGCAGAGGAAACTATTGGTCTAATGAAGACTTTGAGCGTAACTAGCCAGTTAGAGGATGGCGTGCCGCAAATTTTCGACGGAATATTCAAAGAGAAAATTGAAGTGTTCTTAGCTGATGTTAAGGCAGCGGATAAGGAATTAGAACGCGATGTATTTGGCAGGCCGATGATGATGCAGGAGAAAGGCATAGAAGATAAAGCACAATATTCATACTCAGAATATTTTGGCCCTTATGCTAGTAGAACAGAATATAGTTTTGGCGGACTTAAGTTTACAGAAATTTGGCAATTCGATAAAGACGGTTTACCAGTTAAGGCAGACATTAACGGCGTTTTGACAATTGTAAGCGAGCATACTGCTGATTCTCGCGCTATTAGCTGGATTATTTATAGAGATGTCTATCGCGGAGATGAAATAAAGAGAGTAACAGATTTCAGAAGCACAGAAACCAAATATGATTACAGCAATTTAACTATTAATTCTCAGGCGAGGGACAAGGTAACCGAAGAGAAAGAGATTATTATTGAATCAGAAGCTAAGTTTAATGCAAGTAGAACTCTTTGGGAGAAACAAAGCCGAGTCTGGTTTGATAAGACAAAAGGCCTGTTATTAAGGGCAGAATTAGATTTAATCAATCCTTACGGAAGAATGTTGGAAAGATTATATGGAGAAGATGGCAAGACCTGGGATAGACAGACAGTATTTAATTATGACGGCGGACTGATTATCGGCAGCACTTCAAAACTACTCGATGAGTCTACTGGTAGATACGATACCTTAGATGAGACTGCTGTTGATGAATGGAAAGATGGTAAGATTGAGCATAGAGTAAAGAGCACTCGTTTAGAGAGAGAATATGTCGATATCTTAGATTGCGAAGGCAGATGGTTAGAAAGAACTGAAAAAGTTGCCAAATTCAGCCTACATACTGTAAATAAATATGACGATGGCACTGAGAGAGTTAATTCAGCAACTTTAACTTACAATGGAGTTGCCAGACGCATATTTAGATTTGGCAAAGCAAATGCCCAAACTAAATTATTGCCTGTATTTGTCTACAGCGGGTGGGATAGAAATGCCCTGCTTAGAACCGAATATTATAAAGTCGGCTACAGCCGTTATCCGGAAAGATTCCAATATGCGATTATTAACAAAGAAGATGTACAGGATTGGAGAAAACATACAGATTATAGGTTAGAGGTAGGCGAAGAAGACAAGCCAAAAGAAAGTGGTTGGTATAAGGGGACCAATATCCCTGTATTCTCTCGTCTGATAGATAAAGATGGCCAGGTTATTGAGCAATATGAAAGCAGAATTTCAGATACGCTAACTGATGAAGGTTGGCCAGTAGTTATTACTGAAACCTATAGGCCAAAACCAAAAGTCGAGATTGTAACGCCAGTGTCACCTTTACCTTATATATTAGGCGTTAACTGGTCGCCAGCTGGAATCGGCGATAACAAAGGCTCCAATTTTAGCGAGTATTATATGAAGGATTTGGAGCTAATCTTTAATTTAGGTGCTAATACAGTCAGGACATATGAGCCAATTTGGGATAAACAGGTATTAGATGCAATTTCTGCCTTTGGTCTTAAAGTTATCATTACCTTTAGGCCGCAGGATTTGAGAAATGGTGCTTATGAACAGTATATAAATGAATTTAAAAATCATCCGGCAATTTTAATGTGGAGTTTTGGTAATGAAGAGAACTATCAGGATGAGTTTAAGAACAATTTAGATTCCTGGTATACTTTACTTGAGACTTCTGCAGCAAGGGCAAAACAATTAGACTCCAATCATTTAATTACTACTGCTCACGGCGAAGTAAGAGACTTTATCGCTGACAGTATTTTAGCTAAGGTGCCTTCTGTAGATATTTGGGGTGTTAACGTATATAGGTATGATGACCCGCAAGAACTCTTCTGGCAATGGAATACTATTAATTCAAAAGCAGAGCAAGGTTTACGCAGGCCAATGTATATATCAGAATTTGGCGCTGATTCTTATGATAGAAAGATTAACCAGGAACGCCAGGATTATCAGGAAAGAGCCATTGGTAAGATTGTCCATCATACAATTGATTGGCAGGAATATAGACAAATCAATAGCGGCTTAATCGTATTTGAATTAAATGATGAATGGTGGAAAAACGGCGATGCTTTAGAGCATAATCCCGGAACAAGCCATATTAATCCTAATGATGATATTCCTTACGACGGGACTGCTGATGAGGAATATTTTGGTTTGGTTGATATTAACCGTAGACATAAGCCGGCATATTACGAATTACAGAAATTATTTAGAGGTTTTGCTACCAGCGAAGTGACATCATTACCTGAAAAATGGCTTGATGAGACTACCTATTTTATAAAAGGCACTGATGTGACATACTCAAGAGATTATCAGCCAAGCAGAGATGAGTTTGATTCTATGGATATAAAAGAATTACGCAGCGAAGTCATATATCTGACAGTTGACCCGACAAAGAGAGAAGGTATAACCTTGGAATTTGCTGAAGGCAGGCAGACACCTAATGTCTTAAAAGCTCATCAGGCTCAATTTGGGTTTTATCATCCTTACGCAGATGCCTGGGATAGATTTTCAGCAGATCCCACACCAGGGATGAAAAGTATGCCTGCAGTAAGAATTGTGACCATTGACTACAGAGCAGCTAATCCAAAGAAGGGCATTAACCTTGCTTATTACTATTATTCAATTTACAACGCAAAAGGTGAATTATTAGAAAAATCAGAGGCAGAGAAATTTAAAGAAGCTGCTCAAAGAGGTAATGCCTATGTAAAACATCCTGAGGTTACCATAATCAGCAGATTTGAATTTGATAAAGATGGCAACAAACAAATGTGGTTGACTATAGTTAAGAGAGTAGATGAAAGCAAACTAAAACAGGGTGAATTTATATCGCCAGAAACTATTAGAAATCCGTTTAAATCAGATACCACTTCAAAACAACAGGATACTTCAAAACCATCTTCTTCATTGATGGACGGGGTAAACCCCGTTAGAGATTTAAAATCTGCAACAGAATACTCAGACACTGGCGTTAAAACGCCGTCATCTTCGTTAGCGGCTTTCTCTAACGGGGTAAAGGAGATTTTTGCAACTATCCGGGATGAATTATTCCCAGTTGTTTATGCTCAAACCTTACAACCAAGTGCAGATACCGTAGGCCAACAGATTGATACTGTATATACAAATGAGTTAACTCAACGCGATATTCAAAATATTGTTCTTCCAGATGTGGCAGGACAATGGAAGGCTTATCGGGCTGTTCCTGTAGAATTTATATGTAAAGAAAAAATAATTCAATTCCTCAAGAATTATGGTTTCGAAGGCTTTGAAATGTTGGCTGATAGGTTAGAAGAACAAGTTTTACCAGTTAGGATTGAGCCGTTAACTGGTGAATTAGTGCCTCTAAAAACTTGGATTACTGTATTTGATTTAAAAGGAAGAGACTTATTACAGATAAATGAGGCACAAGAGAAGATTCGTTTTATCATCCGGGATAATGACGGCGAAGAAATCGGCAGCGCAGACTTTAGATTAGAAAAAGGTTGCCAGATAGGTGAGATGCTGAGTATAGCTGTGCTCTTAAAAGAAGTTGAGACCGAGGAGCAGACATTAAAGCATTTATTAGTCAAAGATATTACTAAAAAAGACCTCTACTTTATTGAAGTCAGGAATAAATTCCAGTTAGGAACCATTGAAGAAAAATATACCGGAGAATTTGTCGGCTTTGGAAAAGATTTAGCAACATTTGATTTAGGCACCTTAGGAGATTTAATGCGAAGAATTCATAAAACCAAAGCTCTCAAAGATGACCCGGCAAGCAGAGAGACATTAATTTTAGATATAGATTCTGGATTTTGGCGCCAGACCCATGAAATGTCTGAATATAATCATTTCAAAAATTTCCGTGGCGATAGCAAGATGTATCAAAGCAGTTACTTAAGGTTATTGGAGGTGCCGAGCATAACCCGCACATATTTAACTAATCCAGAAGGCGACCATTTGGCTTTAGAGCCATTCAGTGTTTCGAATTTATATGAATTGACTATTGGTGCAGGCAACCTGCGTAGTGCCTTTGTTGTCTTCTATCAGATTACTGATGAAGCAGGGAATAACATAAACTTTGATGCCTTGGAAGTAAAAGATGCCATTGGCAGGCCGACAGAGAAGTGGTTCGGTCAATTTGATGAAACCGACCATGCGTATAAGATGAAAGAAGGCGATTTGAAATTCTATATGTTCTACAACGGCAATTATGGTAAGTATGATGTTGCTGATTACTCAATGGCAACTATTGTCAATGGTTTAGACCAGGAACAGATATATACATTTTCAGAAATGATTGGTTTTGTTGATGGCGGTGACATTGCTTATAGAGTTAAGAAGGGAGAGGGTTATATTAGTGGAGTTGTTTTAAATTCCTCTGAGTTTAACCACAGCAAAATTATAGAGGCATTGAAAGCTATTGATAAGAAACTTACCTTTAATTATGTGATTATGAGCTGGCAGGAAATCAAAGATAGCAAAGGATTTTTACAGGTTATCTTAAGTGGCTATCCAGAGATAGATGATAATACTCATTTTTATAAAGGTACCCCTGCTTGGATTACATTCTTGTCCTATCCAAAAGACCTATTTAGTTTCTTTAGTATTGGCTCCTATACCTATAGATATGAAGAGAAAAAAGATATTAATGAGAGCTTATATAGTGACTGGGTAGCTCAG
>JBFMEB010000029.1:0-21080 GCA_040753675.1 Candidatus Omnitrophota bacterium | reverse complement strand
CTGGATGAAAAGGAAGCCTTGGAATATGTAAAATGGCAAGGGCGACAGGATTCAGGTCAAGCGCAGCTTGAATTTTTGTAAGAAGATGCCACGGGTTTACCCGTGGAGTCTTCACTTCGCAGACGCCTCGCCATAAAAATGGCGGGCTACAACCCCGAAGTTTCGGGGTTGTCTACTCATTAAACATGCCCCTAAAAGATTCCAAGAGAACCATAGGTCAGATTTTACTTAGCGAAAAGATAATCACGCCAGAACAATTGGAGATTGCTTTAGAAGAACAGAGAAAAACCGGCGATTATCTTTGTCAGGCTATCGTAAAACTTGGTTACGCGGACGAAAAACAGATCTTCCCAACCTTAGCTAACCAATTAGGTATTCCTTATATCTACATAAAAAATATAACCATTGACCCCGAAGTTATAAAAAAAGTGCCTGTAAAATTTGTCTCCCATTATAAATTAATGCCGATTTCCTTTAGTCAGGATAAATTGACTATAGCAATGAGCGACCCTTTGGATGTGCATACCATAGATGACCTGAGACTTTTTTTAGGCCTTGAGGTTATCCCGATTTTAGCCGGAGATAACGATATCATTGAGGCAATTAGAAAATATTACGGCATCGGAGCAGATACAGTTGATAACATTGTCAGAGAAACGCATTCGATGGAAAAAAAACCAATTTCTACCAAGGCCGATGTTGAAGACTTAGAGGCAATGGCAGAAGATGCCTCGATTGTTAAATTCGTCAACCAACTCTTAATACAGGCACTCGAGGACCGCGCAACTGATATACATATTGAACCTTTCGAAGACGCCTTACGAGTACGTTTCAGAATTGACGGGGTGCTTTATCCTATAAATATCCCGGCAAATTTACGTTTTTTGCATACTTCGATTGTATCGCGGGTTAAAATTATGTCTAATCTAGATATTGCCGAAAGAAGATTGCCTCACGACGGCAGGATTAAAGTAAAGGTTGGTGAACATCAGTTGGATTTACGCGTATCAATAATCCCCTCAAATTTTGGCGAAGCAGTGCATATCCGGATTCTTAGCCCTGAGTCATTTTTGGAATTAGAAAAATTAGGACTCTCTGAAAACGATTTAAGAATAATAGGACAAGTAATAAAAAAGTCGCATGGGATTATTTTTGTCACTGGCCCCACTGGAAGTGGTAAGACCACCACCCTTTACGCTGGCCTATCCAAAATTAATAGAAGCCCGTCTAAAATTATCACTATTGAAGATCCTATTGAATATCAATTAACTGGCGTAGTGCAACTTCAGGTCCAGCCAAAAATCGGTTTTGGTTTTGCTGAAGGATTACGTTCAATGTTACGCCACGACCCGGATATTATGATGGTGGGAGAAGTGCGAGATTTTGATACTGCAGAGATTGCAATTAGGGCTGCTTTAACAGGCCACTTGGTATTTTCAACATTACACACAAACGATGCTGCTGGTGCTGTAACACGGCTCCTAGATATGGGAGTAGAGCCCTTTTTAGTTTCTTCAAGCCTTGAGTGTTTAATTGCTCAGCGCCTGGTTAGGGTAATTTGCCCTAAATGCAAAATTACGCAAAAACTTAGTAAAAAGATGTTAGCGGATTTGGGTTTTCTTATTGAGGAAGATGAAGTTACTCTTTATAAGGGTGAAGGATGTTTAGAGTGTCGCAAAACAGGTTTTCGCGGACGAACTGGAATTTATGAAATATTAATAGTGAGCGAGCCAATACGTGAATTGATTCTTAACCGTGCTTCGAGCCAGCAAATTAAAAAGAGGGCAATAGACCTAGGTATGTTGACATTGAGGCAGGATGGTTGGCAGAAAGCATTAGCCGGCATCACTACTCTAGATGAAGTTATCCGCGTTACACAACAGGAAGAACTACCGACGTAACCTATGCCTAAATTTATCTACACGGCAAAAGAAAGTCCAACTGAAGTCAAAGAAGGTTTAATCGAAGCAGAGAACCAAGAGCAGGCAATTAAAAAAATAAGCGATTTAGGGTTATTCCCCACTGAAGTTATAGAGCAGGATCTATCAAAGAAGTTAACCTTTTTTCAACAATTAAGACAAAGGCGCAAAATAGCGCAGCAAGACCTTATTAATTTTACCCGCCAGTTATCCAACCTGCTTGATTCCGGACTAAATATCTTGCCCAGCCTGAATATATTGAAATCCCAGCTCGCCTTAGCCTCTTTTGTAGCAGTCATTGATGATGTAGCAGAAAAAGTAAAGCAGGGGGCTTCTTTTTCTGAAGGCCTAATAAAACATGAAAATATTTTTTCTTCTCTGTATATTAATGTAGTAAGAAGCGGAGAATTAAGCGGCAAATTAAATAATGCCTTAGACACTTTATCCGATTTTCTGGAGAAAAAAGAGGATTTACGCCAGAGAATTATCGCAGCCTTAGTATATCCGGCGATAGTCCTCTTAGTGGGCATTATTACCGTGGCAATTCTCTTGATTTTTGTTATCCCCCGCATTGGGCGCATGTATGAAGATATGGGCCAGGTGTTGCCAATACCTACACAAATAGTTATACTGATAAGCAATACTATTGCTCATTATTTTTGGTTTCTTTTCGCAGCAATAGTTTTTTTAATTTTTGCTATAAATAGGCGTATAAAGACAAAAGAAGGCAGAGATTATTTTGATAGGCTGAAATTTAAGATACCCTTATTAAGCATATTTGTCGAAAAACAACACATTGTTCAGTTTTGCCGAACCTTAAGCCTACTCTTGGCTAGCGGCATCCCGATTGTTTCTGCTTTAGAGCTGACCGCTGATATATTAACCAATCAGATTTTTAAGGCAGATGTAGCAAAGATTGCCAAGGCGATACGCGGAGGAAATAGTCTTTCTGCTTCGATAAAACTTGCGCAACATTTTCCAGTGCAGGTGACCAATATAATTACTGTGGCAGAAGAGTCAGGAACATTAGAGCCATCATTAAACCGCATTGCTAATTCGTTCGAAAGAGAATTAGATAGAATTATAAAAGCATTTACCACTACTTTAGAGCCGGTACTTATTCTTTTAGTCGGTCTGGTAGTAGCTTTTATAGTCATTTCGATGTTGCTTCCAATATTCCAGATTAATTTGATCGTCGGATAAAAAATTAAATATCAAAAATCAAATATCAAAATGACACATGAAAATTAAAAATTTTTAAATTTTGATTTGTAATTTTGATTTTTACATTTTGATTTTTGCATCTCTAAAAAGGGGGTTTTTATTATGCTTGAAAAAAATAAAGGCTTTACCCTAATTGAATTAATGCTCGTAGTTATAATCATCGGCATCCTTGTTTCTATGGTGGTGCCGCGTCTGGCAGGAAGGTCAGAACAGGCAAGGCGGGCAGCGGCAAACGCAGATATAAATGCAAATATATCCACCGCCTTAGATGTATACGAACTGGATAATGGCCAATATCCTACCACAGAACAGGGCCTAAAGGCTTTAGTTAGTAAGCCCGACACTTCTCCTACGCCCACCAATTGGAATGGACCTTATATAAAAAAAATACCACTCGACCCTTGGGGCAGGGCTTATATTTATAAGTCACCCTCAGATCATAATCAAGATTATGATTTATATAGCTTAGGGCGTGATGGTATTGAAAGTGCTGATGATGTTACAAATTGGCAAAGTGAAACTTCCCCATAAAAATAATCCCGGGTTTACCCTAATAGAACTCCTTCTGGTAGTTGCAATTATAGCGATTATCGCCGCAATGAGCTTGCCGGCATTTAAAAGTACACATAATCGTCTTAAGTTAGAAAACACTGTATTAAATCTCTTAAACATTACTCGTTATGCACGCCAAAGGTCAGTTGTCGAGTCAGAGATTTATCGATTAAATTTGGACACTGCCAACAAACAATATTCACTTAGTATAGTTAATTTAGAAATGCCAGATGACTCTAAAGCGCTTAGTGGCCGCTATGCAAATACGTTTCAAATACCAACCGACATTTCTTTCGAGACTTCAGCAGATTTTATAAATTTTTACCCCAACGGTGATTGCGATTCAGCGATAATTGTTATTGCTAATTCTGATAATCTGCGATATGAGTTAGTTAAAGAAGAGGCATTCAGTGATTTTGAAATCATTAAAAAATAAAGGCTACCTTTTAATTGAAGTCTTGGTAACTATTGTAGTTTTAGGCACGGCAATAGTGTTCGTTACACAGGCTCTAAGTGCTTCTCTCCTAGCAGTAAGGCGAGCGACATCTTACACAGAAGCATTATTATTAGTAGAACAATTATTTTGTGATCTTAAATTAGAAACCTCTCCGGCTCAAGCAATTCCTCTTGATTCGTTTCCTCGTAGCGAGAGTGTTTCTGCAGAAAATCAAAAATTTGACTGGGAAGAGGAATTGCAGCCACTCGAATCGGTTAGGTTATCTGAAATAATATTTAGGGTTTTTTGGAAGGATTCTAAATTAACCGGCGAAATCTATGCCTCTACCTTTATTCCTACAACAACCTTGAAAGGAGAATAGGTGAGAAGAAGTAGGGGGTTTACCCCGTTAGAGATTAAAAAGAAAATTTATGTTTTATCTCAAACTCTTCAAAAATAAAATAAAGTATTATTTAAATATCCAATCTGGGTTACGTCCGCCAAAGTTCTTTGGCGGACTATCTCTAACGGGGTTAACCCTCGTTGAACTCTTAGTTTCAATTTTAATATTTTCCATAATCGTTGTCTCTTTATATTCTGCTTTTAGAGTTGGTTTGACCGCATATAGAAAAGGCGAAAAGACAGCTTCGTTTCATCAAAAGATACGCCTTAGCCTGGATTCTCTCGCATCTGATTTACGAAATAGCTATAGATTTTCCGATAGAGATTCAAAGTTTTTATCCGAAAATGAAAAAATTACCTTTTACACTCTTAAGCCCTTTTATTCAAGAGCATTAAAAGAGACCCGGCAGATTTGTAAAGCAGAATACTATAGAGAAGAGAAAAAATTGTTCAGAAATATTTCCTGCTCGACCTCAGCGTTTGCCGATGAATCAAAATTGAAGCCAGAAGTGCTCTTAGATAACATTACATTATTTAACTGCAAGTTTCCTTATCAATCAGAAGAGGCAGGCTCAGTCAATTGGAAAGATTATTGGAAAGAAACTGATAAAGTACCTTTGGCAGTAAAGGTTTCTTTACAAATAGAAGGCGTAGACGTTACTACGCCAATAATTCTGACAAAATCAATTTTTCTACCTTGTGGAAAATTAGGTCAGGCAGAAAAAAGATAATAGATGCTAGATACTCGATACTCGTTTAAAGATAACAAAGGGCTGCTACTCGTAGCAAGCCTTTGGATAGTCGCTATCCTTGCCTTATTAGCGATTGGCTTAGCCCATCGGATCTCTTTGGAGCTACATCTGGTTAAATTTAGCCGCGATCGCCTAAAGGCACAATTTGCTTTAGATGCGGCATTACAATTTGCTAGAGAGATAGTTAGCAACGATGCCAACGACTACGATAGTTTTAATGAATTTTGGGCTAATGGGATATTTGATTCAAATGAAGAGTCGGTATTTAAAGACGTCAGATTAAAAGAAGCAAATTTCACCATAGGTTATCAAAGCCAAGAAAGAAATGATTTTGTTTATGGGCTACGCGACGAAGAAAGTAAATTGAATATCAACACCGCGCCCATAAATTTATTGCAGATTCTTTTTTATCAGTTAGGAATAGAAAATTCAAGAGAAATAGCAGCATCGATTTTAGATTGGATTGATCAAGATGAGATGACTTCGTTTGACGGTGCAGAAGATGACCACTACCAGGGTTTACCTGAACCTTATCATTGCAAAAATGCTCCGCTTTCGGTCATTGAAGAGCTTTTGCTTATTAAAGGCATGGATGAAGAAAAATTTGAAAAAATTAAACCTTTTGTAACTTTATATGGTGATGGTAAAATAAATATAAACACTACTAGTGCAATCGTAATAGAGTCCTTACTTATTAGCCGGGGGGTTTTAGATTCTACGGCCAGAAAATTAGCCAAGGAAGTAAGTGAATATAGGTTAGGTGATGACGGTATAATTGGTACGGGTGACGATAAAATTTTTAGGCGCTTTGAAGATATAACGCCTTCTTTAAGTTCATCGCTTTCTTTAGGAGAATTTGCTAAGTGCGCAGATATGTTAAAATTTAAAGCAGAGATTTTTAGGGCAGATATTTTAGCCACTTCCGCTAACAAGGTAGCCAAGCAAAAAGCAGCCTGTATATTTAAAAAGGATACAAGAGCGATAAAGGCCCCGGAGCTAGTTTACTGGCAGGAGCAGTAAAGATGGAAAAATTAAAACCAAAACAGGGGTTCACTGCCATTGAGCTTGATACAAAGTCACTTAAGTTGGCGCAGGTATCAATTTTAGACAAGCCAAAATTAACCTCTCTTTTTTTTGTAAAAGATATTGACTTAGGGCTCGCTAAGACTAAAGATAAAATTAAAAGTGAGTTGGCTAAAAATAAGATTGAAGTGGCTAGTTGTTTGATTTGTCTACCTCGACAGGCTGTTACCACACGTTATCTTAAACTGCCAAGTAAGGATGAAGAAGAAATCGCTAGGATGATTAAATTGCAGATACCCAAACTTCTGCCTTATCCTGCCTCGGATATAGTATCAAGTTTTAGGATAATTGATTCAAGACCAGAAGGATTCTCTCATTGCCTTGTAATTCTCGCCCAACAAAATTTAGTAAGGCATTTCTATTCGCTCGCCGAATCTCTTGGTATGAAGCCGGAAAAAATTATTTTGAGTTCACAGGCAGTTGTTAATTTAGCGAGCACTTTAAAAAATAATAATTTTCAGACTGATACGGTGCTTCTTGTTGAAGTGGATAGTGCCTGCGCGGATATTATCATAATAAGAGAAGGCCAACTTGTTTTCACTCGCAGTGTCGGCCGTCAGCTAAAGGATAGAGAAGAAAAAGTATCGTGGCAGAACAAACTTCAAGACGAGATTAAGCGTTCTTTAGAAATAGCCAGCAAAGAAATTGAATCTTTAAAAATAGACCGTCTCATTTTTAGCGGAAGCGAATCAACCATCAGGGATTTAGATAAAACCTTAAGTTTGAATTTTTCTTTTCCGACCGAGATTGTCTCTCTTATTGATAACGAACTGGTCAAAGATAACCTCCAGGCAGAGCAAATGTTAAAGATGCACGACGTCTCATTTGTCTCAGTAATCGGAGCTGCCTTAAATAAGGATAAGTTTAGCTGGGATCTTCTGCCGATGGATATTAAGGATAAATTGAATTTAAGAATAATCCGGCAGAAATCCCGTAGGTTGTTATTTTTATTTACATTAGGTTTGTTGCTTTTATTCGCTCTTTTTGCAAAACATATTTACGATAAATCAAGGTTGCTTAAACTAATAGAACGCCAGATTAAGGTTCTATCGCCCCAAGCCAATACTCAAGATGAAATAATCGCACGCTTTGAAACAGTGCGTCAAGAGTTGAGACAATCGGTTTTTATCAGTGAACTTCTAAAACAAATTTATAATATTATTCCCCAGGATATATCTTTAACTAATCTGGATATCGAGAGAGATAAGACTTTAATTTTAAAAGGGCAAACCTATAATTTTTCAAGCGTTTCTAATCTCTACAATCTACTGGAGAAAAGTGAAAATTTTAAAAATGTACGCCTACGTTATGTTACGAAGAGAAAAATAAGAGAATCAGAGCTTACTGATTTTCAGATAGACTGTACCTTGAGGTCTACTAAGTCAAAATAAAATTTTTCTTAACGCAAATAATCGCAAATGTAACGCTAATAGTCGCAAATTATAAAATATCTGCGTAAATCCGCGTTACCTGCCTGCCGCAGGCAGGGATTCGTGAAAATCCGCGTTTTAACTATGAAAGTTTTAAGCAAATTATCCAAAAGGGAAAAAATATTTTTGTATATAACTGCCGGCCTTATTGCTGGTAGTTTGGGATTTAAATTTATTTTTGAACCGTTGTTGAGATTGAGTGATAGGTTAAATCAAAAACTCAAAGTAAGCCAATCACAGCTGAGGAGGCTACAGCGTCTTTCTAGCGGCAAGCCAATAAAAGAAGACTATGAATTGTCTTTAGCCTCAATTAAGATGGCGAAAAGTGCGGATGCAGAGATGGCCCGGCTATTTGGCGAGATAGAAAGCATGGCAAAAGATGCAGGCGTAAATATTCTTAATCTTCGCCCCCAAGAGATAGAAGATAAAAAGGTTTATAAAAAATTTTCTCTTGAGTTGAAGTCCGAAGGAACTAGTAAACAAATCTTGCAATTTGTTTTTTTAATTGAATCCTCACCGTTATTACTAAAAATTGATAGATTTCAGTTAGCAGCTAATGCTTCCTCAAAAGGCCTACTTAGTGCCAGTCTTACACTTTCCCGCTTAGCAATTCCGTAACCGCAGAGAGCGCAAAGCAATTATCTGCACAAAAAAAATCTCAAAAAAATCTAAATCTTTCAACAAAGCCTTAGGCTCAAGCAAAATCTAGGCGCCAAAGTCAGATTTTGCTTGACAGATTATTCCCCTTGAGTTATACTTACTCTCTAAGTAGAGAGTGATTATGGTTCGTAACATATATTTATTAAAAGACTTAGCAAGGCTTACTGGTTATTCAATTTATACAATAAAATATTACCTTAAAATTGGGCTAATTAAGGAATTTGGCCGCAGCCCACAGACGAATTTTCGTTATTTTAACGACAAGACTATAAAGCAATTAAATCATATTAGACAGCTGCGCAAAGAAAAAAAATCAATAGCTGAGATAAAAAAATTAATTAAACGCAAATAGGCGCAAATCCAACGCTAATATTCGCAGATTATTAATGATTTATCTGCGGGAATCCGCGTTAGATTCGCGAAAATTCGCGTTAAAAGATATGAGTTACTTCAGCCAATTAGGCTTAATCCAAGAACCGTTTTCAACCAGCCCTGACCCGAATTTTCTTTATCACTCCTTGAGTCACGAGACAGCGCTAAAGCGCCTGGAGATTTCTATTCGGCTACGCCGGGGCTTAAGTATTATTGTCGGAGATGTCGGGACAGGCAAGACTACCCTTTCCCGCGCCTTGTTTGGAGTATTTAAAGATGAGCCGAATTTTGTATTTCATCTTATTTTAGATCCCAATTATAAAAGCGAATTCCAATTTTTATCAGCGCTTATTAGCATGTTCGGCATAAAGCCGAATTTTAAGTCAACTCTTGATTATAAAGAGGCGATAAAAGATTTTTTATTCGCCAAAGGCGTAGAGGAGAATAAGACGATAATTTTACTAATAGACGAAGGCCAGAAGCTGACTCCTGACCACCTTGAGATTTTAAGAATCTTGCTTAATTATGAGACTAATGAATACAAATTGCTTCAACTGGTGATTATGTCTCAGATGGAGCTTTTGCCTCGTTTAAGAAAGGTAAAAAATTTTACCGATAGAATAGCTTTGAAATATATCATTAATCCGCTTGATGAAACCGAGACAAAGGAAATGATTAATTTTCGCCTCCATCAG
This sequence comes from Candidatus Omnitrophota bacterium, assembly GCA_040753675.1. GTDB lineage: Bacteria > Omnitrophota > Gorgyraeia > JAHJTE01 > JAHJTE01 > JBFMEB01. The sequence goes on along the minus strand of JBFMEB010000029.1, from coordinate 11,555 downwards.
GCAGGCCTGGATAAGTCGGTTTCGCTGTTTACCGATGAGGCAATGAAGTTAATATACGAATACACTCAAGGCTATCCACGTAAGATTACGCTTCTTTGCCACGATGCATTGCAACTATTAATTATGAAAGATAAGAAATTAGTGGATAGAGGCGTTATCGAAGAGATTGTCAATAGGGAGGCCTTTTTGAATGCATAGCACTTCTCCGGAAGAAAAGTTGCTGCGCTTGATAAAAGATGCCACTGGCAAAAAGGATAGGCACAAAGAAGAGATTGTTTACGAAAAGCCAAAAGAGACAGTTCATCCGCCTGCTTCGTTTAAGCCTAGGCGGCAAACTGATTACGCTAGAAGAAAACTAATATTAGAAATACTGAATTTAGGCTCAATAGATCTGCTCTTACGCGTCGGATTAGTATTACTGGTATTAATTTTTATTTTTGATATTTTTTTGAGCAATATGCATATAAAGCGAGTATTGACTAGTAGCGAAAAAGTTACCGAAGGAGTCAATTTAAATCCATTACCAGAGAAACTCAGTGGAGATTTTTCGCACTTTTCGAGTGACATAAATACCAGGGATATATTTACTGCATCTTTAAGGTCCACATTAGATTCTTCTATCGCTAATTTCGGGTCTGGTATAGCACAATACGTAAATAAGCTAAAATTGTTAGGCATAATCTCCGGCGAAAAAAAACAGGCAATAATCGAAGACCAGAGCGAACAGAGAAACTACACGGTAAGTGAAGGAGACTATTTAAAAGAGCTTTTAGTTGAAGAAGTCGGTTCAGGTAAAGTCACGTTTGATTATAAAGGCGAGAAGTTTGAACTATTTTTATAAGGAGAAGATGATATGAAAATAAAAATATTTTTAAATTTGTTTGTCATTGTTTTTATTTTATCTTCTGTTTCTTTTGCCCAAGAGGAGACAATATCTTTAGACATCAAAGGCATGGACATAGTTGATGTTTTAAAGACGCTCGCCATGCGTTCTGGCCTAAATATCGTTGTCGGGAAAAATGTGGTTGGCAAGGTTACCATTTTTATTAAAGATGTTAGGCCGCGCCAGGCCTTGGATATAATTCTCTTGGCAAACGACCTTGCCTACGAGGAGCGAGATGGGATTATTAATGTTATGACCAGCAGGGATTATGAGGGTATTTTTGGAGAAAAATTCTTAGATAAAAAAGAGGCCTTTGTTAAAAAATTACAATATGCCAAAGCAACTAATTTAGTCGCTGCCTTAAATCAAATGAAATCTAGTATCGGCAGGATTGTCGCTGACGAAGCATCTAATATCGTAGTGTTGATGGATACGCCGGATAAATTAAACCAGATGAAACAAATGCTTCTGGAAATTGACCGGCCAACCCAAAGCCGCATCTTTGACCTTAATTATTCTAACTCAGAAAAACTTAAAACTAAGATTGAGGGGATGTTAACCAAAAATATTGGCTCCATTACCATAGATGAGCGCACAAATAAAATGGTCGTGGTTGATTATCCGGAAAAATTAGAGGAAATCAGCAAAATGGTAGGGGCTTTTGATTCGCGCACCCGCCAGGTGCTTATTGATTCTAAAATTATCGAGATTACCCTAAGTGATAAGTACCAATTGGGTATTGATTGGGAGTATTGGATTAAGAAGAATATTAAACTGGGCAATGCCTTTCCTTTAAGTCTTACCAGCGGAGGCACAATCACCGTGGGCACTACCACTACTTTAGATGAGACTGGGGAATATAAATCTATTCTTCAAATGTTGGACACTATCGGAGATACGCGGGTGCTATCCAGCCCCCGTGTTACGGCTTTAAATAATGAAGAGGCAAAAATTTTGGTAGGCACAAAAGATGCCTATATAACCCAGACTACCTCTCAGTCAGGTACTGGTGCTACCATTACTGCGGAAAGCGTAAATTTTGTTGATGTTGGAATACAATTATACGTAACTCCTATAATTAATCAAGAGGGTTTTGTGACAATGAAGATAAAGCCAGTGGTAAGTTCTGCTACGCGCACCAACATAACCAGTGGCGGCACAGTCAGCCAGATACCAATTGTATCCACATCTGAAGCAGCAACCTCGGTTATGGTCAGAGACGGCTCAACAATAATTATTGCTGGTTTAATTAAAGATGAGAATATTAGAACTGTAAATAAGATACCGATTTTAGGCGATATCCCGCTTTTAGGCAATGTCTTTAAAAATACCAGCGATGAGGTAAAGAAGAAAGAGTTAGTAATATTTCTGACGCCACATATACTCTCTACGGCGTTATCCGAAGCGGGGTATAAAGACAACACTACTGAATTTAAAGAAAGCTTAGAATACTTAGAGGAACATAATAGGCCTGCAGCTGACAAGATACGCTCTATTGCTCCAGATACTAATAAAGGCGCTAAAAAGGTACGTGAAGGAATAGGCCAGTTGACTTATCCTGATTATTTGGCTAGCCTGCGTCAGGCTATAGCCAGGCAATCCAGCAAACTCCTTCCTGAGGATTTTACAGATGGAGAAGTAGAGATATCGTTCATCATTGATGCGAGGGGCCAGCTTAAATCTGAGCCGGAAATTATAAGCGCTACCAACGATTCCTTGAAAGATTTTGCCCTTAAGGCAGTTAAAGCTTCCAGCCCATTTGCGCCTTTCCCGAAAGAGATAGAAAAAGAGCAGGAGCGTTTTGATATAGTAATCTCCTACGTAAAAGAATGAGTTTCCCCTACTAAAATGAGTCTGACCCCTTTTGATAATTTACATATCATCTGTAAATTTCTCTTGACAACAAAATTTGAGCAAGTTATAGTAGAAAGATAATTTTTCACACTAACCCCTCCAAAAACTAATCCTTTCAATTAAATGGAGCAATTGTTTTATTTTGACGCAAGGTTTCTGAAAGATTTCTTGTCTTTCATAGCAAAGTTTTACAGCCTGTTCGTTCCGATAGCCAAAGAAGACGATTATTCTTACTGCTTATTTAAGGATTCTTTAGAACCCCTCTATAACAAATATCGATTCCTTGAGCCAGCCAAGACGCTGATCATTCCGGATAAAGAAGCCATTGATTCTTTAGAGCTTTCCAAAGAAAAACCCAAAGCTATTTTTACTGCAAAGAATTGTGATTTAAACGCCCTAGAGGTACAGGATTTTATATTTTTAGGCCGGCCGCCGAAATTCGGCTGCCAAGACGAGGCTGCCACCTTGCTCGAAGATTCTGTCTATAGAGAGCGTCGTAAGAACCTCCTGATTATATCCGGAGATTGCAACGCATATAAAGAGGTGTGCTGGTGTTTAGGCGTGGGAATAAAGCCGTATCCAGAGTCGGGTTTTGACATTAACTTATCTCCTATAGACGCTGGATTTATTGTAGAAATAGCCACTCAAAAAGGCGAAGATGCTATTAATAGGTTTAAAAATAGGATGGTTTTAGCCAATGCGTCGCAAATTGCCAAGAGGAATCAGAGCAGGCAGGATTTAATTTTTTCTATGGAACAATCTTTAGCCATGTTGCATCCTTGTCCTGTTGATAAGCTTAGCCAGACAGTAAAAAATAGCTACGATTCTAATTCATGGAACGAGTTTATGCTGACTTGTGTTGAATGCGGCGGTTGCAATTTTATTTGTGATACCTGCCATTGTTTTCTTTTAGCTGATGAAAAACAACCTTCGGCAAATAAACGCTTTAAATTATGGGATGCTTGTCTTTTTGCAAATTTTGCCAAGGTAGCAGGAGGCGCTAATCCTTTGGATACGCGCACGAAAAGGCTGCGGAATAGGTATCTAAAAAAGTTTGATTTTTTCCCAGACAATATGGGCAAGATTGCCTGTTGCGGTTGTGGCCGTTGCATTGAGGTCTGCCCTGGCAAAATCGATATCCGCAAAATACTTAAGCAACTTTATCAGGAATTGATTAGCGAGAATAAATGAAAAATATTTATTTACCAACCCAAGTTACCTTAGAAGAAATAATCGAGGAATCTCCTACCATAAAAACATTTTGTTTTAGCAATAGTAATGGTTTTGAGTTTAAGACTGGCCAATTCGTTGAGTTGGCAGTTCCTGGGTTAGGTGAAGCACCCTTTACTCCTTCCAGCGACCCTAACGTAAAAGAAAAGTTTGATATAACAATTATGAAGGTAGGCCGGGTAACCGAAGCTATACACAGCCTAAAAGCACCGGCGACATTGGGGTTACGCGGTCCGTATGGCAAAGGTTATCCACTTGAGGAATTTAAAAATAAAGATATCCTTATTGTTGGCGGAGGCGTAGGGTTGGCGCCACTGCGTTCTTTGATCCTAGCTCTTTTTGCCAACAGAGAAGATTTTAAAAACATACATTTACGTTTTGGTGCACGTAGCCCAGCGGATTTGATATACAAGGATGAGATTAAAGATTGGTCTAAAAAGTGCGACTGTGTTGTTAGCGTAGATAAATCCAGCCCGGGCTGGAAAGGCCATGTTGGTTTAGTGACGACCATTCTGGATACAAAAGGGATAGATTTAACAAAAACAATAGTCATCGTCTGCGGCCCACCGATTATGATGAAGTTTTCTACTTTTAAATTATTGGAATTAGGATTTAAACCTCAGCAGATTTATTTATCAATGGAAAAAAATATGTCTTGTGGCTTAGGAAAATGCGGCCACTGCCGCTTAGGCCAATATTTTGTTTGTCGGGATGGCCCGGTGTTTACCTACGATAAATTAAAAGATTTGCCGGAAGTCTGGGATTAATCACAGATGTCAGCTAAACAATGGTCAAAAGTTGTCATACAATTGTCATACTATTGTCATATATTGTTTTTGCAATGTATGACCATATTTGACTATTTATGACTATGTATGACTTATTAATATCTGCGTTACGAACGAAGCAAGTATGAAACGTCTATTCGTAGACCTAGATATATGCGATAAGTGCGAGGTTTGTAAAGTCGCCTGCCAGTATTTTTATCATCCTCAGAATAACGGCGTGGCAAATTTGCGTGAGTATGCGACTTTTGCCACATTTTGCCGGCATTGCGAACAAGCGCCTTGCGTAACTTCCTGTTATCACGATGCCTTAGAGCGCCAGAGCGACGGCCATCTTAAACGTTATAAGATGCGTTGCACGAGTTGCAAGTCCTGCACTATTGCTTGTCCTTTCGGCACTATCTTTATAGATTTTATTCCTTATCTGGATTCTAAATGCGATTATTGCCTTGGCATCTCAGAGAGAACCATCCCTTCTTGCGTTAAAACTTGCCCGCATGATGCAATTAGTTATAAAGATATCGATAAAGAAGATATAGATAATAACCTCTTTTTTATAGGTGATAATTTAGCTGTTCATACCATCAAGTGGTCGAGAGAAGAGGCTGTTAAAAAAAGAAAATGATGATTTTAAAATACTTATTCTATTATTTCATTTTTCCAGGTTTCCTATTTGCCTCAATAGCCGGGATGATGGCAGGCTGGGTTGACAGGAAAGTTACTGCCCGGATTCAGTATCGGGTGGGCCCGCCTTGGTATCAGAATTTTGCTGATATAGTTAAGCTTTTCGGAAAGGAAATAATAACCCCGGCTGGGAAAAATATAGTTTTTTTAGTTTCTCCTTTTTTAGGGCTGATTGCAGTTAGTCTGGTAGCAAGTCTATTGGGCGATGCGCTTTTTAATAAAGAGCTTGAGTTTACCGGCGATTTGATAGTGGTTATGTATCTCTTAACTATACCTGCTATAAGTTTAATTATTGGCGCTTCCAGCTCTTCAAATCCTCTGGCTTCCGTAGGCGCATCCCGAGAAATGAAAATGGTTCTTGCTTACGAATTGCCTTTCATATTGGCTATAGCAATAGTGATTATAAAGACTTCCAGCTTACGCATTTCAGATATTATTTCTTATCAGGCCAGCTTTGGTTCGTTGTCTCGGAATCTCTCAGGTATTATCGGGCTGTTGGTAATGGCCATATGTATACAAGCCAAACTGGGATTTGTGCCTTTTGACGCAGCTGAGGCAGAGCAGGAGATAATGTCTGGCACATTAATAGAATATTCTGGCCTGCCTTTGGCTATCTTCAGATTGACTCGTTTTATATTGTTGTACACCCTGCCGATTTTTTTGATTATATTATTTTTGACAGGCAGCCTCAGCCTATTTTGGCTGATTATTAAATATGTTTTGATTTTAGTCCTTATTATTCTGATTAAAAATACTAATCCGCGCTTACGCATTGACCAGGCAATCGGATTTTTCTGGCGCATCTTAACCCCTTTGGCAATTTTAGGGGTAGTCCTGGCCTTTTTAGGTAAATAAATGAATATAAAATTAAAGGCGTTATCAAAGTCACCCTGGGTTTTTCACTTAAGCGCAGCCAGTTGCAATAACTGCGATATCGAAATCCTCGACTGCCTGACTCCCCGCTTTGACGTTGAGAGATTTGGCGCGCAGCTTATCGGCAGCGTTCGCCATGCCGATGCCCTGTTGGTTACCGGAATAATTAATAAGAAGGCAATACCAATCGTAAAAAAAGTTTACGAACAGGCGCCTAAGCCCTGCCTGGTTATAGCAGTGGGGGTATGCGCCTGTTCTCAACATATGTTTCGTTTTGGTTATAACGTAATCGAACCCTTGGATAAGATATTGCCGGTATCGGTTTATATCCCGGGTTGTCCGCCGAAGCCCGAGGCAATAATCTCCGGCATAGTAAAGGCGTTGGAGAGTCTGAAAAAGAAATAGGGCATCGCAAAAGCTCTGCCCTTGATTACAGCGATTAATAAAATAAAGTAGATTACGGCGATTAAAACTAAAAAACATAATCTCTGGAATCTTATTGAAAATCACTGTAATCATAGGCTGGAGCGGTGTTAGCGACAGCCTAAAAAAGAAATAAGATGGACATCAACACTCAAATAAAAGAAAAATTAGGCAATCGGATAACTGAGTGGCTAGAGCATTCTCCGAGAAGAATTTATCTAACCGTGGACAAGGAATCGATTAAAGATACAGCCAGCATTTTGTTTAATGAGCTGGGCTTACGTTTATCTACAGCAACTGCGCAAGATTTGCCAGAGGGGTTTGAGATACTCTATCATTTTAGTTTTGACAAAACCGGCCAATTTTTCTCAGTCCGGGTTTTTATTAAAGGCAAAAAGAATCCCCAGATTGAGTCTATTGCGCCTATTTTAAAGGCCGCAGAGTGGATTGAACGAGAGATGTGGGAATTATTCGGAATTGATTTTAAAGGCCATCCGGATTTACGCCACCTTTTACTTTCTGATGATTGGCCAAAAGATGAATACCCCTTGAGAAAAGATTACAAGAAGCCATATGAAAAATAAAACTCAAAATGCAAAAAGTAAAAATCAAAATTACAATTTAAAATTCAAAATTTCTTTAAATTTTGATATTTGATTTTTGATATTTAATTTTTATATATGAGTCATAAGGTCATCGTTCCCATAGGTCCTTATCATCCTTTGCAAGAAGAACCGGAGTTTTTCCGGCTTTATGTTGAAGGAGAAAAGGTTACTGATATTGATATTGTCATTGGCTACAATCATCGCGGTATTGAGGAGTTAGCCGAAGAAAAACATTTTGACCAGATAGCTTTTTTGGTGGAAAGAATTTGTGGGATTTGCTCTTCCAGCCATCCTTTTGCTTTTGTTTTGGCAGTTGAAGATTTATTAAAAACACAAGTGCCGCAGAGAGCGCATTATATTCGCATGATTATCGATGAATTGCAGCGTATCCACAGCCATCTTTTATGGCTGGGTTTAGCAGGGCATTTTATCGGATATAATACTGTTTGGATGTGGGCGTGGAAATACCGCGAGCCGGTTTTAGATTTGTTTGAATTAATTACCGGAAACCGCAATAATTACGCAATGATGAAAGTCGGCGGCGTGCGCCGGGATATGAAAGAAGATGATTTTCCTACTATTAAAAAATATTTAGATGAACTAGTGCCGGTTTTAGATATGTTTAAAGGTGCGGTAATGGATGATCCAGTAATTGCCAGCCGCCTAAAAGGCGTGGGCATCTTGAGCCGCCAGGATGTATTAGACTACGGCGCACTCGGGCCAACTGCAAGGGCTTCGGGAGTGGATATCGACGTGCGCCGGGATGATCCTTATGCATTATACGATTCAGTTAAATGGTCTGTAATAACACAAAAAGAAGGAGACGTATTTGCAAAGGCGGTGGTGCGGATTTTAGAGATGTATGAGTGCGTTAACATCATTCGTCAATCCTTAAGCAAAATGAAAAAGGGCCCCATTGACGCTAATGTGACTGATATGATTCCAGGAGAAGGGATTGGCAGGGTGGAAGCTCCCCGGGGAGAATGCTTCCATTACATTAGAAGCGACGGCACAAACCGGCCGGTCAGGCATAAAATCAGAGCCCCAAGTTTTATGAACGTCGCTTCCAATAAAGTTAGTTGCGTAGGCGGGACTATTTCAGATGCGGCGATTACTCTGGCAGCAGTGGATCCTTGTTACTGTTGCACGGAACGGACTGCGGTAATAAAAAATAGTACCAATAAAAGAATAATGAACGGTTGGGATTTGATTAAGCTTTCGCAGGAAAAGACCCATCGCCTGTTACATGAGGCTGGATTAAAAAGATGAACCTGTCTTATCTTTATCCGATGTTGAGATTTGATACCTTATCGATTAGCGTAAGTGTTGCCTGCCTATTCTTTTCTTTGCTCATCGGACTTTACTCCTTTAAATTCTTAAAAGGAAAGGTCAATTTATTTTCCTATTATATAAATTTTATATTAACCGCTCTGGTTTGCTGTTTAGCGGTTTTGGCAAATAATCTTATTCTACTTTTGGTCTGTTGGGGATTTCTTGGGCTTACCCTCTATATGCTAATTTATACCTACCGGACTGATAAAAGTTCTGTGACTGCGAAAAAGACATTAATTATTGTTGGCGCTTCTGATTCAATAATGATTTTAGGGGTAAGTTTGGTTTTTTATCTCGCGGGAACTTTTCAGATGGATAGGATTCAAATACCACTGGGCTCTCTCGAAGGAATACTGCCGACTTTTGCTTATATCTCGCTGGCAATAGCTTGCTTTACAAAAGCCGGGGCAATGCCGTTTCATACCTGGATTGTGGATTGCGCATCTGACGCTCCAGTATCTGTTAACGCGTATTTACCCGCCGCCTTAGATAAATTGTTAGGCATATATTTTCTATTTAGGATTTCTACTTCTCTTTTTGTAATGAGCGAGGGTATGAACACATTCTTAATGGCGTTAGGAAGTTTTACAATTATTGCCGCGGTAATGATGGCCTTGGTGCAGCACGATTTGAAACGGTTATTGGGCTATCATGCAGTCAGCCAGGTTGGATATATGATTTTGGGCATAGGCACAGGTAGCGCAGTAGGAATCGCGGGCGGCCTATTTCATATGTTAAATAATACAATCTATAAAAGCAGTTTGTTCCTCTGCGCGGGCAATGTAGAAGAGAAGACCGGCATCTCAGACCTGGATAGGTTGGGAGGTTTAAGAAGATTTATGCCCTTTACTTTTGTCGCCTGTTTAATCGCCTCGCTTTCTATTTCAGGCGTTCCGCCTTTTAACGGATTTTTCTCAAAGTGGATGATTTATCAAGGGATTATTGGTTTAGGCAGCGCTGGTTATAAGTGGTGGGTTATCTGGCTTGCCGCAGCGATGTTTGGCTCAAGCCTGACCCTTGCTTCATTTATGAAAATCTTACACACAGTATTTTTAGGCACCATGTCCAAAGAATTAAAGAAGTTGAAACTTTCCGAAGCAAGTTGGATTCTTGTTTTGCCAGCGCTGATTTTGGCCTTTTTATGTTTATTATTCGGAGTTTTTGCAAAGGAACTGCCTTTGCGGCTTTTTTTGACGCCGGTAGTAGGAGATATCAGTATAATCGGCAACTGGTCTCCCTTGCAAGCCACAATTTTAATCCTAGTTGCGATGTTGGCTGGTTTGATTATTTTCTATCTCTGGAATTTTAGGGCTCTGATAAGGCAGGACCAGGAGGCTTTTATCGGAGGAGAAGTAATTCCTTCGCAGTCGCATTTAAGCGGGGTAGACTTCTACAATTCTATAAAAGAATTGCCGCTTATAAATGGTATTTACAAAAAGGCAGAACAAAAATGGTTTGATATATATGAATTGTTAAGGCGCTTCACCTTTTCGGCCTCTGGTGTATTACAACATCTGCATAATGGGATTCTGCCCACCTATACGGTCTGGTGCCTTTTGGGAATGATTGCCTTATTCCTTGCCTTTGTGAGGTAAGTGAGGACATAAGTTATGGAGTCAGCCAGAGCTGACGACATAACTTATTTGTCCGAACTCACCCCCACACCAATTTTACTAATTGGTGTGGTAACGGAGAAATTATTTTAACGCCACTAACAAGTTTTAATTTATTTATAAATATTATCAGTAAAATATGGTGTGGGGGTTAAATTCGCAGACGACCTACGGTCTACAACTTACGTCGTAACACTCCGTAAGTTGTCTGCTCATTAAATATGGAACTGCAATTGCTGTTGATATTCATGATTCTGGCTGCGGTTATCGCGGTTGAGGTCGATGATTTGCTCTCTAGCGTAATTGCCGTTGGCGCGGTGGGATTGGGTTTATCCTTAGCTTTCTTAATTTTAAAGGCGCCGGATTTAGCCATTACCCAGTTGGTAGTAGAAATCCTCTGTCTGATAATACTCATTCGCGCTACTATAAAAAAAGACCTGCCCTTAATAAAAGATGGGCGTTGGTTGTTTAATACTGTATCAACATTATTATTTATCGCAGTGTTTCTGTTATTTGGCTATTTTGCTTTAAAGGATTTACCTAATTTTGGCTCACCGATTATGAGAGTATCGCAAACTTATATCAATGAGGGCTTAAAGAAGACAGGAGCTGCTAATATCGTGGCGGCAATAATTTTAGATTTCAGGGGTTATGATACTTTAGGCGAGGCAACAATTCTCTTTACTGCGGTGATGGGAGTTTTTGCAGTTATGCGCAAGGTCGGCAGAATCAATACGTTAAAAAATGAGCGATAATCAAAAAACCGGAATGACTTTAATCGTCAAGACAATCACCCGTCTTACTGTCGGCTTGATATTGCTTTATGGTATTTATATTGTCTTGCACGGACATCTGTCTCCTGGCGGCGGATTTGCCGGCGGAGTAATTATTGCCCTTTCCTTTATCCACCTAATGCTTGCTTTTGGCAAAAATGTGGCTTTAAGAAAATTAAGCGAAGCTGCTGCTTCTCTGTTTGAGAGTTTGGGCGCAATAATGTTTTTATCTATTGCCTTATTGGGTTTAATCAGCGGTTATTTCTTTCTTAATTTTTTCCTCCAAAAAGGCAATCCTTTCGAATTATTTTCTGCCGGCATAATTCCTTTGTGTAACATTGCTATATCTCTTAAGGTGGGAGCAGGATTATTTGCTATTTTCGCAATTTTAGTATTATTCAAAAAATCAGGTAAGGGAGAATGACCATTTATATCTTGTGTCTGATGTTGTTTTGCATCGGGCTTTATTGCGTGTTAAGGAAAAGGAATATTATTAAGAT
>JBFMEB010000028.1:0-21412 GCA_040753675.1 Candidatus Omnitrophota bacterium | reverse complement strand
ACTGAGTACGATATACACTGTGCCCGCTTACCCTAACTTCCATGCAGCCATTATACCATATCGCCGCCTATACATTCATCCACGGGCAAGCCCGTGGAATTCTGCCCTTCGGGTTGTTGTTAAATCCTTGACATTTACCTTAATAATATAAATTTTAGGTAGATGTCAAGGATCAAATTCAGACATACAATCCGCCACAATTCTTGGCGGATTATGTCTTCATTTGACCTCCTTATTTTTCTTGCCAATATTGAAATACACCCTTGTTTAGGATGCGTCCTAAAAACATCCAATGGAAAAACTTCGGTAATTCTATGCTCTAAACCTAAACGAATTAATGCAGCGTGAGCAATAATCAATGCATCGATTTTTGCCTCATCAACAAGAGCCAGGCGCTCTTGGATATTTCCACGGATATCAATTATTTTTAAGTCTTTTCTTAACCTGCGTATTTCGTTTTTTCTTCTCTGGCTGCTTGAGCCTACTCTGGAAAACCGAGGCAAATCCATAAATTTAATATTATCCCGGGAAACTAAACAATCAAAATTGCTAATACTTAGGGTCTCCATCACAATAGCCAGACCTTTGGGAATAACCCGAGGTAAATCCTTGCTGCTGTGAACTGCAAAATCAATCTCTCCTGCCAATAATGCCTCATCTATCTCTCTGGTAAAAAAATCTGAACCTTCCACTTCGCTAATAGGAGTTAATTTATTTTTATCGCCTGAAGTATCTATGGTTACAATACTAAAATGCGCCTGAGGATACCTTTGTTTTAATAAATCGATAGCTTCAGCAGCCTGCTTTAAGGCAAGAGGGCTTGCTCGGGTGCCGATTCTGATTTCCATATTGTTTTAACCTTTAATAAAAATTTCTCTGCCTTATCTTTGACTAACCAACTTGCCAAGATAGTCTCTTCGTCTCGCCAAATACCCTCATCCTTCAAATCATCGAGGTTAAATAATCTAACCCCATCTAAATAACCTATTTCCGGGTCAATGTCCCTGGGCAAGGCAAGGTCAAATATCAAGATTTTCTGTTGGGGCTGTCTAATACGCTGGAAAATTTCTTTTTTTAGAATCAAGTGCCTTGAGCCAGTAGCAGAGAATAATATTTGCACTTTAAAAAAAAGATTATAAAACTTTTCGAAAGTAACTGCTCTCGCGCCAATCTGAGAAGCCAAATTTAACGCCTTCTCAAATGTCCGATTGGCAACAATAACGCATTTGGCACCTCTTTCAGCACAATGCTTTGCAATAGCTCCGGAAACTACACCCGCTCCGATAATAAAAATATTTTTTAAGCTTAAATTACCCGCTAAGGCTTCTGCCTTATCCACTGCCTTTAAGGAAAGTGATGGATCAGCTTTAGCAATGCCGGTTTTAGAACGGACTAACCTACCTATGAATAGGCTTCGTTCAAATAGTCTATTTAAAAGAGTTGTGGTTTTATTATTACTTCTCGCCAACAAATACGCTTCTTTTACCTGATGCAAGATTTCATTTTCGCCTATAATTTGCGAATCAAGCCCTGCTGCTACCATAAATAGATGATAAACTGCTTCCTCATTCTTTTTTATATAAAATAAATTCTTTAAATTTTTAGCTTCACCCTTATAGCGAAATAAAAATTCTGCGATAGTCTCTAAATCATAAGTCTCTGCGTAGATTTCTATTCGCTGGCAGGTAGATAAAATAACTGCGCCTGTGCTTATGCCCTCTTTCAATATTTGGCTTAAAAAAGTTATAATTCCCGACTGTGAGAAAGCAAGTTTTTCTCTGACTGCCACATCCGAATATCTATAATTAGTTCCAATCAAAATTAGGCTCAAACCAACCCCCAGCGCCGACGTATACGTCTTTCGATATTTTTGAACAAAAGATTATCCACTAAAGATGATATGGCAGCAATCAAAAGCATCGTGGCTAAAACGAACGACATATCATTATGCTCCTTTGCCTGCATTAAGACATGACCGACACCTAATCCAGAGACTAAAATTTCAGCAGTAACCAACCCTCTCCAAGAAAACGCCCAACCTAAGCGCATACCAGTGATTATTGAAGGTATGGCTGCCGGCAGAATAACCTCTTTGAACAATCTAACACCTTTTAAGCCATAAAGTTTGGCTTGGCTGATGAGCGCGGGTTGAACAAACTTTATACCGCTATCGGTATTTAAGGCTATAGTAATAAAAGCGCTTATCTGCACAATAAATATAACAGCTAACTCATTTTCTCCAAAGAGGAGGACAGCAAAAGGCACCCAGGCAGCGTGACCCATTGATTGGATTCCTAAAAGTATTGTGCCCACTCCATCATCGATAAACTTTATTAACCCCATAAGCACGCCTAAGCCGATGCCAAATATTATGGCTAAAAAATAGCCGATAACTACCCGCTCTAGGCTCGATTGTAATGCCACCGGGTAAAGACCAGTACCAAAACCTTCCCAGAGTTTACTCAAAATTGCCAATGCAGAAGGGAAGAGTTTTGGGTTAAATAGCCTTAGCTTAAATATTACTTCCCAGATTGCGATCAATAGGGCAAAGAACGCCGTCTTTCGAAATAGTGTATTCAATATCAACCTCCTCTTTTACTACTTTCTCTATTTCGCAACTTAAAAGTTGCATTATGTTATTTTCTAAATCAATGAGGTTCTTATCTGTCTCTCTTCGGGGGCGAGGATAATCAATTTGGTATTTTTTTATTATCCGGCCTGGCCGCTTAGAAAAAACATAAAGCTTGTCTGCCAGGCACACTGCCTCCTCAACCGAGCCAGTAACAAAAAGTATTGTCTTCTTCGTTTCTTGCCAAATTTCTTGTAATTCTAAATGCAAAAGTATGCGCGTTTGGCCGTCCACCAAACCAAACGGCTCATCCATAAGAAGAATTTTCGGATTACTAACCAATGCCCGAGCAATAGCTACACGCTGTTTCATTCCCGTAGATAATTCATGAGGAAAGGCATTAATAAAACGGCCTAAATGCACTTTTTTCAAAATTTCCAGCGAATGCTGCTTAATTTCCTGCTTGGAGATGTTTTTAAACTTTAAGGCAAACTCCACATTTTCTAAAACAGTAAGCCAGGGGAAAAGAGACGGTTCTTGGAAAAGCAGCATCCTATCGCGAGATAATCCCTGCGCCTTTCTGTCATCGATCCATACCTCTCCCGCATCCGGTTGTTCTAAGCCAGCAATAATATTTAAAAACGTACTCTTCCCGCATCCGGTTGGGCCAAGAATACAGACGAACTCACCGTCTTCAACTTCCAGGTCAATGCCGGAAAGCACTTGTAAATCGCCTACATCTCTACGCCAAAAACTTTTACTTAGGTTCTTAACTAGCAACGCCATATGCTTAAATCCCGTCTCCTTCAGTATTTATTTTTAATGGCCGGGTGTGGATGCCGCATTCTCCTCCGCATTTACTGGTCCCAATCCAGCGGCCAGAGCGCTCGTCTTCTTTACTGCTAATATGCGTGCAAGGTGCGCAACCTAATGACCTATACCCCTGAGCGTAAAGAGGATTTACCTTTACTCCATTTAAGGCCAAATACTGCCAAACTTCTCTTTCCCTCCAGATAAGAATTGGATTTAATTTAATAAGACCCTTATCGCGCTCTTCCACTTCTTTAAAATCCGTGCGCGTCCTTCCTTCTGTACAACGCAATCCGGTAACCCAGCATTTTACATTCATTTCTTCAATTGCCCGGCGGGTTGGCTCAACCTTCAGAATATCACAGCATTTATCCGGGTCTGTTTCGTATAGCCGCTCAGGTATAGAGGCGTCGCTTTTATAAACCTTTATATCTGGATAGCGGCTAACTACCTCCTTCATAAACAAAACCGTCTCTGCTGGCTTAAAGCGCGTGGTAACTATAAATCCGCGTATTTTAGGGCTTACTTTTTTAGCTAAATCCCAAACTGCTACAGAATCCTTACCTAAACTATTAGCCACGACAAGAGAATCTCCATATTTCTCATAAGCCTCTTTTATAAGTTGTTCTGACCTGTCTACTTTTTGCTTGAAATTCAATTCTTCAACTAATGTTTTTAAATCATCCTGGTTGTCCAACAAACTCATCTTTTTCCTCCTATTGCTTTTATTATTTTTATCTTAAATATGATAAATTAATTGTTCTTTGTTAATCTGTGAAGCCAACCAATCAAGGCTTGTGCTTTCTAAGCGCGTGGCAATATCTTTATTTATGCCCTCCCAAATAAATGAAATTATCTTCGTAACATCGGAAGCTTTAATTAGTTTGGTTTTTTCATTAGAATTTAAAATACTATCGTCTACTGCCCTAAAGATATCAGCTAAACTAAGATGTGCAGGAGGCTTAGTCAAAAAATAACCCCCAACTACTCCGCGCTTACTATCCACCAGGCCTGCGTTTTTCATCCGAATCATTAATTGCACCAAAAACTGTTTTGGGATACCTTGAGCTTTGGCTATTTCTTTTAATTGCATGCTAGAACCCTCATGGTAATGAAGGGCTAACTCCATAATTGCCTTACAAGCATATTCTATTTTGGCCGGAAGTTTCATAACTTTAAAGATTGATATACTACTAAGTTGATTTTAATAGTAAAGTATACACGCTAAAAAAAAATTGTCAAGTATTTTTTTTAGTTATGTTTATAATATATTGTGTATCAACATGTTAGCATGTAAAAATTTTATGCTTGCTCCTAAATCTTGCCTATTAACATTAAAATCCCTATTACAATAAACAAAAAAGCTCCTGTATATCTAATGAGTTCCGGCTTGAGAAATTTGCCTAGCGTTATTCCTATTAACACTGAGACGGCTGTGACAATTATGTAGGCGCTTATAGAGCCGAACCAAACTGCCATCGGCTTACCTGATTTTGCTGACATGCCAATGCCAACAAGTTGCGTCTTATCCGCAAGTTCAGCAAAAAAAACAGCTATGAAGGTTGCAAAAAACACTTTCCAGTCCATATAATTACCTCCGGAGTATCTACTTTTCTGAACCAATAAATTTAACAATATATGCTCTTATCTCATCCCTAATCTTTCTAAAAAAATCAAGCTGCTCGCCTTGCGTGCCAAAAGCTTGATTAGGGTCTTCTATGCTCCAGTGCATGTTTTTGTATTGGCCGCCAAATACCGGACAAGTCTGTTTTGCGCTGTCGCAAAGCGTAATAACATAATCGAACTTTTGATTTGAAAACTTGGTTACAGATTTCGAATACTCTTTAGAGATATCAACCCCAACCTCTTGCATAACCTTAATAGCCAATGGACTAACTTTAATAGGCATAACCCCAGCGCTAAAAACTTCAAATTTTTCTCCTGCTAATGCCTTTAAGAAACCTTCTGCCATCTGGCTTCTGGCAGAGTTTCCTGTGCATAAAAATAACACTCTTTTTTTATACATTTTTACCAAGATTATTGATTATCATCTTCTAACTTTTCCGGATGATGCTTGACTACTTTTGCCTGCACCATATAAATTACATCCTCTGCGATATTAGTGGCGTGGTCACAGATACGCTCTAAATGACGGGCAATCAAAAGCAAAGGCACTGCCCGGTCTGCAGTTTTGACATCGCGTGCCATATAATCATTTATAAGTTCATCTTGCACTTGATTACGTAACTTGTCTGCTTCATTATCAGATAAGACTACCTTTTTAGCTAATTCTAAATCTTTCTTAACAAAAGAATCAATGGAGTCCCGTACCATATTCTGGGCAATGGTTGATAATTTCGGTATATCAATTAAAGGCTTCAAAAGCGGCTTATCTACTAATTCTAAAACCCGCTGGCATATATCTACAGCCAAATCTGCAATGCGCTCTAACTCTGCATTTATCTTCATGCCGGTAGTAATAAAGCGCAGGTCTCCTGCCATTGGTTGATAGCGGGCAATCAAATCAATACAGCGCTCATCGATTGCCAATTCTAACTCATCAATCTTAGTATCTGCATTTATTGTCCCCTGAGCCTGGGCCTTATCGCGATTCTTCAAAGCCTCGATAGACTTAAAAATGGCTTCTTGAGCCATAGCAGCCATAGCCAGGATTTCCTTGTGTAACTCTTTTAGTTCTTCATCTAAATGCCTCTCCATGACTTTCTCCTTTCAGTCGAAAGAGTTTACAGTGTACAGTAAACAGTAAACTACCTTCTAACCGAATCTTCCCGTAATATAATCTTCTGTCCGTTTATCTTTCGGCTTGGTAAATATATCGTCTGTCTTGCCAAACTCGACTAATTCGCCTAAGAGCATAAATCCGGTATCATCAGAAACCCTGGCTGCCTGCTGCATATTATGGGTTACTATTATTATAGTATAATTATTCTTAAGTTCACGCATTAATTCCTCTACCCGGCTGGTTGCCTGCGGGTCTAAAGCAGAGCAAGGTTCGTCCATAAGTAATATTTCTGGCCTTACTGCAATTAATCTTGCAATACAAAGCCGCTGTTTCTGCTCTAAAGTCAAATTTAAGGCTGACTTAGTTAACTTGTCTTTTAAATCATCCCATAAAAGAACTGCTTTTAAACTTTCTTCTACTATTTCTTCAAGCTTATCTCTATTTAAATGATGAACCCTTAGGCCAAAAACAATATTCTCATATATGGATAAGGGAAAAGGGTTGGGCCTTTGAAAAACCATTCCGACTTTTTTGCGTAGAGACACTAAATCTGCCTCTTTGGCTAAGATATTCTCTCTATCTATTAAAACCTCACCGGTTGTTCGCACGCCTTCGATTAAATCATTCATACGATTGAATACGCGTAGCAATGTAGACTTACCGCAACCAGATGGCCCGATAATTGCAGTAATGGTCTTTTCCTTAAAGCTAGAGTTAACATTAATCAATGCTTGGAAATTTCCATACCATAAATTTAATTCTTTAGTAACGATTTTAGACATATATAAAATATCAAAGATTAAATATCAAAATGACATATAAAAATGCAAAATTTTTTAATTTTACATTGTAATTTTGATTTTTGCATTTTGATTTTTGAATTTATTAACCGAACTTCCCCCTGATATAATCCTCTGTGCGTTTGTCACTAGGGGCGGTAAAAATCTTTTCTGTTTTATCTATCTCAATAAGTTCACCGCTTAAAAAGAACGCGGTCCTGTCTCCTACGCGCGCTGCCTGCTTAACATTATTTGTCACGAGAATAATCGTGTAATTCGCTTTTAATTTAAGCATTGCCTCTTCTATTTTAGCAGTTGATATAGGGTCTAATCCCGAACAAGGCTCATCAAACAAAATTACTTCTGGCTCAACTGCCAATGTCCTGGCAATACAAAGGCGCTGCTGTTGGCCGCCAGACAATTTAAAAGCGGATTCCTCAAGCCTATCCTTTACCTCTTCCCAAAGATAAGCAGCAGTTAATGACTTTTCAACTATGCCTCTAAGCTTACTTTTGTTCTTAACCCCTTGCATCCTTGCGCCGTAGACAATATTATTAAATATGGACAATGGTAACGGAGCAGGAAGGGCAAAAACCATACCTACTCTTCTGCGCAATAATTCCAAATCCATCTTAGTAATGTCGCTATCTTTAAACTTAAGCTTACCATTCATACGAAAATCCATAATCAGCTCATTAAGCCGGTTAAGCGTTCTTAAAAATGTAGTCTTTCCGCTGTTGGCTGGGCCAATAATGCTTAAAATCTCATTTGCCTGAACCTGTAGATTCACACTTTTTAGCGAATGAGTCTGCCCAAACCAAGTGTTGAGGTCTTTTGCTTCGAATATTATATTCATAACCAATCTTTTGCGGTCTTTGCGGTATTTTTCATTTTCTTTTGCGCTTTTGCGGTTACCATTTCTTTCTCTTCCTGAATTTATACCTGATAATTATCGCTACTAAATTCATAGACAAAACCAAAACCAACAGTACCAGGGCAGTGCCGTAGCGAATCTTTTCTTCCACATTCGGCACCTGGGTTGAAATAACATAAAGATGATAAGGCAAAGCCATTGCCTGGTCAAAAATCGACTTCGGCAATTGCGGCAAATAAAAGGCGGCCACGGTAAATAGAATCGGCGCAGTCTCTCCTGCTGCCCGGCCTAAACCTAAAATTGTCCCGGTAAGAATCCCGGGAATCGCGTTAGGTAAGACTATGTGGCGGATAGTCTGCCATTTGCTTGCGCCCAGAGACAAACTCACTTCGCGAAAAGACTGAGGAACACTCTCTAAGGCCTCCCGGGAAGAAGTTATGATAATCGGCAAAATCATAATCCCTAAGGTAAGCGAACCCGAAAGTATAGATGCGCCGAATTTAAAAAATACCACAAACAAAGCTAAGCCAAAAAGTCCATAAACCACAGAAGGCACGCCAGCTAAATTAACAATGGAAAGTTTAACAATACGGGTAAGGAAATTATCTTTTGAATACTCGCTTAAATATATTGCGGCCAATAAGCCAATAGGCAAAGCAAAGACTATTGCCCCCAAAACCAAATATATTGTGCCAATAATCGCAGGAAATATTCCACCTGCGCGCATGCCCAGCCTGGGGATGTCACTTATAAACTGCCAGTTCATTGCTGGGAAGCCCTTCTGTATAATAATCAAAACAATCAAACCAACAGGCAGGACAACCAGCAAATTTGCCAGAAACAATAATGAAAAGGCAATTTTTTGCGTCTTGTGAGGGTTTTTCATTGTTTTTTATGTAAAAATAAATCAGCAGTTACGTTAATCACAAAACTTATGACAAATAAAACTATGCCTATGGCAAATAAGGCAAAATAATGTTCGCTTCCTACAACTGCCTCGCCCATTTCTGCGGCAATTGTGGCGGTTAAGGTACGAACCGGTACTAAAATACTTTGAGGTATTACAGCGGCATTACCAGTAATCATCATTACTGCCATAGTCTCACCAATAACCCTGCCAATACCCAACATTACTGCAGCTAAGATTCCACTTGATGCCGCGGGTAAGATTACACGATAGATGGTCTGCCAATGCGTTGCACCCAAAGCAAGCGCACCTTCCTTATACGACTTAGGCACAGAATAAAGCGCATCCTCGGCAATCGAAACAATTGTAGGCATAGCCATAAATGCAAGGATTATAGAGCCAGAAATGGCAGTCAAGCCAGTTGGCAAATGAAATGTGTTCTTCACCCAAGGTACCAAAGTTACCATGCCGATAAACCCTAATACAACACTTGGTATGGCTGCCAATAGTTCAATGCCGCTTTTAAGTATTTCTTTTAATCTTAAAGGTGCTATTTCAGCTATATAGATAGCAGAGGCAATCCCGATAGGAATAGAAATAATAGCAGCGCCGACAGTAACTATTAGCGAGCCCAAAATTAAAGGCAGGATTCCTAACTGAGCAGGCTCAGATATAGGATACCAACTTTTACCGAAAAGAAATTTAAAAGGGCTTACAGTCTTAAAGACAGATAAGCCCTCTTTGAGCAAAAATAAAAAGATTAAAATAACAAAAAATATCGAAGCCAATCCGCATAATAGGATTAGCTTCTCAATGATGAATTCTTTAAACTTTCTCATATGCACAAATTATCACGAATTCGCTATTGCTCACACAAATGAACACGAATTAAATTCGTGTAGATTCGCATGAAATTTGTGTTTATTCGTGCTTAACAGGGACGAAGTCGGTTTGTAGCACAATTTCCTGCCCTTCTTTCGACAGACAGAAATCAACAAACTTTTTAACTAGGCCTTGCGGCTGTGCGTTAGTATACATAAATAAAGGCCGGGATATCGGATACTTGCCATTTACAACGTTTTCTATTGAGGGAGCTTCGTACTCTGATTTTGCGTCTTTAGCCACTAAAATTGGTTTTTGTTTCTTTGAAATATAACCCATTCCATAGTAACCTATTGCTGCGCTATTCCCAGCGACCTCATCAGCAATCGCCTGAGAAGACGGCATAAGTAGCGCGCTTGGAGCAAATTCTTCTTTTGAATTTGGGTCATTTTTCCTTAAGACATGCTCTTTAAAATAGACATGCGTTCCTGAGTTTACCTCACGGGAAAGAATCACGATTTTTTTGTCCTCACCTCCTAACTCTTTCCAATTGGAAATCTTACCCGTGAAAATCCCTGCCAGCTCATCTATGGTTAATTTGCTCACTGTATTTTTCGGATTAACTATTACTGCCAAGCCGTCCATTGCCACTTTTATTTCAAAAGGATTTATACCCTTCTGCTTAGCTAGAGTTACCTCTTTATCTTTAATGTTCCTAGAGGCCATTGCGATATCGCAAGTGCCGCTGATTAAACTTGAAAATCCCGTGCCTGAGCCTCCACCGGTAACTGCGATAAATTCTGTGGGATGAATTTTCATATACTCTTCTGCCCAGGCCTGGCCCAAATTCACCATTGTATCAGAGCCTTTTATCTGTATAGAATTCTTGCTTGTTGCGGCGAAAAGAGAAGTTGTAGTAAAAAATACTCCCAAAACAAATAGACATCTCTTAAGCATAGTTAAGCCTCCTTTTTTGAGACTAAAGTATATAAAAGATATATTAAATCTACTTCAAGGCAAAGTAAAATGTAGGTAAAATTAGTGTGGAAGGAAAAATTGCTATTTAGGCAGAATAAAAGAGAATTTTGAGCCTAAGCCTTCAGTGCTTTCTACGCCGACTTCTCCGGCGTGTAGCTCAATTATGTGCTTAACAATAGAAAGTCCAAGGCCTGTTCCACCGAGTTCTCGTGAGCGTGCCTTGTCCACTCGATAAAATCGTTCGAATATGCGCGGGACATCTTTTGGAGGGATTCCAATACCAGAATCTTCAACAATAATCTTGATTTTATCGCCTGAATCCTGGCTATAAATCTTTAAAAATCCTTCTTCTTTGTTAAACTTGATAGCATTATCGATTAAGTTAGTTAAAACCTGTTCTAACTTATCTTTATCTGCTTTTAAAACTAAATTATCAGGCAAATCATTTTTAATAAGAATATCTTTTTTCTTTATTTGTGATTTAAAACTAGCTAAGACAACCTCAACTAACTTCTTAATGCTGATTTCTTCTTTCATTAAGCTCCTTTGCCCTGATTCTATGTAGGATAAGTCCAATAGATCGTTAACTAAAGCATTCAGCCGGTTAGTATGCTCTTCGATAATCCCTAAGAAATGGCGGCTATTTTTCTCATCTTTCAAAGCTCCCTCGAGAAGCGTTTCCACAAATCCCTTAATAGAGGTAAGAGGAGTTTTTAACTCGTGAGAAACATTTGCAACAAAATCGCGACGCATAACCTCAAGGCGCCTTATTTCGGTTATGTCATGTATAACCAGAAGGCAACCGCTAATATTTGCAGACTCAAATATAGGAGAAGCGTTAATCCTGAATATCTTCTGAACTGGCAAAACTATATTTAACTCACGCGATATAAATTTACCCGTTTTTAAAACATTTTCAATCACTTCATAAATATCGTTATTACGGATTACCTCTAAAAAAAGCCTACCTACAACCTCTTTTTTTGTAACTTTTAGTATGTCTTCGGCACTGGGGTTGATAGAAACTATGTGCGCAGTGGCATCCAGCGCAATCACGCCTTCAACCATACTATTTAGCATGGCTTGCGCCCTAGTATTTTCCTGCTGTAATTCCGCCACATAACTACGGAAATTTTTAAGAAGTGAATTTAAAGCAGAGGCCAGCCTAGTTAACTGGCCTTTAGAATAGATATTTATCTCTCCCCCCGGCTCTTGGGGGGATAATCCTTCTATTTTTGCAACTAATTGCTTTATCTGTTTATTAATTCCAAAAAACATTTTTACTCTTCTTCCCTCTCAAAGCGATATCCATAATTCTTGACTGTAATAATTCGCCTTGCTTCGCTCTTTAATTTTTTACGAAGCGTCCTTATATGTACATCAACTGTCCGTGTCTGAATATCCATTGCCTTATCAAAGCCCCAGACCGTATCTAAAAGGTAATCTCGCGATAAAACTCTGCCTTTTGCTTTTATTAATGTAGTCAACAACTCAAACTCTTTAGAAGTAAGTTCAACCGACTTATTTTTAACACTTACTGAAATCTTAGAAAAATCTATACTCAAATCACCTATTTTTAGTATTTCCGGTAATTTCTCCTTTTCCTTAATTCTGCGTAATACCGCCTTAATCCTGGCAATTAATTCTCTTGGGCTAAATGGCTTAACCACATAATCATCAGCCCCTAATTCCAACCCTACGACTTTATCTGATTCTTGGGCTTTGGCAGTAAGCATAATTATAGGTATGTGGGAAGTCTTGCTTTCTTTCTTTAAAGTTTTACACACCTCCAAACCGTCTATGCCGGGAAGCATAAGATCTAGAATAATCAAATCCGGATGTTCTTTATTGGTTAAGTCTATTGCATCTTCACCATCATAACAGGATATAACCCGGAATCCTTCTTTTTTCAGATTATAATCCAGCATCTTTACTATATCTTTTTCATCTTCCACAATCAGAATCTTTTCTTTCATCTTTCTTGTTTCTCCTCCTTCTTTTCCTCGATAATTTTTTGGGCTATCTCATTTGGCACAGGTAAGTATCTGTCAAAATGCATAGAACAACTCGCCCTACCTGTGCTTAAGGAACGAAATGTACTGGTATGGCCAAACATCTCCGCCAAAGGCGCTTCTGCGTGAATAATTTTTTGCCCGGCTTTATTAGCTTCGATATTGAGGATTTTTCCCCGGCGCTGGCAAATATTAGAAACAATACCATTAAGAAACTCCTCTGGAGTGGTAACCTCGAAACGTACATATGGCTCAAGTATTATTGGCGATGCCTTCATAAATGCCTCTTTGAATCCGAATATTGCTGCCATCCTGAATGCCAATTCCGAAGAGTCAACTTCATGAAAAGAGCCGTCAAACAAATTCACTTTTACATCCACTACCGGATAACCAGCATATACGCCTTTCTGCAATGCTTCAATAACACCTTTTTCTACTGCAGGAATAAATGATTTTGGAATAGCCCCGCCTTTAATGCTATCTACAAATTCAAATCCCTTACCAGCCTCATTAGGGGAAATCTCCAAATTAACATGGCCGTATTGGCCTCTTCCGCCGGATTGCTTAATATATTTTCCTTCTCCATTTGCAGAAGCAGTCACGGTTTCTTTGTAAGCTACTTTTGGCTGGCCGACAATTGCCTCGACTCCAAACTCTTCTTTCAGTCGATCAATAATAATCTCCAAATGTAACTCTCCCATTCCAGTAAGAAGCGTCTCTTTGGTTTCAGGGTCAGACTGGATAATAAATGTCGGGTCTTCTTCAGCAAGTCGGGATAAGCCCTTACCCAACTTATCCTGATCAGACCTGGTCTTAGGAGAAATACTAAGCGAAACAACAGGTGTAGCAAACTGTATGCTTTCAAGTAACAGCGGATAGTCTAAATCAGATAGAGTATCTCCTGTGATGGTATTTGTTAAACCTACCGCTGCTACAATATCACCTGCAAAAGCATAATCTATATTCTTTCGCTGATTTGCATGCATCTCAACAATCCTGCTTATTCTCTCTTTTTTATTCTTGGTAACATTAAGCACATACGAGCCAGCGCTAAGAACTCCTGAATAAATCCTTATATATACCAGCTTACCTATATGTAAATCAGACTGGATTTTAAAAGCCAAAGCACAAAACGGTTCTTTGTAGTCAGCAAGTCTCTGAATATTTTTTGTGCTATCTTGCGGGTCATGGCCAACCACCGCAGGCAAGTCTTTAGGATTGGGTAGAAAATCTACCACTGCATCAAGAAGTTTCTGAACAGCCTTGTTTTTAGAAGCAGTCCCGCATAGCACCGGCACTGCCTTATTCGCGATAGTGCCTTTTCGTATTGCGCTAATTAATTCCTCTTTAGTTAAAGAATCTGGTGATTGGAGGTATTTTTTCATTACTTGTTCATCAAATGCTAAAGCCTTCTCGATAAGGAGATGTTTGTATTTATTGGCTATCTCTTTATTCTCATCTGGAATATCGCTTTCGCTAAACTCTCTACCTTGGGATGCTTCGTCATATGTATAAGCCTTCATCTCTAATAAATCAATAACCCCTTTAAAATCAGCTTCTGCCCCCAGCGGAATAACAATAGGTATAGGGTTTGCTCCTATCATCTTTTCGATATTATTGATAACTGCAAAATAATCTGCACCCACCCTGTCCATTTTATTGACAAAGACAATCTTAGGGACATTATATTTATCTGACTGGCGCCATACTGTCTCTGATTGCGACTCAACTCCGTTGACAGCATCAAATACGGCTATTGTCCCATCAAGAATCCTTAAGCTTCTCTCTACCTCAACTGTAAAATCAACATGGCCAGGCGTATCAATAATACTTATTCTATAATCCTTCCAAAAACAATTGGTTGCCGCCGAGGTTATGGTAATGCCACGCTCCTGTTCCTGTTTCATCCAATCCATCTGGGCTTTGCCGTCGTGCACTTCTCCGATTTTATGAGTTTTGCCAGTGTAAAAAAGAATCCTTTCTGTTAAAGTGGTTTTTCCCGCGTCAATGTGAGCCATAATTCCGATATTCCTTACCTTTTCCAAATCTATTGCAGGAGTTACTTGCGGGATTGCTCTTTCTTTAGGTTTTTCCTCAACCGGCTCTTCAACTTCTTCTTTTTTTGGCTCTTCGCTTATTGCTTCAGATGGCTGTTCTAATTGGGGCTGGGCTGGAGTTGGTTTCTCTTGTGGAACAACTTCCTGGGTTTTCTCTGCCTGAATAACTTCGACCTCTTGTTTTGGTTCTTCGATAACCTGCGGTTTTTCCGCTAATAATTTTTTAAGTCTGACCCGGTCATCATTAGCTGCCTGTAAATCTTTCTCCAATTCTTCTAATGCCTTTTCCAATTGTGTATATTCATCATTTAATGCATCGAACTCTTTCTTGGAAACCCATTCGCTTTCCTCTTGTTTCTTTTTTAATTGTGTTGCGGTGTCAGCATGCATTCGCGATTCCCTGGTAAGATTCTCTATTTTAAATTTATGAGTGAGTATTTCTCTAGACTGTTTTTTAATCTCTTCTTGTGAAGACTGAAGTCTTTCTTTTAATGCATCAATCTCGCGGTTCAAATCAACATTCTTGGTGAATACTTCCAGAAGTTCCTTTTCTTTATGTTTTAGTTTATCAGCCATTTCAAAATGCTGCTGCTTTATCCTGTTAAAACCTTCCTCGTCCTTTTCTACCCACTCGTCCCTCTTTACCAGTTTCTCTTCTAATTTCTTGTTTTCTTGTTTAACAAGTTCAAAATCCTTTTGTAATTTTGCCAAATCTGCATTCGATTTTTCTAATTCAGTTCCTAAGGCCTCGATTTCTTCTTGTAAGGTGAGGATCTGCTTATCCTTAGAGTCAAAATCAGATAGCTTAGGCCTCGGTGCAACCTTGGTCTTCTTCTCTTTGCCTGAGCCAGCGACCAATAAGCCGTAGGTTACCAGGGCAACTCCGGCAAAAGCCAATGCTCCGATTAAGATAATCATAATAAATTAAATTATAGCAGAAATTTCAGACTTGGTAAGTATTTTTAGGGATAAAAACAAAAATGCCATCGAAATAGCCGATGGCATTTGAAAAAATGCAGGCCCGGCTTTATCTGCCGGGCCTTTATTCTCTTTCGGATTACAACTTCACTACCTTTGTGGCTTGCTCGCCTTTAGGACCTTTTTCAATTTCAAATTCAACTTCTTGGCCTTCATTTAAGGTCTTATAGCCTTCGCCTTGAATCGCGGTATGATGAACAAATACATCACTGCCAGACTCAGTGGTAATGAATCCATAACCTTTTTGGTTACTGAACCATTTAACTTTGCCTCTTGCCATTATTTACTAACCTCCTTCCTCTAAAATTTTTTGATAGTAAATAACGGCAGAAACAAAAAAAACCGCCGGGCTAGCGCTTCTTGCCCAACGGCTTAAAGACTTCTACTCCCTTATTTACTACGCTTGTGTTAGTATACACTAAAGACCATTATTTGTCAAATATTAAATTAACCCAGTTGGACTATATCATCCTGATAATATAACGAAAGAAACAATAACATATAATCCCTTAAATGGCGCGTAATTAGAAAGTTATTTTTTATGTGCTCGCGTCCATTCTCTCCTAGTCTCTTAGCATAAGCAGAACTGCTTAAAAGCTGTTTTATGGCAAAACTTGCACCCTCGACAGAATGGCATAAAAGACCAGAATATTTATGCTTTATCTGCAAAGGTATTCCGCCGACATTTGAAGCTACAACTGGCTTGCCTTTCCATAAGGCCTCGGCAACTGTTAAGCCAAACCCTTCTCTAATAGACTTCTGGATAATCACATCTGAAGCACTTTGCAATGCATTAATCTCTATATCATTATGGGCTAGCACTAAAATATGAATATCCTCATCGCTCTTGGCTTTTTCTTGAACTTCCTCCACAACTTTAAATCCTTCTGGGTCATCTGCCGATTCTCCTCCAGCTAAGATTAGCTGACAATCAATATATTTTTTTACCTGCTGATATGCCTGGATTACGCCTAATGGGTCTTTTAAACGGTCAAAACGAGAGATTTGGGTAATTATAGGCTTATCTTTTTTGATATTATATTTACTTAATATTGAGTCTATTGTTTCTTGAGGTAACTCCTTATTTTTGTCGCTCAAGGGATCTATAGAAGGGGGAATTAAAAATTGCCTAATCGGTAATTTTCGGGAGAAAGCGGGAGCAGAAAATACCGCCGAGTCGTATTGAACTATAAAATCCATGAGAAATCTCCAAACTTTTTCATTGGGATTCGATACGTCAACATGACAGCGCCAAAGCCATTTATTAGATGTTTTCTTTTTTATCAGGGCTATTGGTTGGGGATCGTGTATGAAAACTATATCTCCATAAGTGCTAACACTTTCAATATTCTGTTCGCTTGTTTCCATGAATACTTCAAAATCTTTATCGTCAATCTCTTCCAGTCTGCCATGCAATGCGTTATGAAACTTCTTTGTTACTTGAAAAAACTGCTCTCCGCCTTTTATGACATCCCATTTCGTATCTATGCCTAATTCCACCAAGAGCGGCACCATACGATTCAATATCTCAGCGACACCTCCTCCTACCGGCGTAGAATTTATATGCTGAATAACCTTGCCTTTCAATCTGGCGCCAAGCAATCTTAAATCGTCAATGATTGATTGCCCTACTAAAGGAACATAATCCTCTATCTTTATCATTTTATTGCGATAACCTTCTTTCGATTCTGCGGATAAGCGTTTTTCTTAAGTCTTCTAAGGTGTGTGTATAAGGGTCGAAGCTTGCAATATTACCAGCTAATTTCTTGTCATTTAATGAATTCTCTATCCAATATGAAAAATCATTTGTTTGTTTTTCCAGTCTTAGCCGTGCCTCAAATATATGGAAGTAAATCGAATCTATAGTGATCTTCTCCAAGATATCAGCAAATTCCCTCAAATCATAAGCCATATAGTTTGTTGGCAGAATAAAACTGATTGATTTAATAAAATGGAATTCGTCATTGGGCCGCGCAAACTTCATTTTAGCTAAAGGGTTATCCCTTAAATATTCTTCAATGGTTGAGGCGATCTTTTCCCGTAGTCCATGAATAGTTGAATATTGCATAGTATCTATGCTGGATAATTTTTCTCCCAGTTCATCTTCTCCTAAGATATCCGATACCCAGTAGGCAAAATCATTAGGCGGCTCAGGAGAAAGATACTGATGTTGCTGCAGGTATCTATGGGTATGTTGATAAATGCAAGAGTCGGACACTTCCTTAATTAAATTTAATAATTGACTTAAAGTGGCTGCCCTTAAGCCTGTCAGCTCTGACAAGTGTAACCTCGTATAAAATATAAATGGCTCTTTTGCTTTTAATAATTGCGACATATGCTTAAGACTTCTTTAAGATTAAAATTTGTTTTAAGAATTTAACGACTTCATCAGTATCTTTTAAGTAATAATTTGCTTGCGATGCGGTCGGCTCGCCTACAAATACGCCTAATCCGTTGTCTTTTATCACCTTAAATGCATCTTCATCTGTTACATCATCGCCAATGTATATAGGAAAAACTTTATTTTCACCCAGTGCAAATTGTTGTCTGGCTAAAAGCCATGATACTACCTTGCCTTTATCCCACATCACAGGAGGTTTTATCTCGTAAACTTTCTTACCTGAATTAATTCTTATCTCACCCCGCACGATAGCGGATTTAGTTACTTCTTTAAGAATATTCTCTAACATCGAAATACATCTCTCATCAACCAAGCGGTAATGGACACTGATAGTCAATCCTTTATCCTCTATTAAAATGCCTTTTATGCCAGAAAGCCGCTCTGACAATTCTTTGGCGACATTACGTATAACCGATTTTAATCGCGGCGAAACATGGCTTTCAAATTTGATCTTGGGTCCTTCTACTTCCAAACCATGATTGCCGGCATAGATAATATCTTTTATTCCTACAATACTTTTTATGTCTTTTAAGGATCTGCCGCTGATAATAGCTAATGCACAATGGGAATTGCCGGAAAACTTCTCTAATAATTCTTTCGTATCCTTAGGAATAACTGCCTCCTTAGGAGTCTGTCTAATCGCAGTCAAGGTACCGTCATAATCTAATAAAAGCAAAATATGCTTATCGCCTAATTCTCCTTTCAAATTATCCCAGTGCTTAAAAAGGTTTTTCATATATTCTGGTGCTCAATAAATATCTCCCCTGCCTTATGCAATGCATATTTTGTACACAAGGGACCGATTAACTCATAAATAACCGTGGTGGCAACTATAGTAGTAAAAATCATGCCACCTACCTCGGGAAAATCATTCTTAGCTATAAGGGCACAACCTAAAGCAACGCCTGCCTGAGGAACCAATCCTAAGCTTAAATATTTCTTTATGTTTTTAGAGGCATTGGAAATATGTGCACCTAAGCCTGCACCTATCATCTTACCCGCTACACGAAATACCAGATATGTTAAGCCGATTAGTCCAAGTTTATTCAAAATCGCTATCTCTAAATTTGAACCGGCCAAGACAAAGAATAATAGAAATAAAGTCGAGTCAACTGTTTTAAGGCTTTCAAAAAAATTGAAGGATGATTTATTAATATTAACTAATATCATCCCTAAGAACATGTTCGCCAAAAGAACGGATAGTTTGAGCCAAATAGCAATTCCTATGCTTAAGAAAACAAACCCCAAAGTAAATATTAAAAGTTCTGTTTGTGAACGCAAATACTTAGACAGGTGAGATATTGGTATTGCTATAATGCCTCCTAAAATAAAAGCACCAAAGATACTCAAAAGGGAATTAAAAAATACTCTTATCAAGAAAGCCGTAGCTAACATGTGGCTATGTATAGCCTGAGATATCGCCAATGAAATAGCGAATATAATAAGACACCATGCATCATCAATAGCTACAACGCCTAAAAGTGTATCGGTAAAAATCCCTTTGGCATGATATTCCCGTATAACCATAACCGTGGCCGCGGGGGCAGTGGCAGAAGAAATCGCCCCAAAAATAAGTGCGACATAAAAAGGTTGTCTTAAAATAACTAAAAATATAAAAGTGACTAAAATCCATGCCGCACAGGCTTCTAGAATTGAAATCCAAATGACTGATTTGCCGACTTTGCGAAAATTATCTCTGGAAAAATTCTGTCCGATGCCAAAGGCAATTATGCCTAAAACTATATTAGAAATTAAGCCTGAAGAAACTATAATATCTTTTGGAATAAGTTTTAAAACTGATGGGCCAATGATGATACCTAATAAAAGATAGGCGGTTACAGCCGGAAATTTTACTCTGTTTATCATTCTGGCTGAAAACAATCCTAAAAGTAGAATAAAACCGAGCCCTAAGATTGTGTTCATCCCGTTAAAAATCCCCTTTTATTACCTCTGACCCCGGCAGAAACTTCTTCTATCTAGATTAAAACCTGAAATTTCTAACGGGATTCATTTAATAATACCCTTTTGCCCAAAAATATATCGTATGATATCAAATATACCCAGCCTTCCAACTAATTTTCCGGCTTTATCAACAACAGGAATTTCTTCTTTGAGGTGTAATTTCATCTGTTTGTAAGCTTCTTCTAAAGATGTGTCCTCTTCTACAGTAGTGAATTTGCTTTCCATAATATCTTCTGCCATGGCTAAGTTGCCTACTTCTTCACTAAACTCTATTTTGAATATATCTTCCTCTTGTTCATCCAGAAAAGGTACTGCTTTAAGCATATCTGTTCGGCCTGACTGGAATACATTAATGAGATTACGAAGAGAAACAACACCTACCAGACGACCGTCATCTTCAACGACAGGCAACAAAGGAAATATATGGAATTTAGCAAATAGCTTTAGGATCTGTTTTAGGGTAGTAGAGCGTTTTATGGTAATTACTTCCTTTGACATCACTTCTTTTACCTGCATATTTCTGCTCCTTGGATTCTAATCTTTTTTTAATGCAGTCAATTCCGTAACTATATCTCCTGCCCAACGATAGACATTATTTTCAGTAATTATCCTGCGCATATTTTCCATGCGTTTTCTTCTCTCTTCAGGAGGCATTTCTACGGCTGATTTTATTGCATCTGCAAATTCTTCTATAGAATAAGGATTAATCAAAACTGAATCAGTCAATTCTCTGGCTGCGCCTGTAAAACGGCTTAAAATCAGAGCACCCCCCAAGTCAGATCGTGAAGCAACATATTCTTTGGCTACTAAATTCATTCCATCGTGCAGGGAGCTCACAATACAGATATCTGCCAATTTATAGTATGGGCTTATTTCTTCGGGAGAAAAATGTCTCTTCAGATAAATTATCGGCCTCCATTCAGCATCTTGGAATTTCCAGTTCTTGTTCTCCACTAATTCATCAATCTCGCCAATAAGTTCATGATAGCGCTTAATATGAATCCGGCTTGGCGCGGCTAATTGAATAAATACAAATTTATTTTTATACTCTGGGTATTTCTCTAAAAATCTTTCAATGGCTAATATGCGTTCAATTATTCCTTTGGTATAATCAATCCTATCTACACCAATAGCTACTATTTTATCTTCAAGCTGAAATTCTTTCCGGATTCTTTCTATCTGGGTAATCTCGCTCTTAGCTGGCTTAGCAGTTATATATCCGTCAACGCTAATAGGAAACGCCCTAATGAGAGTTTCCTTATTAGCTCTGATAACGCTAAACTTTTCTGTATCAACCCTACATTCAATCAATCTGTTGGCAGTATCAAGGAAATTATTACAATGATTCTGAACATGAAATCCAATCAAATCGCAAGCCAACATCCCATCCAAAATTTCTTTCTGATAAGGACAAATTGCAAAAACCTCTGGATTGGGCCAGGGGATATGCCAGAATAGAGCCAAAGTTGCATCAGGCCGTTTTTATTTTATAATTTTGGCAAGTAAAGTAAAATGATAAA
>JBFMEB010000027.1:0-23296 GCA_040753675.1 Candidatus Omnitrophota bacterium | reverse complement strand
GGCATAGATGAAGTAGTGATACAGAAATACATCGAACATCAAGGGAGAGAAGACAGCGGACAAGTGGAACTTGAATTTTGATTTGAATGCTATGGCCGTAAGGCCATAGATATTTACTTCGACCATATAATTTACGTCACAGAAATCATGTTCCGTAAATTATGTGCTCATTGAAGGGGCAAAAATGTTTAGAGAATTAGCGAGGTCAAAGATTCATCGAGTGAAAGTTACTGCAACTGAACTTTACTATGAAGGAAGTATTACTGTTGATGAGGAAATTTTAGAAGCTGCGGATATGGTTGAAGGCGAAAAAGTAGATGTCTTGAATCTGGATAACGGAGGCCGCGTTCAGACTTATTTAATCGCAGGTAAGAGGAAAAGCGGGGATATTATCCTTAATGGCCCGGCAGCAAAGAGCGGTAAAATAGGCGATGAGGTAATTATCATTTCTTATTATTTAGTGCCCCAGGAAAAAATTAAAAAGATTAAGACGACTCCTCGGGTCGTCTATGTTGATAAGGATAACAAGATACTGAAGGTAAAATGAAGCCCAAAGTTATGGAACAATAAGTGTTCATAACTTTGTAGGCTGAATTTGATCCAGCACTAATTTTACTGCATTGCCTGTATGTAAAATAAAAACTTTAAATTAGAATACAAACCTTTATTTACTTTCAAAACTACTTAGTAAAATTAGTGCTGGATTTAATTCGCACATATAACTTACGTCACAAAAATAATGTTCCGTAAGTTATATGCTCATTAAAGATAAAAAAATGAATAATCTATTTGATTCTGTCATTATTGGTGCAGGCCCAGCAGGCCTTACTGCTGCTCTCTACGCAGCCAGAGCCAGACTTAATATTAAGATATTTGAGGCTAACAGTATTGGCGGACAGCTTATTTTGACAGATAGAATAAATAATTATCCTGGTTTCCCTCAGGGTATTGAGTCTAGTGAGTTAGCTCTAAGGATTAAAGACCAACTACGAACTTTAGGAGTGGAAGTTATTGCAAAAAAAGTAGAAAAAGTAGAGAAGTTAGCGGATAAAAAAGGTAAGCATATTTTTAAAATAAATTGTACTGATGAACAATTAAGCACTCGTAGCATAATTATTGCTTCTGGAGCCAGTCCAAAGAGATTAGATATACCTGGAGAGAAAGAATTTGCGGCTAAAGGGGTTTCTTATTGCGCAATTTGCGATGCTCCGCTTTTTAAAGGCAAGACCGTAACGGTAATCGGCGGTGGTAATGCTGCAGTTGAGGAAGCAATATTTTTAAGCCGTTTTGTTAAAAAATTATATCTTGTCCATCGCCGGGATAGTTTAAGGGCCACTGCCATATTACAGGAACAATTAAACAACATCTCCAATTGTAAAATAATTTTTAGCGCAATACCAGTTCGTATACTCGGGGAAGGACGCGTTAGCGCTTTAGAGATTAAAAACCTTAAAGATAATAAGTTGACTCAGATTGTCTGTGAAGGAGTTTTTATTTTTATCGGCCAAATACCTAATACTGATTTGGTAAAATCCATTGTTAACTTAGACGAATTTGGTTATATTATTACTGATAAGAGAATGCAAACTACAGAAGCAGGAATTTTTGCCTGCGGAGATTGCATAGCCAAAGACTTACGCCAGGTAATTACCGCAGCTTCTGATGGTGCTCTGGCAGCCTACTGGGCGCTTAACTACCTATATCAACCTTGAAGACCTTTTTTTCTGTCCTTATACGCTTAATAATTACTGCCTTAATCCTCGTCGTTCTTTTTTTAAAAATAAATTTCACTCAAGTTTTTTCCACGATTAAATCTTGCAATTTATCTTTATTTACTATTGCCTTCTTATTATTTATTTGCCTCTACTTTCTAGGTCTTTGGCGCTGGCAGATGCTTTTATTCTCGCTAAAACTACACCCACCTTTTAAAAAAATAATTAGTGCTTTTTCTGGAGGGTTGTTTTTTAACCTATTCTTGCCCAGTACCATAGGAGGAGATGTTGCCAGGATTTATTCGCTGCTTTCTCATACCGGAGAAGGCGGCAAAGTAGCTGCCACTGTAATAGTTGATAGGTTAAGCGGATTTTTAGCACTTACCTTCATTTCTATTTTGTCTATTATAGTGGGCGGTCGCCTCATCCAGAGCAAATCTGTAATTATAATTGTTGTAGCAATAGCGTTAACATTTACCATTATTACTTTGCTTATGTTTTCACGACGCACATCAAAAGCTTTTTCTTCGGTATTTAAATTTTTCCATTTAGAAAGAATTGAAAATATCTGGAAAAGAATTTTTGATGCCTTAAGCTTGTTCCGTGGCAATAAAATGTTGCTTTTTAAAAATTTCTTAATCTCGTTAATTATTCAAGGCTCAAATGTGCTAGCAATCTATTTGATTGCTTTGTCCTTAGGCGTTAAAACTGGATTGATTTATTTTTTTATCATTGTACCTATTATTGCGGTAATTTCAACGTTACCTATTACTATCGGTGGCTTGGGGTTAAGAGACGCATCCAGCGTGCTTTTCTTTTCAAAAATCGGGATTTCTTCCAATATAGCTTTTTCAATTTCTCTAATTTCTTTCTTTTTTGTTACTTTCGTCGGGATTGCGGGAGGGATAATTTATGCCTTTAGTCTACATTCTCGACGGCTGAGGTGATTTTCTTTAAGAATGATTTTAATTTGTCAGGCAAGTTCATTCTCGAGGTTTTAAGAGAGGAAGGGCTTATAAATATTTCCACATAATTATCACTGAAATATTTATTTAAAATCTTCTTTATATCCTGAAGCGTAATCCTGTTAATTTCATCCTCAAAAGATGAGTAATTTGAAAACCCCAAGCCGTATAACTCATCTAAACTAGCTTGC
The DNA here is from genome assembly GCA_040753675.1 of Candidatus Omnitrophota bacterium. GTDB lineage: Bacteria > Omnitrophota > Gorgyraeia > JAHJTE01 > JAHJTE01 > JBFMEB01. Next base: position 20,428 of record JBFMEB010000027.1, on the reverse strand, counting down.
CAAGAGAGAGAGTTAATTGATTGCAGAGAGATTTTCTGTTTGCCAATTAAGCTTTTCTTAGCGCGATCTAATTCTTCAGAGCTGATAGAATATTTTTTCAGATTTTCGATCTCTTCCCAAATCTTAGCCTGGGCTTTTTCTAGATTTTCCTCTGTGGTAGCAACATAGAAGATGAAATACCCACCTTTTAGCATCTCTACGTTTCTTGCGCCTAAGGCATAGGCAATGCCTAATTTTGACCTTATATTTTTGAAAAGCCGGCCGTCTATATTAGAAAGTGCCTCAGAGATAATATCTAATGCATATCTATCTGGATCTATAATTTTGCAAGTAGAGAAACCCAACATAAAAAGTGACTGCTCTTTCTCTAAGATTTGAAACTGAGTCAGTTTCTCTTTTAAAGGTTTTAGGGTTTTTTCTTTTAAACTTGGTCTATTATCGCTTGGCAGGCGAGAGAAAAGGCCGCGAATAATCTCTAAAGTATTATCGCTATCAATATAGCCAAACACGCTGATAACCATATTATTAGCGCTAATATGCTGTTGGTAGAAATCCATTAAGTTTTCGCGAGTGAGACGGCTTACGGTTTCAATTCTGCCAAGCTCATTCAGGCCATATTGGTGGTCTTTGTATAGCTCTTTTTTTAAAAGGAGAGAACCTATAGTGAATATATCTTCCTGTTGTTTTTTAAGTAGTGAAAAGATTATTAATTTTTCTTTTTCGATCTCTCCCGGATCAAACGCTGGCGAAGTAATAATTTCGTAAATAAGTCGTAAAGTATCTGGGAGGTTTTCCTTTAGTGTATTAATTGAAATGCCGAATGAATTATTTCCAGAAAAAGAAGTTAGATTTGCGCCCCAACTATCTATGAGGCGCGAGATTTCATAGGCGGTTTTTGTTTTTGTGCCCTTGACTAAAAGCCTGCTGGTCAAATTTGAGATGCCATTATTTTCTTTGTTTTCACTTAAAAGTCCGCCTAAAAAGGCAACCTTTAAATTTATTATAGGCAGGCGCTTATCCTCAAGAAGCAGGACCCTCAAGCCGTTATCTAAATTAATTTTTTTAATTTGTGCTTTTTCTGACGTAGATATTCCACTTGTGGCATTAGCTTTTTCATCATGAGAAGGCTGCAGGAGGCTTACCTGGGAAATCCTGTAAACATCAAGATATTTTTTTGCAACATTTTGTATATCCCTAATTGTCAATTTATTGATTCTTTCTAAATAAATTTTATCAAAGTCAGGATCACCGACCATTGATTCATATTCTGCAGCAGACTCAGCTAAATTTTGGCAGTATTCTTGCGCAAACAAAATTTCACTCTTAATGGATTGTTTAGCATTCTTTAATTCCTCGTTGGCTACGCCGATTTTTTTTAATTTTTCTATTTCGTTAAGTATAGTTTTAAAAGACTGTTCCTGCTTTTTTGGCTCGCCAGTAAAGGTTATTACAAATAATCCTGGGCAAGAGGGGGTATAATTTGAAGCACTTATGGCATAGACCAATTGAAGTTCTTCTTTAAGTTTTTGATTTAAGCGCGAACTTCTTGTCCCGGAGAGTATAGCGGCTAAAGCATCTAAAGCATATAAATCAGGATGATTAATACTTACTGAAGGAAAGGCAATTGCTCCATAAGCAAGATTTGTAGTTTTGATTGATCGGAGGTTTTCTCTGGGTGAAGTTTGGGCTGGTTCAGTTATTTCGTAGGCAGGCTGAACAATATCTCTTTTTGTTTTTGAGAATAATTCTTTAATTTTATCCACAACTAATCTGTTATCGAAATCTCCAGCAATACTTAAGACAATATTTGCACCAATATACTCCTGGTTATAGTATTCATTTAGATCAGCCAGAGTGATATTCTTTAGAAGGTTTTCATAGCCGATTATTGGATAGCGAAGAGGATGTTTAGTAAACACTGTCTCCATTATTGAATCCCACAACACTTTGGAGGGATTGTCCTTGCCGAGGTTAATCTCCTTAATAATTACCTGTTTTTCTTTTTCAAGGTCGGTTTGGCTAAATTGAGGCTGAAAGAGAAATGTATTTAATAATTCCAACGCTTTGTTGAGATTCTGTTTAGGAAGATTAATTACATAAGTGGTAGTTTCATATGAAGTGGAACCAGTTATCTCTCCACCTAAAGAACTTATAAATTTTGCTACTTCGCTTTTTGGATTTTCAGGATTATCTTTAAATAACATATGTTCAAGTAAATGGGAAATTCCGCTACCTAAGAATTTTCCTTCTTTAGTACTGCCGGATTTTATCAATACTATTATAGAGGCAATATCGCCTGGTACTTTCTTTAGAAGAAGAGTTAAGTCGTTATCTAATACTATCTTTTCAGTTTGGGAAATTTGTGCCGGGCCAAGTGAGTCGGCTCTGACAGGGGATAGCGCAGGAAAAAACAAGAAGACCAATAAAAAGATAAGTTTATGGGATGAATTTAGTTTAGGCATATAAATATGTATAACCTCTTTTAGGGTTTTTGTCAATATGTTGTGTGGATATAATTTAAAATTGTCTGTTGACATGAATTTTATTATATGTTAGAGTAAAAATAATAAATTAAAATTGGCCTAACCGGCCATAAGTGAATGGCTTAGCAGATTTACCCCGTCCAGTTCTCCCGGCGGGAAATTAAAGGAGGTGTTTAATTATGTGGGGGAGTTTATTGATTGATCCTGCAAAGCAGTTGTTGACTAAGATAGGGACCTTTTTAGCAACCCTTTTTTGGATGATTTTGATATTAGTGATTGGCTGGCTTATCGCTAAGTTAATTAAGAATTTAGTTATCAGGGCGTTAAAGGCGATTAAACTGGATAAGGCAGCAGAAGAAGCTGGTATCGATAAGTTTCTTGCCAAGGGAGGAATAGGTTATTCACTTTCTGAAATCGTAGGTTTGCTGTGTTATTGGTTGGCAGTTTTGATTGTGGTGGTGGTGGCTATCAATGCTATAGGTTTAAATGTTGCTGCTGATCTTCTAAGCCGCATTGTGCTTTATGTCCCTAACGTGATTATAAGTATAGTTATTCTTGTCCTAGGGATGTTTGTGGCTGCATTTTTTGGAGCAATAGTAAGAACAGCGACTTCCAATGCCGGTATAGAACAGTCTAAACTTTTAGGCAAAATAGTAGAGACAGTTGTTATCATATTTACTGTTGCTATCAGCTTAGAGCAATTGAAGATAGGAGTCGAAATAGTTCGTCTGACTGTTACCATTGTCTTAGCTTCTTTAGGATTAGGCTTAGCTATTGCCTTTGGTTTAGGATGTAAAGATATCGTAGGTAGATTTGTTTCTGATAGTATTGATAAAGTAAAGTCGAAGAAATAGAATCATTGCTTTTGCTTAATTTAGCCCTCGGTTATTTTTGAAATCGAGGGCTAACTTTTTTACTTCTTTTACTTCTTGCTTTCTTTAAACAGGCATAATAGAATAATTAGCGCAAAAACAGCAAAGGGCGTAAAATGACGACTAACTACAAGATACTTATTGCTGATGACGAAACTCAATGTGTAGAAGCTATATACAGCCATTTGAGTCAGTCTGGTTATGAGATTATAACTGCGTTTGACGGTGCTGAGGCTTTGGAAAAGATAAAGAACGAGAATCCGGATATAATCATACTGGATATCAACATGCCTAAGATGAACGGTTTTGAGGTCTTGGAGCAAATACGCTCAAACCCACCTAGCGCAAAGTGGCAGCCGGTTATAATTATTTCTACAAAAGATGAATTTGATAGTTTGCGCAAGGGCTATGAGCTTGAGGCAGATTATTATGTTACCAAGCCTTTCAATCTGGATAAGATTTCCAATGCAGTTAATATAATGATTTCGCTCCTCCCTTTAAGAAAAACAAAATAGGCTGTCACAAAAATCGTTCCAGCCTATGATTACAAAGATTAGAAATAAGATTCCAGAGATTAAAACTCGAGAATAAATCGCTGTAATCTATTTTAAAATCGCTGGAATCAACAGCCCAAAACGAATTTTGTGAAGGGCTGTTAAGAAAAGCAATAATTATTTTCATGTTCTCTATCCTCTACGAAGACGGTTCTCTGCTCGTAGTTAATAAGCCTTCCGGAATGTTAGTAATACCAGCCAAAGAAGAGAAGCGGCTAAGCCTGCTTGAATTATTGAATAAAAAATTAAACCAGGAAAATAAGCCCTATCGTGTACACCCTTGCCATCGTATAGATAAAGATGCTTCAGGAATTGTGGTGTTTGCTAAAGGAAAACAAAATCAATCAATAATCATGAAGCAATTCCAAAAACATCAAGTGAAAAAGAAATACATTGCTTTTGTTAAAGGAAGGTTTACCGACAAAAAAAGCACCTTAATTGATTATATTAAGGCAATAGAGAAAAAAAACCCAAAAAAATCAATTTTACATTACCGGGTTTTACAGGAGAAAAAAACCTGGTCTGTCTTAGAGGTTGAGCCAGTGACCGGCAGGATGCATCAGATTAGAATGCAGTTTGCTAAGATTGGCCATCCTTTATTAGGCGAGCGCCGCTATGCCTTTGGGAAAGACTTTGATGTCAAATTTAGGCGCCTTGCTCTTCATGCTCAAAAAATTTCTTTATTCCATCCACAAACTAAAAGCATTATTTCCTTCACAGCACCTCTGCCAGAGGATATGAATAACTTCTTAATTTCTCATAGATAAATTTTAAATATCCTTAAACTATGTTATTAAGATCTGATAAATTATCACGCTTTTTATCTTTAATAACTAAAGAGGAAAACTGTATATTGCTTTGGACAGGTAAGCCCGACAAAGAAAATAAGCATAGTTTGTTTTTTTCACATCCGCAGGACATCATCACCTGCTTTAAACTGGAAGAGGTTAATTCTTGTTTCGAAAAAATTCAAGTTTATCTTAAGAAAGGTTTTTTTATCGCCGGATACCTCACCTATGAGTCAGGGTTTGCTTTCGAAGAGATTTTAAGAAAGCCAATCGATTGCCATTATCCATTGATCTGGTTCGGCGTTTACCGCAACCCACTTATATTGCATTCAAAAGATTTGTTAAACACCAAGGCTCGCCTTAATAATGGTTATAACCTTAAGCCTGTAGGTTTTAGCATTGACGAGGATAGATATAAGCTTAATGTAGAAAAGATTAAAGATTATATTGCGAGAGGTGAGACTTATCAAATAAATTATACAATAAAAAAATTCTTTAACTTCTCCGGCAACCCTTATAAATTATTTTTTCAGTTATCTAAAAATCAGGAGGCAGCTTATTGCGCTTTTATTAAAAATAAATTCGAATATATTCTTTCTTTTTCTCCAGAATTATTTCTTAGGGCTAAATTTGGTCAAATAACCACTAGGCCGATGAAGGGCACTATTGATCGGGGTAGGGCCACTTTGGAGGATTGCGCCCATGCTTTAGCCTTGAGAGACTCTTTAAAAGATAAAGCCGAGAATGTAATGATAGTTGATTTATTGCGAAATGATTTAGGTCGTATCTCTCAGATAGGCAGCGTCAGAACAAAAAGTCTTTTTGATGTAGAGCGGTTAAATACGCTTTGGCAGATGACTTCCACTATAACCTCTCGTCTAAAAGGCAACCTCACTTGGGCTAAAGTTTTTGAGAATGTATTTCCTTCTGGCTCAGTTACCGGAGCTCCAAAAATTAGGACAATGGAAATTATCAGAGAATTAGAGGCCAGCCCACGCGGCATCTATACCGGCTCTATCGGTTATATATCACCTCATAAAAGTAGCGTTTTTAATGTGGCTATAAGGACGTTAAGGATAGATAGAAAGAACAATAAGTGCGAATTGGGAATAGGAAGCGGCATTGTCTGGGATTCTGACCCAGGAAAAGAGTGGCAGGAATGTCAGCTGAAATCTTCTTTTGTTGATGATAAGTTTTGCGATTTTCAATTAATAGAGACAATTGCGCTAAGGGCAGGCAAGATACCTCTTTTAGATTATCATTTAGAGCGTCTGGAAGAATCAGCTTATTATTTTGATTTTTGTTTTGAAAAAAAACATATTTTGTTTGAGATTGAGAAAGCAAAAGAAGAAACAGATAAGAGATTTGATTATAAATTAAGGCTATTGCTTTCTAAGGCTGGCCGATTAAGTTTAACCTGCAAAAAAATCAGCAAATTTCAGCGGCAAAATTTAAAAATTAGATTTTCTCAAGTGCGCACTGACTCAGGCAATGTTTATCTTTATCATAAGACAACCCGTCGGCACATGTATGACAGTGAGCATAGACAAGCGCGCAAGATGGGATATTTTGATTGTATATTTAAGAATGAAGCCAATCAAGTTACCGAGGGCGCGATTTCAAATATTTTTATAGAGAGGGATTCAAAACTTTATACTCCGTCAGTCTCTTGCGGTCTTTTAAATGGTGTTTATCGGCGTTTTCTCTTAGCGAATGCAAACGTTAAAGAATGTGTTTTGATGCCACAAGATTTATATTCTGCAAATAAAGTATTTATTGCAAATGCAATTTCAGGTATAATACCTGTCGAGCTGGAAAGGAAATAAAAGCCATATGAGAAAAGGATATTTTCTCCTATTATTGTTTTTTATAATCGCTCTTTGTTCCTGCGCCACAATTCCTCCTGTCGAGAAGCCCCCTGCAGTAGGAAAAGTCCCGTCAAAAGAAACTGTTCCGGCTTATCGTAAAACTACTATCCATGAAGTTGGCCCGGGAGAGACTGCATGGCGTATAAGTAAGATGTATGATGTGCCAATAGGTGAGATTGTCAAGGCAAATAATTTAAGAGATGCTTCTAAAATAAAAATGGGCCAAAAGTTAGTTATTCCTAATGCAACCTCTGCATCTCCAGTAATTGCCCTTTATCCTAATAAAAAATGGAAATACATTATAATTCATCATAGCGCAACAGATATTGGCAGTGCGCTTAGTATCCATCACGGCCATGAACGCCGTGGCTTTATAGAAGGATTAGGGTATCACTTTTTAATTGATAATGGCACTTTGGGTAAAGCCGACGGCCAGATTGAGACTTCTCCCCGCTGGACTAAACAACAGAACGGCGCGCATTGTAAGGCAGGGGAAATGAATTATAAAGCAATAGGCATATGCGTGGTAGGCAACTTAAACCAAGAAAAGCTTACTAAAAAACAAATGGATTCTTTAGTGGCTTTAGTTAATACCCTGCGCAAGTACTATCATATTCCTATAAAAAATATTATCGGCCATGGCGAGGTGAAGGGTGCCAAGACAGAATGTCCGGGCAGGCTATTCCCTGAGAAAGAATTTTACAAAAGGCTTAAAAGAGACACGCAAACCCTGGAATCAGTAAGAGGAAGGATTGGGTAAATTAATTTGTTGCATAAGTAAATAAGTCTGGTATAATTAATAAACAATTCTTTGTAATCTATTTTTAAAATCATTGTAATCAAAATAAAGTAAAGGAGGCTTCTTATGCAGGAAATGGAATTCTTTGATGTGAAGAGCAAGAAAAAATTTAAGACAACCGAATATCGCCTGGTGGAAAAGGCCGGAAGAAATTTTGTGGTTGCTAAGGCACCTAGTGCAAGCCATGAATGTTGGAGAGTAGTAGGTAAGGACGTTGCAGCCAAACTAAAGAAGTAAACTTAAAATTTTTTGAGAGGCAAGTCAATCTGAAGAAGAGCGGCTTGCCTCTTTTTATTAAGGATTAGGTTAGGAGATTTTAATGCAGGCCAATGAATCCAAGCAGATAACTAGTAGCGCAAACCCTAAGATCAAGTTGCTGGTTAAAATGCGCAAAAAGCCCTCAAGGGATGATACGGGGCTTATACTTATTGACGGAATAAGAGAGATTAGAAAGGCCCTAGAAAATAATATAAGGATAGAGGAAGTATATTATTGTAAAGATTTATTAAAAGACTCTAAGCTATTAGAGGTTGTATCTCTTAAGAATTGCAGCCTTTTTGAAGTTTCGATTTCAGTTTTTTCAAAAATTGCTTTTGGAGACAGGCGGGAAGGAATTGTTGCATTAGCCCAAAGGCCTAAAATTAATTTAGAGCAATTAAAAGTTAATAAAGATTCTATTTTTGTTGTGGTAGAGAATATTGAAAAGCCCGGAAATTTAGGCGCCATTATACGCACCTGCGATGCTGCGGGAATAAGCGCCTTGATTGTTTGCGACAATAAGACAGATATATATAATCCCAATGTTATTCGGGGAAGCTTAGGCGGATGTTTTTGCCTTCCTTTAGTTGAATGCTTAAAGCAAGAAGCAATACGATGGCTAAAATCTCAGCATATTAATATTATGTGCGCAACCCCTGGTGCTAAAACTAACTATTGGCAAGCGAATCTCAATTTTCCATGCGCAGTTGTGTTAGGTTCTGAAGACAAAGGCGTAAGTGATGATTTTAAAACAGCAAGCGACTTTAGAGTAAGCATACCGATGAAAGGCAAAATTGATTCGCTTAATGTTTCAGCTTCTGCAGCAATCATTCTTTATGAAATTTTACGCCGAAAGACTCTTAAACCAATCTAATGCGTCTTCAAGTTTTTCTATCCAATAGCGGCATATGTTCAAGAAGGGCTGCCTTTGATTTAATCCGTAGCGGTGAGGTTGAGGTAAACCATAATCTTGTTACTGAGCCGTCTTTTCCCATTGACCCGGATAAGGATGAAGTCCGAGTTAAGAATAAAAAAATTTCCCTTAAGAAAAAAGACTATCTTTTACTCAATAAGCCAAAAGGAGTAGTCACTACCCGTAAAGACAGATTCGCCAAGCATACTGTCTATGATTATTTACCTAAAGATCTGCATCATTTATTTAGCGTAGGCAGATTAGATCAGGATAGCGAAGGCTTGCTTATTTTTACAAACGACGGAGAGCTTTCTTTTAGGTTAATGCATCCAAGGTTTTTAGTTGATAAAGAATATGAGGTCATTATTAATAAGCCGCTTAAAGATAATGATAAACTTTCCCTGGAGCAGGGCATTATTATTGATTCCCAACGCACCAGTCCGGCTAAGATTATAAATACTAAAGCGGATAAAAGATATTTAAAGATAATAATCCATGAAGGCAAGAAGCGCCAGATTCGTAGGATGTTTCTTAAATTGGGCTACCTCGTAGTTTTATTGAGAAGGATTGCTTACGGCCCTTTGAAACTGGGTAATTTAGGAGTGGCTAAATTTAGAAGATTAGAGGCAAGTGAATTAGGTATGCTTTTTAAATGCGTTGGTTTATAGGTAGGTCTTATCTTTTAAAAACTTTACATAATCTTTTATTGCATCCTCCAGGCTGGTAAACTCGCAATCAAATCCAGTTTTTCTTAGCTTATTTATATCTGCCTGTGTGAAATATTGATATTTGTCTATTAAATTAGGCGGCATATCAAAATATTCAATATCTGGCTTTAAGTCTAAAGCTTTAAATAGCGCATTTGCCAAATCATTCCAACTGCGGGCCTTGCCGGTGCCTACATTAAATATTCCGTTTACATTTGGATTATCCCAGAAGAATAGTGTGGCCTTTAGCGCATCAAATACATAAATAAAATCCCTTTTTTGCTCGCCGTCCTTGTATTCTTTCTTATAAGATTTAAACAGCCGCATCTTTTTGTCCCTGACTACAGTATCATATGATTTTGCCACCAGGCTTCTCATATCTCCTTTATGATATTCATTTGGGCCAAACACGTTGAAATATTTAAGGCCAATAACTTTTTTATCCCATCCTTTTTTTAATATCCATAAATCAAAAAGATGTTTAGACTCTCCGTAAAAATTTAATGGTTTTAACTTTAAGGTATTTTCATTTTCATCAGAAAAACCTGCGCTGCCGTCTCCATAGGTAGCGCCAGAACTGGCATAAATAAAACGTATATTTTTTTCAATAGAAAATTCTGCTAAACCTTTCGAATATTCTAAATTGTTTTTCATAAAGTAATCTCGGTCAGGAAGTGTAGTAGAGCTGCAAGCGCCCAGATGAAAGAGTGCTTCGATATTGGGTAAGTTTCTCTTTCTGACTGATTCAAGGAATGAGTCCTTATCAATGAATTGTCTGAATTTTTTATTTGTTAAATTTGGGCAGTTTTTTGAAAACCTTGCTTCATCGACAATAATTATATCCTCTATGCCTCTTTTATTTAACTCATATAGAAGGCAGCTCCCTATAAAACCCGCTGCTCCGGTAACAACAATCATTTCTTTTCCTTTTTAATGATAGGGGATTAATCTTGCAATCAGGATGAATATTATACCCGAGATAAACGCCAGCGCAGAAAGAGTGGTTTTTTTTAAGCCCTCTTGTTTATGTAATTCAGGGATGAGGTCGCAACTTGCGATATAAATAAAGCCGCCGGCAGTTAAGGGCACGATAAATATAGAAAATGTCTTAATGCTGGTTGAAAGGGAGTAGCCGATAATTGTTCCTAATACGCAGGCGAGAGCAATTAGGAAATTATATGTTAGTGCCTTAAACTTGCTAAATCCGCCGTAAACTAATACCCCGAAATCCCCGATCTCTTGGGGAATTTCATGCAGGATAACAATCAGAGTAGTGATGATTCCGAAATGGATATCAACCATGAAACTTGCTCCGATAATCAGGCCATCGCTAAAATTATGAATAGCGTCTCCGATTAAGTTAAGATAAGTAAATGCATGCACGTCGCAGACGCCTTTATGGCAATGGCGCCAATGGAAATATTTCTCCAGGATAAAAAAAAGAATAAACCCCACTATAACACAGTTAAATACAAAAGTTACGCTTGATTCTTCCAATGCTTCTGGCATAAGATGTAAGAATGCGCCGCCGATTAATCCCCCGGCGGAAAATCCGATAAGGGTATCTAAGAGCTTTTTTAATAGGCTATCTTTCATTAACAGGCTGAAAATCCCCATAAGCGAAATTAAGCTTACCGTAATACTTGCTGAAATCGCCCATACAAAATTAGTCATAAGGCCTCGCTGGTTATTGATTATATTATCATAAGAGCCAAATTTGGACAATAATTTAATGCTTCCATTTATCCTTGAGGTTTTGTCGATTGATGATAGAATAGGGCTTATACCACTTTATCCGGTGAATAATGCAACTCTCTTTACATCAAATATTAAAAATTAAATATCAAAATGACATATCAAAATTCAAAATTATTAAATAAACAATAAAGGCGGAAGAAACAAGATAAATTAAATTTTGCATTTTACATTTTAATTTTAATTTTTGCATTTTGATTTTTACATTAAAACGTTATTTATTTGACAAGGCAATATATGAAGTATTATAAGGTAGGGAGGGACAGATTATGCCAAACATAAGTGTGCTTATCGTAGATGATGAGAAAGATTTTTGTTTTAGCTTTAGGGACTTTCTTAAGATGAAAGGGATAACGGCAGATATTGCCTTGGATGGCGATGCGGCAAAAAGCAAAATCGAATCGAAAACTTATGATTTTATCTTTTTTGATTTTAATATGCCGGGGATAACCGGAATTGACCTGCCCGGAATAATAAAGAAAAACAATCCAAAGGCAAAAAGGATTCTGGTTTCTGGCTACGATTTAGTGGATGAGAAATTCAAGAATTTATTAGAGTTAGATGCCTTAATTAAAAAGCCCGTAAAATTAGAGGCCTTATACGAGATTATCAAAGGAAAAAAAATTTAAAAAAAATACTTGACATAGGGTAGGGGGGTATGGTATACTCATTGCTGAGGAGGGTAAGGTTATGGATAATGTCACTACCCACGAAAACCAGAAAGAATTCTTAAAGAAGATTGAAGGGCAAATCCGCGGCATCCAAAAGATGGTCGAAGAGAGAAGGTATTGTGTAGACATTATCACTCAGATCCATTCGGCTATCGGCGCGCTTTATCGGGTGGAAAATGAAATCTTCCGTAAGCACGTAGAAGGATGCGTGGTTAATGCCATCAAAGGGAAATCAGAGCGGGAAAAACAGGAAAAGATTGACGAAGTAGTAGAACTGATTTCTAAATTTAAAAAGGCCTGATAAAAATGTTACATAAGACTTTTATTCTATTTTTGGTTGTTACATTTTCTTCTCTTAGCGTTGTCGGTTATGCTTCTGATACGCTCGTTTTAAATTCTTTGATTAATGAGGCCAAAGCGAACAATCCAGAAATTTTAGCAGCTAAAAAACGCTATGAGGCAGCCAAGGCGAGAATTCCTCAGGCAAAATCCTTAGATAACCCTACAGTAGGAATTAGTTTTGAGAAAATCCCAAAAGGCACATTAAAATTAAACAAGACTATGAGCGAAGACAGGATGCTTTCTATATCACAGATGTTTCCCTTATTCGGTAAATTATCACTTAAAGCTAAGATAGCCCTGGTTGAGTCCCAGATGGCAGCAAGCGAGTACAAAAGCAAAGAATTAGAAATCGTAAATAATGTAAAAAATGCTTATTATGATTTATTCTTGAATCTTAAGGAAATTGAATTGAATCAAGGAAGTTTAGAACTCTTAGAAGCAATTGTAAAAGTTGCTCAGGCGAAATATTCAGTAGGCGAAATTTCTCAAGAAGAGATATTTAAATTAAACCTGGAAATAGCTGGACTTTATAACCGCATACAAAATTTGGAAGAGGAACAATCAGCCAAGGAGACTAAGTTAAACAGTTTACTAAATCGCGAGCCAGAAAGCCCATTAGGGAACCCAACTCTAAGCGAAGATACATCTTTTCAGATAGATGTCAACTCTTTATATTTACTTACGTTGGAAAATCAGCCAGAGTTGCAGGTTTTTTCTTATGCTATAGAGAGAAATAAATATGCTAAATCATTAGCTAAAAGAAGTTTTTTTCCTGATTTAATGGCACAGATTACTCAACGAGGTATAAGCTCTGCCAGCATCGGCCCCTGGGATCTGATGCTGGCATTTACATTGCCTTTATGGTTCTGGACAAAGCAGCGTTATGAAGTAAAAGAAGCAATTGCAAATTTAGAAGAAGCAAAGGCAGCTTACCAGGCAATGAAGAATAAGGCTTTAGCCGAGGTAAAAGATTTATATGCAAAAATAGAGATTTCAAAAAATAAAATTAATTTATACCAGACCAATCTCATACCTATATTAGAGGGCTCTATTAATTCTTCTTTAGCAGCATTTCGGTCTGGCGGGTCTGATTTTATGATGCTTTTAGACAATGAAAGAATGTTAATCGAAACCAAGATGGATTATTATAAAGCATTAGTTGATTACAATATGAATTTAGCTGATTTAGAACGCGCATTGGGTTTAGACTTGATTATTTCTAAAGCCAAAGCAGAATAGATTAAAGGAGCAAATGCCATGAAAAAGAAAAATATCTTTATTACTATAGTAAGCATATTATTGTTTTTTACGATGAGCCTTGTTCTTTATGCACAGCATGAAGGCCACCAGATGCAAAGCCAAACAAAAAAAGAAGAGACAGTACCTAAGATTAAGAAACCAACTTCTAAAAAAGCAGTGTATTATTGCCCAATGCATCCAAATTATACTTCGGATAAGCCGGGGGATTGCCCAATTTGCAATATGACCTTAGTAGCCAAGGAAGAACAAGAAGAGCAAGAAGAAGCACCTAAAGATTCGATAAAAATAGATTCTTATAAGCAGCAGTTAATTGGCGTTAAGACTGATAAAGTAACCTACAGGTCATTGATTAAGCAGATTATTACAGTGGGCAGAGTTGCTTTTGATCCAGAACTATATAAAACACAGCAAGAATATATTCAGGCGCTCAAGACCTTAGAAGGAGTAGGGGGTTCTAATCAAAGAGAGGTTGTTGAGAAAATAGAGGCAATTGTGGAGGCAGCAAGGTTGAAATTAGAACTGAGCGGTATGAGTAAAGAGCAGATCGAAGAATTAGCAAAAAATAAAGAAAGCGATGAGTCTTTACTTATATCTACGCCTGATTCGTCAGTTACCTGGGTTTATGCTACAATCTATGAATATGAATTAGAATCTGTAAAAATTGGCCAGAAAGTAAGTATTAAAGCTATTTCATATCCAGATAAAAAATTTGAAGGCGAGATTGTTGCTATTGATCCTGTATTTGATACAATGACTCGCAGTGTGCGCTCAAGGATAAAGGTAGATAATAAAGAGGGCTTATTAAAGCCAAATATGTATGTAGATGTCCAGATAGATGTTGACTTAGGAGCACATTTAGCCATTCCTAAAGAAGCAATAATGGATTCAGGACTACGTAAAATAGTTTTTGTTTCTTTGCCAGATGGCTATTTCAAGCCGGTAGAAGTTAGAACCAGTATTTCAACTGGAGATTATGTCCAGATAATAGAAGGTTTAAAAGAGGGCGATATCGTTGTAACAAGCGGCAATTTTCTTATTGATTCTGAAAGTAAGTTAAAACAAGCATTGGAAGGTACAGGGCATCAGCACGGACAGTAATGACAGTAAAAAATGACCCGTCGATAAACTCAGGGTCATGGTGAGCGAGAAAAACGAGTCGAACCATGAGAACTTTTGTAGAAAAAATTATAGAATACTGCGCAAAGAATAAGTTTATTGTCTTTGTATTAGTTGGGATGGCTACGCTTGGCGGCTGGGTGGCTTTAAATAATTTACCACTCGACGCTATACCTGATCTTTCAGATACACAGGTAATTATCTATTCCCGCTGGGACAGGTCTCCTGACATTATGGAAGATCAGGTAACTTACCCCATTGTCACCTCTTTATTAGGTGCGCCTAAGATTAAAGCCATAAGAGGTTTTTCAGATTTTGGCTTTTCTTTTGTCTATGTTATTTTTCAAGATGGCACAGATATCTATTGGGCACGTTCAAGAGTCTTGGAATACCTTTCTAAAATAATTCCGCGATTACCTGAGGGTGTGCGCACAGAATTAGGCCCTGATGCTACTGGTGTGGGTTGGGTTTTTCAGTATGCTCTTGTAGATGAAACAGGACAACACTCTTTATCAGAACTCAGGACATTTCAGGATTGGTATCTGCGTTATCAAATTCAGAGCGTTCCTGGAGTAGCAGAGGTGGCGCCTATTGGCGGATTCGTCAAACAGTATCAGGTGAATGTTGAGCCGAATAAATTGCTTGCCTACAACATTCCAATTACTGAGGTAGTTGAAGCAATACGTAAAGGCAATAACGATGTAGGAGGTCGGCTGTTAGAATTTTCCGGCGCAGAATATATGGTGCGCGGCAGAGGTTATGCTAAATCAGTAAAGGATATTGAGAATATAGTGGTGGGCTTACAACATAAGACTGGAACTCCTATCTTAGTAAAAAATATCGGCAAGGTGAGTTTAGGCCCAGATATTCGTAGAGGCGTGGCTGATCTTGACGGAAAAGGTGATGTGGTTGGCGCTATTGTAGTGATGCGTCAGGGCGAGAGCGCTCTACGCGTCATAGACAGGGTTAAAGAAAAAATTAGAGACATAGAGCCTTCTTTGCCCAAGGGTGTAAAAATTGTTACTACCTATGACCGTAGTGACCTTATTCATAAATCCTTAGAGACTATTAATGAGGTTTTAATAGAAGATTTTATCATTGTCTCTATAATGATTATTTTCTTCCTGTTGCATCTTCCTTCATCAGTTATGCCCGTAGTTATTTTGCCAATTGGCGCTTTAATTGCTTTTATTCCAATGTTAGGCATGCGGCTTACAGTAAATATTATGTCAATAATGGGTATCATCCTCGCTATCGGAGATATGGTGGATGTGGGTGTAGTGTTAGTTGAAAATGTGCATACTAAATTAAATGAATTAAGGAAAGGGCTGATAAGTGGTGAGCGCAGTCAAATAATGATTGAGGCGATGAAAGAGGTGGGGCCGCCGATATTTTCTTCTTTGATGGTTACTGTAATTGGGTTTATTCCGTTATTTAGCTTAGTGGGTCAGGAAGGTCGGCTTTTTAGGCCCATGGCTGCCACACAAATATTTACTGTATTTTTTGGAGCAGTGCTTTCAATTACTCTGGTTCCGGCCTTAATTATGATTTTGTTGCGTAAAACTAAAGGCAGGGATTTAGAAGATCACTTTGCCTCGCGTTTTTTAATGAAACGCCATAAAGCAATATTAGGGTGGACATTTAGACATCGCAAACTTACCGTTGGAATTATGCTCGCAGCTATGTTGGTAACAATACCTATATTCTTAAAGATTGGTTCTGAATTTATGCCGCCTCTTTACGAAGGTAGTATACTTTATATGCCTACCACCTTGCCAGGAATTTCCGTAACAGAAACTCAAAAACTGCTTCAGGTGCAGGATAAGATATTGAAGAGTTTTCCTGAGGTTGAACGTGTTTTTGGCAAGGCAGGCAGGGCTGAGACATCTACTGATCCTGCTCCGTTTTCAATGATGGAAACAACAGTAATACTTAAGCCGAGGAACATATGGCGAAAAGTTCCTATTTTTGGGATTTTTTTTCCGTTTCTTAAGCGCTCCATTACCTTCGAAGAATTAACCAGCCAGATGGATAAGAAGATGCGTTTTCCAGGCGTAACAAATGCTTGGACAATGCCAATTAAAGCGCGGATTGATATGTTGACTACTGGTGTGCGTACGCCAATAGGGATTAAAATATTCGGCTCTGACCTAAAACAAATAGAAAAAATCGGTGAGCATATTGAGATGGTTTTGAAAGAGGTTCCTGGAACCCGTAGTATTTATGCTGAGCGGACTGCTGGAGGATATTTTGTAGATTTTGATCTGAAACGAGAACAATTGGCGCGTTATGGTCTAAGCGTTGAAGAAGCACAGATGGTAATAATGTCAGCTATAGGCGGAGAGAATATCACTACTACGATTGAAGGCAGGGAACGTTACCCAGTGAACCTGCGTTATGCAAGGGAACTGCGCGATGACATTGATAAGTTAAGACGTGTGTTGGTTCCTACGATGTCAGGAGCTCAGATACCTCTGGAGCAAATCGCAGATATCAACCTGAAATCAGGACCAGCAATGATTAGGGATGAAAATGCTCTGCTGTCTGGCTATGTGTATGTTGATATGGCTGGCCGTGATATCGGAGGCTATGTGCGCGATGCTAAAAAAATAGTGAGAGAAAAAGTAAAGTTGCCTACTGGCTATTCACTTAGCTGGAGCGGACAATATGAATATATGGAGAGAGTAAAAAAGAGATTGGGTATTTTTATACCAGCAACACTTATGATTATTTTCCTTCTTTATCATTTTAATTTTAAATCCATTATTTCCACGCTGTTTATTATGCTGGCTATGCCTTTTACTGCTATAGGTGCTATATGGAGCATAAATTTCTTAGGGTTTAATAAATCCATAGCGGTTTACGCTGGTATGATGGAGGTTATTGGTATTGGCGCAGCCCTTTGTGCTCTTATTACTACCTTTATTATGGAGGCCTATAGTCGATGGCAGGAGGCAGGCAAAATAAAGACGATAGATGATGTGTATGCTGTTGTAACTGAAGGCGCAACGCGTGCGCTTCGTCCTGCAATGATGACCTGTTCCGCGGATATCTTAGGCCTGATGCCGGCAATGTGGGCAACTGGAATAGGAGCTGAGTTTTTGAAACGCTACACTGCGCCGATAATTTTTGGGTTGTTTACTGCGCTTGCCTTATCGCTGCTAATCATACCGACTTTTTATGTAATCTGGAAAGGCGATTTCGGAGTTTTGCGCAAGAAAAAGGAGCAAGTTTAAGGATGGAAAAATGGTGGCAAATAGATATTCCGGAAGTAGAAAAGTCTCTTAATACTGATTTATCCAGCGGTATCTCTTCTAACGAAGCAAAGATTAGATTTGAGAAATACGGCCCTAATGCGCTAAAAGAGAAGAAAGGCCGTTCTCCTCTTAGTATCTTCCTTGAGCAATTTCAGGATTTTATTGTCTGGATTCTGATTGGCGCAGCACTCGTATCCGGTTTCTTAAAGGAATGGGTAGATGCAGTTGCAATTATTGCTATTGTTGTAGTAAATGCAATCTTAGGTTTTATTCAGGAATACCGCGCAGAAAAATCCTTAGCTGCCTTAAAAAAGTTGTCCAGCCCTAACTCAAAGGTTATTCGTAACGGCCAGCACAGTATCATCCCCTCAGGCGAATTAGTGCCCGGAGACTTAATTGAATTGGAAGCAGGAGACAATGTGCCTGCTGATAGCCGCCTTGTCTGGATTACCTCTAATTTTGGGGTTCAAGAAGCAAGTTTAACCGGAGAATCTACGCCGGTCTTAAAAACCACCCTTGCCTTAGAAGAAAAAGATATTCCTTTAGCAGACCGGGCAAATATGGTTTATATGGGCACTTCAGTTTCTTCGGGAAAGGCAAGGGCGATTGTATGTGAAACCGGGATGCAAACTGAATTAGGCAGGATTGCCGGAATGATTCAAGAGATAGAGCAAGAAGCTACGCCCTTACAGAAAAAATTAGAGCAGTTTGGAAAATGGATTGTTATCCTATGTTTTGTTTTGGTTGGTTTAGTGTTTACTTTAGGGCTTTTGCGCGGTGGCAAACTCCTGGATATGTTTTTGACAGCAGTAAGCCTTGCCGTTGCCGCTATACCAGAAGGCCTTCCTGCGGTAGTAACTATTGCTTTAGCCCTGGGAGTGCAGAGGATGGTAAAACGCCACGCTCTTATAAGAAAACTTCCCTCGGTTGAAACCTTAGGCTGTGCAACCGTGATCTGCTCTGATAAGACCGGCACTCTTACTAAAAACGAGATGACAGTTCAGACAGTTTATGCGGGAGGAGATTTATTTAAGGTAACTGGCATTGGCTATGAGCCAAAAGGCGATTTTTTATTTTATGAAAAACACATTAGTCCCCGAGATTACCCGGATTTAAATAAAAGTTTAACCTGCGGCGTGTTATGCAATGGCGCAGAGCTGATTGGAAATAATGGCAATTACAGAATAGTCGGAGACCCTACTGAAGCAGCTATACTTACTGCTGCTGCCAAAATTGGATTGATAAAGAAAACATTAGAGCAGGAATATACTTTTGTGGAAGAAATTCCCTTTGACTCTGAACGTAAAAAGATGACCATTGTGCGCCGCCAGGCTAATCAACTTATTGCTTATGTCAAGGGCGCGCCGGATATACTTTTAAACGATTGCATTGGAATTGAGGAGAATGGAAAAAATCGAAAATTAACCAGCGCAGATAGAGAAAAAATTCTTAAGGTAAATAGCGATTTGGCAAACCAGGCAATGCGGGTTTTAGCAGTAGCTTATCGGCTCTTAGATAAAGAGCCAGACAGTTATGAGGCAAAGGCAATTGAGAAAGAACTTACCTTTGTGGGCTTGATTGCCATGATTGACCCGCCGAGAGAAGAGGTAAAAAAATCAATACTTGAGTGTAAAGAGGCAGGTATTAAAACCGTAATGATTACCGGAGACCATAAAAATACTGCTGTAGCCATTGCCCGCGAATTAGGTTTCTTTAAACAAGATTCCCTGGCGTTTACCGGTGAAGAATTGGATAAGTTAAGCGAAGAAGAGTTTAATAATCAGGTTGAGAGAATACCGGTTTATGCCCGGGTTTCGCCAGAGCATAAATTAAGGATTGTGCGTGTCTGGCGCAAGCGTGGCGAGGTCGTGGCTATGACCGGCGATGGCGTGAACGATGCGCCGGCAGTAAAAGAGGCAGATATCGGCGTTGCCATGGGGATTACCGGCACTGATGTTACCAAAGAAGTTTCGGATATGGTTATCACTGATGATAATTTTGCTTCAATTGTCGCAGCAGTAGAAGAGGGCAGAGGCATTTATGACAATATAAAAAAATTCATCCATTATCTTTTATCTTGTAATGTGGGAGAAATCCTGGTTATGTTTGTTTCCTCTCTCATTGGCTGGCCAGTGCCATTGTTACCTATACATATTCTTTGGGTAAATTTGGTAACCGATGGCTTGCCTGCGCTTGCCTTAGGGGTTGACCCGGTTGACCCAAAGATTATGCAGCATCCGCCGCGTAAGCCCAATGAGATGGTAGTAACGAAAGAAAGAGGATTTCTTATGTTATCCCAAGGCGCTTTTATTGCCTTTTGCAGCTTACTTGCCTTTAGCTTTGTTTTATTCATCGAAAAAGAAGGGATTGAACGTGCAAGGACCGCGGCATTTATAGTCTTGGCTTGCTCACAGCTCTTTCATTCTTATAATTGCCGTAATATGACTGAATCGCTGTTCAAAATCGGCGTGTTTACTAATCCGAAACTTATCCTGGCAACTTCTATATCATTCTTGCTGCAGATGGCAGTAGTATATGTGCCGTTTGCGCAGAAGGTATTTAAGACTGAGCCGCTGGGCGCATTTGATTGGTTTTTGGTGGTAATTATTTCATCGTTTCCGCTTTGGGCAATGGAGATCGTGAAAATTGTTAATAAGAAGGAGGTCAAATGAAGCCCAAAGTTATGGAACAATAAATGTTCATAACTTTGTTGGCTGAATTTGACCCAGCACTAATTTTCATGATATATTGGGTTTATGTTTTGAAAGATAGAGACAACAAAGAA
>JBFMEB010000026.1:0-23339 GCA_040753675.1 Candidatus Omnitrophota bacterium | reverse complement strand
CATCAACAAATATCCTGCCCAAGAAGAATTAGCACAGGAAGTAATGAAGGATATTGCACAGGTTAAGCTCTATTTGGAGAGAGAAGGTTATCTGCGGGTTGATCCTAACGAAATTGTTAAACATTTAATTAACATAGGTTGATAAAAGATTCGCGTATGCCAATAAATACTACCAGGGAATTGAAATTTTTAAAAACAGCAGATAATAAAAAAATTTCTTACGAACATTATAAGAATAGTCATCAGGAAGTCATAGTCATCGCACATGGTTTTTATAATAGCAAAGATGCAATATTGTTAAAAAAATTGGCAGATAATTTACTAGACGACTATGATGTTTTTATGTTTGATTTTCGCGGTCATGGCAAAAGCAGCGGCTTATATAGCTGGACAAGTAAAGAAGAAAAGGATTTAGAGGTAGTTTTAACGCATTTAAGGCCAGAATATAAAAAAATAGGAATAATAGCATTTTCCCTGGGAGCCAGTGTCTGTATAAATTTTTTAGCAAGGAATGAAATGGTTAATTCTCTTATCTGCGTATCGGGCCCTTGCGAATTTAACAAGATAGATTATAAATTTTGGAAGTTAGATTTAAAAGAGGATTTGCTTTACACTCTATTTAGCAAAGAAGGCAGAACGGGCAGAGGGTTTCGCGCTGGTCCTTTTTGGCTTAAGAAAAAGAAGCCCATTGAAAATGTAGACAAACTTACTATTCCAATTCTTTATATTCACGGAGAAAAAGATTGGGTTATTAAACCATGGCATTCTAAGGCCCTATTTGAAAAAACGACTGCCAAGAAAAAATTAGTGATAATTAAAAATGGCACTCATGCTGAGTATTTAATGAAAGGAACTTCAAAAGAGTTTATAAATCAAATAAAAGATTGGTTTTTTAATACGTTAAATTAAAAGAATGCTGTTATTCGCAAAGGGCAATAAAGAAGACAAGACAATATATCTTACCTTTGATGACGGCCCCAATCCTTATGTGACTTTAGAGCTCCTTAAACTTCTTGATAATTTTCAAATTAAAGCTGCTTTTTTCCTAGTTGGGAAAAATATCAAAAGCTTTCCGAATATTGTTAAAGAAATTTATAAGCGAGGACATATTATCGGAAACCATTCATTCAGCCATTCTTTATTTTTTTCTTTTTTAGCCCAAGATAGACAGAGAAGAGATTTAGAAAAGACCGAGGGTTTATTGAAAGATTTAGGTATTCCTACCCCAAAATATTTGCGCCCGCCTAATGCTATCTGGAACAAAAAATCAGCACAGCACTTTAATGATTATACCGTTGTAGGGGTTAACCACTATATCCTTGATAACTTGATTTTTTCTCCGGCTTTTTTGGCACAAAGGCTTTTAATTTCAGTTAGGAATAGAGGGGGAGGGATATTAGTATTACACGATGGAGTTCATCCTTTAATAGAGCCTACCCGAAAGGTTCTCGTAAAAGCCCTTGAGACTTTTATCAGTAAAGCGTTATCAGAAAATTATAAATTTAGCAACTTAGATGCGCTGACTATGTCAAATGTGTTAATAGAAAAAAGGAGTCAACAATGAAATCTTTTCTTATTTCGTTTGGACAGTTGTTATTTTCGCTTTTGATGTATTGCATTGCAACAATATTTTTTGGTTTAGCCTTAATCCCTGGAGTGGCTTTAGTATTTAATGCATTATCAGCAGGCTCAAGTGTTAGTATTTTTATGAAGTATTTTTATATCGGCTTGGCCTTAGCTGCAGGGTATTTTTTATTTGGGTTCTCCTTGATTATTTTGATAGGATCTGTCCGTAGCGCTTTATATCTACGCCTTAAGGAAGGTAATTATCCGATATTTTCTTTGCAGGCACTTAAGTGGGCATTCATAAGTTCGCTTTATCTGTTAATTAATTTTACCTTTATCGACTTTATATTACTTACTCCGTTTGCTAATATATTATTGAGACTTTTGGGAGCGCGTTTAGGTAAAAACGTACAGATAAACTCTAAGTTTGTATTTGACGCTACGCTTTTAGAAGTTGGAGATAATACAGTTATTGGTGGCGGAGCGATTATTATTGGTCACGTTGTGGAGAGAGGTATATTAAAACTGCGAAAAGTAAAGATTGGCAATAACGTAACTATAGGTTCCCATGCCACAATTATGCCTGGTTGTGAGATAGGAGATAATGCGATTATAGGCGCAAGCACGGTTTTATTAAAAAATACCAAAGTAGAGCCAAGGGCAGTATATTTTGGCGTTCCGGCAGAGCCTATCAAACCTAAGCATGTCCAGGAGCGCAATGCGCAAGGTTAGTCTTAAAAATGTAACTATAATTGAGTTAATGGTTGCTATTAACCGCAGGTATTCTGATAAGCCGGCCTTACAGATAAAAGATGACGGTAAGTTTAGGTGCATTTCTTATATTCAACTTGGCAAGAGAACTTCTGATACTGCCTATCATCTAAAAAAAATAGGAATAGAAAGGGCGGATAGGGTGGCTATTCTTTCGCAGAGCCGCCCAGAATGGGCTATTGCTTTTTTTGGGATTATCTCCTGCGCCGGCATCACTGTTCCACTGGATATAAAATTAAGCGATGCCGAAATAGAATTTATTCTTAACGATTGCCAGGCAAAATGTATTTTTGTTTCGGATAAATTTTTAGAAAGAATTATAGCTTTAAAACCAAAATTAAGATACTTGCAATTCATAATATCTCTGGATGAGGCCAGCAAAGAAGGCATTTTATTGCTTAAGGATTTTAAGGTGCCTGAAAATGAAATTGCTCATCGTGAGATCCAGCCGGATGATTCGGCCCTGATTGTTTATACTTCAGGCACGACCGGAGTAGCAAAAGGAGTGGAGTTAACTTATAGAAATTTACTTTTTGAAATTGTGCAGTTAAATAAATATATAAAATTTAGTTCTAAGGATAATTTTCTTTCAATTTTACCACTTAATCATATGCTGGAAATAACCGGCGGATTAATTGCGCCTTTGTATGTAGGCGCTACTATTACTTATTGCGATAGCCTAAAACCTACAAATATCATCAAACTTATGCAGGAAACAAATACCACTACGATGATATGTGTTCCCTTAATCTTAAAGATGTTTCACGATGGAATTATGAAAAAGGCACAAGATTTATCTTCTATTCAAAAGAGGATATTTTTTGGTCTTATGCAGTTATCTAAATTTTTGTTACAGTTTAAGATTAGGGCCGGAGTATTATTTTTTAAGAAAATACATAAACAATTCGGTGGACATTTAAGATGCTTTGTTTCAGGCGGTGCTCCTTTAGATCCTGTTGTAGAAGAAAATTTTACTATCTTGGGTTTTAATATATTGCAAGGATACGGATTAACTGAGACAGCGCCAGTTATCACTGTAAATACGTTTTCAGAAAGGAAATATGGCTCGGTAGGAATTCCCTTAGAAGGGATTGAAGTTAAGATTTTGCCTTCCGATCAAGAGAATACAAAAGAAGGAGAGATTGTTGTAAGCGGGCAGAATATAATGCGTGGATACTATAAACAACAAGAAAAAACAGAAGAGGTTTTAAAAGATGGTTGGCTCCATACCGGAGATATCGGCTATATTGATAAAGACGGATTCCTATATATAACCGGAAGAATAAAAAATTTGATTGTATTAGGAGCCGGTAAGAAAGTACACCCAGAAGAAGTAGAAGAAGTTATGTCTCATAGTTCATATATAAAGGAGATCTGTGTACTAGGCCGCAAAGCAACTGAAGGCCTAAAAGCAGGCACAGAAGAGGTTTTTGCAGTTATTGTGCCCAATTTAGATTCTTTTAATGAAAGCGAAAGACAAAATCAAGATGTTATTAGAGAAAAGATAAGAGTAGAAATTAATAGGTTAAGCGAAAATTTAGCCGAATATAAGAAAATATCGGATTTTGCGCTGTATTTTGATGAACTGCCTAAGACCGCAACACGGAAGATTAAGAGGAAATTAGTTAAAGAATTTATCGAAAAGAATTAAGTCATGAGCAAAAACCGTTCTTATCAACGATTGCTTAAGCGAATGTTGGTTATAGAAATTGTGGGCGAAAGACTTTATGAAATGTTGTCACTAAAGGAACGAGACGCGAGTTTAATGTCGGTATATCAAAGGCTCGCTCTTGCTGAGCATCAAACGGCAGAACAGATAATAAAAGAGATATCCTTGATCAGTAAAGATAATCATATAGTGAGGGATAAAATGATTTCGAAGTTTAGTAAATTTGTCTTACATTTATTCACTGCAAAACAGCTCGCTTGGATTCTGAGAGCTGTTCTTAAAAGAAGAAGTTATAGTCGGTGGTTTGATATTTATAAAGGCAATAACCGGGAGTTTTGGAATTTGCTTTTGGCTCATGAACAACAGCAAGTTGAGCTTTTGAGAATTACAGATTATTAATACTAAAAAGGAGGGGACGAAATGCAGCAAAAAATATTTTTTAAATTATATTTCTGGGTTATAGGTGTTTACGATGTATTATTAGGAGGAGTTTTTGCATTATTCTACAGGAATATTTTTGCGTATTTTAAGATAATTTTACCAAACCATCCTGCCTACATCCATGTTCCGGCTCTATTTCTTATGTCTGCAGGTATAGGTGAATTTTTGATTGCGAGAAATCTTTTAAGAAATGTTGATTTAGCAATAGTCCGTTTGCTTATGAAGCTGTCTTTTGCAAGTGCTGTTATTTACGGTTATTTTAGATACGGCGTTCCGCAAATTTTTCTTATAATTTCAATCGCAAGCGTTGCAGGGATTGTTATTAATATTTTGTTTCTTCGCTGGGCGATTTTGACGAATTCCGCTAAATAAGATTGGGGAGAACTATGAAGATTGGCTTTATCGCTATGAGCGGGGTGCGCGCTTATAATGAGGAGTTGACTCAGCTGGGTTTAACTCTGCCTGGTTTCGTTGATAGGAATAAGATTATAGCCTCGCTCCCCAGTCTTGGATTATTGACCTTGGCTGGAATGACGCCAGATAATTTTGACATTGAGTATTTGGAAATAGGCGATATTAAACAAATAGAGGAGTTACCAAATTCATTTGATCTTGTGGCCATATCTACCTACAGCGCACAGATCTCTGAGGCTTATGAATTATCTGACCGATATAGAAAAAAGGGCATAAAAACAGTTATCGGCGGTCCTCATGTTACATGTTTGCCAGAAGAGGCCAAGGAACATTGCGATTCGGTGGTTATAGGAGAGGGAGAACCGGTATGGCCTGAGCTGTTGAGTGATTTAGAAAAAAGGAACTTCAAATCTTTTTATACTTCATTCGATAAAGATTTCGATTTAAAAGATGCACCCATGCCTAAATTTGATTTGCTTGACCCAAAAAAATATAACAGGATTACCGTCCAAACCAGCAGGGGATGCCCGCATCATTGCGAGTTCTGTGCCGCATCTATTCTTATTTCCAACAAATATAAGCAAAAACCTGCAACAAAAGTTTTAGAAGAGATAAAGGCTATTAAAAAGATATGGGAACGACCGTTTATTGAACTAGCGGATGATAACACCTTCATTAATAAAAAATACTGGATGAGTTTGCTTAAAAAGTTGAAGAATGAAAATATTAGATGGTTTACTGAGACTGATGTTTCCGTAGCTGAAAATGATAAGCTTTTAGACCTTATGCGTGAAAGCGGCTGTCAACAGGTTCTTATCGGATTTGAAAGTCCTTTAAAGAGTGGTCTGGATGGGCTTGAGTTATCTAATAATTGGAAATTGAAACAACTGGATAAATACAAGATAGCAATTGATAAAATTCAATCCCATGGGATTACGGTCAATGGATGTTTTATTTTGGGTTTAGATGGGCAAGATCAAAGGATATTTGATGCGGTTTGGCAATTTGTTAAAGAGAGTGGTTTGTATGAGGTTCAAATAACGGTTATGACACCATTTCCAGGCACGCCTCTTTATGAACGTCTGCTTGCAGAAAAAAGAATTTTAAAGCCTAGCGATTGGGCAAAGTGTACATTATTTGATGTAAATTTTCAGCCCAAGAGTATGAGTGTCAAAGAGCTTGAAAAGAATTTTCGCGATTTAGCTGAGAAGATTTACAGTGCAGAATTTACACAGCAGAGAAGATCTCGCTATAAAGCAATGTTGAAGAAGCGGTTTAGAACACATTGAAAAATAATAGCATGAAAATTACACTTATCATGCCACGTGGTGCACTTTACAGGCATAGTGGTGGAGTATTTAGAAGGCCTATCCGCTATGCGCCGCTTACTTTGACTAGTTTGGCGGCATTAATTCCTCCTGAAATAAATGCCGAAGTGAAAATAATTGATGAGGGCATAGAGGAGATGCCATCTGAAATTAACGCTGACTTAGTTGGTATTACCGCAATTACGGGAACCGCATTACGCGCCTATAAGCTCGCAGATGCCATAAGAAAAAAAGGGATTCCGGTTGTATTAGGCGGGGTTCACCCTACTTTAATGCCTCAAGAAGCAGGCATGCACGCCGATTCGGTAGTTACAGGTTTTGCTGAAGAAAGCTGGCCTCAGCTCTTGCGGGATTTTGCCGATGGAGGCATGAAAAAAATATATACCCAGTCACCCAATTTGTCTTTGGCAAACTTGCCTACCCCTAAAAGAGAAATCCTTAAATCTAAAGGCTATGTAAGTATTCATACGCTTCAGGCTACTCGCGGGTGCATTAATGCCTGTGACTTTTGTATTGTCCCTATTGCCTGGGGTAGGAGGATGTATTTTCGTCCGGTTGAAGATGTAATTAAAGAACTAGCAGAGATTAAGACAAAAAATGTGCTTTTTGTTGACGTAAGTCCCATCGAAGATAAAAAATATGCAAAGGAACTTTTCAGCGCCATGATTCCTCTTAAAAAAATATGGGTGAGTCCGGCAACAATTAAGATTGCTGAAGATGAAGAGTTGTTAAAGATAGCTAACCAAAGTGGATGTAGGGGGTTACTTATTGGTTTTGAATCAGTATCTCAACAGACGCTCAAAGCAATGGGAAAAAATTTTAACTATGCGGATCATTATAAAGAGCAAGTGAAGAAGTTGCATTATTATGGCATTGCGATTCAGGCCTGTTTTGTTTTTGGTTTTGATACAGATGATAAATCGGTTTTTGAGAAAACTGTTGACATGGTTTATAAACTAAATCTTGATCTGCCAAGGTTTACAGCATACACACCTTTTCCAGGAACCCCCATATTTCATAGACTAAAGCAGGAGAATAGAATACTTCACGAGAACTGGTCTTTTTATGATGCTCAACATGTAGTATTCAGACCTGCCTTAATGACGCCGGAAGAGCTTCAAGAAGGATTGTTTTGGGCTTGGAGACAAAGTTATAACTTTAGTTCTATTTTAAAAAGGCTTTATGGCTCACGTTGTTTACTTGCGTATATGATTCCTGCTAATTTCGCATACAGATTTTATGCGAACAACATTTCTAATTACACCAAAGAAATGATGACATATTGACAATGAGAATTACTTTAATCAAACCTCACTTGGTTAGTGGCTACCAGAGAAAATATATACCTTCTGACCTTATGCAGCCTCTTACCATAGCTGTCCTTGCCGGCCTAACTCCTGCCCAGCATGAGATCGTCTTTTACGATGACCGTTTGGAACCTATCTCTTTTGATGAGCCAACCGACTTAGTAGCGATTACCGTTGAGACATACACCGCTAAGAGAAGCTATGAAATAGCTGCAGAGTTCCGCAGACGCTCTATACCAGTTGTCATGGGAGGTTTTCATCCTACTTTAATTCCAGAAGAGGCCATAGAGTATGCTGATTCTGTAGTTATTGGGGAGGCAGAGGGTATCTGGGAGCAGGTTTTAACCGATGCTCAAAGTAAACAACTAAAGAGATTCTACCAATCTAGGCAAAGGCCGTCTCTTTGTAATATAAAACCCAGGCGTGACATCTTCAAATCTAGGCAAAGGCCGTCTCTTTGTAATATAAAACCCAGGCGTGACATCTTCAAAGGCAAGAAATATCTTCCCTTGAACTTGGTAGAGTTCAGTAGGGGCTGCAGGTATAATTGTGATTTTTGTGCAGTAAGTGCTTTTTATCGTCAGACAAATAATTGTCGGCCAGTGGAAGAAGTAATCAGAGAAGTAGAATCCCTTGATGATAAGATTGTATTTTTTGTGGATGATAATATTGTTGCTAACAGATCTGCTGCCAAGGAACTCTTTAGGAGATTAATCCCCTTAAAGAAAAAATGGATAGGTCAGTGCAGTATCCAGATAGCTGAGGATGAAGGGCTTTTAAAACTTGTGGCAAGAAGTGGATGTAGGGGGATGCTGATTGGCATCGAATCATTAATCAAAGAGAATTTGTCTAGGATGAATAAGCTTTGGAATTATCAAGGGAAAGATTATCACGCCCTTTTAAAGAAAATTCGCGATTTCGGCATTAAGGTTTATGCGACTTTTGTTCTTGGTTATGACGGTGATAGTAAAGATAGCTTTAAAAAAAATCTGGAATTTGCAATCAAACAGAAATTTTTTCTAGCTGCCTTTAATCATTTAGTTCCTTTTCCAGGAACGCCTTTATATCAAAATTTGTCGCGCTAGAGACGTCTGATTTACAAAAAATGGTGGCTAGAGCCGAATTATCTCTATGGCGAGATTGCTTTTCAACCTAATCTTATTTCAGCAGAAGGGTTATCCCAAGGATGCGTTGAGGCACGTGAGGGCTTCTATAGCTTAGAGTCAATATTTAAGAGGATGCTTGATTTTAAAGCAAATTGTAGAAATTTTGATTTAGTCAGTTACTATACAACTAATCTACTTCTAAAAAAAGAGGTAAGGAAAAAATTGGGTTTTGAATTAGGAAAGGGATTTTAGAGAGAATGGGCCGATTTGTTATCGAGTTAGCTAATAAAAGCGATGATGCTGACTTGCAAAAGATTCTCCATGACAATTCTGTGGATGGTCAGATTAAGATAGCTTTCCAGAGAGACCCAAGTTATTACTATGGGTTGGGGATAGAAGGGAAATTCAATCAGGTGATAGTTGTAAGGGATAAGACAAATAAAAACATTGTGGGTTGCGGCACGAGATCAATCAAGCCAGTATATATTAATGGGCAGATAAGGCATATAGGCTACTTGAACCATTTGAGAATATATAAGCAATATCGAAAAGGAATGCTGGTAGCAAGAGGCTATCAGTTCCTTAAAGAATTACATCAGGACAAAAAGGTTTGCGCTTATCTCACAACATTAATTGAAGACAATAGATACGCTTTTAGAATATTGATAGGCAAAAGAGCTGGTCTACCTTGCTATCAAGATATAGGATTGTATTATTCATTTGCTATAGGCATTCCTTCAAGAAGGAAGAGATTTAAGTCCTCCTGTGACATTCAGAGAGGTTCCCAATCAAAAATAGATGATATTGTCAAATTTATCCATGAGAATGGTTCTCAAAAGCAATTTTATCCCTTTTATTGCAAAGAGGATTTTGTTTCCGATAATGGCTATTTAAGAGACTTGTCTATAAATAATTTTTATCTAGCACTGAAGAACGATAAGATAGTAGGTCTTCTTGCAAAATGGGACCAGCAGAATTTTAAGCAGGTCATTATTAAAGGCTATAACGGTAAGCTTTATTTTTCAAAGCCATTATATAATCTTTATGCTTACTTTAGAGGTTTACCTAAATTGCCGCAACCAAATTCACAATTAAATTTTTTCTACGTAAGTCTAATTGCCATACAGCAAAATGAACCGGAAATTTTTAGGGAATTGATTCAGTTTCTATCTAATGAATTCGCAGACAAGGGGTATCTTTACTTTTTAATAGGGTTACATTCTACTGACCGTTTGCTTAAGGCAATGAAATACTTTTCTGCGATTAAATACACCAGCAGACTATTTCTGGTTTTTTGGGAAGATGGGGAAGATTTTTCTAGAAATCTCGATACCAGAATTCCTTACTTGGATATTGGAACTTTATAAAATGAGATTAATTGGTAATATAAAAGAGGTAAATTCACTTTCCCATGCTGAAAAGGACCGTATGTTTCAACTCATGACTTCTTATTTTGATAATATGAAACGCGAGATCTTTGACAGAGATCTTAGTGAGAAACAGTGGGTAATCCTTCTTAAGGATTCAGACATCGGTTATATTCGAGGTTTTTCCACGCAGATGCTTATTAGCGAGGAGGTTGATAAAATATCAGTTAAGGCGCTCTTTTCTGGAGATACTATTATTGAGAAAGAATATTGGGGGCAGACAGAATTAGTGAAAGTTTGGGGTAAGCTAGTCTTTTATCTTATTGAAAAATATAAAGATAGTAGGCTGTATTGGTTTCTAGTTTCTATGGGTTACAAAACCTATAGATTCCTCAAGGTATATTTTTATGAATTCTACCCCTGTTACAATAAGGAATTCCCAAGATTTGAAAAGATGGTTTTGGATATTTTTGCATATAAAAAATATACATTGGAATACAATGCTAACGCAGGCATTATTCATTTTAATCATCCAAAGGAGCACTTAAAAGCTGGCGTCGCTGATGTAACAGCACAACGCTTGAGCGATCCGCATATTAGATTCTTCGTTAAAAAAAATCCATTATATGCACAAGGTGATGAATTGGCATGCCTTGCAGAGCTAAAGGAAGAAAATATGAAGCCGGTTCTTAAAAAAAATATTTATGGACATAAATTAATTTAGATAAAAAGGAGAAAAGATGAATGTTTTAAATAAGGTTGTTAGGATTTACCTGTTTATTTTTGCATTGTATCATTTAATCAATGGCATTATTACGTTTTGCTTTACTTATTTTGCTGTACCCTTTAATAGGTTTTTATATGATTTTCACCCAAACATGGATGCACAGTTTTTTTTGGCCTGTAAGCCTTGGGGGGCTTTAACTATCTTTGCAGGTCTGGTGAGTATGTTTACTTTTAGAGATCCCCAGCGATATAGAGGTGTTATCTATTCTCTTATTGTATTACTTTTATTGAGGGCTGGTTATCGCCTTACTTATGCCAAAATGATGCACGAAGTTGTAAAGACACAGTTTTATCGCAATTATATCAACATAGCTATCCTTATATTGGGGGCATTTTTACTTTTAACCTGGTCTCTAAAAAACAAGGGAAGAGAAGCGCAATGTAAGAAATGATGATAAAACCTTTTTATTTTCTACTTAACTCACTCTTAATTTTATTATACCGCAGAGAAAGCCTGTTATTTAACAAATCATTCTCCTATGTTTCAGAGACACAGGAAAAAGTATTGTTTAAAATATTAAAAGCAAATAAAAATAGCGAATTTGGAAAAAAATACAACTTTTTTTCAATTAAAACTATAAAAGATTTCCAGTTAAAAGTCCCATTACTTACCTATAATTCTTACTTGCCATATATAGAGTCTATCCTTGAAGGTAAGAAAAATATTTTAACGAGTGAGCCAGTTCTCATTTTTGCACTTTCAAGCGGTTCAACTGCCCCGACAAAATATATCCCTTATACCTGCAGATTGAAAAAAGAATTTCGAAGGGCAATCGCACCATGGATTTGCGATCTTTATTTGAAAAAGAATAGGCTTTTTTTTGGTAGCTCCTATTGGTCAATTTCTCCTGTAACTTCCAAAAATAAGATTAGCAGAGGTGGCATTCCAATTGGTTTTGAAGATGACAGAGAATATTTCGGCTTGTTTGAGAAATTGTTATTAAAGCATCTTTTGGTAATTCCTAAGGAGGTTTGCGAGATAAAGGATATAGAAAATTTTAGATATGTAACTCTCCTTTTTCTTTTGAAGGCAAAGGACCTTAGATTCATCTCCGTCTGGAGTCCGACTTTTTTGACAATATTGTTAAAATCGCTTTTAGAATGGTTGCCTTTACTTATAAATGATATAGAGAAGGGAACTATTTCGTTGCCTTCCAGTATAAACCCAGAAGTTAAAAATAAGCTTTTAAAAAGATTCTCCAGACACATAAGAAGGGCTAAAGAGATAAGAAACATTTTTTTACAATATCAGAAGAGAGAATTCAGAGGTTTGATATGTGAAAAAATATGGCCGAATTTAGTGATGATAAGTTGTTGGACTGATGGCAATTCTGCCTTATATTTAAAAGAGTTGAAGTCCTATCTACCGAATGTTGAGGTACAAAGTAAAGGATTACTTTCTACAGAAGGCGTTGTGTCCTTTCCTTTGGTAAATGAGGTAGGATGTATCTTATCTATCAGATCCCATTTCTTCGAGTTTATTGAGGTCGATAATGTTCCCGAAAGGAATAACTTAAAACTTGCTCACCAGCTTGAGAAAGGCAAACGCTATTCTGTAGTTATCACCACTTCCGGAGGCTTATACCGCTATAAGCTCCAAGATGTAATAGAGGTAACTGGATTTAAGAGGCAGTGTCCCCTAGTTCGTTTTATATCTAAAGAAGATAAGATTTCTGATTTGTTCGGAGAGAAACTCAATGAATATCATATTGCAGAAATATTAAATAAACTTTTAAAAAAATATTCATTTTCACCATCTTTTTCGTTGCTTGCTCCTGAAAGAGATAATGGCCGCTATTCGTATGTCCTTTTTCTTAGTTTGGATGAAGATGAGAAAAGGAGAATCGGTATTGGGCGTCTGATTAAATTTAGGGACCAACTTGAAGAGGGCTTAGCAGAAAACTATCACTATAAATATTGTAGAGAATTGGGTCAGCTCTTAAAAGTAAGAATTTTTCTGGTAAAGGATAATGCAGTAGATATTTATAATAATGTCTATCGTTCGCGCGGATATAGAGAAGGGGATATAAAAATATCAGTAATTGATTCAAAAGATGGCTGGGTGGAGAAATTTCGAGGGACCTTTCTAAACGAAAGAGAAACAATTGGACATATTGCTTAATAGATGGTAGAATAAATTCAAATATAAAAGGAGGTCCTATGGGTAAATCATACCTTTGGTTAAGGGTTCTTCTTGTCATGTTCTGCATAGGAAATATTGTTTTAGGACTAATGGCTCTTCTGGCAGGTGGCTTAGCGGTTAAGGCAGCTGCGTTATTCTATGGGGCAAATGTAGCTTTAAATCCGCAGATAAATTATATTATAAGGATGTTGGGTGCGTTTGTTTTTACTATGGGAGTTTTGGGGGGCATTGCCGCATATGAACCTGTGAAAAATAAGGCCGTTATCAATGTGATTATCTTATTACTTGCTATAAGAGTTCTACAGAGGCTAATTTTTGCTAAAGAAATCTTTGAAACCTTTGGAATTTCTTCCAGCCGTAACTTATCAAATATAATATTTTTCATTGCAATTGCGCTGGCGCTATTTATGCTTAGGCCTAAAAGCGACAACGTATAAAAGACATAAGCAAAATTAAATTCTTTTGTTAATTGCATCAAGCCCACACCTTTTCAGTTGTGGGCTTTTTTATAAGAGAAATATCAAAGGTGTAGAAGACTCGGTTCTAATTTTTCAATGGTCCTCAAAATTTTGTGGCGGAAAAAGAGAGGTGTCCTAATTTTTTCTTTTAGTTGTAATTTTTAAGAAAAAACACTATCGTTATTGAGATCGGGGTTATTTGTTTACCCTCTGAGATGGACATTCTATAAGAATTTACTTTTCAAAGAGTTGTGGTATTTCTGGGTTAAAAATAGTGGACAAATTAGACAGATTTCCGAGGGAATAGCCTCTCTTAAGCCGCGATTTTTCTTGTTTCCTGCCACAGTTTCACCTATAATACATACCTGTATAGACGAAGAATTTCCTATTCGGCTAACCATACTTTATACATTAGCAGGGTAATCGCAATATGACAAAAGATGAATTTATCGACAAGTTAGAGCGGATTCGTGAAATGGAAGAGATAATGGCCGGGGTATTGATAGAGATATCTCAGGAGGGTTCTCTGCGAGACCTACAGGATGAGAATAAGGATACAATAAAAGAATTACTAATAAGCATAAGAGAAGATACGTTGCGCCACAAAAGAATCGTTTCAGAGATATTGAGAGAGGTATCTAAAGATTAAATTATGGATAAGAGAACTTTGGAAGCGCGCATCCGCCAGTTATACGCTATAGATAAGAATGCTTTAGATGTCTATACTGATTTGGTAGAAAACTCTGAGGATAAGTCAATAAAAGACCGGCTAAGCCAGATTGCCGAAGACGAGAAGCGCCATATAAAACTGTCGGAGAGAATGCTTGATTTACTAAAAAATGATTAAAAAAGCAAACTTAGAATGGCTTAAACTGGTCGAAGTTTTTTCATATCTAATAATCCTGCCTTTAATAATCTTCTATCTTGTTTCCTATAAATATTTTTTCATCCTGCACAAAAGTTATTATTTCGTAGTCGCGTTATTTTTAATCCAGGCATCGCTTTCATATATGTATTCTTTTAGCGCGCTGGCACGCAAGCGCTTTAAAGAATTGCCTACGGCAAAACACCAGGATGTGCCCAAGACTACTTTCATTGTCTCTGCCTATCTTCCTAATGAAATATCAGTTATTGAGGATACACTTTCGAATATCTTAGAGAAAATCGAGCGGCCTAAAGCAGGCATTGAAGTAATATTAGCGTATAATGAGCCACATATGGAGCCCATAGAGCTTAAGTTGAGGGAACTTGCTTATAAATGGCCTGAACTTATCCTGGCTAACGCCTATGGCTCAAGAAGCAAGAGCGAGAATTTAAATTATGCCCTGGATATTGCCTCAGGCGAGATGATAGCACTCTTTGATGCAGACCATCTGGTTTCTTCAGATTCGCTTTGGCGCGCCTGGCGCTGGCTTGATGAGGGTTATGATGTAGTGCAGGGCCGCTGCAAAATCCGTAACGGCTCAAGAAGCCCAATTTCAGCCCTGGTAAAAGTAGAATTCGAGGCAATGTACGGCATAAGCCACGATGCAAAATCAAAATTATTTGACAGCACTTTATTCGGAGGCTCAAACGGTTATTGGAAGGCATCGGTTATAAAGAAAATACGATTTGATATAGATAAACTTACAGAAGATATTGACTCTACTTTACGCGCCCTTTTAGCCGGCTTTCGCATTGTCCACGACCGCAGCATTGTTTCTACTGAACTTGCACCTACGACCTTAAGCGGACTTTGGTTTCAGAGAAAGCGCTGGGCGCAGGGCTGGTTTCAATGTTCTTTTAAATATCAATTACCGGTTTTAAAGTCAAAATATTTAAATATCTTTCAAAAATTTATGTGGACGACCCTGTTGACTTGGAGGGTTTTTTATGACCTCTTCAGCCATTTTATCTTTCCCATAGTCTTTGCATTCTGGTGGTATAAAAGAGAAATAATCTTTCCTATGAACAGTTTTATCTGGTTTGCTCTTATTTTTACGTTTTTTAGCGGGCCATTTGAAGCAATTGTCGCATTTAAAAATTCAGTTTCTCCCAGGGCACCGGTATTGCGTTATCTTTACTACAGTGTAAGTACTTTTTTCTACACTATGTTCAAAAACACAATTCAGGTAGTGGCAATAAGAGATGAACTTTTGCATACCAGAGAATGGGTTATTTCTGCAAGGAAAAAATGAGAAAAGTTTGCCTTATAGTTTTTGTGCTTGTTTTTTTTCTGACGTCTTTAGCGTTTGCGCAGGATAATATAAAGATTCTCGAGCAGGCAAGAAAACTTGTGGAGGCCAAATCTTATAATGATGCCTTAAAACTCTATGAGCAACTTGCAGGTTGGCTACATTCAGGCGATCCAGGCTTATTAATTGAGTGGGCGCGAGTCTATGCTTACGCTGACCGGCACAAAGAAGCAATTAAGCTTTTCGAAGAAGTAAGGAGCAGGCACCTGCAATACGAGAAGGAAATTATCTTAGAACTCGCTGACCAGTATAAGTGGGATGGCCAGATAGCCAAGTCCATGGAAGTTTTTAACAGGGCACTTGAGCTTGATAAAACAAATTCGCATCCATTATTAAGCAAGGCAGAAGTTTTAAGTTGGCAGGGCAAACTGGAAGAGGCAGATTCGCTTTACGACTCAGTTCTTGAGAAAGAGCCAACAAACCTAAATGCTTTAAATGGTAAAGCGCGCATTAAAGTTTGGCAGGGTTATCATCGAAAAGGCATTGCAGATTACCAAAATATTCTTAAAAATAATCCTGATAATCTTGATGCAAAAGAAGGATTGAGTTTTGCCTATCATTGGGATGGCCGCGATGATAAAGCGCTGAAAACAATTAATGAACTATTTGCAAAAGACCCTAACAGAAAAGCTGCGAAAGACCTCTATTATGATATAAAAAATTCACAACAGCCATATATAAGCCAATATAACAATTATTCTTATGATAAAAATAAACTCTCTATTCTGAGCTCCGGGCTTCGTAGTGGTTTACATATTGATGATTTAACAGCTGTTTCAGCGATATATCAGTGGTGGAAATTCAGGCAGCCGGGCAAAGTTCCGGCAACTGCCGAGCGCGGTGGCTTAAATTTATCAAAGCGGCTAAGCGATGTCTATGAAGTTAATTCATTTTTATATTATACAAAATTTGACTTCAGCGGCTTTAGCCCTTTTACCACTAACACCTGGTTTACTATAAGGCCTGATGATATTTGGCGTTTTGATTTAAGTTTTGACCGGGAGACAGTTGATGACATAACTGCCTTGAATAAAAAGATTATTTTAAACAGCGGCTCTGTTTCCTGCGATTTCAGGCCTAACCGCTGGTGGTTTTATTCAGCAAAATATAGGCGCAGCAATTATTCTGATGACAATAAACAAAATACAGTTTTTCTAAAAACAGAATACCGCCTGTCTCATAAGCCGTATGTAAAACTATATTACAATTATTATCTCTCAGACTGGAAAGACCAGAAAAATAACGGCTATTTTAATCCGGTTTCTATCCAGGCGCATTCCCTGGGAGCGTATTCCGGAGTTGACTTTAGTAAAAGGCTGTTTATGGAAGCCCAGGTTGCTCCGGGCTATGAGAGGCAGAATCCTAAAGCAAATCATCCTACTTATTTTGGGGCATTAGGTATTGGTTATAGTTTATCGCAAAATTGGGTCTTAGGTGTGAGAGGAGAATATTTTGATGCCCGGGATGATAAATACACAAAAGGATATTCAAAAAAGTCTGTTTTCTTAAGTCTAACCTACCATTTTGGCGCAGAGCACGGCAGGTTGCTTGAAGCCACACAATCCTCCCGCCCTATCAGCGGAAAATAGATTATTATTCCTGGTTTAACACTCCCTTACCCTTGACCAATAAGGAAAGAAGGAGTAAAATAGGTAGGCTGTTAAAGTGTAACCTAAGAAATACTTGACTTTTAACTATTATTTTGATAAATTAGCAATATGGCTAAATTAGTGAATTGGTATATATTTGAGAGAAATTTAAAGGAAAAAGGCTTGGTTATATTCTCCCCGCTAGATGTAAGGAGAGTTTTTGGCATCAGCAAGGTGGCGGCGACGTTTCTCATCCACCGCTACGCAAAAAAAGGATTTATCAAGCGCCTCAAGAAAGGCATTTATACGCTTTATGACACTTCGGTTCCTGACATCTATCTCGCGAATAAGTTATGTGAACCGTCCTATGTTTCCTTGGAGCTTGCGTTATCTTTCCATCGTGTCATCCCCGAGACAGTATATGAAATTACCTCGATAACTACGAAGTCGACAAAGCAATTTAGCGCATTGGGGAAAACGTTTTCTTATCATCGCATAAAGAAGGAAGCTTTTACTGGTTATTCTGTCTATCGTCAACGAGATATTAGTGCATTGATTGCCGACCCCGAAAAAGCATTTGTAGACCTTACATATTTACGCTTGAGGAAGAAGAAAGAATTATTGAGCCGCTTTGATAAGAAAAAAATTAATCCGGCAAAAGCATCTCGATATGCTAAATTATTTAATAATGAAAAACTCACCAGGGTCATAAAAACAATACTACGATGATTACTCAAGACGCTATTAAGAAATTAGCAATTCAATATCGCACAAGCGAATTCCCCAATATAGGCCGAGAATATTTCCAGCATCTACTCCTTTCGCAATTATATAGACTAGAGAAGGCAGATAATCTTCTTTTTAAAGGCGGCACGGCACTACGAATTATCTATGGTAGTCCGCGATTTTCAGAAGATTTGGATTTTTCAATTTTCCGCGTAGAACAATATAACCGGAAGAAATTTATAGAAGATTTATTTGCTGCAGTATTAATGGAAATTGAAAAAGCAGGGATTAAGGTGGAGCTTGGCTCAAAACCTGGCATAACCGCCGAAGGTTATTATGGCGAAGCAACATTTCATATATACGATTATCAACCGATTTCAGTATCGATAAATATTTCCGCGCGCAATGGACGTGATATTAAAGGAGAAATAGATAGCGTAGCGAACGATTTCGTTCCAACCTATAATGTTTTTCATCTCCCGCAGGAATTGTTAGTTAGTGAGAAGATATTCGATGCCCTCTTGAGTCGCGGGAAAGCCCGTGATTTTTACGATTTGTATTTCATTATGAGAAAAGGAATTCTTTCTCCGGAACAGAAGGTACAGTTGAATGAAAAGAAAGACGAGATCATAAAAAAATCCGAAAAAGTCGATTTCTATACTGAACTGTCTGTATTTCTACCTCAAGATCAACAAAATATTATTCGAGATTTTAAGAATAATTTAGTTAAAGAGCTTAATCGTCAATTGAGCGGGATATGACTTTTAATAATGAGGAAATTTGCTCCGGATATGGCTTTTATGAACGACTTGAGGGCAAAACTGGAGTATAAATAAAGAAGAGGCATTCCGCGGGACGAGCCCTTTGGATAGCCTCTCATCGTGATACAACTAAAATATACAACAAGAGAGTCTATTTGTCAAGATAAAATCTTTGAGTTGCCAGTCTTGACCAATAAGCAGAGGAGGAGTAGAATATACAAAAAGCAACTTGACAGCAAAGTAATTCAGGAGTATAAGTGTATTATAAATTTGGTGTGGTATGTTTCGAAGGGGGCCCAGGCTTCGCTTTCAATAGCTACGCCGGGTGCGCCGAAGCTGAACACGAAAGTAATTCAGCGAAGGCGCAAACTGCCACGTGGCGCAAGCCATCCCGAGAGAAATCGAGGGATAAAAATAATTAAAACCTTCGGCAAATTCGCCGGAGGTTTTTATGTTTATGACTAAAACTCTTGAAAAATCTGAAACCAAAACAGCTCAACACAAAAATGTTTTTGAGCTAACAAAGCATTTAGAAGCCAAACCTTATTATGAAGATAAGAAGCACAATATAATCTTATTCAAAGAAGATTGTTTCAATATCCTCCCTAACCTTCTTTCAGACTCAATTGATATGATTTTTGCTGACCCGCCTTATTTCCTTTCAAACGGAGGTTTCACTTGTCATGCCGGAAAGAAAGTTTCAGTAAATAAAGGCAAATGGGATGTATCTAAGGGGAGAGAAGAGAGTTATCTTTTTACTTTGAGATGGCTAAGAGAATGCCAGAGAATTTTAAAGCCAAACGGAACAATTTGGGTATCCGGTACTTCGCATATAATTTATGCTGTAGGTTATGCTATGCAAGACTTGGGCTACAAAATTCTTAATGATATTGCTTGGTTTAAGGTAAACCCGCCGCCGAACTTAAGTTGCCGTTATTTTACCCATTCAACTGAAATTGTCTTATGGGCAGCAAAAAACAAAGATAGCAAGCACTACTTTAACTACGAGCTAATGAAAAAGATGAACAATGATAAGCAGATGCTAAGCCTTTGGTCTATAAAAGCGCCGGGCTGGGAAGAGAAAAAATATGGCAAGCATCCAACCCAAAAGCCGTTACAGTTATTGAATAGAATTATTTTAGCCTCAACCAGGCCTAATGATATAGTTTTAGACCCTTTTAGTGGCAGCAGCACAACAGGAATCGCCGCTTTTAGAGAAAATAGACAATTTATAGGTATTGAATTAGAAGAGCAATATTTAAGAACTTCAATAGAGAGGCTTATCGATAAACAATGGAGAGAAGATGCCAGTTTTAGCTGAAGAAAAAAAAGAAATAAAAAGGAAATACTTAACTAGTTTGGACGGTGTAGATTTATCATTTGCTAATGTGAGAGAATATGAGCGGACTAAACACGTTCATAGGCTACATCCCTATTTGGGTAAATTTATTCCTCAATTAGTAGAGTTATTTCTGAAGCATTATTTTAAAAGAGGCGATTGGATAATTGATCCTTTTATGGGATCGGGAACTACTTTAGTTGAAGCTAATGTATTAGGGATGAATTCTGTGGGGATTGAAATTTCCGAATTTAATTGTCATATCGCAAGAGTCAAAACTAAAAGATATAATATTCCGGAAGTCGAAAAAGAGATAAAAGACATTCTTTTCAAAACAAAAGCTTTTGCTAATTGGTTACTTAATTCTCGCCGAGATTTATTTAGAGCTAAATTTAAGAAATATGATGTTAAAAACGAATATTTTAAAACTTGGTTTGCGGATAGCGCAATTCAAGAAATTTTCTTTTATAGAGATCAAATAAAGAATTATAAGAATCAAGATATTTTACAGGTTATCTTAAGCAGAGCTACCAGAAGCGCTAGGCAAATACCGCATTATGATTTGGCAAGACCTGCTAAACCTGTAAAGCAGAAATATTACTGTATAAAACATAGGAGAACTTGCGAACCCATAGAAGAAGCCTTGAAATTCATAAATCGATATAGCTGGGATACCATTGCGAGAATTAAAGAATATGAAAGCAAGCGAAGTAACGCCGAAATAAAGATTATTCAGGGCGATTCAAGAGAGATAAGACTTAACAGCTTGTCATTCGATGGCATATTTACTTCTCCGCCTTATGTTGGACTTATCGATTACCACGATCAACATAAATATGCCTACGAACTTTTTGATTTTAGTAATAATGGCTTTAAAGAAATAGGCCCGGCCTCAAAGGGCCGCAGCCAACAGGCAAGAGATGAATATCAGCGTGACCTTATCAAGGTTTTTCAGAATGTGTCTAAATGGTTGAAGCCCAAAGCTAAAATTTTTGTTGTTGTTAATGATAAAGATAATCTTTATCCCAAAATAGCTGAAGCATGCGAATTTAGCATCGAAGAGATTTTTCATAGGCCAGTTTTGATGAGAACCGAGAGAGACAATTATCAGTTCTCAGAAAGTATTTACTATTTTAGAAAGAGGTAGTCATGGCGTTATTGAACAAGCAAAAAGATGAAATAAGAAATTTATTAATTGAAAAGATTACCAATAAGCTTCGTACATATGCGCGCGAAACAACCTCGATGCCATTTTTAGCTAGGTTAATTCAAGATTCAGAAAAAGTCGCTGCATATTCATTCATCCATTCAATGGCTACAACTTTGGGTATGTCTATTTATGAAGAGGTATCGAAAATAATCGCTAAAGATAGTGCAGAAGAAGTTTTTACAAAAATGGATCTTGGAGGTGTCTTATCGCGGGAACAGAAATCTGTTATCGATAATATTGTCAGAGAATTAAGAAATGGCGAAAGAAAAGTAAATAAAGATAAAGAAATAAAAGAAGTTTTATCGGCTTCTCCTGAAAAAGGTAATCCTCAGAAAGAGAACAGAATAGCTGATTTTTATATGAAACGCAAAGGGGTAGAATATTATTTTGAGATTAAGACAGTCAAACCTAATATTGATGTCTTTACTGCCTCGAAAACAAAACTATTAGAGTGGGTAGCAAGAAAAAGGAAGCCAGTAAAAACTATATTAGCTTTTCCTTATAATCCATATCACCCCGAGCCATATTCTAGATTTACAGAGCAAGGATTATTAGAAAAAGGAGAAGAATTTCTGGTAGGCGAAGAATACTGGGATTTCTTGGGCGGGAAAGATACACTTAAAGATTTACTAGAAGAATTTGACTATGTTGGCAAGAAATTCAAAGAGAAAATTTTAGAAAAGATTAAGCAAGTAGCAAGAGAAAAGATGAGTTATTAGTTAAAAATGTTGAGTGAAAAATTAAATACTAAACAAGAATGGGAAATCATAAAATTTGAGACACATTATAATAAGCCTCAAATAGATGGACCTTATCCTAAAGATATCGTCAATAAGAGAACATTACTTTTGTTTGC
Source organism: Candidatus Omnitrophota bacterium (assembly GCA_040753675.1). Taxonomy (GTDB): domain Bacteria; phylum Omnitrophota; class Gorgyraeia; order JAHJTE01; family JAHJTE01; genus JBFMEB01. The sequence goes on along the minus strand of JBFMEB010000026.1, from coordinate 1,268 downwards.
TCAATGTTTTCTTGCGGATTATCAGACTGCAAAAACAAGAAAATATAAGAGCTTCTACGGAGAACTTTACAGGACGACAATGAATGCATATTTTAACTGGTAGTACCATGTTGAAATAATTAAAAATCTAAGGCAACTCTCTAGAAAGAGGAAGCCTTTTTATTGATTGCCCTTTTGACCGTTTCTTTGTAACTCTATATCTAATAATAGGTTTTGTTTGAAGTGTCCCTAGGTAAATTAGAGTACGCTTCTACTCCTGATGTAAAATTTACAACAGTTGATGTAAAAAGATTTCCGGGGACACGTACTGATTAGGTAGGAGGTCACCCCCTCGACTGCGCTTCCCTCGCTTTGCTCGGGACTTCCTGCGGTCGTAGGTCGGAGTAAATAGGTCATCACTCATAGCTGATAGCTCATAAACTAATCGCTATCCGCTAGACGCTAACCGCTACACGCTAAACGCTAATTGCTAAAAATTGGTCCCTCGCCATTTAGGCTCGGGATCAATTCGGCCTGATAACTTATGAGCACTGCGTTCCCTGCCTGCCGGCAGGCAGGCATAAGTTATGGCCTCATTGGGAGGATTTTATGACTTGGGGATTGTTCGGACAGATAGTGCTTTTGATAATTATTCATGCTTTTGCCAGAACTGCGGTTAAGTGTTTTCACGATACTTATTGCTTTAAGTGCAAAAAAAACCTTTAGGACCGTTTCTTGGTAACTCTATATCTAATAATAGGTTTTGATAGAAGTGTCCCGCTGAACGCGAAGACAATTCAGCGTAGACACAAGCATTTAGGTAATGGCTGAATACATATGTCCGCATTGCAAGAAACCAATTTATGATGACGATGCTCTACTATGTCTTTATTGCGGAGAGAGTCTTAGGCGCAATATAGGTTTCATGGGTAAGATAAAATACCCCAGTCCCAAAATAATCGTTACAATTATAGTGTTGCTGGTATTGTTAACTTTTATAATACTGGTTATTAGATAACTCGCTAACTCCACCTTTATCCTGATGTAAAATTTACAACAATTGATGTAAATAAAACAACAATAGAGATGGGGGCCACTTCTAATTTTTGAAAAAATAAGTCAGTGAGGTCGTCCGGCACTGGCAAGCTCGCATTTTTAGGTACCTAATGACTCATTACTAAATGTTACCGGAAGGAAATAGCAGACTCATAATTTTTTAGGGTAACAAAGATCAAGAATTGTTTTAAGTTTTTTATCCATCGCTTTCCGTAAAGCAAAGGAATTAAGCG
>JBFMEB010000025.1:0-23957 GCA_040753675.1 Candidatus Omnitrophota bacterium | reverse complement strand
TCAAGGTTACGGTAGAAGACTTAGAGATACAACTTCCTCATCCTGTCAATTTCGCTCTACATAAATTAATCATCTTTCAGCGTAGATTTAAAGAAGATAAAGCTATAAAAGACAGAAATGCTGCTATTGAAATCCTTAGAGCCTTAATAGCTAAAGGCGAAGCAGTGACTATTAAACATGTTTTTAATTCTATGATCCCAAAATGGCAGAAGAAGGTTATAAAGGGCTTAGAAGAGGCAAAAGAAAGAGAAGTCTTGAATTTGCTAAGTACTAAAAACAGATAAAAGGCCCTGTCATTCTTCACAGATGATCACAGATATAGAAGCGACAGATGGGCACAGATAAGCTAATGTTAAGCGTAGGAGTGTTGTCAAAATGGCAAACGAAAAAATAATTTTTGTGGCTTGTGGGCAACTCGAAGAACATGAAATAAATATTGGTAAAAAAATCAAAGATAAAATTGATAGCAAAAAAGGCTTTAAGGCATTTTTAGCTGAAACTGAACATGATTTAGATAGTTTAACTTCAAACATTTTTCATAATTTAAATATATGCTCGGGGTTTATTGCTGTTTTACATAAAAGAGGGTTTAGCGATAAAAAAGAGGCAATTACTTCTATTTGGATTAATCAAGAGATAGCCATTGCCTCGTTTATACAACATGAATTAAAGCGAAAAATCCCTGTTCTAATCTTTAAAGAAAATGGTATTGGCGTCGATAAAGGTGTTTTACACTTTCTCCATGTCAACCCACTAATATTCTCTCAGGCCGAAGAAATACTTTCTTGCATAGACGATTGGCTATCTTCAGATGGATTTATTGATATTATGCCTAATGAATATATAATAGAACCTTCTTCTATAATTGAACGCTTGGAGTCTTCTTCCGATATTCATACATACAAATTAATATTATCACTTAAGAATGTAGGGAAGAGGACAGTCAGAAATACAACTTTTAATTTGGAATTTCCAAAGGGCATTCCTATTGTAAGTCCTTACGAGCGTAGGCTAAGTAGAAAAGACCTCAGAGGGAAAAAGGATTATTTTATTTTTGAAAATATTTATGGTAACCATTCGCCGATTCTTCCTGGAAAGATATATGATATCTACTGTTTCGATTTTCAAATAAATTATGATGTTTATTTTGATAATTTAACAAAGAAAAATATTGCATACACTATTTTTGCAGATGATATGGGACCGGTTCGGAAAGAAGAACCTTTAGAAGGTAAAAACAATGATGGAACTAGTCGAGTAAATTTCTAGTCTCTAAAAAAGATTTTTAATTTTATCTGTGTTCATCTGTTCTTTTATCAGCGCTCATCTGTGTTAAACTTATGCACTTATGCACTCGCTAACTAGCAACTAGCATCTAGTATCTATTATCTAAAATATGTCCTTTACAGTCCTTCATCAACATAAAAATTCAGAAGCCCGAGTAGGCAAGCTTAAACTCGCTCACGGCGAGGTGGATACGCCTTGCTTTATGCCTGTGGGTACCCAAGGCACAGTTAAAATGCTTTCTACCCGCGACCTTGAGGATTGCAAAACGCAAATAATACTTGCCAATGCCTACCATTTATCTTTACGGCCGGGTATGGAAGTGATAAAAGCTGCAGGCGGTCTGCATAAATTTATGGGTTGGCAAAAACCGATTTTAACTGATAGCGGCGGATATCAGATTTTTAGTATGTCAAGCCCTGCTTCAAAACCAAATGTTTCGAATAAGAAAACATCTGTTTTTCGCGTTAGCGATGAAGGCGTGGAATTTAAATCGCATTTAGACGGCTCTGTGCATTTTCTCTCACCGGAACAGGTTATTGAAATTCAGCTTGTTTTGGGCTCGGATATAATTATGCCTTTGGACGAATGCGTGCAGTATCCTACAACCAAGGAATATTCCAAAATAGCAATGGAGCGCACAGTTGACTGGGCAAAACGTTCGAGAGAAGCTTTCGAAGGACGAGGGACGAAGGACGAGGGACGAAAGATATTATTATTCGGGATAATACAAGGTGCAAGTTTTGATGATTTGCGCTTAGAGTGCGCTAAGCGCTTGATAGACCTTGACTTTGACGGCTATGCTTTAGGTGGATTAAGTGTTGGCGAATCAGAGAATTTACGCTATAATATTGTTTCTAAAATCACCCCCCAATTACCTCAAAATAAAGCGCGCTACCTGATGGGTGTGGGTAAGCCTTCGGATTTGATTGAGGCAGCGAGTTTAGGAATTGATATGTTCGATTGCATAATTCCAACTCGTTACGGAAGAAACGGCAGCGCATTTACAAAAGAAGGGAAGATTATTGTCAGAGACGCCCCTTTTGCCAAGGATTTTCGTCCGCTTGATAGTTCCTGTGATTGCTTGGCTTGCAATAATTATTCCAGGGGCTATTTGAGGCATTTATTTAATACTAATGAATTGTTGGGGCTTTATCTGGTATCATTGCATAATGTAAATTTTTATCTAAAGTTAATGGCCGAAATCCGCCAGGCCATAAAAGAAGATGGGCTTTTGGAGCTAAAAGGGAAGTATAAAAATAATAATTATTAAAATGTCTAATTCCTAATGTCTAATGACGAATAAATTTCTAAATTTCAAAATGACTAATTTTAAATTAGACATTAAATAATTAAAAAATTAATTAGGCATTCGGATTTAGGCATTAGTCATTAGTTAGTCAATATGAGAATAGACATTGTAACTATATTTCCTAATATGTTTAGCCCGATATTGAATGAGTCTATAATCAAACGGGCACAACAAAAAAAAATACTTAAGATTCGTGTTCACGATTTAAGGGATTACACCTTAGATAAACATAGAAAAGTAGATGATAGGCCGTTTGGCGGCGGGCCAGGAATGGTGATGTGCTGCCAGCCGATATTTAGCGCAGTCCAGGCGATAAAACAGAAAACTGAAAACAGAAAACTGAAAACTAAAATAATCCTGCTTAGTCCTCAAGGAAAGACACTTACTCAAAAAAAAGCTCAACAATTAGCCCAGTTAAAACATTTAATTCTTGTTTGCGGCCATTATGAGGGAGTTGATGAGAGAGTTAAGAAAAATTTAATAGACGAAGAGATTTCTATTGGTGATTATGTTTTAACCGGCGGAGAATTGCCGGCAATGGTTTTAATTGATTGTGTTGTTAGGTTATTGCCAGGCGTATTAGGACGAGCCGAGTCTTTAAAAGAAGAGAGTTTTCAGAACAACACATTAGAATATCCGCAATATAGCCGGCCGGCTGTTTTTAATGGCTTACAGGTTCCAAAAGTTTTACTTTCCGGCAATCATAAATTAATAAAAGAGTGGCGAAGAAAACAAGCAATTATAATTACAAAGAAAAAAAGAGCAGATTTATTAAGTAAACACAGATGAACACAGATTTAAAAGCGACAGATGGACACAGATATCAGTGATCATCAGTGTTAAATAACGAGGTGAGAGTATGAAGACAATAGAAGAATTTACAAGCCAGCAATTAAAAAAGGACTTACCGATATTCAATGTAGGCGATACATTGCGAGTCCATGTAAGAACTCAAGAGCTGGACAAGATAAGAGTCCATCCTTTTGAGGGGACAGTTATTGCCAAAAAGGGCCGGGGAATTTCTGAGACCTTTACTTTACGAAAGATTTCTTTTGGGGAAGGGGTAGAAAAGATTTTTCAATTACACTCTCCGAACTTAGAGAAAATAGAAGTTTTGCAAAAAGGTAAAGTCCGGAGGGCAAAATTGTATTATTTAAGGAAAAAGACCGGCAAAGGCGCTAAAGTTAGCACAGAAGAGCAATAGGCGCAGATGAGATATTACGAGAAGCGGGCAAAAAAAGCTGGCTTTGACTGCATTGTTGGTATTGATGAGGTTGGCCGTGGCCCCTTAGCCGGGCCAGTAGTATCTTGCGCTGTGCGCCTAAAAAAGTTTAATTTTAAAAATAGGATAGATGATTCAAAGAAATTACCTGCCTTAAAACGAACTAAGGCATTTTTAGAGCTTTCTCAAGCCTGTGATTTTGGCGTCGGTATTGTAAATGAAAAAGTCATAGATCATATTAATATCAGAGAAGCGACCAAATTATCTATGCGCCGGGCAATTGAGAATTTAGGCATAAAGCCGGATTATTTATTAATTGACGGTAACATGGATTTAGGCGTTGACATTCCGTCAAAAAAGATTGTTGGCGGAGACGGTAAAAGCATAAGTATTGCTGCTGCCTCGATTATTGCCAAGGTTATTCGAGACAGAATAATGACTATGTATGATAAGGTGTATCCAAATTATGGATTTAAAATCCATAAAGGCTATGCCACTCTAAAGCATGTAAAAGCGCTTAAGAAATTTGGACCTTGTCCAATCCATAGATTGAGTTTTCAGCCTGTCTCGGATAATGATGAAAGACTCTAGGTTAATCGGCATAGATGCGGAAAGTGTGGCAGTAGACTTTTTAGAAAAACAAGGTTATAAAATATTAGAAAAAAATTTCAGGACAAAACTTGGCGAAATAGACATTATTGCCAAAGATAAAAATACAATTTGTTTTGTTGAGGTAAAAAGCCGCGCTAACACATCGCGGGGTCTGCCGGAAGAGGCAATTAACAGTTTTAAGAGGCGCAAGATATCGCGCACTGCATTGGCGTTTTTAAAACAGAAAAACCTAATGGATTCTGATGCCCGTTTTGATGTAGTGAGCATTGATTTAAATGAAGTAAAGGTTACTCTTTTTAAAAACGCTTTCGAATTAAATAATAAATATTTATATTAATTGCGACTCATATGAAAAAAATAGACCCAAGAATTCGCTTAGGATTGATTTTTTATGTACCTTTTATTATTATAGGTTCCTTTTTCTTATATTTGACGCACAAGGCATCGATAGACGCTGAATTTCCGTTATTGAATTTTTTATCTTCTTGGCCTTTTCTCTCGATTTTGGTTTCTTTAACTCTTTTCATATATATTTACGCAGAAATAATGAGAGTGAGAAACATTAGACTTCTAATAAAATTAATTAATTCTAATGCAGAATACTCTCTATTTAACCACTTTTTCCTTTTATTTTTAAAAAAACGTATCGAAGGTATTTATAAAGGGAGAAAAATCGTACTCAGAATTTATGCATATGCTGAGCGCTCTCCCAAATTAATCTCTATTATTCCGTATCATATGCCATTAGTAAAAACTGGCTTAAGACCCACAGCAAATACATACATTACTGGGCAAGAGATTCGTTATTTTCCAGGTTATTTCGCTATTTCAAAAATTGATTTTTTTAAGAAATTTAATCAGCAGGATTTTATCGATATATTTGATGAGTTAACTCGCGCAGCAGAAATTGTAGAAACTCAACCAGTTGAGACTTTTATTAAAACCACAGATGAACACAGATAGGGCGCGGATTGACGCGTATAAATTAAGGCTGATTAACCCAGATTGAGGGAGGGCGTAATGGAAAAGAAATCCAACTACAATATGCGATTGATTCTAATAAGGCTTATTATAGGCTTCGTTTTCTTTTTTAGCTTTTTTAGTTTGATTCCTAAATTTCTAAAAGGAGACGAAATTGCTGTACTTAACTTTTTGAGTTATTGGCAAATGGCATTTCCTTTATTAGCCATTTTGCCAATTGGGATGTTGATTTATTTAATTTTCATAGCTATTAAAAATGTTAAATTATTGGCTAAAATACTCAGCATAGAAGCTTCATCTTATTTATTGACGATATTTTTTTGTAAGCGCATTACTGGAAATTATAAAGGAAGGTCAGTAATTGTGGGCAAGTGGCTTTTTCAAATTCGACGTTTTGATTATGTAATTAAGCTGCGTTTAGCAGATAAAATTAAAGTACCTTGGTATAAAAGCATAAGAATTACAGATAACACTGTTCTTGGGACTGGAGAGATCTGGTATATACCTAGACCTTTCGATTGGACAGGTTGGAAGAAGTGGAATATTTTTATCAGGCATACCGAGCAGGATTTTATTGATATATTTGAGGAATTGACTCGCGCAGCAGAAATTGTAGAGAGTCAACCGATTGAAACTTTTATTAAAACCACAGATTAACACTGAGTTTAACGATGGATGATGGACGACCACTGCGTTAGGACGATGGACGCTTTTTTATTTTCGTCCTTCGTCTATCGTCATTCGTCCTTCGTAAACATCTGCGATTATCTGCGTTAAACAAGGGAAAATGATGCTATCAGACATAGAGATTCGCCAGAAAGCAAAAATACTGCCGGTTAGAAAGATTGCCGCTAAAGTCGGGATTAAGCCTGCAGAGTTGGAGATTTTTGGGGATTATAAGGGGAAAATTTCTCTTTCTATTTTAGAAAGAATTAAGAATAAGCCGCTAGGTAAATATATTCTGGTCGCTGCAATTACTCCTACTCCTTTGGGAGAAGGAAAGACTGTAACAACTATTGGCCTTTCTATGGCTTTGAATCTGGTTGCGGGAAATACCTCAACTTGCATAAGGCAGCCATCATTAGGTCCTGTATTTGGCATAAAAGGAGGAGCTGCTGGCGGAGGATATTCGCAGGTTATACCAATGGAAGATTTTAATCTTCATTTTACCGGCGATGTGCATGCAGTAGGTTTAGCACATAACTTAGCAGCGGCATTTTTAGATAATGCATATTTTAAAAAGAGAATAGATATTGATCCTGACACAATCAGCTGGAATCGGGTTGTTGATGTAAGCGACAGGGCGCTACGAAACGTAAAGATTGGTTTAGGCACTGCTGAAGACGGGATTCCGCGCGATACCGGTTTTGATATTACAGTTGCTTCTGAAATAATGGCAATTTTGGCGTTAACCAATAGCCTATCTGATTTAAGAAAAAGATTAGGCAGAGTTATTTTAGCAAGAGATAAAAGCGGCAAACCGGTAACTGCAGAAAGATTGAAGGTTGCAGGCAGTATGGCTGTGCTTTTAAAAGATGCAATAAAACCAAACCTAATCCAAACATTGGAAAATACTCCTTGTTTTGTGCATGCAGGCCCATTTGCAAATATTGCCCATGGAAATAGCTCAATATTGGCTGATATGATTGCCTTGAGATTATCAGATTATGTTGTTACCGAGGCTGGTTTTGGCGCAGATTGCGGTGCTGAGAAATTTATGGATATAAAATGCCGCGCCAGCGGCTTTAGCCCAGATTGCGTGGTTATAGTCTGTTCAGTTCGAGCGCTTAAAATGCATTCTGGAAAGTTCAATGTAGTGGCAGGTAAGCCGCTTGACCCAGGACTTATAGAAGAGAATGTTCAGGCGGTAGAAGAAGGCACTTGTAATTTAAAGAAGCAGATTGAGAATATGAGATTGTTTGGCATACCTGTTGTGGTTGCAATCAATAAATTTACTACTGATACCCAAAAAGAGATAGAAGTTATTGAAAGGTGCGCAAAAGCAAGCGGCGCACTTGATGCAGTAGAGAGTGAAGTATGGGCTAAAGGCGGCAAAGGCGGGATAAATTTAGCCAAGGCGGTTTTAAAAGCAACTAAAGAAAAGAAGGATTTTAAGTTTCTTTATCCCCTAGATATTGCGATAAAAGATAAGATTAAAACAATTGCTACTAAAATTTATGGAGCAAAGGAAGTGGAATATGCTCCCATAGCTGAGAAAAAAATTGAGGAGTTTACCAAACAAGGATTCGATAATTTGCCGATTTGTATGGCAAAGACCCATCTTTCTTTATCTCATGACCAGAATCTAAAAGGCGCGCCAAAAGATTTCATATTGCCGGTTCGCGATATCCGCGCATCAATTGGCGCAGGGTTCTTGTATCCGCTTTGCGGGGCAATGCGCACAATGCCGGGCTTGCCCACTCATCCGGCAGGTGAAAAGATTGATATTGATGAAGAAGGAAAGGTAGTAGGTTTGTTTTAAGTATCAGGTAAGGGTTAAGGTAACGAAGCCCGTATCGATTTTCGGTTAGGGTAATGTTATTAATAATTTTACGACATACGTAACCCATAGACGAAACCAGTATCGTAACCGTCACCCAGAGACGAGCATTTATAATGTATATTAACGAGCCGATAAAAAAATATTTAGATGATTTAAGCGCAAAGCTTCCTGCGCCTGGTGGTGGCTCAGCTAGTGCGTTGGTTGGCGCTTTGGGCTGTGCACTTTTATGTATGGTTTGCAATTTTACTATTGGTAAAGCTAAATATAAAGATGTGGAGCGAGAAATAAAAGAGATTTTAAAACACCTTAAAGATTCAAAGCAAAGATTTTTGCAAATAGTGGATTTGGATGTCAAGGCATATTATAAAGTTTTTAAGAGCAGAAAATCAGCTCAACGTATCTATCAGAGAAATCTTATCAATGCTACAAGAGTGCCTTTAGAGATATGTGAACTTGTGAGTGAGACTTATAAGTTTTGTCCTTTGCTTAGCAAGAAAACAAATAAGTATTTAATAAGCGATGTGTATGTGGCCAAAGAATTATTAAAATCCTGCTTTAAATCAGCTGAATTTAATGTTAGAATAAATCTTCCTCATATTAAAAATAAAAACTTCGTATCTCGCAGTAACAAAATAATTAAAAACTTAAGGAGATTAATGTGAGCGCAAAACTTTTAGAGGGAAAGCCCTTAGCAGAAAGGATAAGAGAAAATCTTAAGACAGAGATAGAGGGCTTAAGGGCCAGATTTAATATTACACCCACATTGGCAACTATCCAAGTTGGCGAAAATCCCCAATCAGCAATATATCTTAAGTCTCAAAAAAGGTTAGCTAAGGATATCGGCATAGAATTTCAAGAGCACTCACTTTCTGCTTCAACTACAGAGAAAGAACTTATAGATTATATTGGCAAATTAAATCAAGATAAAAATGTAACAGGTATACTCTTGCAGCTTCCTTTACCTAATCAGATAAATTCCAAAGACATTCCTATTCATATTAACCCAATGAAAGATGTAGAGGGTATGCATCCAGAGAACGTAGGCCAGGCATTATTTGGCAAGATGCGAATTGGCTCTTGCACAGCTTTAGCAGTAATGGAATTGATAAAGTCTACTGGTGTAGACCTATATGGCAAAGAGGCAGTAATTGTTGGACATAGCGAGATAGTAGGAAAGCCAGTCAGTCTATTATTGGTAGATAAATTTGCTACTACTACTACCTGTCACATAGCAACAGGTCAGAGGGGATATTTGCCTACGCATGTTAAGAGAGCAGAGATTTTAGTAGTAGCAGTTGGAAAGCCTGGAATTATTCAAGGTGAGTGGATAAAAGAAGGCGCAATCGTGATTGATGTCGGCATAAATAAAGTCAATGATAAAATTGTTGGTGATGTGGAATTTGAAAAGGCAGCCGAGAGAGCAAGTTTTATCACCCCGGTTCCCGGTGGAGTAGGGCCTTTGACAGTAACAATGCTAATGCGCAATTTAGTTGAAGCCGCAAAATTACAAAGAGCATAGGGTAACGGGTCCTGCCTTGACCCAGTTTCTCGCGCGGACGTTCGTCCCGCCCCACCGAGGCGTGACTTCACTCCGCAAAAACCCTTCGCTCGCCCTTTAAGATATTAGCCAGGGCACCATGGCCGCGCAGGGTTTTTGAGGCCGCGCTCAAAACTGGTCAAGTCACCCGTAAAATATTAGTGTCGGCTAAAATCTTAATTCTTGTCAGCCAACGTTCGCCACAGAAATTGGCGAATCCGCCTAAGTTTTATGGCGGACTTTATGGCGGACGCTTGAAAATTGTCAGTTTCATTTGTTTTGACGTCCTGCTCTCTGACTTGCCGGCAGGCAGGAATTTCCCCACATGTGTCGGCAGTTTAAATAGGAGGTAAGAGATGAAATCAATTAAATTATTAATCATTATATCATTGTCAATATATGTTATTTTGATTGCACTTGAAGCATGGTGTGTTTATTTCGCAGGTGACACATTGTATTTATTTGAAAATGGTAAAAGAATTACAGACAATTCAATAATAGTTACACATGATATTTATAAAAAAGTTTGTATAAAAGGGATATATGTACTAGGTCAGCAATTTTCGAGAAATCTAATTTTTTACAATACTAATAAATCTGAGTTGGAAGATTATCGTGAATGGCAAGAAGGTTCTTATTTAATGGATAAGAATTGTCGTGGCTATATCACACAAAAAAGTGAATGGGAAAAAGCCAAGAAGCAGTTTGAAGAAGAAAATAAAGATTATTATATAGAAATTCAAAAGCGTGTTGGTATTGCGAAAACTCGAGAAGAAAGAAGAAAGATTTGGGATGAGTGGATTATCAAGAAGGATGAATTTATGCATGCAAAAGGTTTTACTTTCTTTAGGAATTCCGAATGTTACAAGTATGGAACAAAAGCATATGATGCTTATCTCCAGAGTTGTATGAATAGTGCTGCTTATCAAATTGAGATAGCTATTCCTGAGCCTATAGATCAAGAGACTCATGACGCTCCACCTCTCCCACGTTTGGGTGGGAGAATTGGAACATCTAGATGTTTTAATGTTGATATTAAAACCGGAAAAGTTGAACAGATAGGATGTTCTAAGAGCGACCCGAGGTAAAGAAGCAGTTTAAATAGCACTTATACACTCATGCACTTGATAACTAGCAACTAGCATCGAGTATCTAGCATCTAGAATCTATTTACTTTTTACTCAAATTAAAAATGCCCTTCAAAGAAAAAATACAATCTGGAAAATTCTTAATCACCTCTGAAATTGGACCGCCAAAGGGCATAGAGACCAAAGTTCTTTTAGAGGACGCAGAATTAGTTCGCGGCAGAGTTGACGCGATAAACGTTACAGACTTACAGAGCTCGGTAATGCGCCTGGGCTCTTTGGCAGTTTGTCGGCTTTTAAAAGAAAAAGGTTTTGAACCGATTTTTCAAATTACCTGCCGTGACAGAAATCGCCTTGCATTACAATCAGATATTTTATCTGCAGCAAGCTTAGGTGTTGAAAATATTTTAGCCCTAACTGGCGATCATCCCTCTTTAGGAGACCATCCTCAAGCAAAGCCTGTATTTGATTTAGATTCTGTGCAATTAATAAAGGTAATAAGGGACTTGGAGCAAGGCAAGGATATGGTCGGAAATAAATTAGAAGGCGCTTTTCCTAAATTCTGCGTCGGCGCAGTGGTTAATCCTGGTTCTGACCCACTTGAGCCACAGATTATTAAAATGGAGAAAAAAATAGAGGCTGGTGCTGAATTTTTTCAGACCCAAGCGGTTTATGACATAAAGGCGTTCGAAAATTTTATAAATAAGACGAGGCATTTAAAGACAACTATTTTAGCTGGAATTGTGCTTTTAAAATCAGCTGGGATGGCAAAATATATGAATAATAATGTTGCTGGCGTATTTGTGCCAGATGAACTTATTAAAGAAATGCAGGATACAAAGGACAAAGTTGCTACCTCAGTTAATATCGCGGCCCGGCTGATAAAAGAATTGAAACCAATGTGCCAAGGCGTGCATATTATGCCCATTGGCTGGGATAAAAAAGTGCCGTTAGTGCTTGATGCGGCAGGATTATGAAAATTGCTATCACCGGCAAAGGCGGCTCTGGTAAGACTACAATTGCCGCAGGCCTGGCCTTAAAATTTAAAGAGCAGGGTAAAAAAGTTATTGTAGTAGATTGCGATCCTGATGCTAATTTGGCATTGGCATTAGGGTTTCCTCATATAGAAGACATCACGCCTATTTCCCAGATGAAAGAGCTCATCGCTGAAAGGACAGAAGTAGAATCGCTGGATGAACCCTCCACATTTTTTAAAATCAACCCAAAGGTCGACGATATCCCAGAAAAATTTGCTGCAGTGTATAATGGCATAAGATTATTGGTAATGGGTAAGGTTTGCAAAGCCGGCTCCGGCTGTATGTGCCCGGAAAACACATTTATAAAACGTTTACTTAGCCATTTAGTATTAAAAAAAGACGAAGTAGTAATTTTGGATATGGTTGCCGGCAGCGAACATTTAGGCAGAGGTACTGCTGGAAATGTAGACATGGCCCTGATTGTAGTTGAGCCGACAAAATTAGGAGCGCTTACAGCAAGGCATATTGAGAATTTAATTGAAGAATTAGGAATAAAGAAGAGATTTTTTATTGCAAATAAAATAGATAGCGAGGCAGATGAAAATTTCTTAAAAGAAGAGCTGGGTAAGAATTTTTTAGGCTTTATTCATCTAAATAAAAATTTATCCAGAAACAGGGGCATTTTTCAATTCGATAAAACATTAAAAGCAGAATTTGATATACTTTTTAAAAAGTTATTAAGTAGTGTCTTAAACGCAGATTCTCGCTAATCTAACGCAGATTCTCGCTGATAAATTATTAAATAATCTGCGACTATGTGCGTTACATCTGCGTATATCTGCGTTTAGAAAAAATGTTTTTATCATATGGATTCGGAGGCTTAAATGAGTCAGGAACATATTAAGAAAGACGAAATACAAGGGCCATTATATGAGCGGGCTCAAGAAAAAGGTATAGAGACAATCTGGGAACGCGAAACCAAACAAGAGCCGCACTGCGGATTCGGGACATTGGGCCTATGTTGTAAGAATTGTAATCTGGGACCTTGTCGCATTGATCCTTTTGGCGAAGGAGCAACTTGTGGCGTTTGTGGAGCAACCGCAGATACAATTTCAGCTCGCAATTTAGTCCGCCATATTGCAGCCGGTACATCTTGCCACAGTGATCATGGACGGGAAATTGCCAAGACGCTCCTGATGGCAGCAACTGGAGAGACAAAATTCTACAAAGTTAGCGACGAAGAAAAACTAAAAAAAATAGCTTTGGAATATAAAGTTAAAGTTGATAATCGAAAGATAAACGAAATAGCTAAAGATTTGGCAGAGAAAGTCCTTTCTGAATATGGCCAGCAAAAGGGAGAGATTACCTTAATCCAAAGAGCCCCGGAAAAACAGAAAAAAATCTGGAATAATTTTTCGCTTATGCCCCGCGGTATTGACCGGGAAGTTGTTGAGGCATTAAGCCGCACTAATGTCGGCGTTGATAACGATTATAAGAATTTAATGGCTCACGGTATGCGCGTTGCACTTGCCGACGGGTGGGGAGGTTCAATGGTGGCAACAGAATTAACCGACATTTTGTTTGGTAAACCCTCTCCGAAAAGAGCAAAGGCGAACCTTTCTGTTTTAAAGGAAGACCAGGTTAATCTTATTGTCCACGGCCATGTGCCTCTTTTATCAGAACTGGTTTGTGATGCATCATCTGATCCAGAACTCATTGCTTTAGCTAAGGAAAAAGGAGCTACCGGCATTAATCTTGCAGGCATTTGCTGCACGGCAAATGAAATATTGGTTCGTCGTGGTTATCCGGTTGCCGGAGATTTCTTACAACAGGAACTTGCGCTTATGACCGGCGCAGTTGACCTTATGTTGGTTGATTTACAGTGCATAATGCCGACGCTTTCTGACATAGCTACTTGTTTTCATACCAAGATTGTTTCCACATCACCCAAGGCAAGGTTTCCTGGTATGGAGCACGTTGAGTTTAAAGAAGAAGAGGCATTGCCTATTGCTAAAAAAATAGTCAGGATGGCTATAGAGAATTTTCCTAACAGAGATAAAACTAAAGTTTGTATTCCAAAGAAGGATGCTCAGGATCTTATCCCGGGTTTTACAACAGAATATGTCTTTGATATGTTGGGAGGCAGATACCGTCCATCTTTTAAGCCATTAAATGAGGCGATTATGGCAGGCCGCATACGCGGGGTTGCCGGAGTTGTTGGTTGCGATAATCCTAAGATGGCAAGCAGCGGCAGTCATGAAATTTTGGTAAAAGAATTGATAAAAAATGATGTATTGGTTGTTCAAACCGGTTGTTCTGCTGCAGCCTGTGGCAGGGCAGGCCTGCTTACGCCTGAAGCAGCATTTGAATTTGCTGGTAAAGGCTTAAAGGAAGTTTGCGAAGCAGTGGGATGTCCGCCGGTATTACATTTAGGCTCCTGCGTAGATAATTCTCGTATTCTTACTGCCTGTTGCGAGATGGTTAAGGAGGGCGGAATCGGTAAAAGTTTAGACGAACTTCCGGTTGCCGGCGCAGCACCGGAATGGATGAGCGAGAAAGCAATTGCCATCGGCTGGTATTTTGTTGCCTCAGGCCTTATGGTTTTATTTGGAATGCCTTTTCCAGTTTATGGCTCAGATAACATGACTAAATATGTATTTGAAGATGTAGAAAAAATCACCGGCGGAAAATGGTCGTTTGAACCTGACCCATTAAAGATGGCTAAGATTATGATTGACCATATAGACTCTAAGAGGAAGGCGTTGAGTTTAAAGCCGATGATGTACAACACAGATGAACACAGATAAACGAACAGATGAACACAGATAAAAATATCTGCGCAGAAAAATGAAGAAATTATACTTTGATGTGAGTAAATGCGTTGCCTGTCGGACTTGTGAGATTGTCTGCTGTGTGGGCCATTCTTTAAGTAAAGACCTTTTTAAGTCAGTTAGAGAAAAGAAATTGTCTTTACCTAGGATAGAAGTTTGCATTGGCAAAGATAAGAATTTTCCTATAGCCTGCCGTCACTGCAAAGAACCAAAATGCGTAGATGCCTGTATTGCTAAAGCCCTAACTTATGATTTTGAAAAAAAAGAAGTTATTCACGATAAGGAGCGCTGCATTGGTTGCTGGATGTGCATTATGGTCTGCCCTTATGGCGCAATTCGTCCGGATAAGAAGGCGAAATTGCCATTGCGTTGCGACCATTGCGTTGAAATTGGCGAACCGCAATGCGCTAAATCTTGCCCGACCAAAGCGATTAGTTATAAAGAGGAACCAGAATAGTGAAGAATATAATAATTATCGGTAACAGCGCAGCAGCAATTTCTGCTATCGAAGCTATCCGGTCTAAAGATAGCCAGTCAAAGATAACAGTAATCTGCGACGAGGAATATCCGGCTTATTGCCGCTGTCTTATATCCAATCTGGTTGCAGGCGACATCGCTGAAAATAAACTCTATTTACGGCCGCAGGATTTTTACACCCAAAACAAAATTGATTTACTATTAGGAAAAAAAGTCATAAAACTCGACCCTAAAAAGCGCCGGGTTACCTTGGAGGATAATGAGAAAAAAGATTTTGATGTTGCGTTAATCGCTACCGGAGCAAAACCTGCTTTGCCAGATTTAAAAGGCATAAGAAAACAAGGCGTTTCAGGTTTTAGGACATTTAACGACGCAAAAGAAATTATTTCTCTGGCAACATTCGCCAAGGTAGTTTGTGTTTTAGGCGGCGGACTTATCGGTTTAAAAGCTGCCTATGGTTTAAAGAAAAGAGGACTTCAAGTTAAAGTTATCGTAAAATCAAAATATGTTTTATCCCAGGTTTTAGATGATGTTGGCGCAGGTATAGTCCAGGAACATTTAGAGAAGGAAGGCATTGAAATCTTAACTGGCCAGGAGGCAATTGAGCTTATCGGAAACGGCCAGGTAAAAGCAGTAAAACTTGACTCTGGCAAAGTAATTGAGGCTCCCATAGTTATTGTGGGTAAGGGCGTTGAGCCAAACACAGAGTTAGTTAAAGAAACCGATATTAAGTTAGACTTTGGCATACTTACTGATGTGCACTTGGCAACGAATGTACCCGGGATTTTTGCTGCAGGAGATGTTGCGCAATGCTTTGATGTAGTCAGAGGCGCTCATTACATAAATGCCCTATGGCCTAATGCCATCGAGCAGGGCAGGATTGCAGGTCTTAATATGGCAGGAGTGAATATATCTTATCCCGGCTCCATAGCAATGAATTCAGTTGAATTCTTTGGCCTTGCGGTTATTTCCATTGGTCTAAAAAAAGAAGATAGCCATTGCCAGGTTCTGCAATTTCTTGATAAGAAAAGTTCGGTCTATAAAAAATTTATAATTAAAGAGAACAGATTAAAAGGTTTTATCGGAGTGGGAAAGATTAATAATAGTGGGGTATTTTTGCGGCTTATTCGGGAAAATATCGATATCTCTGGTTTTAAAAATGAATTGTTGAACGATTCTTTTAGCTATGCTAAGGTGATTGATTTATTTCAGCCTGACGAAATATTCAAAATTTAAAATATTCGGAGGAATGCAATGTCCAAATTTGTAGCAACCAGCGCAATCAGAGGGGCGCATACCTTATTTAATGAGGCAACCGCTCTTTATGAAAAGGCCTTGAAAGAAAGGGGCGCGACAGTTTCCGTTGCTTTTCCGGAAACGGCATTTTATCTGCCGTTTTCTTATGCTTTATTTGCATACGAAATTAAAGTATTGTCCGATATAAAAAAGGTTTTAGAGCACATTAAGTCTTTATTGCCGCAATTGCCCAGTGAAAAACTCTGGCTTCCTTACCTGGGAAATGTTTTGGATGCAGGCATTGCAAGCCTTTTATCAGAAGAGATTATTATGGTCTTAAGATACCTGTACAATCAAGAGCCGCAGCCAGATTGTAACGGATTTTTTTCAGACACAGCAATGCGTTCCTTAGGCATACAATTGGTCGACGGCAGAATGCCGGGCTTTGCAGCAATTTTAGGCGCGGCACCGGATAATAAAACTGCAGTCAGCATTGTCAGGGAATTACAAGAGAGAAATATCCTTATCTTTGTCGGCTCATCGTCCAACGGCCACTCGATTATTGACCAGCTTAAAGAAGAAAATGTGGAAATGGGTTGGGATACTTATATAGTTCCTTACGGCAGGGATACGCAGTCGGGAATTTATCCTTTAAATTGGGCAATACGCTCGGCAATTACATTTGGTGGAATAAAACCAGGCCAGGCAAAAGAGTGTCTCTTATATACAAAAAACAGAGTTTTTGCTTTTGGGCTTGCCTTAGGTCCTTTGGATGATATTAAATATGCAACCGGCGCTGGCGCAATAGCAATGGGTTTTCCTGTGATTGCAGATACTGATATTCCTGAAATTAAACCAAGCGGCGTAACTACCTACGAAGCATTGGTTAAAGAATTTGATTACAAGCGGATTGTCAGTCGGGCTGTTGAGGTGAGAGGCATAAAAGTAAAGATTAGCAAAATTCCAATACCTGTTCCTTACGCTGCTGCATTTGAAGGCGAACGCGTGAGAAAAGAGAATTTGGCAGTAGAATTCGGTGGTAAAGTTTCAGAGTCATTTGAATTTCTGGTAAGCAAAGATGCGTCTGAAGTCGAAGACGGTAAGGTTCAATTAATCGGAAAAGATTTAGATTCCGTCGCTGATGCAGATAAAAAATCAATGCCTTTAGGTATTGTAGTTAAGGTAGCAGGCAGAAAAATGCAGAAGGATTTTGAGCCGATTTTAGAGCGCCAAATCCATCGCTATATCAACGGAGCAATGGGCGTAATGCATATTGGCCAGCGGGATATGAACTGGATTAGGATAAGTAAAGACGCATTTGATAAGGGATTTCGCATCAAACATCTTGGCCTTATTATTCATGCGATGATACACCAGGAATACAGCGCGATTGTGGATAAAGTAGAGGTTGATCTTTATACGCGAGAAGAGGATGTGGAAAAACTCTTATCTGAAATAAAACACACCTTTGATGAGCGCGATGAAAGGATTATGGGCATGACTGATGAGTCAGTTGACACATTTTATTCTTGCCTGTTGTGCCAGTCTTTTGCCCCTAACCATGTTTGTATTATTACGCCTGAGCGGCTGGGTTTGTGCGGTGCATATTCATGGTTAGACGGCAAGGCATCTTATGAAATTACCCCAACAGGTCCTAATCAGCCTGTAGTAAAAGGCGAACCAATAGATATAAAATTAGGCCAATGGAAAAATATTGATAAATTTGTATATGAGAAATCTAATAAGGTAGTCTCAGCAGTGAGCATGTATTCGATTATGAATAATCCTCAGACCTCCTGTGGCTGTTTTGAATGCATCGTCGCTGTTATACCTGAAGCAAACGGAATGATGGTAGTAAACCGCGATTTTGTAGGAATGACTCCTAGCGGAATGACATTTACTACTTTGGCAAGCTCTGTAGGCGGCGGAATGCAGACACCGGGATTTTTAGGAGTTGGGAAACTTTATATTGCCAGTAAAAAGTTTATCTCTGCAGAAGGCGGGCTAAAACGTTTGGTTTGGATGCCTAAGGAGTTAAAAGAGATTTTAGCTGATAAGTTAAAAAAACGATGCGAAGAATTGGGCGACCCAGGGCTTTTAGAAAAAATAGCAGATGAGACAGTAGCAGTTACAGCAGAAGATTTAGTTAAGCATTTAGAAAAAGTAAACCACCCGGCATTGAATATGCCTCCCCTTATTTAAGGATATAACCCTTAGAATTTTCTTGACTTAGGATTTTTTTTATGTTATTCTGTAAACGAATTAAAACTCCATTAATGACTTCCAGACTAGCCTTCTTAATTTTCTTAACTAGTTTAATTTATTGCCTTTCTTGCGTAAATTCTCCAGTTTTCAGCTATGATTCTCTGCGGGAACAAGCTTCCGAGTACAGAAATAAGGGTTTTGAGGCGCAAATAAAAGGTGACAATAGAACTGCCGCAACTTTCTATAAAAAGGCAATTGAGATAGACCCTACTTATTCAATCGCTTACAATGATTTAGGCATAGTTTACGAGAAGTTAGACCTTCCTTTTGATGCAGAAGAGATGTACAAACTAGCGATTGAATTAGACCCTCATTATCTGGCTGCTTATACAAATCTTGCCCTTTTTTATGAAAAAAGGAAAGATTACCAGCAGGCAGCGCGCCTCTGGAGCAGAAGAATTGAGTTAGGTGAGCCAACAGACCCTTGGACGATTAAGGCAAAAGAGCATTTAGAGAACTTAGCCAAAACTGATAAAAATATTTATAAGATTTACGAACAAACCGAGACTTTAAGCATCATCGACGACGTTAAGGGGAAAAAGCAGGATATCAAAGACAGCAACCAGTTAGCAGCAGAAGTATATTTTCAAAGAGGCAAGGAGCTTTATGAGCAGGGCCAATATATTCAGGCATTAAGGCAGCTGCATAGAGCTTCCAATCTCGACCCTCGCAACAAAGAGATTGAAGATCTTCTAATTCAAACTCAGAAGCGCGCCCTTTTAATGCCATAACTTGCCAATTTATTCAACTTTGATCGATAAAAATCATTCCAGGAAATGAATCCCATAATAAAAAGACCTTAGCCTGCATTAATGAAGAAAGAAAAAATATTTCTTATTGATGCGCATTCGTTTTGTTACCGTGCCTTTTATGCTTTGCCGCAATTGGCAACGAGTAAAGGTATGCCTACCGGAGCTATCTATGGCTTTATCAGTTTCATTTTGCGCATATTAAAGGATGAAGTGCCTAATTATCTGGCAATCTGTTTTGATTCAAGCCGTCGAACATTCCGAACTGAAAAGTTTTCAGACTATAAGATAAATAGGCCCCAGATGCCGGATGAGTTAAAAGGCCAACTCAGTAAGATTAAAGAGCTTATCAGTGCTCTTAACTTGACTTCTTTTGAATATGAGGGCTATGAGGCTGATGATATCATTGCAACCTTAGCCAAAAAATTATCTGATGACGGCTTGGACGTATTTATTGTAACAGGCGATAAAGATATGTATCAACTTGTAGATAAAAATATAAAAATTTATAGCGCTGGAAAACCAGCACAGATTTTTGATGCCAAAAAGATAGAAGAAAAATTCGGTATAAAGCCCAAACAGATTGTAGACTTTTTAGCCTTAGCCGGCGATGCATCAGATAATATTCCCGGAGCAAAAGGAATAGGCGAGAAAACCGCAACTAAGTTAATCAAAGGATTCAACTCAGTGGATAATTTATTAAAAAATCTGGAAAGTCTCAGCTCTCTCTCAGAGAGAAAGAAAATAGAAGACAATAGAGAAAATATTTTTATGAGCCGGGAGTTGGTAAAACTTCATTTTGAAGTACCTATTAAGATAAAGAAAGAGGATTTAAAAGTGAAGCAACCTGACAATGATAGGTTGCTTTCTTTATTTAAAGAGCTTGAATTTAAATCCTTGTTAAAGGGCCTTGATACTTCAAGCCAGATGCAAGATAGCTCTAAGAGAGAGGATTGCGCTGAGATTGAAGTATTCTTAGAAGATGTGCGCAAAATTAAAGAATTGCTTCTTTATTGCGATAAGAAAGAGGATATTTATTTAGGCAGTTCGCGCTACATTTATCATCTTAAAAAAGCAGATGATAGGCTAAGAGAAGTGCTTGCCGATAAAAACATAAAGAAGATTTCAGATGGCCTTAAAAAGATTAAGGTTACCCTTCTAAAAGATGGAATTGATTTAAACGGCTTGTATCTTGATTTTAGTTTAGCATTTTATCTTATAGATTCAGGCAGAAGTGATTATTCTCTGGCAAGTTTAAGTTTAGATTATTTGGAAAAAATCGTAGATAACGAGTATTTAAGCCCTAAAGAAGCATTCTCGTTAATGGATGAATTGAAGTTTGTAGAAAAGGAATTAGAGAAAAGAGGCCTTAAAGAACTTTTCTTTGAAATCGAGATGCCGCTTTTAGAAGTCCTGGCGGATTTAGAACTTACCGGAGTAAAGATTGACAAAGAATTTTTAGAAAACCTGTCTATAAAATTAGAGAAAAAAATAAATAGCTTGAAACATGAGATTATTAATTTAGCCGGAAGAGAGTTTAATATTAATTCGCCTAAGCAGCTAAGCCAGGTTTTATTCGAAGAGCTTAAGTTGCCCATCAAGAAACGCAGGAAATCCCATGCATCAACTGACGAAGAAGTTTTAAGGTATTTGGCAGTTGAATATCCTATCTGCCAGAGAATTCTCGAATTTCGCCAACTCACCAAACTCAAGACCACATATATTGATGTATTACCAACCTTAATAGATAAAAACGATAAAATTCATACCTCTTTTAATCAGACTGTAACTCAAACCGGCCGCTTAAGTTCGTCTAATCCCAATTTACAGAATATTCCCATAAAAACAGATATCGGCAGCCAAATCAGGCGCGCATTTATCCCATCGTTTAAAAACGGACTTTTATTAAGCGCTGATTATTCCCAGATTGAATTAAGGATTTTAGCGCACTTATCAGAAGAAAAAAATCTTATTGTTGCATTTAAGGAAAATTTAGACATACATTCTTATACTGCATCTTTAATATTTTCAATTGATAAAAATGAAGTGGATGATATAAAGCGAGATATTGCCAAAAGAGTAAATTTCGGAATTATATACGGAATAAGCCCGTTTGGCTTGGCAAAGGATTTAAGTATTCCTGTAGAAGAGGCAAATGAATTTATAGATAATTACTTTTTACGTTATCCAAAGGTAAAAGAATTTATGAATTCCTCTATCGAGTCCTGCCGTAAAGACGGGTTTGTTTCTACATTAATGGGTCGCAGGCGCTATCTACCGGCAATAAATTCCAAAAATATGCAAATGCGCTCTTTTGCCGAGCGCCAGGCAATTAATATGCCAGTGCAGGGCTCTGCCGCAGACTTAATAAAAAAGGCAATGCTTGATATTTATCAGGAATTTAAAGATAAAAATTTTATTTCAAAGATGGTCTTACAAGTCCACGATGAACTAGTTTTTGATTGTGCTAAAGAGGAATTAGAAAAAATCATTCCGATTATAAAAGACAAGATGGAAAATGCGTTTAAGTTAATCGTGCCGATTAGGGTAGAGATAAGGAAGGGAAAGAATTGGCTGGAAATGGAGGAAATATAATGAACCTGTCAATTTTCTCGCTTCAGTTCGATTTTTTAACGCCAAGGGTCTCTCGCATTTCGGTGGCTGCGGAACTCGTCCGTCGGCTTGCGCCAGGACGGACTCAAACATCCTCGCCATCCCAAAGTGCGGGATTCCCGAAATGCTCAAGCTTCCTTGGCTAAAATCTCAATTCGCTCGTAAATTGTCAGATTCATTTAAGAGAGAGGAAAGTAGGAATTTTTGACATCCTGTTCATATCAAACTTTGTCACACATTGTACGAAGGAGAAGAAATGAATGAAAAGAAATTTAAATTTATATGTATTTTTATTTTAATTTTTTTATTTGGCTTTCAGCTTGATGCTCATTCTACAACAATTGTTAGCGTTGTTGTTTCGGAAGGCATAGTGCTTGCAGGTGATAGTAGGGCTACAGCAACGATCATAAAATATGACCCTACTGAAGGAAATGAAACAACGACTAATGCAAAAACTAATCAAAAAAAGATTACATTGCTCGGTAGAGTTGCTACAGATTATGCACAAAAAGTATTCAAACTTAACGATAAGGTAGGTGCCATGGCATATGGTCAGGCATTAATTTTAAATAAAAGTATACAAAGTTTAGTGGAGGAGTTTAAAGTATTGAATTCAGAAATAAATACGATGACGATAGATGAAGTTGCAAAAAAATTGAATGATTACTTCAAAAAAATATATGAAGAACATTTATCTAAATATCCAGATAATAAAATTGATTCCTTGGGTTTTATGATTGCTGGTTACGATAGTTCTGGAGAAGGCAAGCTTTTTGAACTAAATATTCCCAGTGGAGAAATTAAGAAGGTTCGCTCTACAAAAGATGGCTTTGGTGCAAATTGGCACGGTCAGACAGACGTTATAATGAGATTAATAATAGGTTGCAGTCCAGAATTGGCTGCAATTATCGAAAAAAATAATAAAGCACATATTGCAGCATCAGATCAACAAATCGATCCTCGTCAATCTGAATATATTTTGGGTTTTGAGTACATGACTATAAGAGATGCAATAGATTTGGCAACCTTTCTTATAAAAACTACAATAGAAACGCAAAGATTTTCATATGGGACTAAAAGACAGATGGGTATTATTCCTGGAGTTGGTGGAGATATTGATGTAGCAATTATAACTCCGGAAGGTTTTCGATGGGTAAAAAAGAAACAACTCAATTATTAGAATTGAGGATGCTTTTGTTTCTTATTCCCACTCATCTGTGTTTTTAATTTTTAATTTGACATTTGACATTTATTAGGCATTATTTTTATCTGTGTTCATCTGTTCTTTTATCAGTGATCATCTGTGTAATAAGGAGGGGAAAATGGCTCAAGAACATAAAGTACGTAAACTTGCTTATTGGCTTTATTTGCTTAAAGGCAAAAAGTCAGGTGATGATCTTGGTGATTGGCTAAAGGCCGAGAAAACAGTTGCATGCTTTGAGGACTTTATAGCCAAGTGCGCTAAATATACATCCATAGTTATTTTTGTTTTGACCATTATCGTGCTCTTGGCATATTTTATTTTACCCTTTCTTGGATATAGAGTCATTATTGAGTCCAGATGAAAAAACTTGATTTGAAGAATTTGAACAGTCGTATTATCCGAGCGTGCAAATTGGATGAAACTCTCTACGAGGATATACGAGGGGACAAGAATGCTTTAAGCCAGGCGACTTTGGTTGTGGTTCTTTCGTCTTTCGCAGCAGGAATAGGCAGCATAAGTTTAATCTGGAAAGTCGGGACTATTGCCGCAATCATAATAGGTACTTTAGCTGCATTATTGGGATGGTGTTTTTGGATTTTAATAATTTATTTTGTTGGGATGAAAATTTTTGCTAAGCCATACTCAGTAAGTACGTTAGACTTTTGGCAATTCGCACAGTTTAGCGGTTTTGCAGCATCTGCTGGCTTAATACGAGTTTTGGGCTCAGTAGCATTTGTTGGAACTTTTGTTTCATTTTTATCAGGAATTTGGCTGATAGCTGCAATGTCAGTTGCAATAAAAAAGATTTTTGAATTGGACATACGAAAGTCTGTCTTTGTTTGCATAATTAGCTGGCTAATCGAATTTATAATTATAGCCGTAGCAGTTTCCTTATTTATAAATATAAAAGGAGCAAAATAATGAATATTTTATTCTCTTCGAGTGAAGTCGTTCCTTTTGCAAAAACCGGCGGCTTGGCTGATGTCAGCGGTGCGCTGCCAAAGGCATTGGAAAACGCAGGCCTTAAAGTTAAGATCACAATGCCTCTATATAAAGGCATAAAGCCCCA
>JBFMEB010000024.1:0-25931 GCA_040753675.1 Candidatus Omnitrophota bacterium | reverse complement strand
TTGAACCCAGCACTTATTTTACTAACAAGCTGGGTAATAGCAATCTATTTTGGGCCGAAGAAAATTTATTTAATTTCAAATTTAAGTCTGGCGGTAAAATAAGTGCTGTGTAAATTCAGCCAATAACTTAGCTTCACCCACTACGTGTTCGCTAAGTTATGGCTTCATTTAAATGGAATAGTTAAGTATCACATCTTCGCTGTATCCGAGAAAGCTCCTGGCCAAATCTTCGAAAGTAACTGTATCTATAATCTCGGAATTCGCCTTTGCAATCCTTAGCCATATATTTCTAAAAACGCATTTATATATGTCTTTGCATCCTTTATAAGCAGCATCCTGCCGCGCACAAGCAATAGGCTCAATAGGCCCCTCAACAAGCGTGATAATTTCACCCAAGGTAATTTTCGCAGGGTGTTTTGCCAGTCGATAACCGCCTTGCGTTCCGCGCCTGCTTTCCAAAAATCCAGAGTGTTTTAAGTCCAGCAAAACCTGTTCCAGAAATTTAATCGGTATATCCAAACGCTTAGATAATTCTGCTATGGTTACCACACCATGTGAATAATGAATAGCCAACTCTAACATTGCCTTTAGAGCATAATCGCCTTTGTAACTTATATGCATAACTTATTCTCCAGTTCTACTATGTCTATAGACAATATAGAGTATAATACAAGTTATACATTAAGTCAAGTCAAATTATTAAATGCGTTAGTTGCTCTCCCTGTATAATAGAGGTGACTTCAAATAATTCTTTCTGTGAATTTCCATTGTTGTCAACACATATCTTTATTGCTGAACCATTTTGTTTATCACAGTAACGGCCTATAATCTGGCAAGATAATTCTTTGTCTTGCTGATTAAGCGCACCTCTCCCCAACCCTATTGGCCCGGCAATGCCATCGTCTGGACTAAACAATAAGTCTGCACCCTGGCGCAGATTAATTAAGGCAGCGTTTTCTTTCTCATTCCTGCCAACTATAAGTTTATACTCCTTATTGATTCGCAAGTGCCTGCCTAATTTAAGAAGCTGAATGTCGTTTAGATTAAAATCAGGGCTATATTTAAGCAAGTCCTTTAGCCGCCGACAGAAATTCGGATCAGTAAGAAGACAACCTCCGGAAGGGCAAGGATAATCATTAATGGCAAATTCTTTTGCTAATTTCATTTGTTCTCTTCTGCCTCTGCCAACTATGGTTAAGAGTTTTTTTCTATCTACCCAGCCCTTCTTCTCCGGGATTGTCTCTTCTAAAATTTTAGCAGAAAGCGGACGCAGTACAAATCCTTCTAAGTCTGCCTCTTTTTCAATTAATAATAAGGTATTGCGTTTCTGAGACATTGGCCGCTGGCCTAAAACTTCTCCGGTAATTATAAAAGAGGCGCCTGATTTTTGCATATATTCTTTGGCTTTTTTTAACATAACAATGCGACAATCTATGCACGGGTTCATATTAGAGCCATATCCGTATTTTGGTTTTTTCACACACTGCAACATCTCTTTTGTCTTATCCAGGGTCATCATTTTTATAGCTAATTTTTCGCATACAGACTGAGCCGGATGAGAACAGCCGCCTTTTTTATTGCATAAGCAAAACGGGCTTGAGAAATTCAAGGCGATTAGCTCTATCTCTTGCTCTTTCAGAATATAAGCAGCCAACGTGCTGTCTAAGCCGCCGGATAATAGAACTATTGCTTTCATTTTATTAGTCTTATTCGTATGCTTTGGGCGAGATCTTTATCTATAGCAAATTGGCTCTGTCCAATCTCTAAAACAAAAGAAGGGAATTTTTGTAGTAGCATGACGGATATGCCTGGGATTGCACCAATACTAATGAGCTTTTGCATCTGGTTTGGATCTTTAGTTGCAAGGTAAGCAATCTCTCCTTTATCTTTTATTTCTAATTCAGCGAGGGGCGCAATAAATCTTAAAAATTTCTTTTTAACATTCTCCTTACAGCATCTGCCCGGAGGTATTGGTTTTCCATGCGGACAAAATTTAGGATGACCTAAAACAGTGCAGACATTATCTTCTAAACCCTCATGTAGTATATGCTCGAATTTACAACTTACCTCATCTATTATCTTCTTCTTAACATCTAAGATATCTACTAATAAGCGCTCGGCCAAACGATGGCGGCGTAACGCCGCCTGAGCCTGAGCCTTGCCTTTTTCCAAAAGATGTATATGATCAGCGTCTCTACGCACAAAGCCTAAATGCACCAACTCATTCATAGCCGGGTCATCCCGAAACCCTGCTAAATCTAATGGTTTCTTGCCTTGCTCTTCCATTTGGATTGCCAAGGCCTCTAAAATCTCTTCTGCACGTTCAGATAACATAATAAGCTCCTTACTTATTATAAACTCACTTTAAACAGCGTCAAGAATATATTGACTAAGTAGCCGATACTGAAAGAAAACAATAAAATGAAAACTGACATGGCTATGCCCATACGCATGCCCCGTTCTTTGACATTCATCAACAATTGTGCGATACAGGGTAAAAATAGGGTAAGGGTAACGCAGGCAACTACCAGTTGATTGCCTGACAAAAGATTTGCCTTTTTTAAATCATAAAGGCCAGCTGCGCCGTAATCCCGACGGAAGAACCCAAACAAAAATGCAATCGCTGATCTTTCCGGCAGGCCAATCCAGCGGATAGGAAATTCTAAAACCTTAACCAAATAATCGAATATCCCGGTTATCTCACCTAACCAAACAAGTATACTGGCAAGAATAAATAAAGGCAATATCTCAAAAAAATACCATTTCATCCGGCTGTAGGTTTTGCGAAAGATATTGGAGAATTTCGGCATGCGCAAAGGAGGGATCTCCATATAAAAGGTTGGCAATTCTCCTGGCATAATCTTAGCGGCTAAAAATCCTACTATCAAAAATACCAGTATAATAACTCCTAACCAGATAATCAGGCCTAAAGGCTTATCGCCCAAAAGCCCTAAGATGACCCCCATCTGTGCCGAGCAGGGAATGGCTAAGGCCAATAAAAATGTGGCGATGATGCGCTCGCGTTTGGTAGGTAAAGTCCGGGTCACCATAGTCGCCATTGTATCGCAACCAAAACCCAAGACCAGGGGAATTACTGCCCGCCCGGAAAGCCCTATCTTTTTAAAAAGCTGGTCTACTAACATAGCCAAGCGCGGCAGATAACCGGTATCCTCGACAATTGCAAAGGCAAAGAAAAAGGTTGCCACGATAGGCAATATTATTGCAAAGGCATAACGAAATCCCAAGGTGATTATCCCATATTCACCCACCAGTAAATCCTGCAATAATTTAAAAGGGATAGCTGACTCTACCAGATTAATCATAAAGGGGTTGATATACAGACCAAAAACTTTGTCTTCCAAAAAATCTACCAATACCCCAGCTCCGAAACCGCCGACAAATTTATAAAGTCCGTAATAAAGCACGGCTAATAATATCGGCCCGCCGGTAAAAGGATTCATCAATATTTTGCTTAAATATTCTTTAAGGTTGAGCCGTTTCCTTTCCTTAAAGGTAATAACCAGTTTGGCAATACGGCTTGCTTGTTTCTGCCGGCAGAGATTAATGAGATAAGTTAAGGGCTGGGAATAATGCCTTTTTGCATCTTGCAGGATATTTAAGATTTCGGCAAGCCTGGCTTTTTCTCTCTCCTTAAATTTTTCTAACATCTCTTTATCTTCTTGAAGAAGCAGCAAAGAAATTGAGCGCTTTGAGATTTTATAATCAGCCAAAAGCAGCGATTCCAGCTGGGATAGATAAATCTCTAAAGGATCATCGTAACCGATTTTTTTACAACACTCTTTTAACATATTCTTCTATCTTGCCTTTCAAGATATCCATGCCCTCGCCAGTAGTAGAAACAGTTGGCACTACCGGCAAACCCAATTCTTTTTCTAATCGGCTGATATCGATGTCCATGCCCAATTCCCTTGCCTCATCCATTATATTCAGGACTAAAACTACGGGTAAATTTGCTTCTATAAGTTGTAGGGTGAGGACAAGCATGCGTTCTAAATTTTTTGCGTCAATTATATGCAGGATTAGGCAGGGCTCTTCATCTAAAAGTATGGAGCGGGCAACCCTCTCTTCTTCGCTAAGGGGAAGAAAAGAATACATACCCGGTGTATCTATAATCTCAAATTCCTCATCGCCGATTTTGCTCTTGCCCCGATACACTTCGATGGTAGTACCGGGATAATTAGAGACCGTAGCATATTGGCCGGTCAAATTATTAAACATTACTGATTTGCCTACATTAGGCGAGCCGACTATAGCAATCTTTCGCATATTTTTAGATTATATCCTAAATCCTTTTAAAATTCAATCTGTGCCTGAACATAAAAATAGTTGATGTCTTTTTTAGAGCCCACTGCATCTTCAAAAAAACTTCCACTGAAAAACCTGTTGGCGCTGGCAATTATACTTAAACTTTCCCATGGTTTATAGGTAGCGATTATATTTGCTTCGCTTCCTAATCTTTTACTGACTCCTCCTGGGGTTTTGTCAGAATTAAAATAATGATAATCCAAATTCAAATTTAACTTAGGTATTAAATCTAATGAGAACCCTGCAGTCTGAATATTCATGCCGCTCGCTCTAAAGTCTCCTACGCTTATTCCGCTTAGATCAGCAATAATGCTGGTATCGCCTACCAGATAGTTGTCATTATAGATATTGCCGTGAAATTCAGAATACTTATCATCAGAGGTATAATTATCTCCGCTGCCAAAAGCATATGCCACAAATATACGCGGATTATATTTAGAATCAAAGGTATAACCGCCTTCTATATGAGCGCCATACGCACTGATATCATCCCGGCTGGTTCTGGACGGATTATCAATTTTACCGAATTGATACAATGGTTCGATTTCATAATCAATGTGCTCTCCTAAATTACCAGCTATCCTTGCTCCAAGAGTAAACCAATTCGGACTATCAGGAAGGTCAGTATGAAAAAATTAAAAACCGCCTTTATGATAGAAGAAATATAAATCTATATCCATATCATCTAGCAGCTTGTAGCTAGAATAGACTCCGTATAAGGCTGGCTCATCATCACTTGTATTCTTGTTTAATTTTACATAGCGTGCTGCGATTAAATCTACCCAAAGGTTATCACGAGGCTCAATCTTAACTTTTACACCATCCCAGTTAAGCCCATCATAGAAATCATTAGCACCTAAGAAAAATGCTGAGCCATAACAGAGCTCCTGCCTGCCAACTCTTAAAGAAAAAGGAATATCTTTAAAACCAGAGAATTCAAGATAGGCCTGATACAAGTTTGCCTTTGAATAATCGCTATGATTGTCTCGGCTATAAAACTGTCCCTGCAAGTACCCACTTATTTGTTCCTCCGGTTTGAAAGATAAATTTAACCTCGTCCTTGATAATATCTGGTCATCTTCAGTATCGGGGGTAAAGCTAAAATCGCCTAAATTCTGATTTTTTACAAAATCCCCTCTAAGGCGCACCTGCGCTCCTATCTCAAACATATCATGAATTTCTTCGTCGGTGTCTTTGTCTTCGTGTTTATCCAGGTGGCAGATTTTGGCAGAACTGTGATGGCCTTCTGAGGCAAAAACAGGAGTTATATAAATAACTATTAAACTAATTATGCAGAAAGATATTATTTTTTTCTGCATCATGGCAAGTCCTTTTGAATTCTCTCTATTATTGTCAGTGATTTTTTAACTGCAGATGCTGCTGCGTGAGAAGAAATACTTGCGCCAGTAACTGCATCTATGTCACGACCAACTACAATAGAATCTTTTAATGACTTACCTTGAAACTGTCTTAAAAAAGACCTGCGTTTTATTTCTGAACCAAACATATCTCGGTATTCTAACACATTTACAGCTAAGATGTTACCTTCAATATCAATTGCCACTAAAAAGGTGATGGGCTTGATTTTGCCCATTTCATCAAGTATCACTGTCCAGCCAAGAATTTTAGCCTCTCTAATAACAGTGCAGACTTTCACCTCTTGATTATCTAAGAAGAGACTTTCTACTTTGTACTCTTGGAAAGTAGGAAAGATGTTCTTGATTGCCCCTTCTATCTGTGAGGAACTCTCTGCCAAAGCTAAAAGAGACAAAAAAACCACACTACCTAAAATTAAACTTATTGTCTTCACTAAAAATAATCTCTCTGTTTTAAAATCCCATTGCCATAGAAGCCATCATGCCATTTTTATCTCCTCGTTCTAATGTCTCATTTGTCGATCTATTCCATTGATATTCTAACTTAAATACCCAACTTTCAATAGGCCGATAATTTAGACCCAAAGTAAAACGCTTTTCTTTATTGTCATTACCTCCAGCATCGCCATCATCGCCAATATCTACCCAGTCATAACGACTTACTAATGTAAGTTTAGGGTCTTTAAATCCTTGACCTAAATAAGTATTGTTCAAAAATTTAGGCCAGAAATGGAAGCGTGGTTCGATATAAAATCCACGCATATATTTAGGTGCGCTTACTGCGGCAGTTGTATTGTCATCATCTTGATCAACCAGTGCCCCTTCTTCAAAATCAAAATAAGCAAAATCTCCCACTAATTCAAAAGGCCCGCGCTTAAAATTCAAATCACCTCCTAATCCAACCAGATTATCCTTGCCATTACGAGTCGCATTTCCTGAGCGACCATATCTGCCAGTATAAGTGCTTAACCCTAATTCTAAATTACGATTAAGCCCCAAGCCAAGGCGACTGACAAAGGCCTTGTTATTGTTGGTATCTGAACTTAATGACCCTTTTGCATTACGCATCCCAGTATCTGAAATATCCTCATCTAAACCGTTAATCACGTAGCCTTCATAGTTGATGTAAGCGTCTGGAAATAACTTCCAATTTAATACTTCACCAAGCTCAAACTCGCCGAATAAGCCCATGCCTGCCTCCATCCAAGTAGCAGCCAATAGGCGCCGGCTAACCAGTGGTCTCTCTGTTAAATCCTGAATATCTGAATCGTGCAGCAAGTTAAACTTCCCGAATGGAACCAAAACAATTCCACCTCTTAAGTTTATCCAATTATTTATAAGATAACTTATCCAGGCCTGCTCAACCTTGGCCTCACCTCCACCACCCGGAGCATTAGGACCTCCATGTTCTATCTCGTATTCACTGTAAAATAGCAATTTCTCATGTGGTATAGCCCCTACATTTAGGATGAATCTTGCTTGATCAAAAGTAGAGTTTGAATCTTTAAAATTCTCAAACTCGATATCTGCGTAGCCACCCACACTGACATTGCCAAAACCAGAAGGGTTCTTAATAAGTAGCCCACCTTTTCCAAATGGACCTTCATATCTACCCACATATTCAACATTTAAAATTTTCTTGTCTAACTTCTCTTCTATTTGAGATACCTTTTCTTCCTGATGCTTACTCAATGTTTCAATCTGCGCTTGAAGCTTCTCTATCTTCGACTCATAGTCTGTCTTAAGTTCCTGAATCTGTTTCTTTAAATCATCAAGGTTATCTGCCCAGGCTAAAGTGCTAAAGAAAAACAGCAAAATAAAAAGTGTAATATTTAAAATTGCCTCCTTCATTTTATCCTCCTCATATAGCCTCTGTAGGCTTTTATGATTTTGATTATCATTATCATATTATCTTAAAAAAATTTTCACTTTAAACCTCCTTTCTAAATAAAACTGAATACATAACCTAATATCAATGCGAGGGAACATATCAGACCTAAATATATTAACAATACCTTTATTCCAAACTCTTTCCTTAATACCAATATTGTTCCGTAGCTTGTTATTGGGCCTACTAAAAGCAAAACAAACCCAGCTCCTCTATCTAACCCTTGTTTGATAAGGGCATCAACCAAGGGAACGCCCATGGTTGCGCAGATATACATAAGAAGCCCAAAAATTAAGGCAAATAGATAACCTATGCTTCCCCTTAAATAATGTTTTATCAGATAACCTACCGGCATTATTGAATCTACGGAGGCTGCTAAGGCTAAACCCACAAGCGTCTCTTTACCTATATCTTTAGGCATCTGGATATAGGCGAATTTAAAAACAGATATAACTCGTGAGGCAAAAGTTTTCTTTATAGGCTTTTCTTCAGCAGAATCTTGATTTTTCTCATGACAATTGCAGTTATCATTATTTTTTATAACTTTCTTGACTTTAATCCTGTTGCCAATCAAACCAGCAGCTATCCCCATTAGAATTACTGAGAAGAAAAGATAAACTGCAAACTTAATTCCTAACAATTTTGCCGTTACGATTAAGGCATTGATGGAGGTGGCAGGAGTAGCAATAAGCATGGCTAATATCGGACCTAAGGACGCGCCTTTCTTGCGGAAACTAACTGCAATAGGTAGACAGCCCCAACAGCATACCGGAACTAATGTCCCGATAAGCGTAGACCATAAAACGCCCTTGACTCCTTTTTCGCCTAAGTGCTTATCTACCCAGCTATCCGGGATGAATTCATGGACAATGCCGCTTAAAAGAAAACCCACGACTAAGGCAGGAGCCATTTCAATAAAGTAATACTTAAATGAATTTAGAAAATTATCCAAAAACATAGCGCTTTATTATTGTGATATTGATTTTCATTATCAATAAATAATTAAAAAAAATATATTACTTGCCGGTAGGCTCGCCTCGCGGCGCTCGCCTCTCGGCGAAGCCGAGGGAAGCCGCGGGCAGGCATTTTGTGCAGACACCGTAGAGCTCTAACCGGTGCCTTTGCGGATGAAACCCGTGCCTCTTAAATAGTTTCTCCTGCAAATCTTCTATATTAGCATCCACCACTTCTACGAGCCTCCCGCATTTTATACAGATGATGTGGTCATGGTGCTTATGGCCATATAAGTGTTCGTATCTTGCTTTGGCATCTTCAAACTTTAATTCTCGGCAAAGCCCGCATTCGCATAGCAGTTTTAGTGTCCGGTACACAGTAGCAAACCCTAAATCCGGATATTTCTTTTTAGCAATCCTAAATAATTCATCGGCAGTCAGGTGCCTATCTATATTTAAGAAGATCTTTAATAAGCCGAGGCGCTGTTCGCTATGCTTGAGCTTCTTTGCGGCTAAAAACTCCTCAAATATTTTTTCTTCTTTTTCTGTAGACATAAAAAGCACCTAATAATTTGATATTGAAAATCATTATCAAAATATCAAAGTCTGCTTATTTTGTCAAGCAAAATCTGTTTGTTGCGATGCCCTAGGTTCTAATCTGAATAATTTTATCTTTGGAATGCCTGCCGGATAAAATTTGGACCTGGGAAGGCTCGGCATTAAAAAAATCTGCGACTAATTTGATAACCGATTTGTTTGCCTTATCTTTTTCCGGGACGCTGGTGGTATAGACCTTTAAGGTATCCCCTTCTGGCTTTAGCCTATTCGAACTTGCCCGGGTTATTACCTTTAGTTTAACAATTCTCTCGCTCAAACTTAACTCTGTGTGTTTAATGCCTGTCTGACAACTGCGCTGATCTGGCTACCATCTGCCCCTTTTCCAGAAAGCTCCCTCATAACTTCTTTCATAATTACTCCCATCTCTTTCATGGTTGCGCCAGGGTGAGCCTTAAGGACATTGTCAACTGCCTGCTTAATTTCCTGCTCGCTCAAAGAAGCAGGAAGATAGGTTTTGATAATCTCTAACTCCTTGGTCTCTTTTTCAACTAAGTCAGCCCGCGCGCCTTTTTTAAACTGTTCGATAGATTCTTCGTGGCGCTTGGCTTCTTTTCTTAAGACATCAAACACTTCCGCATCCTCAAGCTTTTCTTTTCTCTTATCAATTGCTACATTTTTCAATTTAGAACGCAAAAAACTTAAAATTGAAGAGCGTAACCGATCCTTATTCTTCATTGCCTGCTTAAAATCTTCAAAGAGTTTGTCTTCTAACATATCTCACCTTCCTCTAATCCGCCACAAAGCGTTGGCGGATTAAATTCGACCAAGCAACTTACGTCAAAATAATTTCCGTAAGTTGCGGTCTCATTTAACACACCTTTCCATGTTTATATGGCCGTTTTTTATTTTTTTTCATTTTCTTTAGAATTTCTTTTTCAATATCAATTTTTAAACCACCACATAAATCAAAAAGCCGAATAAAGGTATCTGCTATTTCTTCCTTAAAATTTTCTTTATCGGAAAGCCTGTATGCCTCCATTGCCTCGGCCAATTCTGTAACTATGAGCATTAACATCTCGCCGCGGTTTCGCTCATTATCCCAAAACCCTTTTTCTCTGGCAATCCTATGGCAAAGCTTTGTCAATATCTTAATATCGCTCATTTGTCAACCCCTGATTAGATATGTAACTACGGAAAGAAACCAACAATAATAAGCAAAATAATGCAATTTTCCTCTTTGGACAAAAACCACTAATAATTTCAATGCAATAATTGTAAAAATAAATGCGCTTAAAAATCCGGCTAATAAATATCCTGTCTCAATATCAATCATTATCAACTCTCTTACCTTAAATAGGGCTGCACCAAGTATTGCCGGGATCGCCAATAGAAACGAAAGGCGCACTGCTAAGGAACGCTCTATTCCTCTATATATTGCCGAGCTGACCGTTGAACCGCTTCGGGAAATGCCAGGAGCAATAGCCAGGCCTTGAGCCAAACCCACCCACAATCCGTCAAATGCATTAAGCTGTTCAATTTTGCGATTGGCTTTCTGGATTTTAAATTTTGTCAAAAAAAGCATGGCTCCGGTAATAGCCAGGCCTACGCTAACCATGGCCAAAGAGGAAAACATGCGCTCAAAAAGATCCTTGCCGATAAAACCAATTACTGCCGTAACCAGGCTCGCATAAATTATGAATAGCGCCATATCTTTGTAAGTCTTTAATTCGGGGTTTTTATACGCGAATAAGGCGCGCACAATGAAAATTATATCTTTTTGGCAAAAAAGCACCACTGCTGCCAAACTGGCTAAATGAAGAATAATATCCAGGCTTATATTTCCTTGAGAAATATGCAATAATTTCTGGCTGATAACTAAATGGCCAGAGCTACTCACCGGCAAAAATTCGGTTAAACCTTGTATTGCGCCTAAAATTATATATTTAATAAGCATCTAACCTCTGCAGGGTTTTGTCCCTTTGTTCGCCCTTTTTGAACGCCAAGATAATTTGCCTCTGCGATGACGTTTACCCATATATCCTCCTATCTATTTAATAACAAAAGTTTTAAATGTAAAAATCAAAGTGCAAAATGCAAAATGACAATGTAAAATTTAAAATTTTTGAATTTTGATATGTAATTTTGATATTTGATTTTTAAGCTTATATCTACTTAATCTACTTATTAGTCTTTAAATAATCCTCTAACTCCTTAATACTTGATATTATTTTATATGGTCTCTCTTTTCTAATTTCTTCCAAACTGCTTGAGCCTGTCCTTACTATAATTGCCTTTACCCTTGCCCGCTTAGCTGTCTGGGCATCAATAGCCATATCACCCACGAAAAGTGCTTCTTTTGGCTTAACCTTTAACTTCTTAATAATCTTTTGCAGGATCAAAGGATGAGGTTTGCCTTTTTTTAACTTATCAGCGCAAATTATAAAATCAAAATATTTGTTTAATTTAAGACTCTTTAATAAAATGTTAGAAAATTTTGTAGGCCGGTTGCTGGCTACGGCTAAATAATACTTTTTAGAAAATTTCCTAAGGAGATTAATAGCCGCGGGAAATAATTTAGCTTTGGCTACTAAGGATTTTTTATGGTGCTGCCGGTAAATATTTAAAGCAGACGGCAATATGCTTTTGGGCACAAAAGGCGCTAACAACATTCCATCTCCCCATCCCACTGCTTTTCTGATTATTGTTTTCTTTTGTGTCGGTAGACCTAATTTACGCATAGTAAAATTAAAACTACTCTCTATCGCACTATAGGCATCTATTAAGGTGCCATCTAGATCAAAAATTATTGTCTTAATATTACCTAACGGCTTTTTTGCCATTCAACCTGGATTTGAAAATTCTTTGATGGCCTAAGTTAGGAAAGAAAGCAGTGGGGTCACGCTGGAGGCCATCTTTTATAATTTCAAAATGCAGATGTGGCTGCATATTTTTATAATTTGCATTCCCGGTTTTGCCCACTGTGCCAATTACTTCTCCTTGACGAACGCGCTGTAGTAGTTTAACCTTAATGGAATCTAAATGGCCGTAGACACTGATAAGGCCATTTTTATGATAAATCTCAATAAATTTACCTAATCCCTTAGATTCTCTTGCCGCCAAGACCCAGCCGCTTTTTACAGCGCATACGTTTGTGCCGACCGCAGCAGCAAAATCCAGGCCTGCATGTTTTCTTCTGCCGCGGCGAGGCGCTGCAAAATAACCATCGCCGTAGGCATCGTTTCTTATGATTAAACGCGTATCTTTATTCAGCGGCGAGACAAAATTTTTTATATCCAAAAAATACAATTCATTAAAAATTAAAAATAAGCCAAAAAGTATGCTTATAATTACTAAGGTATTCTTCAAAAATGCAAACAACTTTGCCATATCTTCCTGTATTTTTATTGTTTCTCAGGTATGCTTAACTTCTCAATGCTGATTGATTTTATTATCCGTTTTCCTTCTTTATCAATATAGTAATCTATGCCTGCGCTATCTGAAACCTTAATTTCCTGGGCAGATGAGACGTTCTCGAATTCGCTGTCTTTGTCAAGAATAAAAGTTTCCTCTCTCTCCGCATCTGTTTCATAATCAAGGTATCTAATTTTAATTTTACTGTTTTCTAAATTCACTTCAGTTACCTCGCCCCATACCCACTGTAAATTAATCTCTGCTTCTTGGCTTATTCCATTATCAGTTATAGGTCCTAATTCTTCTTCTAAATCTATTTGGTTATTTGTGCGAGTATTTAAATCATCTTGACAATAAACAAGAGAGAAACTTGAAAATATTAAAATAAAAATTAGCCAAAAACGTAACATAAAAACAACACCTCCTTAAATGAGCCCATAACTTATGGAGTCTCCAGACGACATAAGTTATCTGGGCGAATTTAATCTCGCCGAAGCCAAACACGGTAAGAATTTGGCGTAGGCGGATAAAAGCCTTCACGGATTCAAAACACCTCCGGAAATAAATAATTTTAAGGCATCCTCAACCGAAATATCTAAAAAAATCACATCTTCCTTTGGCACAAACATAAAATATCCGGTTAGCGGCCCGGGAGTACCCGGAATAAATATGTTAAGCATTTCTTTATCTAATTTTTTTTCTACCTCTGGCGTTCCTTCATTAGTAATAAAGGCTAAAGACCATATTCCTTTGCGCGGATACTCTACCAAAACTACTTGTTTAAACAACTGTTTTTTTGCAGAAAAGAAAAACGATATTATTTTCTTTGTTGATGGGTAAATCTGATGAACCAAAGGTATGCGTAATAATATATTCTCAAAAAAAGGAAGGAGCCTCTTTCCTAAAAAATTAGAACTAAAGAATCCAACTACAATAATAATGAGCGCAGTAATTAATAGACCTAATCCCGGAATATAAAATCCGAAAAAAATGCTTAAATATCTGTTGATATGTTTACCTAATAAGTTATCAGCGAAATTGAATACAGCAAAAATGATGTAGCCAGTCAGAACAATAGGCAATAATACTGCAAGTCCAGTTAAAAAATAACGCCGTAATTTTGACATCATAAACTTTATCTATAGATTGGTAAAAAGAGCAGCGCTAACCAAGCAATAGCCGTGGTAACAATACCGACGGTTAAACCTACCCAAAACCATCTTAAAAATGTCATTTTAATATTGCGCTCTTTTTCTAATATGCCTAAGGCAACAATATTTGCAGTTGAGCCCACGAGCGTGATATTGCCGCCTAAACAACCGCCGAACAAAAGCGCCCACCAGAGAGGCTTCAAACTTAAATTTAACCCTTGAAAACTTTGGATAACTGGTATAAAGGCTGCCACTAAGACCACGTTATCCAAAATACTTGAACCTATGGTTGAAATCCAAAGAACTATGGCAATTAATATGGAAGGATTATGGCCAGAGAGATGAACTATCTTTTTTGCCAAGACATCAGTGGCGCCAGTAAATTTTAATGTCCCGGCTTGGGCAAATAAAAACATAAAAAAAAGCAATGTCCACCACTCCACATCCTTTTCAATATATTCTCGAGCCTTTTTCCATTTCCATATCATTACACATCCACTTGAAATGAGTGGTATAGTAAGCAAAAGGGTATTTGGTTCTAATTGCCAAAACAATTCCAAACGATGATGCAGTGAGATAAAAAACAAAGTTGCTATGAAAATACCTAAGCTGATCTTTAGTTCTTTTTCAGGCGGAACAGAAATAAGCCTAACCAATATCTCATTGGCACCAAATTCTTTTATCTTATTATCTAACTCAGTTAATTCATTTTTATACCATAGCTTCACAATTATAATCAAGGCTCCTATACAAACTAACATAATAGGAAAGGCTTTAACAATAAAATCTTCGAAAGTGAGACCTGATTTAGCGGCAATAAGTATCCCGATTGGGTTGCCTAATACTGTTCCACTTGAACCTATATTTGTTGCCAAAACTGAAATTATCAGGAAAGGGGTTGGGTCAACATCAAAATAATCACATATCTCAAAAATAGCCGCAACTATAAAAATAATAGAAGTAACCTCGTCAACAGCGCAGGCTAAAAGAGCAGAAATAAAAGAAATCGAGATAAGAAATTTATTAGCATTTAGATTCCTAATGCGCAAAATTAAACTCACAAGCCAGGCAAAAAGACCAGAGTCTTTTAAAAGACCAATTAAAACCATCATCCCCACCAAAAAAAGAATAACTTCTAAGGAGGCGAATTTTATCAAATTTTCAAAATCTATAGCCCGAGTTATTAAAAGTATTGAGATACCTAAAAAGGAAAAACTCAATCGGAAATTCCAAAAAAACAGTGTTCCTAATATTGAACTGATGAATATAGATATAGCTATTGATTGATGAGAGTTTAAACCAATAGTTTTAACGACAAGCCCCACACCTAAAGATAAACAAATCAGTAAAATAAATTTCTTTAGCATAAGTTTCTAAAATTTTAAATGCTCGATGCTTTGGCCATTGCTTTTAATATATCAACCCGTGCCACAATACCCACTAATTTGCCTGACTTATCCACAACAGGAAGGCGGCGTGCCTTTTGGGTAAGCATTATCCTGGCTGCCTCTGATAAATTAGTATCTTCTGTTGTTGTAACAACAGATTTTCGCATAAGCTGGCTAACCTTCACGTTAGACAAGTCTTGAAATTTTTTTCTCATTGATTTGGGATCTTCTTCATAGATGAATTTACCAACCTTTTCTATGTAGCTTGGCAACACATAAGATAATATGTCCTTCTCAGTAAACATTCCTACCAACTTATTCTCGTTATCCACCACTGGCAGGCCGCTTATTTCGTGCTTAAAAAGTAATTCTAAGGCATCTTTTACATTCATATCAGCGGCGATGGTCCTGGTTTCTTTAACTATTACATCTCTAATTCGCATGGAAAAGACCTCCTTTAATGAGCAGATAACTTATGGAACACGAAGTGTGACATAAGTTATAGCGAAGCGTCTGCGAATTAAACCCAGCACTTATTTTACCGCCAGGCTTTAATTTGAAATAAAATAAATTTTCTTCGAATAAAATCTTAATTCTTGTTACCCAGCTTTTTAGTAAAATAAGTGCTGGGTAAATTCAGCCTTACAACTTAGCTTCGCTTAATACTTGCTCGCTAAGTTGTGTCTTCATTTAATCTTTAGCAATGGCCAATACAATTGCGCCAGCTAAGATAAGTACAAAACCAACTCCGGCCTTTATTAATTCAAGAACAAAGTTCCAAAAAATAATTATGGTTATTATGCCGGCAATAAGCAAGGCAAGCCCTAATATAATTTTAAACAATGTGTTAAGTCCTTTTTTTGCGTTTTCCTCTGCCATTTCTAACCTCCATTTTTTAATGAGCAGATAACTTACGGAACTTTAGTGACGTAAGTTATAGCGAAGCGTCTGCGAATTAAACCCAGCACTTATTTTTCTAAATATGATTTTGGTTATAAAATAAAAGTTTATACATAAAAATAAAGTTTTTATTTTAATCTCCAGCATTACAGTAAAATAAGTGCTGGGTCGAGTTCGAACAGATAATCCGCCAAGAATTGTGGCGGATTATGGTCTCACTTGAGGCCTACTCTTCCACCTACGATGTATCCAACTCCATTGTGCTGGATATCGCCTCACGTAGCCCTCGATAATTTTGGTTAGTTTAGCAATATTATAGCTTACTGTTTCTTGAAAATCGTCCTTTTTCTCTATTAGAAATTCAGACTCAATAATTACTTCCTGGCTATTGTCTGGTTTCCTGATGATAAAGACCGGTAATATAGCTGCCTTTGAACGTAATCCCAAAACAACAGGGCCGCTGGCGGTGGCAGCCGACTTTCCAAAAAAATCTACGAACACGCCATTTGCTGAACCAAAATTTTGGTCAAGTAAATTTAGAAGAACAGCGTTTTGCCTTAGAAAGGCTAATGATTTATCTACGCATTCCTTAGGAGGTTTTGTGCAAACACTCTCAATATTAAATTCTTTCCTTTTCTGCGCCAGGTATCTATCCATTCTCTCGTCGCGTAGGGGCCGTACATTAACAACCATGCGAAAACCGGCGCTACTTAAACATTGGACGAGGAGTATGAAATTTCCAAAGTGTGCAGTCACGCAAAT
Source organism: Candidatus Omnitrophota bacterium (assembly GCA_040753675.1). Classification (GTDB taxonomy): domain Bacteria; phylum Omnitrophota; class Gorgyraeia; order JAHJTE01; family JAHJTE01; genus JBFMEB01. Next base: position 9,218 of record JBFMEB010000024.1, on the reverse strand, counting down.
TACTCCCTTGCCTCTGGCTAAAGCCTCTTTTAAGTGTTCGCTGCCGGTTAAAGTGACCCTGATTCTAAAAGTGTCGGGATGTTTTAATAAATAAACTGTTTCGAGGCCTCCCTTGGCGATTTCTTTAAAGCAATCAATAATAATTTTTTTCTTTTCTCGGGAACCTAAGCTATTGCCGAAGGCAATTTCTAAGCCTTCTTTGGCAATACTGCGATGCCTTGCTGATAGATAATAGGCAAATTTGCCTAATAATTCGCTTATTTTATATAAAAAATTCAAGGGGATGACGGCTACAAAAAATAGACTCGCCTGAAAGGCAATAAAGCCCAACCAGTTTTTCAAAAATCTTGATATCTTTTTTTTATCCATTAATTTTAAGAATTATAACACAGTAAATTTCCTGTTTTCAAGGTCTAAATCTTGCTAAACAAATTAAGTACTGCAAGCGAAAACAATATTAATAATATTCCTGCGCAAGCCCAAAATGGCAGGAATATTTCGGGATTACCTGTGCAGTTTAGTTCTTTTTTTAAAGCAGTATTTAGCATTTGCCTGGCTTGGGGATTTTTATATATAAAAAATACATCTGTTTCGGCAACCTTTAGCCATTCGAACTGTCTTATTAAACCCTCTGGTTGCCAGGTAATCCTATCCGGATCTTTAAGCCAGATAATTAGAGTGGCATAGGAAAATGGATTAATTTCCCTAAACGGTTTTACTTCTGGTAACATCCCACTGGTTGTCGGCCTATTAGTGAATACTGAAATAAAACCTGCTAAATATTCAAAATTTGAAGCAATTAAATCATCTGGCTTGGTTTCTTTAAGCACAACTTCAAATACTGGCTTAAAACTTTTTGGTAAATATATTGATATCTCGTTTGTCCTCAGCCTTAACTCTTTTGAGGGAAAAATATTTAAATAAGTTGACCCAATAAGGTTAAACTTAACTTCTCCTTTATTTATGCTAATCGTAGGCGAAATCAAGAATAGTCCTAAAAAAACAGATAATAGGTATGTTAGGGCGTAACCAGCGCTGTTTTTCCTAAACGCAGAAGTCTCTAGCCTCTCATAAAAAAAATCTAAACTTAAAGCAGCAAGAAATATTATGCCTATCATTCCCTGTCCGCTAAAAAACCTATATCGTAAAGATAAAAATGGCAAAGCAGCAATTAGCATGGCAATAAAAAATGAGTATTCTTTCTTTGCCTTGCCAGCCAAAAAAAGTCCGAAAATTGCCAGAACATAAACTATAATATTTAATTCCAGAGGAAAATTTTCAACTGGTGGCTGCAAATCAATATAGGAGATAAAGCGTAGTTGGTGGATAAGAAATGGTAAGTAGAAAAAAAATGCGATAATGGATATCTTTATTATGAAGGAAAGCTTTTCTCTCTGAAAAAATCCATAGATAACCAAGGCGAGAAGAAAAAATAACGAAATACTGACCTGGCTATAAAGGCAAAGCGCTAAAAATACTATTGCTGCAATTATTTTTTTTCTCTCTAAGCTATAAAAGGTAAGCATTCCTAAAGAGAATGCCAAACTTGCTGCGAGAAAATCAACGCAGGAAAGGAAAAATGAATACATTGAGGCAGCCACTAAAACCGACCAGAATGCCAAACGAGAGCTATATATGCGTTTTATGGTTAAAAAAATTGTCAATAATATAACTGGAAAACTTAAAAATTCGAAAAGACGAGCAATGGTTAAGACACTAAATTTTAATTTAACAATTAAAAGCATCAAGAGATGTAGAAAAGGAGGATATAAATGCGCTCGACCGAACGGCGCATATTCCCAATAAGAGACTAAGCTTATCCCTCCCAATTTTTCGAAATTAAGCATGGCAAGTAGATGGTAATAGATATCAATGAAGGTAGGCATCCAATTCCAGCGGAAAATCAGTATGACTATAAAAAGAAAAATAATACAGCCGCTATAAACACAAAAACGCCTATCCTTGTTATCAGTCATTTCTCATTCTCTTTTTGGCTGAAAATTTTATTAAAGCTAAAGTGAGTATGGTTAAAGCAAGGCAAGCATATGCAAATAAATCACCAAAACGACTATAAATGGCTGAACTTTGAAATCTCTCATTAAGGGAAAGAGTTAAGAAACCGCTAATAAAAATTTTTTTACTCGACGCATCAGATACTGTTCCTTTTACTTGTCCCTTAGCATCGATGAAAGCAGATATTCCAGTGTTGGCACAACGAACTACTGTTACACGATTTTCTATAGCTCTGAATACGCTATTAGCCAAATGCTGTTCTGGCTGGCTGCCCTGGCCAAACCAGGCATCATTGGTAATATTTATCAAAAAAGATGCGCCTTTATTCACAAAACCCCTGCTAATATAACTAAATGCATCTTCAAAGCAAATCAGAACAGAGAATCTTCCGGTTGGGGATTGGTTATCCTTAAATAAATCAAATACTTTAAATTTTTTTCCTGGTGTAAAATCCCCAATGCCTACTATTGCTGATAAGAACGGTAGAATCTTTCGCAGCGGAATAAATTCGCCAAAAGGGACAAGGTGCAGCTTATCATATCTTGCCACTGGTTTTCCCTGCGCAGAAATCAACAAGGCGCTGTTAAAGAACCTATCATTTTCGTAAACTATAACTCCAGTTAGAAGATAAATGTCTAATTCTTTAGCTAATTTAAAAATCTTATCTAATTCTGAAGAGTCTTCTTCTAAATAGACAGGGACAGCACTCTCCGGCCAGATAATCATATCTGGTTCGTCTTTTTTGGCGGCTAAAGTTAAATCAATGAGCCTATCAAAAATATATTCTCTTGCTTCGGGATTCCATTTTAAATCTTGAGGGATATTCGGCTGAATCACTGATACGCGTAGTGGTCTTTCGGATTTAATAAAATCTTGATTTAGGCGCAATTTTCCATAAGCCCATACAAGACCCGAAACAATACTGAAAATAAGAAATAAAATTAAAATCTGCCTTCTGATTCTCACCTGATTTATACTCTTTAAATTAGAAATTATTAACCAGAGAATGCAATTAGTAAAGACAAGCAGAAAAGACACTCCATAAACTGAGCAAATATCCGCAATCTGTATGAGGTTTAATTGCTTAAATTGAGAGTAGCCTATCAGATTCCAGCCAAAACCGCTAAGAAGATGAGAACGCAAAAACTCAATAGCCACCCAAGCGGTGGGAATAATTATTAATAGATAGAAATTTTTTTTCTCGGGCAAGCAGGTTGACAAAAACGAAAGAAATAATCCAAAAAAACCGAAATAGAGACTCAGGTATAAACACAATAAAATCCAGCCCGAAATGGTGACATTAGTTAGCCACCAAAGACTTATTAGAAAAAAAACAAAGCCGCTTAAGTAGAAAAAAAAGAACGAATTCTTGAGTGAACCTTTCTGGGCAATAAAGAATAAAGGAAGAAAACTACACCAGGCAAGGAAACTAATATTAAAAGGAGGAAAGGCTAAGGCAAGAATAAGGCCGCAAAAAATGCTTACTACTATAGGTTTGCTTGTTTTTATTTGCCGTGGCATTTTTTATATTTAATTGGCTTGCCGGTTGCAGGGTCAATTGCGCCACAAGGGCAGGGATCGTTACGGCCGACCTTTTTCTGGCTGATGCTTTGGGGCAGCGGAGGTTTGTTCTCAGGTTCCGGCTCATTTTGGGATACCTTGGCAGCCTCAACATCTAAAGCAGATAATCTATCGTGAATTAATTCCTGAGGTATTGAGCTAAATACGCTGTGTATTCGTTGTTTAGTCGGAGCCTGAATCTTTAAGATAAACTCAACTGTCTCTTCTTTTATCTCTTCAATCATATCCTGAAATAACCGGAATGCTTCATGCTGGTATTCCACCAGAGGATCTCGTTGACCGTAGGCGCGTAGACCTATGCCTTCTTTAAGGGCATCCATGCTTAATAAATGGTCTTTCCATTTTGCGTCAATAATCTGCAGTAAAACCATTTTTTCAACGTAGCGCATCATATCTAAGCCAAGCTGTTTTTCTTTGTCTTCATATAAAGCGAGGATATCCTTATATAAGGCATCCTCTAACGAGTCTGAAGAAGCTGCTATAATCTGCTGAGCGTCCAATTCTCTGCTTAAAGAAAATTTGGTCTTAAGCCAATTTTGACAACCCGCAATATCAATTGAGCCGGCCTCATTAGATAGATAAAGGCTAAGCCCGGCTTTGAGGACATCTTTCATCATAGAAAAAATTTCATCTTTTAAATTATCCCCTTCTAAAACTGCTCTTCGCTGCTGATAGATAATTTCTCTTTGCTTATTCATTACGTTATCATATTCCAAAAGCTGTTTGCGTATTTCAAAATTGTGTGCCTCAACCCTTTTCTGGGCTATCTCAATAGACTTAGTAACCAAAGGATTTTCAATTGATTGGCCTTTCTCTACCCCCAGCGTATTCATAACATTAATCATTCTATCAGAACCAAATAAACGCATCAGGTCGTCTTCAAAAGCTACATAAAATCTGCTTGAGCCAGGGTCGCCCTGCCTGCCGCTTCTGCCGCGCAATTGGTTATCTATTCTGCGCGCCTCATGCCTCTCTGTACCGATAACGTGCAATCCGCCTAAAGCAACAACCTTCTCGTGTTCTTCGTCGGCCTTTTTCTTAAGTTCTTGATAAACCTTTTTGTATTCTTCTAAGAATGCCTGCCTATCTTCAATCTGTTTATCCTTCATAATTGCCTTAGCCATATATTGGGGGTTGCCGCCTAAAATGATGTCTGTGCCACGTCCTGCCATGTTCGTAGCAATTGTAACTGCTTTTAATCTTCCGGCTTGGGCAATTATCTGGGCTTCAAATTCATGGTATTTTGCATTAAGCACTTGATGAACAATGCCGCGCTGTTTTAACAAACTGGATAAAAGTTCGTTCTTTTCTATGGAAACTGTGCCTACCAAAACAGGCCTCCCTGCCTTATAGAGAAGAGCTATCTCCTCTACTGCTGCATTAAATTTCTCTTCTTGGCTACGAAAAACAGCATCGGGATAATTTGTCCGGATTAACGGCTTATTAGTAGGGATAGAGATAACGTCGAGGCCGTAGATATGCTTAAACTCCGCAGCCTCGGTTATAGCAGTACCGGTCATACCGGCTAATTTCTCATACATCCGAAAATAATTTTGAAAAGTTATTGTAGCCAGGGTCTGATTTTCTCTCTCTATCTTTACCTGCTCTTTTGCCTCTACTGCCTGATGCAGGCCATCTGACCAACGCCTGCCTGGCATAAGCCTGCCGGTAAACTCATCAACAATAATTACCTCGCCGTCTTTAATCACATAATGTACATCGCGTTTGAATAAATTGTGTGCCTTTAAAGCAGCATTGATATGGTGTACCCACATACCTGAAATATCATCGTAGAGATTTCCTATACCGAGCATCTTCTCGCATTTAGAAACCCCTTCTTCAGTTAAGGCAGCTGTATGCAATTTCTCGTCAATAATATAATCAAATCCGCTGGCCAAATCCTTGCCTTGATATTTGGCATCAACCTCTTCTTTTTCAGTGATGATTCTTCCTTTTAGTTTGGGAATGATCTTATCTATTTGATAATATTTCTCGGTTGATTCTTCGGCCGGGCCGGATATGATTAAGGGAGTCCTCGCCTCGTCAATAAGTATAGAATCTACTTCATCAACTATTGCATAAAAAAATGGCCGCTGCACCATCTCGGGCTTTTCTATAACCATATTGTCCCGCAAATAATCAAATCCGAATTCGTTATTCGTCCCATAGGTGATATCGCAAGCGTAGGCTTTGCGGCGGTCGGATGGATTCATGTCGTGTTGAATAACCCCTACGGATAAACCTAAGAACTCATAAATCGGCCCCATCCAGTCGCGGTCACGGCGAGCCAGGTAATCGTTTACAGTAACAATATGCACGCCTCTAGCTAAAAGGGCGTTCAGATAAGCGCTTAAGGTTGCCACTAAGGTCTTGCCTTCACCGGTTGCCATTTCTGCAATTTTGCCTTGATGTAAGACAATGCCTCCTAAAAGCTGCACATCAAAATGCCGCATATTAATTGTTCGACGAGCAGCCTCCCTGACAACAGCAAATGCTTCTACCACGACCTCATCAAAAATGGTATTTTCTAATTCTTTCAAGTTAAAACGCATTTTATCTTTTTCATCCGCAGAGGTTGAAACAGACACCCTTTGTCTTAAGTCTTCAATCTGGCCGGCAATTGATTTATGTTTTTTATCTACGATGGTGCGAAATTCCTCTGTTTTAAGAACTAACTCCTTGTCTAAGAGTTTGCTAAGATAAGGCTCTTTAGCACTAATCTCTTTTACCAGCGGCGATAATTTATCCAACGTCCGCTCATTAGAGCCCTTTAAGAAACTGCCGAGTATTTTCATATTTTATTCTTTCCCTTGCGCTTTCCACTTTAGGAAGCTTTCTATAAATTTATCTATACCGCCATTTAAAACTGCATTCACGTTGCCGGTTTCGTAATCGCTGCGATGGTCTTTAATCATTGAATAGGGCTGCAATACGTAGGAGCGTATTTGGCTTCCCCATTCAATCTTTTCTTTTTTTGAATGTTCGCTTGCCATCTGTTTTTCGCGTTCCTCTTGCAACCGCTCATAAAGTCGGCTACGCAATATCTGCATGGCTACTGCCTTGTTCTGGTATTGGCTACGCTCATTTTGACAGCTAGCAATTATTCCAGTAGGAAGGTGGGTAATTCTCACTGCAGAATCAGTAACATTTACGTGCTGACCCCCGGCGCCGGAAGACCGATATGTATCTATGCGCAGATCCTGGGGATTAATCTGTATTTCTATATCATCCTGAATTTCCGGTATTACATCTACTGAGGCAAAAGAGGTGTGACGACGTTTATTTGCATCAAAAGGAGAAATGCGCACCAGCCGATGCACGCCTTTTTCTGATTTTAAATATCCGTAAACATATTCTCCCTTTATAGAAAGGGTAACATTTTTTATACCTGCTTCTTCCCCGGCTAATATATCAAGAATTTGAACCTTAAAATTTTTGCTTTCTGCCCAGCGAGTATACATCCTTAAGAGCATCTCGACCCAGTCGCAAGATTCTGTTCCGCCGGCGCCGGCATTTATGCTAAGAATAGCGTTATTTTTATCAAACCTTCCTGAGAAAAGTGTCTTGAATTCTAAATCAGCTAAGGGAGGTTCGATTTTGGATAGCTCATTTTTTATTTCTTGGCATATCTTAAGGTCATCCTCTCCTGTCAAGTCTATTAACTCATCTAATTCGATAATCTTATTGTTTAAATCAGCCCAGTTCTTAATTATATCTTTTAGCTCTTTCAGTTGTACTATTTTTTTATTTGCTTCTTGCCCTGCAGACCAGAAATCAGACTTCTGCATTTCCTGTTCAATCTGGCTAATTATTTTTTGTCGGTTATCTATGTCAAAGATACCCCCGTAAGCGTTCTAAACGTTCTTTTAATCCGCTTACATAACTCTTTAGTTCTTCTAACATCTTGCTCCTTGAATAATATTAAATAACCAATCACCAATCTCCAATAACCAAGCAATTACCAATAACCAAATTCCCTGTCTGCCAGCAGACAGGCAATAACCAAAAGCATAACAACCGGTTATAAAAAAGTTTGGTTATTGATTATTTGAATTTGAGATTTATTTGGTGATTGTTTCTTGGTTATTGGTGATTCATTATAGTCTTTTTATTCCTTTTAATTCTAGTTCCAGTTCATCGCGGTTATCGCAATATTCCATTCCATCTTCAATTGAAATAATATTATCCCTGATAAGTTTGGCAATAGACTGGCGAAATGTCTGCATACCAAATATTTCGCCTTCGTGTATAAAAGAAGGGATCTCCCAAACCTTTCCTTCCCGGATTAACCTAGAAATCGTCGGGGTCAGCAACATAACCTCATATGCCGGAATACAGCCAGGCTGGTCTTTGCGGGGAATAAGCCTTAAAGATATAACCCCTTTTAAAAGCAAGGATAACTGCATCCTCACTTCTTCATGTTGATACGGCGGGAAAAAATTAATTATTCTTTCCGTGGTCTGGGCAGCATTTACCGTATGAAGTGTGCTTAAAACTAAAACACCTGTCTCTGCCGCAGTAATAACCGCTGCCATGGTATCTATGTCTCGGATATTGCCTACAAATATAACGTCCGGGCTCTGATAGGTAAAATGCTTCAAGGCATCAGGATAAGAGGCAACATCAAGACCAATCTCTCTTTGATGAATAATAGATTTTTTATCCTCAAAGGTAAATTCGATAGGCTCCTCAACTGCTAAGATGTGCCGGCTTGTATTCTGGTTTATATACTCAATCATACTTGCGATTGTTGTAGACTTACCGCTGCCAGCTGCTCCAGTTAACAAAACTATCCCACGCCTTTCAAAAGAGAGTTTTCTTAAGATATCGGTAGGCAAATTAAGTTCGTCAAAGGTTTGTATTGCTTTGCGCACGCGCCTGATAACAATAGCAGGAGAATTTCTTTGCACAAAAAGGCTGGCACGAAATCTGCCCAAATCTTCCAGATAGATGGCAAATTCGATATTCATTGTCTTTTTAAATTGCTGGCGCTTCTCATCGTCTATTATGTCGTTTACCATACGCATTAAATCATCTACGGAGAATGTTTCGTCGTCAAATTTTTCTAATTTAGAGTGAATCCTCATCCATGCGCAAGAACCAGCCCGCAAAATCAGATCCGAAGCATCTTTTTCTATCATTTTTACGAATAAATCCCTCATTCTGGTCATATTTCCCTCACTTTGTTTTTAGGATATCTTTTTCAATATTAAGTAAAAATCTCTTGTATTTTACGCCTTTAGAAAAACCGCCGATACTGCCGTCATCTTTAATTACTCTATGGCAAGGCACTATCAAAGGAAACGGATTTTTATTTAAGGCATTGCCTACTGCCCTGGCAGCATTTGGTTTGCCGATTCTCTTAGCAATCCATTTATAACTACGCGTCTGGCCCATCGGAATTAAGCAAGTTGCCTTTAAAACCGATTTAGCAAAAGAGCTAAGAGTCTTGTTCCCTCTGATTAACTTTCTTACTATTTTATCATTAATCAAATACTTTTTGCGACTATTTTTCATTTTTTATTATTTGTTTGGAGCATTTTCTTTTTGCGTAACAGCCGATGATATTTTAAAGCAAAACGATGCGCCTCATCGCGAACCTGTTGAATCAAATGCAATGCCTT
>JBFMEB010000023.1:0-27629 GCA_040753675.1 Candidatus Omnitrophota bacterium | reverse complement strand
TACCTTGATCGCTCCTATACCATTCAGATCAGAAATCGGAAATCCGATATCATGCGTATCTGCAGAACAACAGATTACCCCATCTGCGCGAATTATATCTAAAGAAAAAACTGGATTCTCAATCCTCGAGCAAGCTTCATAAGTAACTTCTATTGATATTGGCTCGCCTACCTTAAAACCTTCTTCTTTTTGATACTTGCCATCAGAAACTATGACATCTGATATCTTAACCAGTGCATCTGACTTAGCCGCTACTTCGTAATCAGAAGTAATTTTTCTCTTGAGCTCTTCTTCTCTTTGTTTATTTACAATATTTTCGTAATATGGGATTACTTCACCCGGAGTGCCTTCCTTTACAATTTGACCTTTGTTAAGCAAAATCACTCTTTTACATAAACTTTGGATTAAAGCTAAGTTATGGCTAACTAAAACAATAGTTGTTCCTGAATTAAGCATCTCCCTCATCTTTTGTGCGCATTTTGCCTGAAAAGCAATATCCCCCACTGCCAAGACCTCATCAACTAAAAGAAGATCAGGATCCATATGCGCAGCTACGGAAAATCCTAACCGTGAATACATACCTGAGGAATAGCGCTTAACCGGAGTAACTATAAACTCTCCTATGCCTGAAAACTCCACTATCTCATTGAATTTTTCATCAATTTCCTTTTTAGACATTCCCAAAATTGTGCCATTAAGATAGGCATTTTCCCTGCCTGTTAGTTCATCATGAAAACCAGCGGTTACTTCTATTAAAGCCGATAACCGGCCCTGAATTTTTATTGAGCCCTTATTAGGCACCATGATCCTGGATAATAATTTAAGAATTGTGCTTTTGCCTGCGCCATTTGGTCCAATTATGCCTAAAACATCTCCTTTTTTAACCTCAAAACTTACATCTTTTAACGCCCAGAACTCCTCCTTACTCAAACCATTCTTTCTGCCAAAAAGAGCTGGAATCGCATCACGAAGGGAGTTCAACTTCTCACCCTTTTTAAATTTTTTCCAAACGTTTTCGAATTCAATAACTGTCATGTTTGTAGCCTATTGTTATTATTTATCATTTCTTTGTCATAAAATTGTCAAATTTTGTCATACGATTGTCATACAATTGTGTGACTATTTATGACTATTTGTGACCATTTATGACATTTGTTGTTTTAGATGTTTTCCGCGAAATATGGTTCAGCTTTCCTGAAGAGCGTCATTCCTAAAGCAAAGGTTATTATTGAACTAAGGCCGGCGTAAGAAAACCAAAACACATCAGGCATTTTGTGTAAAACTACTATGCTGTTAATTGCCTCTAAAATACTTCCTATGGGGTTAAGTAAAAGTAAGGTCTCATATTTACCAAACATGCTTGCTTCGTAGAAAACAGGTGTAAAAAATATTCCGAACATCAATATAATCTCAACAATATACTTCACATCGCGGTAAAAAAGGTTCGCTGATGACAAAAGCAAGCTAAGGCCGGCAGTAAAAAGAATTAGAAATAGCAGCACTACTGGTATTAATAATAAATAGATGCTTAATCCTGCCTTCACAGAAACGAGTAGTATTATCAAAGCGATAATGGCTATTGAAAAGTCAAAAAGGCAGGCAAGAATACCTGAAAAAGGGAGAACTTCGCGCGGAAAATATATTTTTGTTACTAAGTTTTTATTTCCAACTAAGCTCTGGACAGCAAATCTAATAGAACTAATAAAGAAAGTCCAGGGTAAAACCTTGACTGATATGGAAACTACCCCTGCTAAATCCAGCGGCTTGCCAGAAACAATGGAGACTGCTGTTTTAATTAATAAACCGGCGGCAATGGCTAAAACCGGCATAAAGATTGCCCATAAAAACCCCATTACTGCCTGTTTATATCGTATACGAATATCTCGCAGGGTGAGCATCATTAATAAGTCGCGGTATTTTAGGATCTGTTTAAACATAATATTCGGTTCTCGAGTTCTAGAGTCAGCGAGTTTGTGGGTTTGATGGCTTTAAACTGCTTATCTCTGCTTCAAAAGCGCTCATTCGCTTAAACAAAGTATTCTTGGCTTTGGTTAGATTCTCAGTTGCGACTTTTTGCACATCAAGCTCATCTTTTAGCTTAGCATTTTGCTTTGTAAGCAATTTTAATTCAAGAGAAAGCGCTTCAGATTGTAACTTGTTTTTCTTTTCCAATAAATCTACAATTTCACTAACCTTTTTAAGCGTTAAATCTTTTTCAGATCTATAATCCCTCATCATCAAAAATAACTTCAAGTTTAGAATAAAGGTCACTAACATAAACAGGACAAAAACAAGTGGAACAAACCAAGTTCCAACAGAATTCTTGTTTGGTCTGGAATTTTGCTTTTTTAGTATAGGGTTACCTTTACTGTTTACCACCGGAGAAACCGAATCATCCTGGTGATATCCATTCTCTCGCTTGAATTGTATTTTTTTTAGTGAATCAATTATTTTACTCATTTTCCCCCTTTCAACTTGAGCACATATGCACTTGAGCACTGGTTATATTTTACTTTGAAAGTATTCCACCGTTCTACGTAGCCCATCCTCAAACCCCACCTTAGGCGCAAAGCCAAGGTATTCTTTAATGCGGGAGATGTCAGCGCATGTACGGAACACATCGCCTGCACGCACAGGTAAAAATTGAGGTTTAATATTTTTGCCGATGATTTTGTTTAAGAAATCTACAAGTTGAAAAACAGTGTGGTCTTTACCATTTGCGACATTGAAAACTGCAGAAACTGTCTGCCTAAATGACTTTGTTGCAGAGAGGATGTTGGCTTCTACTACATTATCAATATATGTGAAATCGCGGGATTGTTTTCCATTGCCAAAAATTGGCGGCTGTTCATTGTGCAAAATGCAATGGATAAACTTTGGTATGACTACAGCATATTCATCGTCCAATGCCTGACGTGGACCAAAAACGTTAAAATACCTTAGGCTTATAGTTTCTAAATTAAAATGTTCGGAAAAAATTCTGCAGTAATGCTCACCAGCCAATTTACTCAAAGCATAGGGTGAAATTGGCGCAGGTAAATGCTCTTCCTTTTCCGGGAATATACTTGTATCGCCGTAAACAGAACTGGAAGAGGCAAAGATAAAACGTTTAACCTTGGCTTTGAGAGCTGCCTGGAGAATAAATAGAGTTCCATTTATGTTAACCTCGTTGTAGGTTTGCGGGTCCTTCATCGACTTAGGCACGCTGCGCAGAGCAGCCTGATGCAGGACAAAATCGATTCCTTGACAAACTCGAAGGCAGGTATCGGGATCTCTGATATCACCTTTGATAAAATCGAGTTTGTCAGTTTTCAGTTGTCGGTTTTCAGTTTTCTGATTAATATCCTTTGAGTCAATGCCTAAATTTTCTAATTTCCCACTTGATAGGTTATCTAAAACTCTTACAAAGTTTCCCTCTTTTACTAAGCGCTCTACAATATGGGAGCCGATAAATCCAGCACCGCCAGTAACTAAGAAACGCATGAAGCCTCCTTTCGTCCATCGTCTTTCGTAACGATTACAGATACCTGTAAATATACGCTGGGATATGGTACTGGATATTGGTCAGGATATAGCCCAGAAGTCTGGCGTGGGCTTGTTTGAGCAAGGTCTCGCTATGCTTAACCACTCCTTTTTGCGTCCTGTTTGCGCGGACAACCATGATTACGCCGTCACTCTGCGAGCCAATAACACCGGCATCAGTAACAGGTATAACAGGCGGAGAATCAATAATAATGTAGTCGAATTTTGTGCGCAACATAGAAATGATATTGCTCATTTTTGCTGAACCCAGTAATTCAGCAGGATTGTGAGGAATTTTGCCTGCAGGTAAGATAGAAAGATTATCTATGCCAACCTGAATCAAAGCATCGTTGATGCTAATTCCATCGGTAATTAAATCTGCTAAGCCATTCTCGGCATTAAACCCTAAGTATTTACTGATTCCAGCACGACGCAAATCAGCATCAACCAAGAGAACCTGTTTTTTATTAAGGTCATTTGCCATTGATATTGCCAAATTAATAGATGTAATGGTTTTGCCTTCATTATGAATTGAGCTTGTAATGGTTAACGCTTTTAAGGGCGTCTTTGAGTTAATTGCAGCAATATTAGTGCGTAAAGTGCGGTATTGCTCTGTAACTGGCGACTTCGTGTCATAAAAAGTAACTATGCGAGGATCAAATTTAGAATCAATGGTTTTTTTAGCAATAAACTCGTATCTGACTTGCGTCTTTTTATCCAACTTCTCTATTCTTGATAACCGCTCTTCTGCGGCTTTTCTCAGCGCTTCAGTAATTTTTCCCATTATTCCTCCATATTAATCAATTGAGATTAACTCGCTTGGCGTTCTCTATACAACGCGCAAAGTCCTGGCAAGATTGGCAACAGATTTGCTCCTCACCTTTTGTGCCTCTTAGCCATTTTGTTTCACATTTGTCAAATTTTTGGCAATCCGGACAGCAGTGTATCTTAACCTCCTCTGGCTTCATTGCCACAATTTCCTCTTCAGGAATATTGTTGAAATCCCTCTCTTTTATTACTTCATTTATAATCTTTTCGGTTATTTTTTTGGTATCGTAGATATAGCCGGAAAGAAGTGCACTATCGCAGACGAGATTTATTAGACGTGGTATGCCGCTGGAATAACTGTATATAAGGTCTATTGCCTTGGGTGTGAATATGTCAAGGCCGTTGGCGCTCACTAATCTTAAACGATGAAAAATATAATCCTGTGTCTGATTCCTGCTTAAACCTGACATATGATAATAAACAGCAATCCGCTGCCTAAACTGTTCCAGGCGGGGATGCTCTAATTTTGACTTAAGCTGCGGCTGGCCAATAAGTATAATCTGGATAAGCTTTTCTCTTTCTGTCTCTAAATTAGAAAGCATTCTTACTTCTTCTAAAACTTTAGGCGGTAAATTTTGCGCCTCATCAATAATTAAAACCACGTTCATATCAGCTGCCAACTGCTGAATGAGGTACTTATTCAACTGTGATAAAAGTTTTTGTTTCGTCCCTCGTTTATAGTCGACTTCTAATTCTTCTAAGACTTCTGCGATGAGTTCTTTAGAAGTAAGATGTGTATTGGTTATCGTGGCAACTTTGGTGTTTGGCTCTAATTTATTCAAAAGCGTTCTCCATACTGTAGTTTTGCCAACGCCTATTTCGCCGGTAATAACCACAAAGCCCTTTCTTTCATTGATGGCATAAATAAGATTATTAAGCGCCTCTGTATGTTTGGGGCTGGGAAAGAAAAATTTTGAATCCGGAGTGGTATTAAAAGGTTTTTCGCTAAATTGGTAAAATTGTTGATACATGACTACCTCTCTGCGTAATTGTTACTTATCGTCAAACAATTGTCATATGGTTGTCAAATATTGTCACACAATTGTATGACCATTTATGACTATTTGTGACTATGTATGACTTATTCTCCATCTGTGTTCCCTATTTTCTAAAAAGCGACACCAGCATAACAATAAGGATAAGAACAAAAGATGACGCTAAAACGCTTATCGTTAGCCTTTTCTTCTGGTATTTTTCTCTGTCTATCTCTTCCTGGGTGGTGAGCCGGGAAATCGCGCCTAATATAGGCAGGTCTAAGTTGTTCTTAGCATCCTCAATATCTAAAAACGAATGGTCCATAAATTCTTTTCCAAAAACCAAGCCAGTGCCGGCGCAGCTTCCAAAAAATACACCTAAAAAGATAACTAATAATTTGTTTGGTTTTGTCGGCTTTAAAGGTAATCTCGGCGGGTCAATAATAGAATAGCGCGTGCCTTCCTTGGATACTTCCAAGCGCTGGGTAATCTTAGCAGTTTCTAATTTCTGAAGTAACATATTATAAATATTTTCGTTAATGCGCATATCCCGCGCAAGAACCGAATCAAGTTTATCCATAAGGAGCAATTTATAAATTGAAGCGTTGGGGTCAGTGTTTTCGCCAGTATCAGAGGCAAAAGCCAAAGCACCTGCCTCAAGGCCAGTAGTCTCTTTGCCAATAATCTTATCTAATTCCTCCTGAAGTTCCTGCTGAAGGCTTTCATACATAGGGCTATTGATGGGCTTATCCCCCAAGTTAGAAACATCATAACCCTCTGCTCCGAGTTCATTTTTAGCTGCCTCAATTTTTTGACGCAAATCCCTAACAAGTGGATGTTGCTCTGTAGAATCAGCCAAGAGTTTTTTAAGTCTCTCCTCCATATCCGCAATCTCAGATTCTTTTATTTTTCTTTTGTAAACCTGCAGCTGGTCTTTGATAAAATCTATAGCAACGTCTGTCTCTTTAGTCTGAGAGCGCATATTTTCATCAATGAAAATATCTGTCAAGGTCTTTGTTATAAGCTGAGTCTTTTCGGGATTTTCCCCGAAATAAGTAATCCTTATTAGATTCGCCCCTCCAAGTTGAACAACGATGTTTCTGCGTAACTTTAAAATAAGACCTTCGAAATCGCCTTGGCTCTGCACATTTTTAGCCAAATTCAACTTTTTAGTCAAAGTAACTAAACTATTCCAACTTAAAATTTGTTCTCGTAAGGTGCGAATTCTATCTGCTACAGAAGTAGAAACCGCTAAACCCCTAATCAAAGGGTTGATAATCTTTTCTTCCTCGACAAGTATTACAGTGGAAGATTGATAAGTTGGGGGCAACAAGAAACAAGCAAGAATACTTATTACCAAGCCTAAGAAGATCGGGCTGATAAAGAGCCATTTTCTCCTAAAAAAAATCTTCAAATACTCAACTGGATTGCGATTTTTTATAAAGCCGTGATTTTCCATATACACTCCTCTTTAATTGAGAAACTATGGGACCAAAGTTGCCGCTGACCTAGCACCGGTAGCTGCAGATGTTACAGGTGCTGCAACTGGGTTAATAACGCTCATAATTTTCGCCATTACTGTTGCCGGCACATATAAAACATCTCCAGAATGCATCTCAACATTATGTTTTAAATTGCCGCCATAAAGCATCGAATACAAATCAATACTTTTAACCTTTGCTTTACCGGTATCATCAGGCGTTATAAGACGGCATCTGCGCATTGCTGCAGATAAAGTAGGTAGCCCCGCCGCAACTACTGCTTCTCTCACTGGTATAGAATCTGAACGCATATAATATTTTCCCGGAGCCCTTACTTCGCCCACAACATAAATAACCTTACTTCTATATTCCATAATAGTAACATTAACCTCAGGATTAATGACAAAATCGCCTATTACCTCTTTAACCCTTTGCTCTAATTCCTTTTTGGTCAAGCCATTTACATCGATATCGCCCACAAATTTATACTGGATTTTACCTTCTAAATTTACCGGATAGGTTCCGCTAAACTCCGGATGGCGCATAACTATTATTTCTATTACATCATCAGGGCCCAGAGTGTACTTTGTCGGGTCAACATATTTATTATCGTATTTGTTAGGCAGGGGCTCGCTCAAAGCCAAGTTATCTTGTACCTGTATTTGACCGGTGTCCTGTGAAACCGGGATTTCCTCAGCTGACCAGCATAAAGTCACAGGAATTAGAATAGATAATATAAAAACCGATAATTTAACTATTTTGTCCATCGTTTCCAGCCTCCTCAATATAAATAATAGTTTCTTTAAAATCTCTTAATCTTTTAAGGTCATTTTTGTCATAAACGCGCCAACCCCGCCAATCGCGTTTTGGCACGCTGACTTTTTTCGCCTTTTCCCAGCGAATAATGGTCTTAGGAGTTACGCCTATCCTATCTGCCACATCCGTTATGGTCATTCTTTTGTGATTGTTACTCATTTTGCCTCCATAAATTAGATTATTAGTACATTTGTATGCTTTTGTCCTAGTATGTCATAGTATGTCCAATACAGTCTTGATATAGATATAGTAGCATTTTCTATGCCAAGTTACAAAAGTCCTTTGGAAAATTATAGCACTTGATATAACTTATTTATTATCAAGAAGTAATAACATTTTAAAAATATCCACAATAATAAATTTATAATTCATTTATTTTGGTTATGTTGCCAAAATTAAACTTTTAATGGGATTGCGTTATATTTGGCGGGTAAAATGTTTATTTATAACTTATTATATTACAATAAGTTGTGGTTCAATGTAGATTATTATAAACAATATTTAAAATATAAACACTGTGAGTGCCTTAAAAGCCCTCTTCTTCTATATTTACCCCGTTAGAAATCCCAGTCCATTCTAACGGGGTTTACTTTTCTTCTAAGGACTTTTTTTTGAGACTTTAGCTTCTTAAACCGGATTCTATGTTCTTCTACTATAAGGCGAGGTTTGGAGGTGATGCGAGGCTTTCGTTTTTTGGTTAACTGTCTAATTTTTTCTTCTAAGCGCCTAAAGGCAAGATCAATATTATCAGACTGATAACGATGCTCGGTTGCAACTGCAGTTACCCCAGTGGGCATGTGATAAAGCCGCACCGCGGTTTGTTTTTTATTCTTGCGTTGACCGCCTGGGCCGCTACTCTTATAAAAAGTAACCTTGGTCTGCTCTCTTAGATCTGACATAGCTTATGTTTAATGACTAATTCCGAATGACTAATGCCTAATTAATTATTAAATTTTCAATTAATAAATTTTTAAAATTAAACTTAGACATTTAAACATTAGGAATTTATTCGGCATTAGGATTTAGATATTAAGGTTTATATTTTATTTCTTAAAGTGGCTAGACATCTTCTTAAAAGTAACACTTAAGTCTTTTACTATTAATTCCAAGCCTTGTTTTAGGTCTTTTAAAACTTCATCAGATGCCTTTTCAAATTCTTGCATTTTCTTCAAAAATTCTTTTTCCTTCTCTTTATATTCATCCAAAATTTTTAGAAAACTTTCCCGTATTTCATCCCGCGCTTTAATTGCTTCTGCTTTTAACTCTTCGATTTCCGGCTCCCACTCTTTTAACTGCCTGATTAACTTTTTTGTAACTGATTTCCTATCCATTCAACCTCCTCTATATTGGTTATTGCCCAATCAAAATTTATTTTTATGGACTATATCTTTCAAGCTTCGCTTTGGCACGTGCATAACTCCAGAATCGTCTTTCCAGTACTTTACGTCTCTCTTATACTCTTCTAAAACTGATTTTTCAGCCGAGTAACCCAAGGCAAGCACAAATTCAACATTGTAATATGATGGCACAGCTAAAATTTGCCTTATCCTTTCTTTGTCTATTGCGCCTAACCAACAAGAAGCAATTCCCTCATTCCAGGCAGTCAGAATCATATTTTCCATAGCTATAGATGCATCTATCAACGCCCAGTCTTTACTTTTACGTGAGTCGGTTATGGTTACTATATAGGTAAGCGGCCTTTCTTCTTTGGACGGATTCCCAGAAGGAGCAATATAACCAGCCCATTTTAACGCCGAAAACAACTCTCCCTTCCTCTCTGGCTCATCAACAACAATAAATTCACATGGTTGCAAATTTGCTGCGCTCGGCCCAAGCCGTGCACTCTCCAATATCTTTTCTATTACTTTTTTGGGTATTTGTTTTTGTTTGAATTTACGAATAGATCTACGTGAAATTATGGCTTTGTAGGTATCCATTTCTACACAGATGATCACTGATGTTGCAACAGCTGTCAAACGATTGTCACACAGTTGTCATATGGTTGTCATACAATTGTATGACTATATTTGACAATTTATGACTATATATGACAATTTTTAAGAGTTGCTAACTCGTAGGTCTCCCGGGCTTTCCAAGAGCTCCTCGCTAATGGCTCTGAGACTACGACTTTAAATCCTAGAGACTGCGCTATCTGCTTATAATAAGCAAATTCTTCTAAAGAATAAAATTTCTTAACCGGCCAGTGATTTTTAGATGGTTTTAGATACTGGCCTAAATAAAGAATATCCACATCATTTTCTTTGACCCTTCTAATAGTCTTGGTAAGCTCAGCCTCAGTCTCTCCCAAACCAAGCAAAATAGCAGTCTTTGTTATTAAAGCAGAGTTGTTGAGTTTTAGAATTTTTAATACGTTAAGTGAATTTCCGAAGTTAGCTTGCGGCCTGACTAAAGGATAGAGCGACGCAATGGTTTCAATATTATGGCCAATGACATCAGCGCCTGAGTGAGAAATTCTTTTAAGTAATTCAGGATTAGTGCCAAAATCAGGTATTAAAATTTCTACTTTTGTTTGCGGGCTCTTATTCTTAATCAGGCAGATAGTATCTAAAAACTGCCCTAAGCCAAAATCAGCAAGATCGTCGCGAGCCACAGAAGTTAGGACAACAAATCCAATCTTAAGCTCTTCTACAGCCTGAGCTATTACCTGTGGCTCCAAAGGGTTTAGTGCTTTTGGCTTATCTTTTATTATATTGCAGAACTTACAACTACGGGTGCAGATTTTGCCTAATAATATATAGGTAATCTCTAAATTTGACCAGCAAGTAGCTACATTAGGACAAGCTGCTTCCTGGCAGACTGTGTTCAGACTTAGTCTTCTATTTAGCTCTCTAATCTGCCTGAACTTGTCATTAATATTTAATCTTACCTTCAGCCATTCAGGCCTATTCAATTCTGTCAAATACATACTTAATTTCCAATTTACAATAAACAAATCACAAACAATTTACAATTCCAAAATCAAAATTTCAAAATTACTTCGTTTTTTCAATAACAGCAGTAAATATATTGCGTAATTCCATCGATTCCGTTAAAAATTCGTTAATTTTCTTTTCAAATTGCTTATTAGCCTCTCTCAAAAGTTCCAGCCAATAACTACTTTCCTTGCACTCCTTCCTAGTAATTTTCATTCTATGAATAAAATCTTTTTTACTTAATGCTTCATTTGCTTCTCTATAATTCGCTCCTACTGAGCAAGATGCATCCACTAATTGACCAATTAACCTTATATTAACTACATCTTTAGGCAATAACTTACATAAATTGATAATACCTTTAGAAAACTCTAACGTCCTCTCTTCTAAATTATAGGGTTTTTTGGTCATTCGATATTTGGATTTGTTTGTAAATTGTAATTTGGAAATTGTAATTTTAGCATGATTTTATTCAAGCAAAGCTATCCATGAATAGGTTTATCAAATACTGATTTTGCGGCATCAACGACAATTTCAGAAAGAGATGGGTGGGCGTGGGTAGTTTTGGCTATATCTTGAAGGCGTAAATTATTAGCCTTGGCAAGGACAAATTCATGTATGAGCTCACTTGCTCCAATGCCTGCAATATGGACACCGATTATTTTAAATGTCTTTTTATCAGCAATAATTTTAACAAAACCATCATCTTTATGTAATAGGAGTGCTTTTGGGCAGGATTTAAAAAAGTGCTTACAAATAACAACATCCAATCCTTTCTCCCGAGCTAATTCTTCAGTTAAACCAACCGAAGCTGCTTCAAATTGAGAATATACTACAGAAGGTATAGAACTATAATCAATTGGTTCTGATTTAAGGCCGGCTATTATTTCGGCAGCTAAAATACCTTCAACTGAAGCCACATGAGCTAACATAGGCGAATTTATGCAATCTCCTATAGCATAAATATTATCTACGCTTGTTTGCATCTTCTCATTTACCTTAATAAAACCTTTTTCGAGTGTCAGTCCAATTTTTTCTAAGCCCAAATTTTCAGTATTAGGACTTCGCCCAACGCAAACGAGCACATATTCGAATTCTTTCTCTATAGTTTCATTATTAGTTTTAATTTTTGCAATGCGAGAATTAGGCTTTCTCTGTAACTCAAGAACCTGACTTTTAGTGAAGATTTCAATTCCTCTTTTTTTTAAGTATTTTGTCATCTCAATGGCAATTTCTTTGTCTTCTAAAGGTAATAATTGCTCTTCTAATTCAACAATAGTAACATTGCTGCCAAAACTATTGAACAAAGAACCAAATTCTACTCCGATTGCGCCGCCGCCAATAATGAGCAAAGCTTTTGGGGTTTGCTTTAGCTTGAAAACTCCATCGCTGGTTAAAACATTTTTTTCATCAGCCTCTAAACTGGCTAATACTTTTGGCCGAGAACCAGTGGCAATAATGAAATTATCTGCTAAAAACTCATCATCTTTTCCGTTGTTAGTTACAATTAAAGAATTTTTAGAAGCGATTCGTGCATTACCAACTATTAAATCAATATTATTCTTTTTAAATAAATATTTTATGCCATTTCTTAATTGAGCAGAGGTGTTAAGGGCTGCCGAAACCATTTTAGCCATATCAGGAATGCCTGCTTTTAATTCAACAGCGCTTATTTCAGCCTCTTTAGCGCTATCAAAAAATTTAGCGCTGTTAATTAATGCTTTAGTGGGAATGCAGCCTTCGTTAAGGCAAACCCCGCCAACATGGTCTTGGAAACGCTCTACTATTGCAACAGATTTGCCTAATTGCGCTAATCTAATGGCTGCAACATAGCCGCCTGGACCAGACCCGATTACGATTGTCTGATATTTTTTCATAGGTGTTATTTTACCATTGACTAAACGCATTAGCAATAAAATAAAAAACGCTCAAATCCTTGAGCGTTATTGACACTAAAAACAAAAGCCGATAAAGGGCCTAACTTCGGCAACCCAACCACCATGCTGTGTGCCTTCCCTCGAAAATTCGGGGTTTCGGGCAACTACAGTGACAGGTTTGCGGTTTTGCCTCAAGTGCCTTATTAACAAGCACTTAAGATTACGCAAGAAAACTCTTCCTACGTAATGTCCCCAGATTTCTCTGGGTTTGCCTTTATCGGCTCTTAAAAGTATAACCTAATTTTAATCTAAATTCAAGATGGCCGGGATAATTATATCTCGGCATCCTTAACAAGCTTACGATAATACTCAATACATTTCGCGCAAGTCGGATTACGCTCGTGCCATTGAGGATGATCCTTTAAGATAAGTTGCATTAAATATTCTTCGCTTTTAATATGAGCAATGGCAGCAAAATCATCAACTTCGCGCTGACAAATTTGGCATTTATATTTCATAAGCGTTCCTTTCTTTTTAATTATTTTTTGGAACGCTTAAATGTTAACATAAAAAGAAAGTAGTGTCAACCTATTTGGCTTTGCCTAAATATATTTTTCTTTCTTTATCAAATTGATAAATATGGGAACTATTTTCGGGTCAAACTGGCTTCCAGAATTAGCCTTTAATTCAACTATCGCCTCATTTACAGTCATCCTTTTTAATCGATAAGGCCTATCCGATGTCATAGCATCAAATGAATCAGCGCAGGCAATTATCCTTGCGCTTAAGGGGATCTCCTCGCCAGCAATGCGGTCAGGATAGCCAAGCCCGTCAAAACGTTCGTGATGATGTCTCACTAATGGTATGCCTGTCTTCATAAATTTTAGCGGCTCAAGCATCTCTGCGCCCTTAATTGGATGTAACTC
Organism: Candidatus Omnitrophota bacterium; assembly: GCA_040753675.1. GTDB lineage: Bacteria > Omnitrophota > Gorgyraeia > JAHJTE01 > JAHJTE01 > JBFMEB01. The sequence goes on along the minus strand of JBFMEB010000023.1, from coordinate 14,272 downwards.
GATAATTAACCTTTCCGCAGAAGTAAGCCGGCCGGGTTTATTCAAAATTAAATCTGAAATACCGATTTTCCCGACATCATGGACAATACCGGCATAGCGAAGAATATCAATAAGAGAATCGGATAGATTTAATTTCTTAGCAATATCTATTGCATAGTGCGTAACTCTCTCTGAATGACCTTGGGTATAAGGGTCTCGTGCTTCCATAGCGAGAACCAAAGCCTTAAGCGTATTAAAATAATTCCTATGGACATCGTCGTAATTCTTTGTTTCCTGAATAGCAATAGCCACATGACTTGCGAACGTCTTAAGAGCAGAGATTTCTTCTTCTTTGAATTTCCTAACCCGATGATAAAATGCGGCTATTACCGCGAGGCACTGCTTATTAAATATAGCCGGGACAAAAATAGCAGAATGTAGATTTTCCCTTTTAACCTCTTCTTTATAAAGAACCCTCTCATCAGACTGCATATCCTTAGAAAACAATAATTTTGAATTTTTGGCAACAGCACCTTCAATACTTTGACCAATCTTTAAAGGAGTCTCTATTAACACTTCCTTATTAATTCCCACTGCTGCCTTTGGAATAAGCATGCCCTTTTCCTCGTCAACAAACCTGACTGTGACAACATCAGCTTGTATAAGCTGTTTAGTTAATTTTGTAATCAAAGAAATAGTTTTTGAGGTATCGCCGTTAGAGCTTATTGCTTTGCTTACCGTAAACATATCCCGCAATTCTTCGTTCGTATATTTTAATTTTTTAAGTAAATTCCTATACTGTTTTGTTAAGTTTTGCTTAATATAACGAGTATTTCTAAAAATTGAGCGTAGCCGAATTCTATCGGCATTAAGCTTTCGGTTAACATTCTTTAGGCGGTTACACATCTTCTCAAGGTGTAAAATTCTTTTTCGCTCAATTAACGAATCAGTTACTTCCTGCACCAGCTCTAATATCTGAATAACCTTATTGTTCTTATCTTTAATCGGATTTGCAATAACTTTGAAAAAGTGCCTTTTGCCGTCTTTTAATATTCCCGGCCTGATTGCTTCATATACCTTTCCATTTTTAAAAGCTTTCTTACAAGGGCACCCTTTACAAGGATGGCTTCTTTTTTCGTAAATTTCATAGCAATGTTTACCGAATATCTCTTTATTTACTCCGAACCACTTGCGTTGCTCTATATTACACCACGTAATTGTATAATTCCTGTCAATAAGAGAAAAACCTGCAGCAATATTATTTGCTATACGCAGATTACGTAGCACACTTGTTAAGGTAGCATTATTTTCCATAGGCTTTTATTAAATATAAACCGCCGCTTTTTCTTTAGCGGCGGCTCTTATTTTTATTTTATCGAAAGGTCATAGATTTTAAGGTTTAACCCGTGGCTTTTACATCTTTCCTCCAGGAAGCGTTTCCTTAAATTTAAAATAAGTCCAAAGTTATAAAAAGTATATAATATTTAGTTAAAATTTTCAAGACCTACAGGTGAAAATTTTTATAACCTATTGATTTTTAAATACTTAGAATAAAAAAACTTATTTGCTGAAGAACTCTCGAGCTTTATTGCGGTCAACAGCAAGTTTAAAATCAGAGTAGTCAATAAACTCAAGTTCTGGCCGTTGAACCTGAATTCTTTTTAGTAGATGATGAGGTGTGTTGCTTTGGCGAGTGGCTATAAATTTAAACTCTGCCTTGCACTGCGGACACGTTTTGGCAGTTAAATAGTCTATTCCTATGGCCTTGCAATTGGCGCAATCACCTGACAACTGTCCGACTATGACCAAATGAGCCTTTATTTCGTTAATGTCATAATATTTCCAGGTGCGGATTGGCACACTCATGCTATTTTATATACCTTGTCATTCTGACGAACCCGCGCCTTTACCTCTAATCCAATCTCATCTCCTTTTTTGGCTAAGGGTATGGCTTGATGGTCTATCTGCATAGAGCCTACTTCCTGCTCAAAATCAGTACTATGCCCGACAACTCTAATCCTATCTCCAAGTTTTAATTCTCCTCTCTTCAATGTCAAAACTGCAGCAGAAACCTTTGGATAAAAATGACTAATTTCTCCTAGAAGCTCACCAGAGATGTCTAAAATTTTAGCCGCAGTTTTTAGAATTTTTTTAGTTGAACGCTTGCGTATATTTTTGGTTGAACGTTTTTTAGTAGTTCGTTTTTGTATCACGCGCCGTCTAGATTGTTTCTTCTTAGCTAGTTTAACTTTTGCTTTCTTCTTAATTTCTTTAGCCACGTTAGCCCTCCTTTCAAAATGTTCCCCAATGAACCAAATCATCTAATTCTTTCTTAGTGACATCCGGTTTTTCCGCAGCAACACCCAACGCAACCATGCTTACTAACTTATATCCGTCTGGTACCTTAAACAGACTTAGCACTTTTTGGCAGTAGTCTTTTTTATCTCCGGCTACCCAACAAGCGCCTATGCCCAAATCAGCTGCTGCAAGTAAAATATTTACTGTTGCAGCGCAGCCATCTTCAAGATAGTATTTTGTATCCTTAGAAATTATCAAAACGCAGACAGGAGCATCTTTAATAAATGGCCCATTTACAGTAAAAGATGCTATGGTAGTGCGAATTTTAGTATCAGTTACAACAATAAACTCCCAAGGTTGGACATTTCTTGCTGTGGGAGCTAAGCGTGCAGCATCTAACAATTTAAGGATAGTTTCTTTGGGGATGGGTTTTGAGCTAAATTTACGGATACTGCGCCTTGATTTTATTGCCTGGAAGGTCTCCATTATTTCAATTCCAGCAAGGAATCCGGTTCGCCGAAACTATTAATTTCGCTAAGCGGGTTATTCGGATCCTCCTGCCATCTCCCGTCAATTACAAAGCGATAACGATATCTGCCGGGTGAAAGTTTCAATGCCTTCCTCCAAGTGCCGTCTTGACCGCGAATAAGCCGAGAGTTTTCATTCGGTGTCCAGTGATTAAAATCTCCTGCTAGATATACCTCATTTGCCGCAGGCGCGTAGAGCATAAATTCTGCCTTAACAAAATTGCTCACCTGCTGGCTAACGAATTCAGCTTTCTCCTGCTGGCTTTGCGCACTAATCATTTCACGTGCTAGAGAAAAATAATCCTTGCTACCGCGGCAATATTTGTCGAACAAAAACACGCTTACGCCTTTATTTGCAGCTTCTTTAAGTTTTACATTAACGTGGATTATAGTTTCAAACACCTTGTCAGTAAACTTTGATTTTAGCGCCGTTAGCATATCAAATGAATATTGCAAGCGCGAATCAAACATAGTAACCAAAATATCAAAATCTACAGGATGATTAAGGCGCTCTCACACTAATTCAATTATGCGCATTAACCTGTATAATCCTTCAAAAGAGAAACGGCTCATTTCCACTGGCACGATTAGCCGGTTAGAAGCACACATTGCATTAATAGTTAAAACTCCTAAATTAGGAGGACAATCTATAATACAGTAATCGAAATTATCAGATTCTGCCAAGGCAGTAGCTAAGCGGGTTTCCCTGCCTATTTCATTCGCTAATTCCTGCTCCAGAGTACTTAAAAGAATACTGGAAGGAGCAACCATAAATCCGTCCCTTACAGTTAAGGTTATATCCCTAATCTTTAATTTGGTAGTGGCAAAGTTGCTTAAACAATCATAGAGACTTTTTTCTGATTCGATATTTAAGCCTACTGAGGCATGAGCCTGAGGGTCTAAATCAACCAGCAAGATTTTTTTGTTATTTAAGGTTAAGGCAGCGGCTAAATTTAATGCTGTGGTTGTCTTGCCACAACCACCTTTTTGATTAGCAATTGCAATTATCTCCATTCTTCACCCCTCTTTTGAAAAAACAATTTTATCTATAAATATTCTCCCTTTCTCATTTTGCGCATTCCAGTCCTCAACTATAAAACTTATGCGGCTAAGCTCAGAAAAGCTATTTAAAGGAATTAGCTCTCTTAAAGGGAATTTAAATATCTTCCAATTAGATTGCACGCCTCTTAAATAAAAATCTTTTTTTTCCCGACGCTTACTTTCCAATTCTATTTTTATCAATGAATTAAATCCTTTTGTTTTATCACCCCGTAAAGAAAATTCCAACATATCATAATCAGACAAATTTATAAGTGGCAAATCCAAGGCGATAATTTTAATTTTTTCAGACGACTGAGAAAAATCATACTCAAGCCGTAACGGCAGGATGTTTCCTAAAATAGACAAACTTTTCTTCTGGGCATTGATATGCGACCTTTGGGAAAATATTAAAAGAAAGACAAAACTTATTAAAAAGACAGAAATTATGCTTACAAAAAAAAATTGCGTAAATTGAGAATTTTTCTTTACGCCAAGTTGTTTTTGTTTATGGTTAATATGTTTTGGGCTAAAGTATGTGTCAGCGATACGGTTATATATGTCGGAGTATTTCATTTAATGAGCAGATAATTTATGGAACATTAGTGACATAAATTATAGGACTTTAGGCCGTCTGCGAATTAAACCCAGCACTTATTTTATAAAGTGCAGGTAAGGGCAAAAGTTGGAATTAATTTAGATAATATACTTTAATTTACAAACCAGTCTTATTAGTAAAATAAGTGCTGGGTAAATTCGAACCAATAGTTTAGCTTCACTAAAATAAGCGTTCGCTAAATTATGTCCTCATTTATTTTTATCTTAACTCAAAAAAAAATCAAATGCAAATGATTTTTTGATTATTTTACAGAAGTAACTATTTGAAATTACAGCAGGTTAAAGACGGGATACAAAATTTAAGCCCCTGACTCTCATTTAAGAAAATCAGGGGCTTAAACTACTATTCTTAAGGATTTAACTCCTTAGAATTTCACTAACATTGAACCAAGAACCTGAGTGGCATTTGTGTTATTCTTATTTGTAAATGACTTCCCAGGAATAAACACGCCGCCAGTCAAACCGAACTGTACGTCTTCAGTATAGTCATAGGTCAAAGACGCATCAATTTCACGGCCGACTTCTCTCTCACGGTTCATAACTAAGTTAGCTGAGGATGTATGCGCTGTATTTACTATAGTATCATCCTGCACATACCGCTTATTCCACCAATACTGATAATAAGCAAGCTTCGCACCAATGTCTTCTGTTGGCCTTGCATTAAGTATCAAACCAACCAACGAGATATTGCTTGAACCTAACAACGCATTAGCAATATCGCCATAGGACTGGTTTTCATACATATTATCCCAGCCATTATAATTTGAGTCGCTTAAGGCATTGAAATTCTTGCCTTCGCCACTAAAGTTGGCATATAAAGCAGTCAGGCTGGGAGTATATCTTGCCTTTACCCAGGTGTAATTTGCACCAGCTTCTATTGCCCAGGCATCTCTGTCAACCGTGATATTGTTAGTAGACTCATAATAATCGCCTTTTTGAATAGCTCCTTCTAAGCTCACCACTAAATTTTCAATTGGCTTGCTTACTACTCTACCACCAAAAACATTGGTGGCTTCTGTTTTCTCTTGCGGCACTACTTCTATATTATCTTGACCCCTAATTCTCTGATAGAAGTAAGATTCTAACATCGAATCCCACATATCTTTTAGCTCATAAGTGCCAGCAAGGCCTAACAGAGTTTCATCATCCCGAGTAGTGCCTTCAGTTGTAGTAGCTTCATTAATTTTTGCATAAATAGCATCAATAACTAAAGGTAAATCCATAGGAGAATTCAATGTTGCTCTGATAGAATCAAATGCTTTTCTCTTGCTTAAATCTGGCTGAGTACGTATACCTCTGGCAGCAGTGTCAATTGCTGCTACTGCGTTATTAGTATCTGGGTCGCCAACTATCATTTCCGAACCCATATGCAGTTCCTGACGGCCTATAGTTAATGTTAAAGGAGAATATAAAAATTCCTTTAAAGTAACATAAGCTAAATCAACAGCTGCATCTGTGCTGACAACAGTGGCAGAAGTCGTAGCTTCTTCGCCCCATGCTCTTTCATTAAGCAGACGAACGGTTGTTGAAACGTTATCAGTAAGATCAGCATCTACTCTTAATCTCAAGAAGCTCAAAATCAAACTCTCATGAGCGTATCCACTGTTTTCGCCTTCGCCTTTTAAATCAAAGGCAGTGCGGCTCAGAGGCATAACCTCTAAATCACCGCTTACTTTTATGTTCTGGACTGCGGCAAATGCTGGGCCAATAATTAAGCCAATAGCCCCTACCGCTACCAGAGCCAATATCAAGCGTTTACTCATTTTCCTTCCTCCTTAAAATTAGAATAAAATCTTCTATAAGTGAACTGCTAGATTTTCTTCCAGCAACGAATTAACTTTTTATGTATATCATCAGGCTTATGTGATAACTTTTGGACTCTTTATTGCATCAGCCTCCTTTCTGTCCGGATTTAAAGTTATCCCTAATGGTATAGCCCTTAAAATAATTAGTTACTTTTAAATTATCAAATAACCCCTTATTTGTCAAGGGTTTTTTGCAAAAAATAATGATTACAGTGATTATATTAAGATTACAGTGACTTTGGACTAACTTTTAGATTATCCAAGCTTTTTAGACAAAAATATAGCCAAATTTCTGTATATTTGGTCTATTTGAGCCTGAGAAAGGCCTGCGCCTAAACCTACTTTAACAAGCTCAGAAGGGGCTATTATATCAGGCGGTAGATGGCTATCATTATTAAGTGCTATTTTAACTTTGAATTTAGCTGCCATCTTAGCAATATGCCCATTTGTTAGGCAGTGGCCTTTACGGCTAGTAAGCTCTAAAAAAATACCTTTTTTAGCGGCTAATTTTACATCAGATTCACTAATCAGACCCGGATGAGCCAGAATATCAACACCAGCTTCCAAGGCCGCCCGGTTAGTTCCTTTAACTACCGGCTCAACTAAAGTCTCGCCATGGCCAACAACTACTTTAATCCCTTTTTTCCTGGCAAAATCAGTCAGAGGACCAAAGTCTTCTAAATTTAAATGCGTCAATTCTATACCAGGCAAAATCTTCAAACTTCCCTTATCAGGCAGACTTGAACAAAACTTCAATATCCCAGCAATTACCGTATCGATATTTGACCTATCAACATGGTCAGTTACGGCGATTGCTTTATAACCTTTTTCTTGATAACGACGGATTAGTTCAACAGGCAATAATTCTCCATCGCTTAATAAAGAATGGCAGTGAAAATCAAACATTTAATACCTCCGGTATTCACAGATGATCACTGATAAATGAACAGATGATCACAGATATTTGTTAGATAGAAAACAAAGTAAAAATTATAAATTCCAATATCCAATTACCAAATTACAAACAATTTACAATATCAAAATTTCAATGACCAAAACAAAAAAATAGTCAACTCGTTATTTTTAACATTGGAATTTGGGATTTGTTTGTGATTTGTAATTTGGAATTTGTGATTTAAAACTCTCTGGTTATTCTATTCTGTGTAAAAACGTGCCCCAAGCAGGACTCGAACCTACACGGCAGGTTTAGGAAACCTGTGCTCTATCCACCTGAGCTATTGGGGCGTCTTTAAAGTTTACAGTTATCAGTTTACAGTTTACAGATAGAAACAATCTGACAACTGAAAACCGACAACTCCTGCCTGCCGGCAGGCAGGGACAGCTAATTTAATATTTTATCAAGGAAAAAACCGTATAGCCTTTGAGCTTTTCTATGCCCTTTAAATCAACGAGTTCTATCAGAAAACAAATACCAACAATATTGCCTTTTAATTTAGTAACCAATTCAGTTACTGCCTTGACAGTGCCGCCGGTTGCCAAAAGGTCATCGCAAATTAATATATTCGCACATGGCTTAAACGCATCCTGATGAATGCTTAAACTATCCTGGCCATATTCTAAACTGTAGGTAGCTTCAATAGTCTTAAATGGAAGTTTCCCTTTTTTTCTTACCGGAACAAATCCTGCTTTGAGTTTATAGGCGAGAGTGCTACCAAAAATAAATCCGCGCGATTCCACCGCAACTACAACATCTATTTTCCTACTCTTATATTCTTTTGCCAATAAATCAATACTGCACCTAAAGGCTTTTTTATCTTGTAAAAGCGTTGTAATGTCCCGAAAAAGTATTCCTGGTTTGGGAAAATCCGCTATTGCGCGAATATAACTACTTAAGTTTAATCGCTCCTTTTTTTTCATTGCTTTCCTCCTGTACTTCAATAAACTTTCTAATCTTCTTTATCGCTTGAGCCTCTATTTGCCTAACTCGCTCGCGTGAGACCTTTAATTTTTTAGCCACTTCAGCTAATGTATAAATTTTTCCGTCGTGTAAACCAAACCTTAAATCTAATACCTGCTTCTCTCTCGGATTTGTAATATCTAATAATTTTTCAATATCATCGCGGTCTAGAGTGTGTTTTAATTCTGAAACTGAGGAAGAGCTTGTATCCTCGATTAAATCTAAAACCTTGCTTTCGCCATCTTCTCCGATAGGTGCTTCCAGAGAAGACATCTTGGCTGTCCAGTTTTCTATCTCATAAACCTTTTCCACAGGCAGCTTCATTTTTTTGGCGATTTCATCTTGGCTGGGATTACGTTTTAACTTTTGCTGCAAACGTTCGCGGGTCTTTTTCCATCTGGCAATAATTTCGTTCATATACACTGGAATTCTTATTGTCTTAGATTGGTCGAAAAGTGCGCGGGTAATCGATTGCTTAATCCACCAAGCAGCGTAGGTGGAAAACCGAAAGCCTTTTTTGTGATTAAAACGCTCCACTGCTTTCATCAGGCCGAGATTACCCTCCTCAATTAAATCAATCAAAGGCATGCCAAAATGACTGTAGCGCTTTGCGATGTTAATGACGAGGCGTAAATTTGATTGAATCAGCTTATTACGTGCCTTTTTATCTCCATGTAAAATTCTCTTAGCCAACTCTAGTTCTTCTTTGGCGGTAAGAAGTGGAATGTCATGAATGTCTTTTAAATAGTTTTTAATAGCTTCCATGTTTCCTCGCTATGCTCGGAGTTATTTCTTTGTTTTGTTTTTTATCACTGCTTGTGCTGCTGCTAAAATAGCTATTGGAACACGAAACGGCGAACAGCTTACATAATCCATTCCCACCCGATGGCAGAATTCTACTGAACGCGGCTCTCCGCCGTGCTCACCACAAATACCTACTTCTAAATCTTTACGCGCCTTTCTACCGCGATTGATTCCGATTTCTATCAATTCTCCAATACCTTCCTGGTCAATGGTCTGGAACGGGTCTTCCGGCAGTATTCCTTTCTTGATATAATCTGGCAGAAACGTTCCAATATCATCGCGGGAAAATCCAAAGCCCATCTGAGTAAGGTCATTGGTGCCGTAAGAGAAAAATTGGGCTATCTTAGCAATTTTGCCTGCAACCAATGCCGCTCGCGGAATTTCTATCATTGTGCCAAACATATGTTTTATTTTTTTGACATTGTATTTTTTAAGCACTTCGGCATAGATAGCGTTAAAAATTTCAAGCTGGTCATTTAATTCTTTTACGTCGCAGACTACAGGAATCATTACTTCAGGATAGGGATTTTTACCTTCTTTAATAAGTTCTGCAGCTCCCTCAAAAATAGCACGGATTTGCATTGCGGTAACTTCCGGATAAGTAACGCCAAGGCGCACCCCACGATGTCCCATCATCGGATTTGATTCATGCAGGTCATCTGCACGGTTTTTTAATTCATCCATTGAAATATTTAAATCTTTGGCTAATTGCTCTAACTTTGCTTCTTCACGCGGCACAAACTCGTGCAAAGGCGGATCTAAAAGACGCACAACTACAGGAAACCCGCCCATTGCTTCTAATGTACCTTTGATGTCCTTTTTAACAAAAGGATAAAGCGCTTCAATTGCCTTAAGACGCTCCTCTTTTGTCTTTGAAACTATCATTTTGCGCAAAATAAACAAAGGCTCATCAGACCCCTTGCCATAAAACATATGTTCGGTCCTGAATAAACCTATGCCCTCTGCGCCAAAATTGCGCGCGCGGCGGGCATCTTCTGGGGTATCTGCATTTGTGCGCACGCCTAATTTTTTAATAGAATTACAAACTTTCAAGAAACTATCTAAAAGTTCGTTTTCTTCAGATGCATCCATCATTGGCAATTGTCCTTCATAGACATTGCCTTTGGTGCCGTTTAAAGTTATCCAATCGCCTTCTTTAAATGTTTTTCCTTCGGAGGTTAGCGTCTTTTCATTATAGTCAATATGCAGAGTGCCACAACCTACAATACAACATTTGCCCCAGCCGCGGGCAACTAATGCAGCATGACTAGTCATTCCACCCCTTGCAGTCAAAATCGCCTGAGCAGCGCGCATTCCTTCTACGTCTTCAGGATTTGTTTCCTCCCTGACAAGGATTACCTTCTTGCCAGTCTTTGCCCAGTCAACTGCATCTTTAGCGCTAAATACAATTTGTCCGGATGCTCCGCCAGGGCCAGCTGGTAAGCCCTTGGCAATCGGTTTATGCGTCAATTCAATTTTGGGATTAATAATCGGATGAAGCAACTCGTCTAATTGGTTTGGAGTAACGCGCATAACTACATCTTCTTTTTTAATCAGTTTTTCCTTAAACATATCCATAGCCATACGCACTGCTGCAGGGCCATTGCGCTTTCCGACTCGGCATTGCAGCATAAAAAGCCTACCCTTTTCAATTGTAAATTCTATATCCTGCATATCATGATAATGTTTTTCAAGCCGCTTTTGAATATCGAAAAGTTCCTTGTAAACCCTTGGCATTGCCTGCTCTAAAGTAAGCAAGCCTTTATTATGCTCTGACTTTGAATATTCATTTATTGGAGCAGGAGTTCTAATTCCAGCAACTACGTCCTCTCCTTGAGCATTAATTAAATATTCGCCGTAAAATTTTCCTTCGCCGTTTCCTGGATTACGCGTAAAAGCCACGCCTGTTGCGGAATCATCGCCCATATTCCCAAAAACCATTGTCTGGACCGTAACTGCCGTGCCCCACTCATCTGGAATGTTTTCTATGCGCCGGTAACTAATTGCCCGCTTACCGTTCCAGGAAGCAAAAACCGCACCAATACCTCCCCATAATTGCTCATAAGGCTCGTCGGGGAAATCTTTTTTTAGCACTTCCTTTATGCGAATTTTAAACTGGCGGGTGAGATCTTTTAAATCCTCTGCTGTCAAGTCAGTATCGGCTTTGGCATTCTTTTGTTTCTTCATTTGGCTCATAATTCTTTCTAACTGCCTGCGTATTCCTGACTCATCGTCTTTCGGCTCAATACCTGCTGCCTTTTCCATAACAACGTCAGAGTACATCATAATCAATCTGCGATAGGCATCGTAGACAAAACGGCTATTGCCATTGCTTTGCCTTATAAGCCCTGGAATTATTTTTTCAGTTAAGCCGACATTTAAGACTGTTTCCATCATACCCGGCATTGAGCGCCGCGCACCAGATCGCACTGACACTAAAAGCGGATTATCTGCGTCGCCAAATTCCCTTTCCATCAATTTTTCTATTTTTTCCAAAGACTTTTTAACTTCTTCTTTCAACCCTTTGGGATAAGACCTTCTATTCTTATAATAATAGGTGCAAACTCCAGTAGTAATAGTAAATCCGGGCGGAACCGGAAGTCTCAAATCGCGATTTCCCGCCATCTCTGCTAAGTTAGCGCCTTTGCCACCTAAGAGATTTTTCATACTTTCATTACCATCTGCTTTGCCGCCACCAAAGAAGAATACATTCTTTGCCATTTGCTTTAAAACCCTCCTTTTTTTAAAGTCAATTGCTTAATTGCTAAATTGCCAAATTGCTTTATTTGTTTTTGCCTTAACAGTGAAACAATTTAACAGTTTAACAATTTTTCGCTCAAATATGTTTTTAACTTATCAATGCTAATTCTCTCTTGTTTCATTGTGTCTCTTTCGCGCACAGTTACCTGGCTATCTTCTAAGGATTGCACATCAACCGTAACACAATACGGTGTTCCCACTTCATCCTGCCTGCGATACAATTTCCCGATTGCTGCTGTATCATCGTAAACAGTTACAAATGATTTTTTTAAATTTTCAGTTATCTTTTTGGCTATTTCAACAATTCCGGTTTTCTTTTTTAAAAGTGGTAGCACCGCAACCTTTACAGGAGCCAAGTCATTATGAAGTTTTAAAACCACGCGTAAATCATCCTTAACCTTTTCCTCATAATAAGCATCAACTAAAAATGCTAAAACCGTCCTGTCTACTCCACCGGACGGTTCAATTATATAAGGATAAAATCTTTCTTTTGTTGAGTCATCAAAAAACTTTAAATCCTTGCCGCTTGCCTCGCTATGCTGCTTTAAATCAAAATCAGTTCTGTTAGCAATGCCTTCGAGTTCAGACCAGCCAAAAGGAAAATTATATTCAATATCTGTGCAAGCCCTTGCATAATGAGCAAGCTCATCTTTTCCATGGGGCCGTTTTCTTAAATTCTCCTTTTTGATACCTAAATTAAGATACCAGTTAAAACGCTCATCAATCCAGTCTTCTAATTTTTTGTCCGCATCAGTTGGCTTGACAAAATACTCTATCTCCATCTGCTCGAATTCACGGGTTCTAAAAGTAAAATTGCCAGGAGTGATTTCATTGCGGAATGCCTTGCCAATTTGCGCCAGACCAAAAGGAAGTTTAGGATGCTTTGAATCTAAGATGTTCAGGAAGTTAACAAACATCCCTTGCGCAGTTTCAGGACGTAAATAAAGTAAACTTGCTTCGTCGCTGACCGCACCTTGATTGGTTTCAAACATTAAGTTAAACGGACGGCTTTCTGTTAATTGGCCAGCGCATTCAGGACATTTGTTCTTATCTTTTAAATCAGCGGTCTTAAAGCGCTTTTTACACCCTTTGCAATCGCTTTTTAAATCAAAAAAGTTCTTAACGTGCCCTGACGCTTCCCAGACTTTCGGATGCATAAGTATTGCTGCATCCATACCTAAGATATCATCGCGATTATAAACTACAGCTTTCCACCAGGCGCGCTTAACATTATTTTTTAACTCAACGCCGTACGGGCCATAATCCCATGTATTTGCCAGGCCGCCATAAATTTCAGAACCCTGGAATATGAATCCGCGACGCTTACAGAGTGAAACAACCTTGTCCATTAATTCATTAGCCATGTTCTTCTTAATTCAAAAATCAAAGTGCAAAAATCAAAATTACAATTTAAAATTCAAAATTTTAAATTTTGATATGTCATTTTGATATTTGATTTTTGATATTTAAATTTATAGTTTCTCTAGTTCTTCCTGCTTAATACTAAAAGAGTGCTCGGGACCGGGGAATTTTCCTTCTCTAACTTCTCTAATATAATTTTCTACTGCCTGCTTTATTTGGTTTCCCAAATTAACATATTGTTTAACAAATTTTGGCCGGAAGCGCTCAAAAAGCCCTAACATATCATGAGTAACCAAAACCTGACCATCGCAATAAATTCCTGCGCCAATGCCTATGGTGGGAATTTTTAATTCTTGGGTAATCTTCTTAGCGATTAATTCTGGGACACATTCTAAAACTATAGCAAAACAGCCTAATTTTTCTAATAGATGTGCTTGCTCGATTAATCTTTTGGCAGTTTCAGCATCTTTTCCTTGAACCTTAAATCCGCCTAACTTGTCAACTGTCTGAGGAGTAAGGCCTATGTGTCCCATAACAGAGATGCCTGCTTTTATAATCGCCTCTGTAACCTGCGGGCATTTATCAAACCACTCCAGCTTTACACAATCACAACCTGCCTCATCTAAAAACCTGCGGGCATTTTTAACGCTGTCATTTAAATTAACCTGATATGACTCGTAAGGCATGTCGCCAATAACTAATGCGCGTTTTACTGCCCTTGTTACCGCCTTAGCATGATGAAGCATCTCTGTCATTCCCACTTTTGTCGTCGAGTCAAGGCCTAAGACTACATTGGCAAGAGAATCTCCTACCAAAATCATATCAATGCCTGCCTGGTCAATAAACGAGGCTAAAGGAAAATCATAGGCAGTAAGCATGGTTATCTTGCGCTTGCCCTTTAATGACATAACATCTTGGACAGTATTTTTTTTGATTTCCATCTTTTTCTGTAAGTTCAATTCAAAAATCAAAGTGCAAAAATCAAAATTACAATTTAAAATTCAAAATTTTAAATTTTGATATGTCATTTTGATTTCCCCAGTTCAATAAGGAAGTGCAACGCCTAGGGTAATATGATATCCTAAGCGTTATGAAAAACACATACAAACAACTCTCATGCGAAGAGAGAGACAAAATAGCAATTCTTCGCGCTCAAGGCATGC
>JBFMEB010000022.1:0-30583 GCA_040753675.1 Candidatus Omnitrophota bacterium | reverse complement strand
TGAAAACCCACACCTAAGAGCCTAAACCAGCGTCTGGCTCCGGCAACCTCTTTGCCTATACCTGGAATAAGGACTAAAATTAGAAACAACAGCGCAAAAATCATCAATGGCTTACTAAATTTAGAAAGTTTCCGATAATCATAAAAGAGAAGCAAGAAACTAAACACAAAACCTACTAAAAGAAATAAAAGATGACGTTTAAGAAAATAGGCACTATCCCCTGTCCTTTCCCAGGCGAATATGGCACTTGAACTATAAACCATGATCAGGCCAAAACTTAATAAAATAAGCGTTATTATCGCGAGGCTCTTTCTAAGTTGTTTCAAATCTTCTCTCATTTAAGGCTTTTCCTTGAGGCTCTCTACTAACTGTTTGAATTGTTCACCTCTATCTTCGTAATCGCGAAACATATCAAAACTAGCACACATGGGCGAAAGCATAACACAATCTCCTGATTCCGCTTTTTGATAAGCTACTTTAGTAGCCTCTTCTAATGAATCAGCTTTGATTACAGGCAAATCATTAATAAATGCTTCAAAAAATTTCTCTCTAGCCTCGCCTATTACTAACATTAATTTAACCTTTTTCTTAATTAGCCCTTTTATCTCTTTTAGATTGCTCCCCTTATCGCGACCCCCAGCAATTAAGAGCACTGGCTTGGTTGCCTGTTCCAGACCCCATTTGGCAGAGTCCACGTTAGTTGCTTTTGAATCATTTATAAAATCAATGTTAGAAATTGAACGCACAAATTCCATCCGGTGTTTAATTCCTTTAAAATTGGCCAATAGATCCAGACAAATATTCTCATCAAGTTTTAAAATATTAACCACTGCCATTACTGCCTGCTGATTAGGGTTAAGCCTCAACCTAATATTATTTTTTTGCGGTTTATTGAAAAATATAACTTTCACCGTCAGCTCGTTGGCAAAGGACCGCGCTATATTGTCCTTAAAATTTAAAACTGCCCAATCGCTCTCCTTCTGATTTAGAAAAATACGCTTTTTAGCAGTCAAATAATCATCTATTGATTTGTAACGATCTAAATGGTCTGGAGTGAAATTAAGAAATAATGAAATCTTTGGCCTAAATTCATCTATTTTTTCTAATTGGAATGAACTAACTTCTAAAACAATAAAATCGTCTTTCTTTGCATCGAGCGCATAATTACAAAAGGCATTACCGATATTGCCGCAAACAAATACATTCCTAGCATTTGCCTTTAATGCCTCTCCTATTAAAGTAGTGACGGTTGTTTTTCCATTTGTGCCGGTAACTGCGATTATTGTAGCCAGACAATTTTGAAAACCCAACTCCAATTCGCTTATAACAGGTATTTTTTTTCTTTTGGCTAACTTGATAAATTCGCAGGCTTCGTTCACCCCTGGACTGACAACTATAATATCGCTCCTATCCAGAAAAGACTTTTCTTCAGCTTTTATCAGAGCATTGATACCTTCCGCAAGAAGCCTATCCCTATTTTCAGCTATTTGAGGAGAATATTGCCTGTCAATAACAGTTGCCTTTGCTCCTAAACGTTTCAAGAGCAAGGCCGCTGCTAAGCCACTTCTTGCCATGCCTACCACAGTTACGCGAGAATTCTTAAAATTGTATTTCATCTTACCTTTAAAGTGGCTAATGCCAATAGGGCAAGTATCGAGCTAATAATCCAAAACCGAACTATAATTTTAGACTCTGGCCAGCCTAAGAGCTGAAAATGATGGTGCAAAGGCGCCATTTTAAAAAGTCTTTTTTTCTTTAGGCGAAATGAAGCTACCTGCAATAACACCGAAACCGCCTCCATAACAAATACTCCCCCAACAATTACTAACAGGAATTCCTGCTTTATTAATACTGCAACTAATCCGATGACTCCGCCTAAGGTTAAAGAGCCGACATTGCCCATAAAAACATTAGCTGGATAACAGTTAAACCATAAAAAACCCAATACTGCTCCAAAAATACTTGCACAGAATATTGTCAACTCTCCGGCGCTGCTAATATAAGGAATAAGCAAATAATTGCTAAATATCTTATGGCCGGCAATATAACTTAAAACGCTATATGCCAAAGACACCATAATCATACAACCGCTAGCCAAACCATCCAAGCCGTCGGTCAGGTTAACCGCGTTAGAGCTGCCAACAATAACTAATATTACAAATGGTATAAAGAATAAACCGAAATTAAGGCTAATTTCTTTAAAAAAAGGAACATAGATATTTGTATCAAATTTTCCATTAGACAAAAGCAAACTTGCGACAATAAACGCTAGGCAGATTTGGCCAAAAAGAATAATCCTAGCCTTTAAGCCGCTTGAGCTTTTTCTTTTTAATTTAAGGTAATCGTCAATAAAGCCCAAGCTAGAGAGCCAGATTGTAGAGAAAATACTGATTTGGATAAATTGATTAGATAGGTCTGCCCAAAAAAAAGTAGAAATTAAGACCGACAGGATAATTAAAATGCCGCCCATGGTAGGCGTGCCTTGCTTATGATGTTGTATTTCGAATAATGCCTCACACGACTTTTTCTTAATATTTTCGCCAATCTTTAATATCTTAAGTCTATTTATTATCGGGTGCCCTAAAATGACACTTAATAAAAAAGAGGTTACTATCGCTAGGCTTGAGCGAACTGTTATATATTTAATAACGTTAAAAGCAGAAAATAATTCTTTAAAAGAATAAAATAATGAATAAAACATAACTAACCTCTGACTTTAATCTTTAACAGGAAATCCACAATTCTTTCCATTTGCATTGCCCGAGAACCCTTCACCAAAACAAAATCTCCGGCTCTTAGGAGAGAACTTAACTTATCCTTAAGCTCATAGGCATCTTGGCTCGTAAAGACTTTATTTTTATTGAATCCGTGATTTATGCTGCTTTTCGCAGCCATAGCTGCCAATTTACCCAAACTTAATAAAAAATCAAAATTTTTTTGTTTTAGAGTTTTGCCAAGTTGTTCATGTAACTGCCTAGTCTTGTGACCTAATTCCAACATATCAGCCAGGACCAAAAATTTCCTCCCCTTTGTCCTAATTTGCTTTAATGATTCGATGGCACAGGCAAAAGAAAGAGGGTTGGCATTATAAGTATCATCAATAATAGTCAAACCTCTGTTTTTGATTACATTAAATCTTCCTGGAGGGAATTCAAAATTTGCAAGGCTTTCTGCAATCGACTTTCCAGTTATGCCAAATATTAGCCCTACACTAATACTTGCTAAGGCATTATAGATATTATGCACTCCCAGCGTCCTAATTGCAAATATTTGTTTGTTTCCCTTTAATCTAAAACGCAAAAAACCATCGACATCCATGGAAATATCACAAGCAAAAAAATCGCAGATCTTTTCCTTGCCAAACCCAAATATATTATTATATCTGGAATCTAATCTATTCAAATAATTATCATCCTGGTTAATTAAAGCAAGGGCTGGAGGTATTAGTCCTTTTAAAAGCTGGCTTTTCTCTAATAAAACCCCTGCTCTCGACTTTAGCTTCTCTAAATGTGCCTGGGCAATATTTGTGATAATTGCGAAGCTGGGCCGGGTAATCTCGGTTAATCTCGCGATCTCGCCAAAAGAACTAGTCCCGAATTCAAAACAGGCGATTTCATAGTGAGGATTTAATTTAAGTAAATTAAGCGCAACGCCGATAAGATTGTTTTGCGTGCCCTGATTTTTTAAGACTTTGTAACGGCTACTCAGCACTGCCGCAATCATTTCTTTGGTGGTTGTCTTACCGCTTGAGCCAGTGACCGCAATTATAGGCAGTGCAAATCTCTTACGAAAAAAAAACGCTAAATCTCCTAATGCCCTTAAGGTGTCAGAAACAATAATACAAGAAGTATCTTTTTGTAATTTATCTAATAAATTCTTATCTTTTTTATAAAATTTTTCTTCAATTAATATTGCTCTTGCCCCGGCCTTAACCGCAGCAAATATAAAATCATGGCCATTGAAATTTTTACCCTTAAGGGGTATAAAAAGTTCATTGGGCCTAGTAGTCCGGGAATCAGTTGAGATCCCTTCAACTTTAAAGGTCGACTTGCCTTTAACTAATTTGCCGAGGGTTGAGCGAATAATTTGGCTGGAATCAAACATTTTTTCTCTTTAGTTCGTTTAGAACTTCCTTAACTGCTTTCCGATCATCAAAAACCTCAATCTTATCTTTAAAAATTTGAACCTGCTCATGGCCTTTTCCGGCTATCAAGACAATATCATTTTCTTTGGCTCGGCTGATTGCCCTTTTTATTGCCTCGTATCTATCCAAAATTATGAGGTAATTATTTTTACTAAGGCCCATAGCTACTTCTTCGGCTATATCTTTTGGGTCTTCTGAACGAGGATTATCCGTAGTGAGTATTGTAAAATCGGCATAACGAGACGCAATATGGCCCATTTGCGGCCTCTTTATTTTATCTCGCTCTCCCCCACAGCCAAATACTAATATAATCCTGCCCTCTTTTCTTCTATTCTGGATTGTTTTTAGAAATTGCAACACTACCTTCATGGCTTGTGGTGTATGAGCATAATCTACAAAAATTCTGATATTATTTAATCTTGCGGCTAAGGCGAGTCTTCCTGGTACTTCTTTAAGGCGCCTGGCTCCTTCAATTATGTGCTTGCTTTTAATCTTCAGGCTTAATGCCACTGTTGCCGCTGCTAAAATATTATAGACATTATAGGTACCTCGTAATTTGCTATTTATTTCTATCCTTTCTTTTTTATATCTAATGGCAAATCTGATGCCATTTAAATCTGATTTAATATCTATCGCATTAGCATCTGCTTTTTTAATGACAGCGTAAGTAAGTTTGCGGCTGAGGATAGTTTCTAAGAGCCTTTCTCCATACGGGTCATCAATGTTGAGAATAGCATAACCCCCGCGCCTCTCCAACTGATGGAACAATTTTCGCTTTGACTTAAAGTAGTTATTGAAATTTTTATGGTAATCTAAGTGGTCTCTGGTTAAATTAGTGAATATTGCCCGACTGAATCTTAAGCCACCCACTCTATCTTGAGTTAAGGCATGGCTGGAAACCTCCATAATGCAATATTTGACATTTGCCTTTTTCATCTGGCAAAAATATTTATAAAGGTCGTTTAAAGCAGGTGTGGTATTAATTGAAACTTCTCTCTTTCCTGGAAGGCGATAGTCTATGGTGCCAATCAGGCCAGTTTTAAATCCGGCGCTATTAAGTATGCTTTCGATTAAGTATGTGGTAGTTGTTTTTCCGTTAGTTCCAGTAACGCCTATTAGTTTTAGGCCTTTAATCTTAACACGATAAAAGTTCTCAGTTAATTTTATTAGCGCAGCCTTAGTGTCTGCCACGCCAATAATAATCACATTTTTAAACCTTTTCGAAAACTCCTCAGACTTTTTTGATTGCACTATTATGCAACTTACCCCCTGACTAAGGGCCTCATCGATATATTTATGACCATCGACTCTCGTTCCTTTAAGAGCAATAAAAATCTCATTTCTCTCTGCGTATCTAGAATCAGTGCAAATTCCTTCAATGTCTATATTTTTGAAATTATACCTACGAGTTAAGGTGAGGTTACGGAGTGCCTTTTTTAGTCTCATAAGAAACCTCACTAATATAATAGCGGCTATTAAGATACCTAAGACTTTTAGTAGCTACCTCTTTAAATACCGGCGCAGCCACTACTCCTCCGTAATATGGATGCGGCTCATCAAATATAATCGCCATGGCAATTTGAGGCCTATCTGCAGGAGCAAAACCAATAAAAGAGGCAGTAAATTTTGAATGTGAATAGGTACCGTTTTCCTCTACTTTTTGAGCGGTTCCGGTTTTGCCTGCCACTTTCAGATAATCAACTTTTGCAAGTTTTCCTGTTCCCGACTCGACTACTTCAACCAGAATTTTTTTAAGCCTCTCAGCTGTGCTCTGGCTTATCACTCTCCTTAAAATTTGAGGGTAATTTTTTCTTATTGGGTTGTTGTTCTCATCAACGATTGAATCAACTATAAATGGCTGCATAAGTAGACCACCGTTTGCAATCACAGAAATGGCGCTTGCCAGCTGCAGCGCAGTAACCGTTACTTCCTGGCCTATGGGGACTGCAGCAATAGATGTCTTTGACCAGACACTCGGTGGTTTGTTCACCCCCTTTACTTCTCCGTATAAGTCTACTCCTAATGTCTTACCAAATCCAAATAAATTTATATACCTGTATAGAATTTCAGCTCCTACAATTTTAGCGATTTTAGTAACCCCGATGTTACTCGACTGGGCGATCACTTCAGTAAATGAAAGCCAGCCATGAGGAGTATGGTCGTGAAGAATATGATTAGCAACTCTATATTCTCCATTCTCGCAGAAAAATTTATCATTCTCAGCCACTTTTTTTTCTTCCAACGCAGCGGAGGCTGTTACTATCTTAAATACAGAACCTGGTTCAAAAAAATCGCAAATAGCACGGTTACGGCGCGCGGCAGCCGAGCTTGCTTTAAAATCATTAGGATTATAAGTGGGCCTGTTGGCCATAGCCAGTATCCGTCCGGAGTTAGGATCCAAGAGGACTATACTTGCTCCTTTGGCATGAAATTTCTTAAGGGCTTTATCTAATTCTGTCTCGGCTATAAATTGAATTACTTCATCTATGTTTAAAACGAGTGAAAAACCATCTTTTGCAGGTAGAAAATTTGTTCCAATTAACTTCCTTTGCCTGGCATCGCGCAAATATAGCGACCAGCCTTTCTTGCCACTTAGCTCTTGGTTGTAAAAAAGTTCAAGACCTTCCAGGCCGATATTATCCAAGCCGGCCACCCCTAATACATGGGAACATAAAATATTTTTAGGGTATGACCTTTTACTTTCACGGATAAAGCCTAACCCTTCAATATTAAGTTTTCTGATTGTTTTAGACTGTTCAGGCGAGATCTTACGGCTAAGCCAAATAAACGATTTATCCCTAGATAACCTTTCTTTTAGAAATGAATAATCAAGTTGCAAGATATTGGCTAAAAGACGAGCAGTTTTCTCTTTCTGCTTAATCTCTTTAGGTACTGCATAGAGTGAATCCGCAGGCACGTTTACTGCCAGGGCCGATAAATTTCTATCCAAGATTGCGCCCCTTACTGGCTCTACCTCAACAAAAACGCTTTGCTGTCTTCTTGCAATATCTTTTAAAAAATTTGAGCGAAAAAAGTGGATATAGGATAGACGGATTAACAATAGGACGAGAAGGAAAAAGAAAGAGCAATTGATGAGATGCTTGCGGACTGATTTGGTCGGGATGTACACAATGCGTCTTTTTAAGAATTATAAAAGTTTATTCACCTGGCTCTGCCTGCGCCTCAGGCTCAAGCCAGAAGAATGTCTTTGATAACAAACCGGTTCCTTTGTTAGAAACCTTAGCAAGATCAGCCTTCTTTTGGCTGGCCTGGGGCTTATTGAGCATAACTATTTGCGCTTCGCCGGGTAGCTGGAAATTGCTCACTTCGGCAAATAATTGGTCATTTATGCGGTCTAAGGATTTACAGTATTCGATTCTGAATTTTAAATAATCACGCCTATCCATTAATTGTGCAAGACTGTCCTCTGACTTTTTATTCTTATAGCTAAATTTCGTTATCTCAGTGCGCTGATATACGATTAATAAAGCAAAAATGTTGACTGTGGCAATTATTGAAAATGCCTTTGTTAATTTCATTAACGCCTCTCCATCACTCTTAATTTGGCACTGCGCGAGCGCAGATTAGAAGCCATCTCTTCATCCAGCGGACGAACCGGCTTTGGAGTTATTACATTGGCAATGCCTTCTTTCAATAAAACTTTAAATTTCTTTTTGACAATCCTATCCTCTAAAGAATGAAATGATATAACGCAAATCCTTCCTGTAGGTTTTATAAACCCTACTGCTCTATCTAAAGCTATTTCCAGAGCTTCCAATTCTCTGTTTACAGCAATTCGAATTGCTTGAAAGGTACGAGTGGCAGGATGTATTCCTATAAAACGCCCTTTATAAGGAATAGCCTTAATTATAATTTGAGCAAGCTGGTCGGTAGTGCTGATTGGCGTTTTTGACCGTTCCTGCACTAAAAAACGAGCAATCCGGTTATGCCAACGTTCTTCGCCAAATGTTTTTATAATGGAGGCTAATTCTGGTTCAGAAAGATAATTTATTAATTCATAGGCTGATATATAGCTATTTTTATCCATTCTCATATCTAAAGGCGCGTCAGTGCGGAAACTAAAACCCCGTTTGGGATCATCAAGCTGAAAACTTGAAATCCCCAAATCGAAAAGCATGCCGTCAACTGCCTTAACCTTTAAATCTTTTAAGATTTTATCTAGATTGCGAAAATCATCGTGCACTAAGGTAATATTGGCGCTAAAACTTGCTAAATTAGACTTTGCAAAAAGCAATGAATCTAAATCTCGGTCAATCCCAATAAGCCTGCCATTTGGACCTATCGCCTCTAATATAGCTTTGGCATGGCCGCCAGTGCCCACGGTAGCGTCTAAAACACAATCTCCATCTTTTAGGTTTAAGTATTCTATAACTTCTTTGCACATAACTGGCTTATGCACTTATTCTGGCTCATCTAATAATTTTTCAGCTATCTCTTCAAAAGAATCTTTGGAGGTTGAATAAAAATTATGCCAGATCTGGGTATCCCAAATTTCT
The DNA here is from genome assembly GCA_040753675.1 of Candidatus Omnitrophota bacterium. GTDB lineage: Bacteria > Omnitrophota > Gorgyraeia > JAHJTE01 > JAHJTE01 > JBFMEB01. The sequence continues at coordinate 21,922 of JBFMEB010000022.1, read as the reverse complement.
ATTCGATTAGAGACGCCTACGACTAAAATATCTTTTTTAATACCTGCGAATTCGCGTAAAAATTGCGCAATTAAAATTCTGCCTTGCTTATCCGGAATAACCTCAACTGCTCCGGAAAAATAAAGCCGATTAAAACGCCTGACTTCCTGTTTAGTAAAAGACATGGATTTGAATTTGCGCTCCTGATTTTTCCACTCTTCTTCGGGAAACATAAAGAGGCATTTATCCAAACCTCGGGTCAGATAGAATTTTTCTATAAAATTATTTTTCGCTGCCTCTCTGAATTTAGCCGGCAGGATGAGACGGTTCTTCCTATCTAATTGGTGCTGGAACTCACCATAGAACATGCCACTTTCCTCCACTTTATACCACTTGTTAAAAAGTATATTCCATCATAATAATTTTGTCAAGTGTAAATTATTGATTTTTCAATAGGATACAACTTGTGGGGGTATATTTATTAGAGATTAACAAAATGTAGTATTTTGGAGCAGATAAAAAAGTGGGGAAAAAATAGAAAAGGTAGGCTAATAACCTATTTTATTGCTTTAATGTCTTCTTTTATTGCCTTTCTTAAGCTTTCAATTGTATTAAATTTTCTATCAGAGCGGATTTTCCGCCAAAGGAAAACTTCTACTTTTTGTCCATATACGCTTCTTTTAAAATGTAATATATGAGCTTCTAAGACTGGTTTTTTTAATCTTAAATTAAATGTTGGTTTTAGGCCTATATAAATAGCTGCCTTATACTTTCTCCTATTAATAAGCAGAAATCCTCTAAAAATTCCTAATGGTAGAATTAAAGAATTATCGTATCTAATATTAACAGTGGGAAAACCGAGTTTAGTCCCGATTTTTTTGCCGCGTACGACTCGGCCTTCAATTGAATAAGGTCTGCCTAAAAATTTATTAACTCTTTGAATCTGGCCTCTCTTAAGCAGGTTTCGAATAAGAGAACTGCTTATTTTATATCCATCTTTTTTATAAGGAGCTACTGGCGAGACTCTAATTCCAGCATCTTTACCCAGGATTGACAAACGAGCCACATTCCCTCGAACATCCTTGCCAAATCGAAAATCTGTACCGATAACAGTTACTTGAGGCCTGATTAAGTCCACTAAGATTTTTTTAAAAAATTGTTTGTAAGAGAGTTTTGCAAATTCGCGGTTAAATCTTATTACAAACAATAGGTCAATGCCCAAACTTTCTAAAGATTGTTTTCGTTGTTTAAATGATTGTAACAATTTTATCTTAGATTTTGGATCGAGCACATTTGCCGGATGGGGATTAAAAGTAAGGATAGCGCCTGGTGATTTCAGTTTGCCAGCTTCATGGACTATTTTTCCAATTATCCGTTGATGGCCTAAATGAACTCCATCAAAAATTCCCACGCCAAGAATACTTCCTTGATAGTCAATTAGCCTACTTTTTTCAGTTATGTATATGACTTTCACTTATCTGGTCTAACCTGACTGCTTCTTCAATATTAAAATCTCCCACGCGGGTTCTGCGTAAAGCTGTTTCATAACCTCCGCAACCAAGGTGGCTGCCGATATCCTCGCACAGGCTCCTGATGTATGTGCCTTTTGAACAGACGACTTTAAAATCTATAAATGGCGGGTAAAACTTTAATAATTCAATGCTTCTTATAAAAATCTGCCTCGGCCTTCTTTCTAACTCTATGCCTTTGCGAGCTAAATCATATAATCGCCTGCCCTGTTGCTTTATCGCCGATACCATAGGCGGAATTTGTTGAATCTGTCCAGTAAATTCCTTGAATACTCTCTTGATATCATCAATAGTTACTTTAGAATAATCAAATTCCCTTAATATCCTGCCTTGTGCATCGCCAGTATTAGTAGTGGCTGAGAAATTTTCACTCACCAGGTATTCTTTGTCAAAATTTGCAAATTGAGAAAAAAATTTCGTCCAACTGCCTATCAATACTATAAGAACGCCCGTGGCCATAGGATCAAGTGTTCCTGCATGTCCAACCCGTCTCATTTTGAATTTTTTCCTGACGAAATTAACTACATCATGGCTGGTCATTCCTGCTGGCTTATCTACAATTAAGAAACCGTTTGGCTGCATATAATTTATGCCCTTTATAAAAATTTACCTATTTCCTTAAATAGGCGACTTTTGATTATAGGTAATTTTCCTTCTATGGTTGCGCTGGCTGCCCGCTGATGACCGCCGCCATTAAAAACTTTTGCAATCCTATTAACATCTACCTTGCCGTTGGAGCGCAAATTCAGTCTAACATATTTATTATTTTTAATTGCTCGTAAAAGCAGAAATACTTCTGCTTTGTTAATTAAGCGCAAGATGTTTAATGCCTGGTCTGCCAGATCTCTGACTATCGCATCCCCTACTCCAACTTCATCAGGAAGGAACAGATATATGAGTTTTCCCTTAAAAGCCGATTTGGCCTGACTTAATAAACTGCCAATTAAACGGGCATGGGAAAGTTTATCAATTTTATTAACTTGCCGGTAAATACTGTTGATGTCTAAGCCAAACTCAACTAGGTTAGCGCCTATCTGTAATGTTTTGGAGGCTGTATTGGCATAATGAAAAGAGCCTGTGTCAGTGATAATGCCACAATATAAATTGAATGCAATATCTTTGTCCAATTTAACGTGCAAATTTTTAAATATTTCATATATGATTTCGCACGCAGAAGAAGCGTTTTTATCAACGAGATTATAATTGCCAAACAAAGTATTGCTTATATGATGGTCAATATTTATTATGGGTATTTTATCATTTATAAGGCTACGCACCACTCCAATTCGATTTAAGTCAGAACAATCCAAAATTACCGCTACCTCGAATGGCAAAGTAGTAGTTCGTCTGATTTTCCCTACGCCTGGCATAAAGTGATAGCGGCCAGGAGTAACTCCATCATTTACGATTACTGCCTGCTTGCCAAAAGCCGCAAGCAAGCAGCTAAACGCCAATTCGCTTCCTAAGGCATCTGGCTCAAGGTGAATGTGACTAGTGATAAGGAAACTGTTTTTTTGTTCAATTAATCTTTTAAGCTGGCTATATTTATTTCTTTTTTTCATCTTTGATTTCCTTTAGCATTTTTTCTATTTTCATACCATAGGCAATGGACCTATCCAGCTTAAACTTTAGTTGCGGATTAAAACGTAACTTGATACGCTCACCGATAAGCTTGCGGATAAAAGCACTAGCCTGATTAATTCCTTCTATAGATTTTTTTTCCTGCTCTTTAGAACCTAAAACGCTAAAATAAACATTGGCATCCCTAAGATCTTTGGAAAGCTCAACATCAGTAATTGTAATAAAACCTATCCGAGGGTCTCTAATCTCATCTCTTATTATTTCGCTTATCAGCCTTTTTATTTCTTGCCCAACGCGCTCAGCTCTCATATTTGGCTTAAGTTATAACAATTCCTGGCGATAATCAAGTAATTGAAAATTAGCGTCGCTTCCCATAAAATTTACAATTTTACTGAAGGTTGAATCAATGGTGGCTCTATTATTGTTAATAAATCCGAGAGCTAAGACCGCCTTCTGCCATTTGTCCTGACAATCAACTTCGGCAACACAGACATTAAAATCAACTATTAATCTATTTTTTAATCTCTTTAGTATCGAGCGTTTATCTTTTAGCGAATTACTGCAGGGGATAAAAATAATAAGCGTTAATACTCCGATAGTCATTTTTTTAAAAGCTTCTTTACAAATAATAATTCCTGTTCTTTAGTCCTCAAATTAACATTCAGCTTTTCTTCCTTAACTTTAGCAAATAATCTTTTAAAATTTGGGCCAGGACTAATACCTATCTTCTTTAGGTCTTCCCCACTTAATTTTATTCTCATAAGATTATAGCGCAATAGATAGTCTTTAATATTTTTTCTTACTGTATGGTTTGCTAATACATAACAATCAAGTATCACTTCGTAACTTAAGGGATTTAAAATATTATATATAAAACTTGGCTTAAGACGAGTATTTTCTAATTTCCTAATCACCTTAATATAGTTTGAATTAAAGGATAATAACCTTAAAGCTTCCCCCCTCTTTAGGGCTAATTGGCGGGCAATTTTTCTAAGCTCAGTTATTCTTAGTTTTGATAAAAATAAGATAAGATACATAATCCAAATATCGAGCTTGCGCCGCCTAAGAAAATTATTCTCAAACCAAATACAAGTTTTACGGACCAATCTAAATTTGTTCTCTAAGTCCCTGCTAAGATATAAGTTGGGGCTGATAAATTGCCAACCATAAATATTATCTAAATATTTAAGAGGCTTCTCTGGACGTGCCTCCTTAAAGATAAGTATAAGCTCATCTCGAATACGATGCTTTTGCATATTTTCTAATGATTTTTGCTTTTTAGCCTGTTTAATTAAACTCAAAGTAACTGGCTCAACCGAAAAGCCAAATCTCGTTTTAAAACGGGCCAGTCTCAATATCCGCAGAGGATCGTCAATAAAACTTTTATCATGCAACACTCGTAACTGTTTTCTTTTTAGGTCATTGAGGCCTAAAAAATAATCAAAAACAAAACCGAAATCATTTTTGTTAATGCTTACTGCCATGGCATTAATAGAAAAATCTCGTCGTGCCAAATCATCGGATAGAGAACCTGAGCTAACCACAGGTAAACTTCCAGGATAAGGATATTCTTCTTTTCTAAAAGTAGCTACATCAATCTTGAAATTCCCAAAACTAACAACCGCTGTTTTAAAGCGGCTATGACCTAGGAGCCTACCTTTGAGTATCTTGCTGATCAATCCTGCAAATCTTATGCCATCTTTTTCAACAATAACATCTATATCAAAATTTCTAATCTTCAGGAAGACATCCCGCACAAAACCGCCTACCAGGCAAGCGCGGAGCGACTCTTTATCAGCAAGTTCGCCTATCAGTTTGATTAACTTGACTAGTTTTTTATCTAACCTAACAATTTCTCTTTTGATATTCATAAACTTTTTACGGCCGGGGGTGAAATCTCTGGTGAATACTCTTAAGCCTGTCCTTATCTATATGCGTATAAATTTGAGTTGTAGAAATATTAGAATGGCCTAACATTTCTTGGACGCTTCTTAAATCCGCCCCGCGTTCTAATAGATGCGTGGCAAAGGAATGTCTTAAGGTATGCGGCTTTATCTTTTTCTTAATTTTGGCTATTTTAGCACTGCGCTGGATAATTTTCCAGATACTCTGACGGCTTAATCTCTTACCGGAACGATTCAAGAATAAATATTCGCTGTTTTGTTTTTTGTTGAACTTAGGCCTTGATTGCTCTAAATATCTTTTTAAGGCTATTATCGCTTTGTTACCCAAAGGAACCACGCGTTCTTTAGAGCCCTTTCCTACACAGCGCAAGAAGCCAACCTCAAGGTTTATATCGTCAACTTTTAAATTACTCGCCTCAGAGACGCGTAGACCTGTTGCATACATCAGCTCCAGAATAGACTTGTTGCGTATCCCAGATATTGTGCGAACATCCGCAGCAGCGAGAAGCCGCTCTACCTCGATAGGCAATAAAACCTCAGGGATCCTACTCCATAATTTAGGCGAATCAACCAGGTCAGCGGGATCTTTTGAAATAATCTTTTCCCTCAATAAAAATCTTGCAAATACCTTTATAGCTACTAATGCCCGGCTTATAGAATTTGCTGATAAATTCCTATCTTTACAGCGTAACATAAAATTACGAATGGTATCGCGCTTAACTTCATTTAAGGATTTTACACCCATATCATCAAGATATTTGGAGAATTTAATAAGGTCTGTTTTATATGCTAAAATTGTATTAAGCGAAAGCCCGCGCTCTGCGGATAAATAATCTAAAAATATGTCGAGGAATTCCTTCATCTCATTTTGCTTTAAATAAGAAATGGGTTATTGCGTTTCTCTTCTCTTAAAGTTGAAGCATCGCCGTGACCAGGATAAATCTTGATATCGTCACCTAAAGGCAATAATTTGTTTTTTATTGCTGCGATTAAAGCCTCATATGAGCCATAAGGTAAATCCGTCCTACCCACACTGCCCTTAAAAAGGGCATCGCCAGTAAAAATTATCTCATTGAGTTGTATGCTTATAGAACCAGGGGTATGGCCTGGCGTATGGATAATACGTAAACTCATTCCTGCCAACTTAATAATCTCACCGTCACGAACTTCTATAATTTTTCTTTTTGAAGAGATGGCCAAAGGCAAACCAAAAAATGCTGATAAATTCTTATCTGTATCTCTTAAAAATGAACTATCTAAAGAATGAATATAAATCGGCGCATCTATATCTTGTAAGGCAGCAATATGGTCAATATGGGCATGAGTCAAAAATATAGCACAAAGATTAGCGCCATAACGGCTAATCCTCTTTTTTATCTCATCTGCCTCTGCTCCTGCATCGATAAGGATTGCTTCTTTTAATGGCTTATTTACTATGAGATAACAATTTGTAGCTAATGAACCTACGATAATTTTTTCAATATCTATTGTTTTATCCAATTTTCTACCTTGCTAAAATGGAACTTTTTATTTAATGCGAGCCGGATATTTGAAAGTTGCTGAACAATTATTCTCTCATCAAGCACTCCTTCATTGTTTATGTCGGAGCCAATCTTTTCCATCTTTTCAATATAGGTTCTTAACTCTGTTTGTTTTTCTTCTTTTAATAAGGAGCCCATGCGCTCTAAATTCATTATTGCCTGTTCCAGGCAATATTTTTTGCGTTTTTTACTAAAGGATGTAATTGACTCAATCAGCTCATCATGCCAGCCACGCCAATAGGTAAAATAGTTCTTGTATTTTGTGTCATTATCAAAAAAAAGGCCACTTTTTAATTCAGGATTAAGTACTGGTTCAACTTCCTCCTGATGCTGTTTTTTCCGGGTAAATTTTCTTATAAAAGCATCACAACCAATAGAACTAGAGATTAATGCTGCCAGAATTAATATGGAACAAAGTTTCTTGTATCTAGAAATCATTTTTTCTCCTTCTTTTCAATTAAGGCTAAAAAATCTTTTTCATCAATAATAGTGACGGAAAGTTTCTTTGCCTTTTCAAATTTCGAACCTGGATTTTCTCCTGCTACTACATAATCCGTATTTGAGGACACTGAAGAAGAAACTGAAGCACCAAGTTGTCGAACAAGCGCTTCTGCCTCGCTACGGCCTAAGATAGACAATGTTCCAGTAAAGACAAAGCGTTTACCGGTTATCTTAGATTTCTTAATCAGAGTCTCTTCTTTCATATTTAAGCCAGCCTGCTTTAGTTTTTCAATAAGCTGTTTTGCCTGATTCCTCCTGAAAAATCCTGCAATTGAATCAGCCATGACCGGGCCTATCTCATGAATATGCTCTAATTCTTCTTTAGTAGTTTTCATTAAATTATTAATATTTTTAAAATTCATCGCTAAGGTCATAGCTGCCTTTTCGCCTACATGCCTGATACCCAGGCCGTAAATTAGCCTGTAAAACGGTCGGCTTCTACTTGCCTTAATTGCATTAAGCAAATTTCGAATCTTTTTTTCTCTAAACAATTCTAACTTGGAAAGATCACTTTGCGTAAGTTTATAAATATCGGCAAAACTTCTAATTAATTTTTTGTCAACTAACTGCTTTACTACAGACTCGCCCATGCTTTCAATATCTAAAGCATCGCGGCTGGCAAAATGCTCCAGGCCCCTCGCCAATTGGGCTGGACAAGAAGGGTTAATACAATAATAAAAAACATCTTCTTCTTTCTCTTTAATTATCGGCTGTTTGCAAGAGGGACATAATTTTGGGATAGTGAAGGCTTTTTCTTTTCCGCTACGAAGCGAACTAATTACTTTAACAACCTTAGGAATTACCTCGCCTGCCCGCTCAATTAATACCTTATCACCTATTTTTAAACCAAGCCGATTTATTTCGTCAAAATTATGCAGAGTAGAATTCCGAATTATTACACCAGCGCATTCTACGGGCTCTAAAATTGCCACGGGCATTATAGCGCCGGTTCTTCCCACGTTGACTTTGATATCTAAAACCTTAGTTGTTGCCTGATGAGCAGGAAATTTATAGGCAACTGCCCAACGAGGGCTTTTAAGCGTTGCTCCCAGCATCTCTTGCTGCTTAAAAGAATTAACTTTTATAACTACGCCGTCTATCTGATAAACCAATGTCTGTCTTCGCTTCTGCCAATCTTGACAGTATTCTATTACCTCATCCAGACTAGAGCACTTCTTTGTTTCTGGATTAATCCGAATGCCCCATTGTCTAATCGTCTGCAGGAACTTCCACTGCTCAGCAAATTTATCTTTACTGCAGTACCCAATCGAATGAGCAAAAAAGCTCAAACTCCTCTTTGCCACAATACGGGAATCGAGTAATTTCAAAGAGCCGCTTGCGGCATTTCTTGGATTAGCAAATAATGCCTCACCGACTTTTTCTTTTTCTTTATTCAAGTCTTTAAAATCGCTAATCTGCATGTACACTTCGCCGCGAATTTCAATTAGTTCTGGAAAATCGGCTCCTCTCAAAAGTAACGGGATGGCGCGGATAGTCTTTAAATTTTGCGTTACATCTTCCCCTCTTTCGCCGTCTCCGCGGGTAGCCCCGGTTTTTAATTTCCCGTTTTCATATAATAGATTTGCACTTACGCCGTCAATCTTTAATTCAGCAATAAATTCTATTCTTTCATTTCCCAAATTTTTGCGCAGGCGGTTTTCCCAATCTTTAAGTTCCTCTATGGAATAGGTGTTATCCAAAGAAAACATTTTTGCTTTATGCTCTATGGTATTGAATTTCTCTAAGACAACTCCAGACACTCTCTGAGTAGGAGAATCATCGCTTTTAAATTCTGGGAACTGATTTTCAAGCTTCAAAAGATCTTTCATCAACAAATCATATTCTTTATCAGAAATCTCAGGCTCTCCTAAGCCATAATAAAGATAGTCATGATGGCGTATTTCTTCTTTTAATTTCTCGATCCTTTGTTTTGATTTCTCTTTGTCCATCTTCACCTGCCGAAGGAAAGCCTTGTTGCTAAAAATTCAGGCAAACCCGCCTTAAGTATCTTTTTTTGGGTAGTTTTAATATCATACTCAATTCGCTTTATATAAACTTCGCGCTTTTCGCTATCAAAAATACAATAGGCTGCTCGCCAATTCCCATCCCGCGGTTGGCCTACGCTGCCAACGTTGATTATATATCTATGGTTTTTATTAATTTTTAGGCACTCTAATCTTAAAATAGAAACAACATCTTTTTCAATTTCAAAAATTTCTGGGCGATGGGTATGGCCTACGAAACACAGATTTGTCTTCATTAATCTGGCTGTCTTGATTGCTTCATCTTCACTTACAAGATAATGGAAAAATCCTGCTTCCTGCAATGTGCCATGGACTAAAGTGAGGTACTCGTCTTCATAAGTAAGTCCTAATGAAGAAAGGTAATCTTCTTCTTCTTTGGATAGTTGTTTAGAATTTACAACTACGGCTGCTTTCGCAATGGGATTGAAAAAATCTAAACTGAATTTATTTACTGCTGCCCAATCATGATTGCCTGCAACGCAAAAGTCAGCCGTTTCTCTAACTATTTTTATGCACTCAAGCGGATTAGAGGCATACCCAACAATATCGCCGATGCATAAATATTTATCGATGTTTTCTTTTTTATAAACGGACAATACCGCATGTAAGGCTTCTAAATTGGAATGAACGTCAGAAAAAATCCCATAACGCATAATTAAAATTTTATAACAAAGCTATCTAAACCTTCTGGCTCTTGCCAACTAATCTCCACATCTCGTATGTAGGTCTTAAAATAAGACTTTAATTGCTCTAAAAAATTCTCTAAATTTTTTTGCTCTGCCTCAGCAACAACCTCTACCTTTCCATCAGCCAAATTCTTCACCCAGCCGCTAATATTAAGCGAGTTGGCAATCCGTTCAGCAGTAAATCTAAAACCCACACCCTGGACTCTACCTTCAAAATAAGCACAAAACCTCTTTTTAGGCATATCAATTACTTAATATCGGGGAGGTGGGATTTGAACCCACGACCTCTTGGTCCCGAACCAAGCGCTCTAGCCAAGCTGGGCCACTCCCCGATTTGCTCTCGTTTTTCTATCTGCAAATCGGCATCGAGCCCATAAGGGCGAGATGCCTTCTTAAGCTCCCCCGTGATTTTTCACTTATTTTTCTCTTATTGAAAAAACATCCCGAGTCCACAGGTTTATGGACGAGGGAGATACGCTTTAACACTTAAGTATACCAAAAAAAAGGGGTTATAGCAATAAGACACAGATGAACACAGATAAAAGAACAGATGATCGCAGATAGTACTAATCTGTACGCTTTAGGAGGATGTCAAATTCAAGGTTTACTAAAGAGGAGGGTTCTTTAAATTTAAGGTTGGTATTGGTAAGGGTATGAGGAATTATGAAAATGCTAAAAGTATCTGCCTTAATTTCGGCAACAGTTAGACTTATACCCTCAACTGCAATTGAGCCTTTTAGAACCAAATATTTTCTAAATTGAGTAGGAAATCTAATTATAAATTTATAGTTTCCATCTTCAAAAATTTTATTTAGTACAATGCCTATGCAATCAATGTGCCCGTTTACGAAGTGTCCCGAGAGCCTGTCCCCTACTTTTAAAGCTGATTCAAGATTTAGTATCTCGCCTATCCTTAACTTAGAGATATTTGTTTTTTGAGCTGTCTCTTTTAATAAATCGAAATCTGCGTCATCTTTTGTTTTTGCAACAATTGTCAGACATGCGCCATTCACAGAAACGCTATCTCCTATTTTTAAGTTGTTAAAAAAGTCTTGTGCATGAATTTTAAGGCGAAAACTTCCTCCCCTCTTTTGCAAACTCTTAACCTTGCCTAATTTTTCGATTATACCGGTGAACATAAGTGAAGCCCAAATTTATGGAGCGCCAGCGAACATAAATTTTCTGGCTGAACTTACCCCCACACCAATTTTACTGATTAGCTTGATAATAAAGAGATGATTTTGGCTTTACTAAAAAACGTTTTATTTAGAAACGAATACTATTAGTAAAATTGGTGTGGGGGTTAAATTCGGACAAACAACTTAGCTTCGCGCTTTGCGCTCGCTAAGTTGTGTCCTCATTTAACATACCCTTCAAATAAATAATCCTTTCCAATTTTCCTAACCTGTAAGCTCTTTAATTGCACTGCGTTTTTGAGACTCTTTATCCCTTCTCCCATTACCGAACTGATTGCCTCTCTACCGCCAATAATCTTCGGAGCAATAAAAAAATAAATCTTATCAACAAGCCGTTGATCAAATAATGACCCGATCAATGTGCCGCCACCTTCAACCAAAATGCTGGTTATTTCTAATCTTGCGACTCTTTGTAAAAAAGATTTTAGATTTAGCATCCCACCCTGGCTGGCTACTTTTAAAACTCGCACTCCCATCTTCTCTAATCGCTTAACCTTAAATTGAGACGCTTCCAAGCCTGCTGCCACTATAATTGATTTATCGCGGCCAGACAATATACGCGCCTTTAAATGAAGTCTTAAGTCCGGGTCAACAACTATTTTAAAAAACCGTTTTTTCTTCCTTGCTGGCTCCAATTTTGGATTATCAGAAATTACAGTATTGATACCAACCATTATTGCATCAAAATTATGCCGCAACCTCCTTGCATAATTTCTGGCAAGTTCAGAGGTTATCCACTTTGAATTACCTGTTTTTGTCGCAATCTTACCATCTAAACTTTGACCGACTTTAACTGCAATAAAAGGCATTTTTTTAGTTATATATTTTACAAACACCTCGTTGATTTCTTTCAGTTCATCTTTTAAAAAGCCTTCTTTTACTTTAATACCTGCTTTGCGCAAAATCCCAATACCTCTTCCGTTATTCTTTGGATTTGGATCACGCATACCAATAATGACTTCTTTTATACCAGCGGCTTTAATCGCATCAGTACAAGGAGGAGTCTTGCCCCAAAAACAGCATGGCTCTAAGGTAACATAAAGCCTACTTCCTTCAGCCTTACCTTTCATTTTCTTAATTGCTTCTATCTCTGCATGGGGAAGGCCAGCTCTTTTATGAAACCCCCTTGAAATTATACAGTTATTCTTAACTAACACAGAGCCCACCATGGGGTTCGGCGAAGTATTGCCTCTTGCCTTTAGCGCCTGGTTTAGCGCAATCTTCATATAATAATCATGGCTTAAGTTCATATTTTGCTTTTTTTAATTTATCTACAATCTCATAAGGGATGCGGACCGAGCCGACTTTAATATTTTCTTTAAGCTGGCCGTGACAATCAGAGCCCCCAGTACAAACCAGCCCTAAACTATCTGCCAGCGTCTTATAATGCAAAACCTGAAACCGAGTATGCTCAGGATAATAAACCTCTATGCCTTTAAGTCCAAAATCAGCAAATTTAGAAATCATATCATCATTTGCCAATGTATAAGGATGTGCTAATACCGCAACCCCGCCAAATTTAATAATGGTTTGAATTGCCTCTTTAACGCTTAATCGGAAGTTAGCTACATACGCTGGACAATCTTCTCCGATAAATTTTATAAACGCTTCCCGTATATTAGAAATGATTTCTTTTTCTAAGAGGACTCTGGCAATATGAAGCCTGCCAACTGTGCCAAGTTTAGATAGCTCTAATACTTCACCAGCAGAGATATCTACTTTCATCTCTTTTAGTTTATCAACCATAAGATAAATTCTTTCAATTCTATATTCCTTAATCTTATTGAGCTTATCTAAAAGCTCATCATTTTTATAATCAATAAAATAGCCCAAGATATGAACTTCTCTATTGTCCAAATCACAGGATAATTCTATTCCCGCAATAAGTTCAATTTCTTCTGGTTTTAGGCTAAAGGCTTCGCCAAGGCCATCAACTGTATCATGGTCGGTAATAGCGATGCAACTAAGGCCAGCGGCTTGAGAGCGCTCTAATAATTCTTTGGGCGAGAATGTTCCGTCTGAATAGTAGGTATGTAAATGTAAATCGGCAAATTTAATATCAGGCATTTTTTCTCGCACGAATTCCCACGAATCAAAAGCCGAATTCTATCGAATTATATCTGGGTCATTCGTGAAAATTCGAAACAAATTAGCGAAGATTCGTGTTTAATTATTTTTAATAAATTTTTCTGACTTACTAATCTTATCTAAGATACCATTAACGAATTTTCCCGAATCAAGATCGCCAAATTTCTTGGCTAAATCTACAGCTTCGTTAATCGAGACTCTAATAGGAACATCTGGCAAATTCAATATCTCAAATGTCGCCAGGCGCAAAACATTTCTATCTATGACTGCCATACGCTTAATTAACCAATTTGTGGCATATTTTGCTATTATCTCATCTAAGTTAGAAAGCGTACCACGCACTCCCTGAATTAATATCTCAGCAAAATCCTTTATATCCGGCTCTAAAGGTTTTGCCTGATTCTGCCAGAATAATTCAAGTACCCGTTCAGCATTTTCACCAGTTATATCAATCTGGAAAAGGACCTGTAAAGCCAGTTCTCTTGCTTTTGTGCGTTTTCGCATTGGCGGATGGGTTCATTTACACCTGTTCTATTACATTAACCATTTCTATTGCGCTCAGCGCTGCATCGCGGCCCTTATTTCCTTCTTTAGTGCCGGCACGTTCGATGGCCTGCTCTATCGTATCAGCAGTGATAACCCCAAAAATCACCGGAATACCAGAATCTATAGATAAGGAAGAAATCCCGCGAGATAATTGGCTGGCAATATAGTCAAAATGGCTGGTTGCTCCCCGAATCAAAGTTCCCAGGCAAATAACTGCATCAAATTTCTTTGACCTTACCAACTTGCTAACTAAGGTCGGTATCTCAAATGCCCCCGGCACCCAAACCGTAGTAATATCATTATCCTTAGTTCCATGACGAATAAGAGTATCACAAGCTCCTTCTATCATTTGGTTAGTTAAAAACTCATTGAATCTCGATGCCACAATTGCGAATTTCTTGTCTTTTGCCAATAATGCTCCTGCTATTACCTTAACCATATGAACCTCCTTTTTGTCTAATATTGTATCGGCATAAATGTTGTCTTGATTGGAATGATTTTTCGATAAATACCTCCTCCATAGGTACCAGCTATTAAAACCAAATCTCGGCTGGTATTTATGGTATATGAGAGTACAGTAATTTTTTTAAAATCCATGCCGTCGATATTAACCCGCTGCCATGAATTACCCCCATCTTTACTCCGGTACACTCCATCTCCCCATGTCCCGGCAAAGATTTCGCTCTTTGAAGATGAACGATTATATACTATTAATAGAGCATACACCGGGATACCAGGGAGGCCGCTATTTACCTTAATCCAACTCTGGCCGCCATCAACACTCTTAATAATTCCATTGTTCATAGTAGTAGCATAAATTGTATTCGGACTAACCGGATCAATTTTGATATCTCTAAATTTTGCTCCCTCAAGCCCTGTCATAAGCTCTGCCCAAGAAGCACCTCCATCTACGGTTTTATACAATCCATTTCCGTAAGTGCCAGCATAGATAACTCCTGAAATCATTGGATTTGCCTCAAGTGACGATACGCGAAGAGACATAGCTGTTTTTTGCCATTTTAGCCCGGCGTTATCTGATTTAAATACGCCTTCTAACGTGCCTAAATATAACACATTACTATCATTGGAATCTAAAGCTATTGCTTCTATTGACTGGCTCTGTAGCCCTTCATTCATTTCAATCCAGCTCTGGCCAGCATCTATGCTTTTATAAAATCCGCCTGGCATATTGTAGCTACCTATATAAACAATAGAGGGATTTCTGGAGTCAATCTCGATAGCAGCAACATCAGAAAGATAAGGATGTGGTTTCATGCCCTGCCAATCTTGTCCTTGATTACTGCTTTTATACAGGACGCTTGAGCCGAATCTCGCGCCAGTATAAATTACCTGTCGCTCGAGGGGATTAACGGCTATGCTGGTAATATTCGTAATCGGTAGCCCAGCAAAATCCCAGCTACTACCTGCATCCTTTGACTTGTATACTATGTCAAACTTAGAAGCGTATATCTGATTCGAATCATTAGGATCTACTGCCAGGCCTAAGATCGGAGAGTTATTCAATTCTGGTTCAGTATAATAGTGATATATTGGAAGGTCCGGAGCGGCCTTCCAGTTTAACCCAGCATTATCTGAATAGAACAACCCTTTATCCGTGCCTGCATAAACCTTTAATGGATTACCTCCAAAAAGACCAAGGGCTGAGACTTTTAAAGAAGATAATCCTTCATTGCGACTAAACCATGCTTGAGCCCTATTATCAGTAAAAAAGACACCTCCTCCTATACTAGCCACATATATTAGGCAGTAATTATGACCATTATCATTAGCAAGTCCTCCGACAATGTCATATAAATTAAAATCGCTGATGCCATCATTACGCCATTCCCACGAAGCACCAGCGTTTAAACTTACGCATACTCCTTTGCCCGGAACTAAGCCATACAATATCTGGGGATCTAACGGGTCAAACAGTAATTTAGAAATCCCAGGATTTCTGTAGTTATCCAGGATTAAGTTCCAGGAAGCTCCGGCATCAAATGAGGCATATAGAAAATAGCCCGCAAAGAAATAATTTCCCGCAGCAAAAATTATAGACGGATCTTTAGGGTTAATGACAATTGAGGTAAATTTTGCAATTTCGAAATAGGGCTGACTGGAGGTTAGTTTCGACCAAGAGGCTGCGGCAGTCTTGCTTTTGTAAAGACCCCCTGGTTCAGCTCCGACATAAAGCGTTTTAGAATCTTTAGGATCAACACAAAAAGAGGATATCGGTCGCTCAAATGCTCTTAGCCAATTCTCCCCATAATCTACGCTCTTGTATAAACCCTCGGTAAGGCCGTCATGGCCATTGTTTCCTATATATATTATATTTTTATTAATAGGGTCATATCTAATAATGTGCGGGCCATCACCGTCAAAAGGACCAATTTTTTTCCAGGCATAAAAACTATCGCAACAATTGACAACAGGAGCCACTCCTCCTTCGAATAAATAGGCCCTAAGATATTCGAGATCAGAAACTTGAGCTGCTTTAGCATCACCATTTACGTCAGACAAACATAGGGGCGAAGGTAACCATGTTTCTAAATAAAGATAACCATACAAAATATTGTAATCGTTAATATCAACTTTGCCACTTTTATTAAGGTCTGCGCAAATTATTTGCTCACTTTGCGCATACGCTGCTTCATTAAGAAGGGCAATTGCCTTAGATATAAAGAGGAAAGAGAACAACGCACTAAAACAACACATTATTATGACTGCTTTTTTAGTAACCATTCGATAACACCTCCAGCTTTGGCTAGATACTCAACACGTGTCCTAATTTTTTCTTTTTTGTGCGTAGATAAGACAAATTAATCCTCGAAGGCTGAACCTCAAGAGGAATCCTCTCAATTACCCTCAAACCATAACCTTCTAAGCCAATAATCTTCTTTGGATTATTAGTTAGAAGCCTAATCTTTCTCACACCCAAATCAAAAAGAATTTGTGCGCCGATGCCGTAATCGCGTAAATCAGCTTCAAAGCCTAGGGCCTTATTAGCCTCTACAGTGTCTAAGCCCTTATCTTGAAGTGCATAGGCATGCAACTTATTAACCAGGCCAATGCCACGGCCTTCCTGGTGCATATACAATAAGATTCCTTCTCTATGTTTTGAAATCATGTTCAGTGCCTTTTTTAACTGTGCACCGCAATCACAACGCAAAGAATGGAATACATCTCCGGTAAGACACTGAGAATGGACCCTGACTAAAATATTATCTTTACTTTTGATACGGCCCTTTACCAGGGCGAGGTGGTGCGACTTATCAATAACTGATTCATAAACCAGTAACTTAAAATTCCCATATTCCGTAGGCAACCTGGTGGCAGTTACTTTCTTTATTAGGGACTCTTTCTTCCTGCGGTATTCTATCAAACTGGCAATGGTACAAATTTTTAATTTGAATTTCTTAGCAAATTTAATCAGATCATTTGTCCTGGCCATAGTGCCATCTGGATTCATTATTTCGCAGATTACTCCAACTGGCTCAAGGCGCGATA
Source organism: Candidatus Omnitrophota bacterium (assembly GCA_040753675.1). Taxonomy (GTDB): domain Bacteria; phylum Omnitrophota; class Gorgyraeia; order JAHJTE01; family JAHJTE01; genus JBFMEB01. The sequence goes on along the minus strand of JBFMEB010000022.1, from coordinate 4,840 downwards.
ACTTAAGCAAATCAACGCAGGCCTCAGTGTGACCGGCCCTAACTAATACGCCACCTTCTTCGGCTGCTAATGGAAATACGTGTCCTGGCCTAACTAAATCCTGGCGCCTCGTATTGCGGTTAGCCAAAAGTTTAATGGTTTTTGCTCGATCGTAAGCCGAGATGCCAGTGGTTATGCCTTTATGTGCATCTACTGACATCATCCACGCAGTATTAAATCTGTCTGAGATTAGTTCCCTGTCAAAATCCTTATGTAACATCGGATATAAGCCCAAAAAGGCTAAGCGCTCTTTAGTCATAGGCACACAAATCAATCCCCTTGCTTCTCTGATTATAAAATTTATATCCTGGGGCTTAACCGCTTGCGCTGACATAATAATATCACCTTCGTTCTCGCGGTCTTTGTCATCAACTACGATAACCATTTTGCCTTTTTTTAGGTCTTGAATTATTTCTGAAATAGGATTGAATGTATGCATAATGCCTAACTGTTTATCCGCCTACGCAAAATTCTTACCGTGTTTTGCTTCGGCGAGATCATTTCGGCCATACAACTTACGAACATTTCTGGCCCGTAAGTTGTGGCCTCAATGAAAAAACCCGAAGGCTATTCTTCGGGTTATAGTTAATCTTCTCCCATCTGGACTTTTACCATCGGCTCTGGAATTTCACCAAATCTATCCGCAACATTTCTTAGCGAATTCGCGGGCTTTACCGCCGGTCAGGAATTCCACCTTTCCCCGAAGATTAGGCTTATATTATAAACAGAGTTTATATTATTGTCAATATATTTAAAACTGGCTATAATAAATATTATGACGCCTCAGGCTTTAATGTAAAAATCAAACTGCAAAAATCAAAATTACAATGCAAAATGCAAAATTTAATTTATAATTTTGATATGTCATTTTGATATTTAATTTTTGATATTTGATATAAGTAGACTTGCATTATTTAACAGGTAAATGCTATGCCTTCGCTTATTAAAGAGCTAAATTTATCTCTCATTAAAAGAAAAATCACCCTTTCCGTTGCTGAATCCTGCACCGGGGGCTTATTATCATCATTGCTTACTCAAATCTCAGGAAGTTCCAAATATTTTAAAATGGCAATTGTTGCCTATAGTGACGAAGCAAAGATTAGGTTATTAAGAATAAATAGAAATCTTATTAAAGATAAAGGCGCAGTAAGTAAAGATATTGCCTCGGCAATGGCGAAGGCAATAAGAAAAATCGCTAAAACCGATCTTGGCGTCTCTGTTACTGGAATTGCCGGGCCTACTGGCGCAACAGAGAGAAAACCAGTTGGAATGGTATTCATCGCAATTGCTGATAGAAAATATTGTAATTATCGGCAGTTTATATTTAGAGGCAGCAGAAAATATATCAGATTACAAGCGAGTCTTGCCGCTTTGAGGCTTATAAAAAAATGGATACAATAATGGTTCGACCAAACTCACCATTAATAAGGGCATTTATTGCTGTTGAATTAGAGCCTCAAATAAAAGAAGAACTGGCAAAAATCCAAGAGGTTTTAAAAACCAGCCAGGCAGATGTAAAATGGGTTGAGCCAGTTAATTTACATATTACCTTAAAATTTTTAGGCCAAACCCCTATTGAGAAGATTGAGAAAATCAACCAGTTATTAAAAGATTCCCTTTCTCACTTTTCGCCTTTTCCCCTTAGTTTAAAAACCTTAGGTGCATTCCCTAAAATTAATTATCCGAGAGTAATTTGGGTGGGAGCGTTTAGCCCGGAAAACAAGCTTAACACCTTGGCAGATTTAGTGGAGGGGAAATTAGTTAGCTTAAAATTCCCAAAAGAAAAAAGGGATTTTCAAAGTCACATTACTTTAGGAAGGGTAAGAAGCACTAAGAACCAGGCCAGATTAATCGAACTTATACAAGGAACTCAAGTCCAGGAAAAAACAATGATGGTTGCCTCTCTTACGTTTTTTAAAAGCCATCTTTCCGCCAAGGGCAGCATTTACCAGCCTATCTTTAAGATAAATCTAGGCCGATAGCCTATTCCCAGCCAATATCAGATATACAATCTGCAAGCAAATGTTAGTATATATACCTGCGATGAGGTCGTCCATCATAATGCCGACTGAACCGGATAATTTTTCAAATTTTTCAGTTGGTGCTGGTTTTATTGTATCAAATAGGCGAAAAAGGAAAAATGCCCAAAAAATATAAACTGGCTTAAAGGGAATAAAAAATAATGATAAAAGCATGCCAGCTACCTCATCAATTACAATGTGACCTGAATCTTTCTTTTTAAAGATTATTTCTGCTGGCCCTGCCACAAAAAAACCTAAAATAGTCACAATAAGAAAAGTGGTAAAGTGCAAAGCAACTGCTCCTTTTATAATAAAAACAAATATTAAAAGGGAAGCTAATGAACCGAATGAGCCTTGTACGATTGGCAGATAGCCTACTCCAAAAAAGGTAGCTATTAATTTAATAAAATTTCTCATTACTCTTTTGAAATTAGATTGCGGTTCTGCCACAGATAACTTAAACCGCTTATGGTAGTAAGAATCACGGTTAAACCCATCAGGGCCAGAATAAAAATAGAAAATTTTGACTCTAAAGGTTCGCTCCAGATTTTCAATTTCAAGCCTGATTCTTTAAAAATTAAATATAGGAGAATAACTACAATAGTAACCATTTGAGACATCGTCTTATGTTTGCCTGCGCGCTCAGCTTTTAAGACCTTGCCTTTGCCTAATGAAAAAATCCTTAAGCCCGTAATCAATGATTCTCGCAGTATTACTATCACTACCATCCAAGCCGGGATTATCTCCATCTCTACAAAAGAAATGAATGCCCCCAAAACCAAGATTTTATCTGCAATGGGATCCATAATAATCCCAAAATTTGAGATTTGCTTTAATTTCCTTGCAAAAAAACCGTCTAAATAATCAGTAAGGCAGGCAAGCGAAAATACAACCAAGGCCAATACCTTAAAAATCAGGCCATGTCCAAAGAGAAAAAACATAAATATAAAAGTAATGATGACTCTTAGTATGGTTAACTGGTTAGAAATGTTCAATTTTTGTCTCCAATTAAATCATATTCTAAGGAATCTTTAATCTTCACCTTAATAATTTCGCCAATCTTTAAACCCTTTGCCTTAACATAAACTACGCCATCGACTTCTGGCGCATCATGGGTGGTTCTGCCTAAATAAGTATCCGCGCTATCCTGACAAACTTCATCAATAAGCACTTCTTTGAACTTTCCAATCGCATCTTGGCAGATTTTCGCTGCAACTTGCTGTTGCAAACTCATAAGTCTATCAAAGCGCTCTTGTTTAATCTCATCAGCGGTCTGATTATCAAAATTATAAGCAGGTGTTCCTTCTTCTCTCGAATACATAAAGGCGCCCAATCGTTCAAAACGCGTATCCTTAACAAAATCTAATAATTCTTGGAATTGTTCCTCAGTCTCTCCTGGAAAGCCGACTATAAAAGACGTACGGATTGCCACATCAGGTATTACCTCTCTTATATACTTAATCAAATTAATAATTTCTTTCTTTGTAGTCTTTCTATTCATTTCTTTTAGTATCTTATCATTAATGTGTTGTACGGGCAAATCTATATATTTACAAATTGCGGGTTCATTTTTTATTAAATTAATCAAACGTTTGGTAAGATGAACGGGATGTAAATACAAAAGGCGTACCCATTTTATGTTTTTGAGGTTTTTAGTAATCTCAGTGAGTAGCCTATCCAAACTGTAACGGCCATATAAATCAAAACCATATTGACTTATATCCTGCCCAATAATATTTATTTCCCGCCTTAAGCTTTTATCGAGTAAATTGACTTCTTTTAAGATTGATTCTAAGGGCCTGCTCCTAAATTCACCTTTTATTTTTGGAATTACGCAATAACTACAGGCATTAAAACAGCCCTCACAGATTTTAACATAACTGTAATGACGAGGCGTTAAGGAAGGCTCAAGATGATTTACAAGAGGTAAACCTTGGATGCCTAAAAATGCATCTACTTCAGGCAGGTTAGAGACAAGTTCTGATTTATATCTTGCAGGAAGACAACCGGCTACTATAATCTTTTTTAAAAATCCCTGTTTCTTAAGTTCGATTAAATCTAAAATTTTATCTATTGATTCTTCTTTTGCTTCTTTTATAAAAGAGCAGGTATTGATGATGGCTATCTGGGCTTTGTCAATATCAACTATCTTAAACTTTTTTAAAGAGAGGCGCCTTAATAAACTTTGCGAGTCTACAAGATTGCGTGGACAACCCAAGCTTAAAATTCCCACCTTTGTTGGCTTTCTCATTTTCCAATTTTTAGCCCTTCGCGAGTGATAGTTACAAAGTCATTCTTTGAGCCGCGCCTGCCAAATTGCTCTAAGACTCTTCCGTTTAATTCCAAATCCACTGCCGCCGGATTACCTATCTTCATCTCAATCTTATCTTCTGCCTGCCAGCCCTCAACTTCCCCTTTTTTTAAAATACCTTGAAATATTAATTTATCATCAACCCTAACTCTTAACCAACAATCTGATTTTGCTTTTACGGATAATCTTAAAGAATCACTTATTGACAATGCCTCGGCTGCCTTATCTTTAATCTTAGTCCTAACCTCGCTTGTCTTCTGTTTAGCCGCCTTTAGCGACGTCTTCCTAAGAGACTTAAACGCAAGGACTCCCCACCAGACCAACCAGATAAAACCAATGATTATTAAGAAGATGGTGATAATTTTTGTATTTTTTTTAGCAAATTCCAATACTGTTCTTGCAAAATTTTCCCTTTCCTTTGATTGCGCATGGCTAAATTTAGGCCTCACCTGCTCTGGAAAAGATTGTC
>JBFMEB010000021.1:0-34124 GCA_040753675.1 Candidatus Omnitrophota bacterium | reverse complement strand
GCTGGATGAGATTAACAGACTGCCGCAGATTTTGGCAGGATTATTAAGCGACGAACAAAGGCGAAAAGAATTAGGCAGCCAAGCGCAAGTTAGGGCAAGGCAGATTCTAGAAACCTGGCCAGAGAGGATTGATAGAGAGATAGAATTACTCGAGGCTTTGGTAAAAACTTAAGAGTAGATATGGATAATTTCGTTTTAGTTTGCCCAGGATGCAAAAATCCATTATTACTGAAAGAGGGGGGGTATAGCTGTCGATCTTGCAATAAGGACTATCCTATTGTTGATGATATTCCCTGTTTTAAAAAAGATGATTTTTTCTGGGGCGAAAATAAAGAGGAGTTAAGAAAAATAATAGATGTGGCTCAAAAAAGTAGTTGGCGCAATGCCCTGGAAGAATTTTTTAAATCAACCAGACCAAAATCTCTCGAAGGCATTATTGATGAAGCTAGGGCAGATTTTACTTACATCCTACCTATCGGTAAAGACGCAACGGTTTTAGATCTTGGCTGTGGTTGGGGTACTATCAGCATGGCCATGGCAAAGCAATATAAGACTGTTTTTGCAGTTGATGCTTATTATGAAAAAGTAAAGTTTCTAAAAATCCGCAAAAGCCAGGAGAAGAAAGAAAACATTATTCCTATTTGCTCGGATGCATTTAAATTGCCATTTAGTGATGGATATTTTGACTCAGTGGTTCTCTACGGGGTACTGGAATGGGCGGGGTTAGTAGCTAGCTCGACAAATCCTTTAGCCAGTCAGCTGGCATTATTAGCGGAAGCTAATAGAGTCCTTAAAAAAGGAGGGTGTGTTTATATAAGCATTGAAAACCGTTGGGCACTCATTTATCTTTTGGGTTTTTCTGATCCGCATACGAATCTTAGGTTTATTTCAGTTTTACCTAGATTTTTGGCTAATATCTACTCTTGTCTAATGCGTCAGGGCAGATTCCTTACTTGGACGCATTCTCTAAACGGCTATAGGCGGATTTTGAGAGATGCGGGATTTTCCGCGACAGATTTTTATGCACCCCTACCGAGTTACAGGAAATTCTATTACCTCCTACCTTTAGAAGATAATAGCTGCGTTAATTATTTTATCAGATATTTAGCCAGGGCGCATACAAGCTTGGCAAAATTTCTTTTAACTTGTGTCAGGACTTTAAAAATTAATAAATTAATTAAGTATTTCGTATCTGATTATTCGATTATAGCGACGAAATAAGAGGTGTTAAAATTGTTTAGTGATATATCAAAGCAGCTCATCCTCTATTGGCAGGAATATTTTCCTGATCAAGAGGCGCCTTCATCCTTGTATCCTTTATTTGCCCGGGGTGATAAGTGGAATATGTTATTTATATTTTCTGATAAAAGCTTAAAGCCCAAATGCGCCATTGAAATTGCACATGGAAGGAATGAGCTTTTAAGGAGCTCGGCAAATAACTTGAGGGACTTAAATAAAAATCTGCAATTAGCTCCATTTTGTCCACAATTTATCTATTTTGGTTGTCTGGGTAGCGACGATATGTTTATTCAAGAAGCCTGCGATGGAACGCCGTTACTTTTCCTCTTGCAACAGAAGTTAGGCGGGGTCTCATCGAAAAAACACTATATCGGTATTGCAACAGATTTGCTGATAAAATTGCATTCTCTTAGTATTTCAAAGTATATTTTCCTTGATTCTAACACCTTAGGTGATTTCTTTGGTTCTTTATTAGCACTATCGAAGGATAATGGATCTATCCGAGGAATAGTAAGTTCAATAAAGAATAAGAGGCTGCCTTTAGTTTTAAGCCACAATGACTTTATACCTGCGAATATATTAATTAATAAAAATGAACTTAAGATATTAGACTGGGAATATGCTAATTTCGAAGGCCTTCCTCTAACAGATTTATGCAATTTTTTACTTTGGGCTTACAGGGATATAAGCAGGAGAGAAGTTCCTCCGGAGGGATTTATTAAAGATGTTTTTTTCTCAAACTGCTATCTGGGCGATGCAGTTAAAAAGTCCATAAAGAGTTATTGTCAGGCTTTGGTAATTGATAAAAACTTGGCTCTGGCAATTTTTCTGCAATGGTTATTAGCAGAATTTAAAGATGATAAGCTCGTTGAAAGCTTAATATCAAAACCCTTAGAGTGTTTTAATATATGATTTCCATAATTATACCCAGTGCCGGAAACGCGCGCCAGGAGAATGTAGATAAGCTCCTTAGCGATATAGCCAGACAAAAAATTGCCACCGAGATTGAGATTTGTCATATCCAAGGTATAAGCCCAGCCGGCAAAGCCCGCAATAGAGGGGCAGAAAAAGCAAAAGGAGATATTCTTATTTTTATCGATGACGATATAAGATTAGAAGGTAGCGACGTGATAGGTCGTTTAGTTAATCCTCTGCTGTCAGAGGAGTCTATAGGCGCAACATTTTCCTCTTTACTTATCCCTCCTGACTCATCCAGGTTTCAGCGTCGTTATGCCAAAGAGATTCCGCGCTCTGAGATTCCTGTAGTAGGGACCCAAACAGATGCCGGTGCCATGTCAACGCATCTTTGCGCTATACGCAAAGAATTGTTTTTTAGAATAGGTAAATTTAATGAGGATTTAAAGCGAGGAGAAGACCCTGAGTTTTCATATCGCCTTAAGCAGGCAGGCTATCGGCTGGTACTTGTTGCTAAAACATATTGTTATCATCCTGTGCCTAAAAATATACGCGAGCTTATAATGCTTCATTTTCGTAATGGAAGATGCGCTGTTTTTGCAGATAGGAATTTTCCGCAGTTAAATATCGATGTTAACCCAAAAGGAATAATCTATCCAACGAGAATTCAAACAAAATGGTATCGTATAACGAGATTCATGTCGCAATTTTTGGCCGCTGTTTTTAGCGGAAAAATTCTACTCTCACTTTCAAAAATAAGCTATATTTTTGGCTTTTTATATGGGCTTATAAAGCCATGAATATAATTTTGATTCGCCCACCTTTTCCTAAAGAGAATATGGCTCTGAGCGCACAGCCTTTGGGCATAGCCTATCTTGCCTCTTTCCTGAGAGAGAAAATAAACAATCTAAATATAAAACTTTTGGATGCGCACATTGAGGATTTATCACAAACTGATATCCTTCGTTACATTTCAGATTTTAAACCCGACTTAGTAGGCATTTCTTATTTAACAGTACAGGCAGATTTTTCCTTCAGTCTTTCAGCTCAAATCAAAAAGCTATTTCCCAAGGTGATAATAATTCATGGCGGGGTGCATGTGACCTGTTCATTAGATGAAACAATGGATTATGCTGATTACAGCGTTGTCGGCGAAGGAGAAGTAACTTTATTCCAACTGATAAAAGCAATACGAGAAGAGGAGAATTGCGAGGCGATTAATGGCATATGTTTTCGAAAAGGCAGTGAGGTTATAAAAACTCCTCCCCGGGATTTTATTTCGGATATCAATACTTTGCCCTTTCCGGCCTGGGATTTACTTCCTATGGAGAAATACAGAAGGCATTCAATTCATGTAAAGAAGGGCGAGGCAATAGGCATTATGGCTTCTCGAGGATGTCCTTTTAATTGTTCTTTTTGCGCCTCACCAATGTTTTGGCAACAGAAAGTGCGTTTCCGAAGCCCGAAGAACATAGTTAGCGAAATAGAAGAAATTATTTCCCATTACGGCATTGTTAATTTTCATTTCTATGATGATAACCTGTTATTAAATAGCGAATTTGTAATTAATCTTTGCGAAGAAATATTAAAGCAAGATTTGTATATATCATGGGCTTGTTTAGGCAGGATTTCTTTGATTAAAAGAAATCCGCAAATTCTAAAACTTATGCGTCAAGCTGGTTGTGTAGCCATAGAATTGGGCATTGAAAGTTTCGATGATGCGATACTGGAAAAAATTGGGAAAAAAGAGAAAACAGGCGATATTCCAGAAGTTTTTAAGCTTATAAAAGAAAATGGAATTTCGCCTTTAATGCTTCTGATGACGTTTAATGCCGGCGAAACCATATCCGGCTGGTATCTTCAGGCTAAGGGGTTACGGCAATTAGAACCTCAGGCAAGTATCTTTCTGGGTCAATTTGCAACGCCTTATCCTGGGACTGATTTTGATAATAATTGCAGTAAGTTGGGAGTAAAATTAGTAAAAAGATGGCAAGATTACTCAACCAGTAACATTAACTTTATTCCTTTTTCGCTGTTAAGAGATATTCCGATAAACACAAATAGATATTTTGGACCAGAATATTTATTACGGATAGTCCTTAGCTCGTTGCAACATCGTGGATTATGGAATAGTAATTCAATTTCTAAAAAAATTGAGAATGCTCTAATTTGGGCTAATTTAACTCTTTCTCTTTATCAGAGATGCTGCGGTGAGCTTTCAATAGAAGATATAGCCAAAAAAATGGCTAGTGAATATAACATAGATTTTAATTTAAGCCTAAAAGCAAGCGCCTTTATAAGTGTTTTGTTGGCTCAATTAGGATTAATAAAATCAGAGGGCTCAAACGCACCCGTCAGCCCTTATAAAAGCATTTTTTCTAAGTTCGGGTTGTTTAGTAAATTTGGTATTATTTTATTTTCTTTTTTGCTTTTTAGCTTCTCGGTAATCTTTAAAAATATTCTCAGAAGGAATCAGCGAAACATTTCAATATTGATTGCGGAAGCTTTTGGCGCTTAATAAAATGCAAAAATCCAATGCACTGCTTTTGACGTTTGATTTTCCTCCAGCATTAGGCGGTATTTCTATATTAATGGCTAAAATAACAATTTGTTTGAAAGAAGAGGGAATAATAGTTTTGACAACCAAGGCATCCGAGGCTGAAGAGCAGGAATTTGATTCAAAGGCAGACTTCCCTGTCTTAAGAAGAAATTTTACTTTTGATGTCGCTAATTGGAGGTTGCCGTTACAATTAATCAAGACCTTTTCATGTACCTTGAAAATTTATAGTTTTCATCGTTTTAAAATATTGCTTGTTGGTCAGGTCTTTCCATTTGGACTGGTTGGCTTAATTTTTAAGGTTTTTTTCAGAGTACCCTTTATTACATTTTCCCATGGCTCGGATTCTTTATTTTCGAAAAACAAAATTCGAGATTTTTTAGTTGGGGCTATATTCAGAAGCGCTGACAGAGTAATATGTTTTTCAGATTATACGCGCAGAAATCTCTTGAAATGGAATGTTAAAGAGGACAATATTAAGAAGGTTTCAATAGGAGTCGATTCTACTATATTTCGCCCAGATGCTGATATTAGCGAAGTTGTAAGACAGTTTAACCTTCAAAGAAGAAAGGTTCTATTAACTGTCAATAGACTGTCAGAGAGAAAAGGCATTGACAGCGTTATTAAATCTTTAGCAGATTTAACTAAAGAAGAACCATCAATAATATATTTGGTTGTTGGAGAAGGTAAGGATGAACATAGGTTAAAAGATTTGGTAAGGAATTTAAATTTGGATAATTATGTTAAGTTTGTGGGCGCAGTTGCTCATGAAAAATTGCCCCAATTTTATGCTGCTTGCGATATATTTATTAATGCAGTCAGAGAGATAGATAGACAAGGCAGAGGCGAAACAGAGGGATTTGGCTTGGTTAATATTGAGGCAAGTGCCTGCGCTAAGCCGGTAATTGCCGGAGCCACCGGCGGAGTAGTTGATGCTGTTCTTGATAATAAGACAGGATTACTAATAAATCCGACAAGCAGTGATGAATTAAAGCAGGCAATTTTACGCCTACTCAGGGATAATGAGTTTGCCAGAAAGTTAGGCGAGACTGGCAGGCAGATGGTCTTAGAGAAGTTTAATTTGAAAAACATGAAAAAAGATTTGACTAAAATTTTAGAAAGCCTTGATTATGGACTTAACAGTAGGAATAATTAATCATAATAATAAAGAATTGTTAAGAAGGTGCCTTATTTCGATCTTTGAGCATACTATTAATGTTAATTTCGATTGCGTAGTGGCAGATAATAACTCATCCGATGGCAGTATAGATATGTTAAGAAAAGAGTTTCCGAAAGTTATGATTATAGAAAACCATGAAAACTTGGGCTTTTCGCGGGCAGTTAACCAGGTTATCAGAAGAAGCGATAGAGAATTTATTTTTGTTTGCAATCAGGATATATTTTTAAAAGAGAACTCTTTTCTTAAAATGCTTTACTTTATGCAGACAAATCCGCGCATAGCAATTTTAGGGCCAAAAATTATAAACGAGGAAGGAGCGCTTGAGTTATCGTTTAACAAAAAATGTTCTAATTTAATAAGATGTTTTTTAGATAATGTCTTTTTTTATTCTTTCTTAAGAACGAAAATTTCAGAAAGATATTTAGAGCGCTTTTTAAAATTAGCTTTTAATAAGATGTTAAACAATCCTCAGCCGGTTGGATGGCTGTCCGGAGCTGCTTTTCTTTTACGTAGGCAAGCAACTCAGTCAGCAGGCCTTATGGATGAGAAATTTTTCTTATATTATGAAGACGAAGACTTCTGCTGCCGTATGAATAAGGCAGGTTGGTTGGTTTATTATTTTCCAAAGACCTTTATTATCCATTCGCGGGGTAAGACAATACACAAGACAGAATTTAATTGTATTTTAGAATCTACTAAAAGCCAGGTAAATTTTTATAGGAAAAGGTATAAGCCAACAGTTTTGCTTTTGATAAAGTTTTTAATTTTATATAGGTTATCATTAGAGTTGTTGCCAATATGCCTTATATCTTTTATAAGACCAGCACTGAGGAAGAAATTGCAATATTATATGAAGACGGTCCAAATTTTACCTACGTTATAATTAATATGGAAGACGCGCCTTGTAATATTTGTGATAGTAAAGATACATCTTTTTTTAGAAAGGTTGGGTGTTTTTCCCCTAAGCGAGGGGATTTTACATTAGTCAAATGTAATACTTGCGGACTAATATATCTTAACCCCAGACCCGACAAGGATGAAATGAATGAGTTTTATCCATTTTGGCCAGGAGAAAAAGTTTCATTTCATCCGGATATTAATATTTATACGAGACAGAGGAAAAAATTAAACTTGTTAAAAAAATATATTAATAACAAAACCGGCGAGGTTTTAGATGTTGGAACAGGAAGTGGTGAATTTTTAGAATTAATGAAGGATAATGGCTGGAGGGTCTCTGGGGTTGAATATGCTAAAACTACATCAGAGTATGCGCGTGAAAACCTGCATTTAAACGTCAAAACAGGCGATTTATTAGAAACAAATTTCCAGTCATGTTACTTTGACCTTGTAACATTATGGGATTCCTTGGAGCATTTATATAGCCCAAAAGAGACATTAATTGAGATTAACAGGATTTTAAAGGATGATGGACTCTTGGTTATCTCTACCCCAAACATAGATAACCTTGCTGCGATGATGTTTAAGAATTTTTGGTATACAAATGTGCCGAGACATCTTTATCAATTTAGCCCCAAGACTATTAAATTAGTATTAAAAAAAGCGAATTTTAAAGCGTTCAGAATAATTTATACTGCGGGTTTCTGTGAACCAGTTGGCTTTGCTGTTACTTTTAAGACGCTGGTACAATCGAAGTTTAAAATAAATTCTAAAGGGCCTGCGCACATGGGCTCCAATCAGAACCCAAGACCAAGCCTCAAAACCATTTTATTATTCAAGGAGAGTTTACGTCTAGTCCTTGAATTAATTTTTTTGCCAATTTCAATATTAAGCGTACTTATTAAAAAAGGTCCAAATATGATTATATTTGCAAAAAAATGTTAAAGAAGAATATTCTATATATAAGCGAAGTAGCTAGTATCGGCGGAGCAGAAATAAGCCTGTTGGAATTAATTAGCAACCTAGATAGGCAAAAATTTAATCCGTATTTTGCGTGCTCTGAAGAGGGATTTTTATTAGAAAAAATTAAAAAATTAGGTGTTGTCACCTTTGTTGTCCCGTTGCATAAAGTCCGTCAGGCATGCTTTTGGAAATTTCTCTTATCGGTAAATAAATTGGTTAATTTAATAAAACTTTATGATATTGCTTTAGTTCATACAAATAATACTAGAGCCAATTTTATTGGTGCCTTGGCTGCTAGGATTTGTAAGATACCCGCCGCATGGCATGTAAGAAATTTAGTCGCGCCAAATTTTAATATCGATTTAGAAAAATATTTCTTTTGGTTACCCCAACTAATTATTGTTAATTCTTTAGCCACGGGGAAAAGGTTCCTTTTTGGTAAAAATAAAATATTTGTGATCTATAATGGTGTTGATCTGGAGAAATTTAATCCTTTAATAAGTTCGAAAAAGGTTCGTAGCGAATTCCTTATTTCATCTTGTGAAAAAATAGTTGCCAATGTTGGATGTTTTGGGCCAGGCAAAGGCCAAGATGTCTTTTTAAAAGCAATATCTTTAGTTAAAAATAAAGTACAACTTGTAAAATTTTTTATTGTTGGTTCCCCATATTCTTTAGATTATGCTTATTTAGAAAGTTACTTAAAGTCTCTAGCTAGGTCTTTAGGAATAGCGGAAGATGTGATATTTACTGGATTTCGAGAAGACATGCCAGAAATTATGGCTGCGGTTGATATTTTGGTTAGCCCGGAATCAAATACTGGACATTCATTCGGGAAAGTCTTAGTAGAAGCCATGGCTTGCGCCAAGCCGGTTATAGCTACGGATGCAGGAGGTAGCCCGGAAGTTGTACAAAAGGATATAACCGGCATATTAGTGCCGATAAGAGATGCGGCTTCCTTGGCCCAGGCAATAAGAATGTTATTGAACGATTCCTCTCTGGCAGATAAGATGGGACAGGCAGGCAGGAAGAGGGCAGAGCAACTATTTGATATTAAGCAGACAACAAGACAGATTGAAGAATTATATCTGAAGTTACTTAATAAAAGCGGAGGAGAGGATTAATCGCTTAAAGCTAATTATTGATAATACGGTTAGTTTTTTTGGTTCCCTGCTCTTAAATAGGCTGTTGAATTTTTTAGTCAGCATCTGGTTAGTCCGCTATTTAGGGCCGGTCCAACTAGGCCAGTATTCATTCGTCCTGGCCTTTGTCAGCTTATTTGCGCTTTTTTGCGATTTAAGCATTGGGCAGTTAGTAATATGCCAGGTCAGCAAAGACCATTCTTTGGCAAATCGCTATCTGGGTTCTTATCTTATTATCCAGTTCTTAATTTCTCTAACAGTCTTGTCAATAATGCTTGGCGTTATTAGCAACCTTCATTATTCTCAGTTGATAAGATTAGCTCTTTATATCGCAGGTATAAATCTATTTGCGTCTTCTTTGTCTGCGCCTTTTTATAATCTGATTATTGCTTTTGAAAAATTACGCTTTAATGCCTTGATGAGTGTGATAAGCAACATCTTTTATTGCCTTTTAATTCTTAGTACGATATATTTTCGTAAAGGCATACTGGTATTAATATCTGCAACTTTACTAACAAGCATATTAGAGTTCATAATGAACGTTCTAGTTTGTCTAAGGATAGGTGTTTGGCCTGATTTTAGATTTGATAAAAAGATTTGGCAGATTTTGCTAAAATATATTGGCCCATTCGCATTCTATCTGATTTTTACTGGCCTCTATCGGCGCATTGATGTGGTGGTACTTCAATATCTGCAGGGCGACACAGCAGTTGGTTTTTACAGCGCCGCCTACAAAATTATATTTTTGTTTCTATTGCTTCCAGCAAGTTTCATAAAGGCAATTTTCCCTCTTTTAAGCGAACAGGCTAGCCGTGACAGAGAAAAGTTAGCGCAAACCTTACTTTGGTCAATGAAACACTTAGTAGCATTGGGTTTGCCCATAGCAATTTCCTGCGCCTTCTTTTCAGGGCAGATTATCGAACTTCTTTTTGGCCCGGCATTTTTGAATTCCAGCTTAATCTTAAGCATCTTAGGCTGGTCTTTGGTATTTTCTTTCTGGAATCATATACTTAGCAATAGTTTAGTTGCAGCAGTTAAGATGTTTGAGGTTATCTCAGGTACGATAGCAGTCTTCATTCTAAATCTGTTTTTAAATCTTATCTTAATTCCGAAATTTAGTTATATAGGTTCAGCCTACTCAATAATGATTTCAGAGTTGTTGGCTGGCGTCTGGTTTTATATTGCCATAAGAAAGTCTATCAGCTTTAAGCATCCTTTAGTTGAACTTTTCAAAATTATTATTGCCACTTTAGCAATGGTTATTTTATTATGGTTTTTACGCGGATTTAATTTATTTATTGCAATGGGTTTGGGATTGATTATCTATACTAGTGTACTTTTGAGTTTAAAATTTATAAGTCCTGCTGAAAAAATTCTGCTGAAAGAAGTCGTCAGAATTAAAAATTTTAAACCATGCCAAAAAGATTAATATTTAAAAAATTTGCCAGGAGATTAAAGAAGGCCTATTATCGAATTCTCGGCTTTCTGGGAAGTGTTATTTTTGCCTTAGGCCGTATATTAAGACTCATTCCAAGGATAAGACCTTATTCTACCGATGAGGTAAGGAGGATCTTGATTATTCGCATGGATAGGATAGGCGACGTGGTTTTATCCACGCCTACTTTTAAGGCAGTCCGGCAGCACTTTAGAGAAGCTAAAATTTATATTTTAGTACGTTCTTATACTAAGGATTTAGTCATAGGTAATCCTGATATTAATAAAATTATTATTTTTGAAGATAAAATGCCATTTTTAAAAGAGATAATAAATAAAATAAGAGAGATAAGAAAAGAAAATATAGATTTTGCAATAGTATTACATCCTAACTTCTGGCCGAATCTTTTAGCATTTGCTAGTGGGGCAAAATATAGACTTGGTTACGACGCTGCTGGTTCTGGTTTTTTTCTGACTAAGAAAGTTAAAGATAGCAGACCTACCAATCCCCGCCATGAGGTTGAGGTCACTTTAGATGTTGTGCGCACGCTCGGTATAGATACGACTGATAAGAAATTGTATATTCCTATTAGCGAAGAGGGAGAAAGATTTGCAGACTTTTTTTTAAGAGATAATAATTGTGAGTCAGTTGATAATTTAATCGCTATCCATCCAGGCGGCTACTATCATTATACTCATTGGTCAGTCAAAGGTTTTGCTCAGGTTAGCGACTATCTGATAGAGCATTTTGCAGCAAAGGTCGTTATAGTAGGAAGCCCTCTAGAGCAAGTATTAGCCAACGAAGTTGTTTCTTTTATGAAAAACTCACCTATTATTGCGATAGGCACAACCCTAACTCAGCTTATTTCATTGCTTAAGAGATGCAAGCTCTTTATCGGCAATTCTTCCGGGCCAATGCATATTGCATCTGCCTCGGGTGTGCCTGTAGTGGCTATCTTCGGCAATATACATCCTGCTGATCACTACCGACATTGGGGCACATGGGGAGAGGCCAATATCGTAGTCAGCAAAGAATTAAATTGCAGCGATTGCCAGCCCGCTGATTGCTTAAGGTTGGATTGTTTAAGATTAATAACACCCCAAGAGGTTATAAAGGCAGCGGAAACGCTATTAAATAAGATTCAAATTAATAAAAATTAGAAGACAGTTTAACATTTTTTGGAAAAAAATGAGATCGTTGCTTATTACTTATGACTTTCCGCCGTTGGTAACAGGTATCGGGACGGTTTTCTATAACCTATACAGATTGATGTCGGCTGAAGATAATCTAATTTTAGCCCCTAGGATTAGAGGCTATAGAGAAATAGACAAGAAAGCTAATTTTAGGATATATCGATATGTTGTTTGTCATCGGTGCCGTATCTTAAGGACAATAGTTTTATTTTTCCTTGTCCCCTTTATAATTATAAAAGAAAAGGTAGATCTTCTCATTTGCGCTGTTCCGGTTAGCATAGGATTAATAGGTTTGATATTCAAAAAAATAGCCAACGTTCCTTATTGCGTATTTTGTTACGGAGGGGAATACAAAAAATTTGAGAAAAGCATAATAAAAAAACTCTTAGTGAAAATTCTTGAAAATTCACGCCTTATAATTGCCAATAGTGAGTTTACAAGCCAGCAGGTAGAGAGATTCGGTATAAAAAAAGAAAAGATATTTAAAGTTACTCCAGCAGTCGATGCAGATATTTTTAAACCGGATTTGTATTGCGCTGATTTAAAAAAGAATCTTGGCTTAGGGCAGAAAAAAGTATTGCTTACAGTATCGCGTTTAGTTAAGCGCAAAGGCATTGATACAGTAATTAGCGCCCTTACCTTAATTAAGGCAGAATTTCCCGATGTGGTATATTTGGTTGTAGGCAGCGGTATAGAAGAAGAACATTTGAGGTTATTAGTTAAAGAAAAGAACCTCGAGGAAAATGTAGTTTTCCTGGGCGGCGTCTCAATAGAAGAATTGCCTAAATTTTATAATCTTTGCGATATATACGTTATGCCTAATAGAGAGACTCAAGATATAGATAATATCGAAGGATTTGGGCTGTCTTTTATTGAAGCCTCTGCCTGTGCCAAGCCAGTTATTGGTGGAGCCTCCGGTGGTAGCAAAGAGGCTATAGAGGCTGATAGGACAGGACTTCTAGTTGATCCGGAAGATTTTCAGCTATTAGCAAAAGTTGTAATTCGTCTATTGAAAGATGAGATATATGCCAGAGAGTTAGGTAGAGCAGGCCGGCAGAGAGTAGAGATAGAATTTAACTGGAGAGAGCGGGCTGAAGCTTTTAGAGAGAAGTTGGATAATTTAATATAAGGCGAAAAAATAAAGATGACCATAGATATTAAAAAAATTAATAAAATTTTGATAATAAATTTAGGAGGCATAGGAGATATGCTTCTATCTATTCCGGCTTTGAAAGCATTGAGCTTTTCCTTGCCACAAGTGCGCATCTCGTTATTAACTATGCCTCGGTCGGTAGAAGTTATTAAGGGTTATCAGTTTGTTGATGATATAATCTTATATAAACGTGGCTTGAAAAATAAATTTAGTCTCATATTTACGCTTAAAAAAATCCACCCGAATATGGCTATAAACATGCGGCCATTAACTTCATTAATAAGTGCCATAAAGATGGCAATATTATTTGTGTTAACTGGCGCAAAATATCGCGTTGGGCGCGATATCCAGAAAAGAGGGTTTTTCTTGAATATAAAAGTTCCGGAAGTGGATGTAGCCGAAAGTCACGACTTGGATTATTATTTAGGCATGCTTAAAATCTTGGGAATAAAAAGCACAGATGACAAAATTAATTTAATTATAGATAAATTGGACACTGATTATGTAGAGGATATTTTGAAGAAGCATGGCATTGAGAGAGAGGATATAGTGGTAGGTATTAACCCAGGTGCAAGTTTATCTACGCGACGTTGGCCGTTAGAAAAATTTTCTTCCTTGAGTGAATTAATTTTAAAGATGCGAAAATGTAAGATCGCTATAACTGGCTCGGAATCAGAAGTAGCCATTGCAGAAAAATTACAGCATATCTGCAAAGCCGATTTAATAAATTTAGCAGGCAGAACCACAGTAGGCCAGTTGATGGCTTTGATTAAGAGATGTAACCTGTTTATCTCTAATGATGCTGGCCCTGTGCATTTAGCTGCTGCATTACATACGCCTTTGATAGCAATTTTTAGGGCAGGCGATATAGTACGTTATGATCCGCGCCGACTCTCTGATAAGTTTACGATAGTAATGTACAACAAGACAAGCTGTTCCCCCTGCCTTAAGGCAAGATGCACTTCTATGATTTGCCTAAGAGATATCACTCCAGAGAACGTTTTAAAAGAAGTATCAAGACTAATATGAAAGTAATTTTCGCTTTTTACAAAAAATTTAGAAGGCTGATTTCTCGAAAAGGCGAAGAGGGTGAGTATTCTTCTGGCTACCTACCTTCCAAAGTGCGTGACGAGTTCCTGAATATCTGTAAGACTAAAACCGGCAAGATATTAGAGATTGGTTGTGGGGAGGGGTTGTTTATCTCTAACCTATTTAAACAAACACAAGCTTTAAAAATTTTCGCTGTTGACATTTTAAAGGAAGGGCTTTTAAGGGCAAAAGAGAGACTAGGTCCTCAGGGGTTAAGAGAGGTGCAATTGATTGAGTCTGACGGAGGAAAATTAAGTTTTAAAGACTCAGTTTTCGATTACGTAGTTTGTATGAATGCGCTATTTAACCAACGCTCATCTGATAACGTAAAGCAAATTATAGAAGAAGCAGTGCGGGTGGCAAAAAAAGATGCCGAGATTATTGTGGATATTAGAAATAAAAAAGACTTATTAACATCTTTAAGATATAAATTAGTTAAGTTCTATGATTTTAAATGCGCTGTTCCATTGCGGCAATATGATCCAGAAGAGATTATTAATATATTTGAAATATCTGGCGCTAAGGTCACTGAACTAAAACCCATGAGGGCTTTTTTAAATCTCACAAAACCTATAACGATTATCAGAGCTAAAAAATTATAATGGCCTTTTTTAAAAAGATTCCCATTGTTGCTACAGACTTTTCTTGGCATGACATACTTTCAATGCTTAGACCAAAGTATGCCAGACAAAGATTAACAGGCGAGCTTTCGCAACATTTAAATTCAAAATATATTTTTAGCCTCAATTCAGGCACAAGTGCATTTTACCTCATATTAAAGGTACTGTCCTATGTAGAGCCTGACAGAAAAGAGGTTATTTTACCTGCCTATACTGCTGCCTCATTAATTTTGCCGATAAAGAAGCTTGGTTTAAAAGCTGTTTTGTGCGACATATCACTGGAAACCTTTGATTTGGATATAACTAAACTTTCTAATCTCCTCTGCGATAAGACTCTTTGTGTCTTGGCAATTCATACATTTGGATTAGTCTCTAATGTAGAAGAGATAAAGAATGTTGTTAAAGGGAGGCGAGAAGGAATATTTGTTATTGAAGATTGTGCGCAGGCCTTTGGCACAGTTATAAACAATAAATTAGTTGGTTGCCAGGGCGATATTAGTTTATATAGCTTTAATCGTGGCAAGAATATTTCAACAGCAGGCGGTGGTATAATAAGCACTAATTCCGAAATATTGGCAAATATCCTCAAGGAAGAAGTTAATTCATTAAATGAACCTTCGCTCTTTAAAAAAATAAATATTATTCTTGAATTAATCGTGCTTTCTTTTGTTGTCAGGCCTTCTATATACAATTGCCTTTATCCTTTATTGAAAGCTTTTAGAAGTGCACGGCCGCCTATAGATTTCTCTGTTTTTGGCTATACTGATTTTCAAGCCGCTATTTTCTTATCTTTGTTAAAAAAGTTAGAATGCTTTAACTATAAACGATATGTAAATGGCTCATTTTTTTATGGTTTTCTAAAAAAAAGAGAAGAGATTGTCCTGCCAAAAATATTTAATTCCAGCAAGCCAGCATATAATCGTTTTCCTATTTTATTTAAGGATAATAAATTAAAGGAAAGGATAAAAAAAGAATTGCTTAAACAGGGCATAGATAGTTCAGAAATGTATGAAAGGCCTTTGCACTTAATATTTGATTTAGGATATGAAGAGGGAGATTTCCCTAATGCTGAATATTTTGCCAGTCATTTGCTAACGTTGCCAACGCATCCTTTAGTTGACGAATATACGCTTAACACATTCAAGAAAATTTTTGAAAGAGTGCTTATGCAATGAGGGAATTAAAAAGAAAAATTTATAAGGCATTTAGAGAACCGGTTTATGCCTTAAGTGTTCTAAGAAAGAGATTAGATTCTTTACTTAGCTATTATTTCTGGGAGGGTAAAAGCAGTTGGCCGGAAACAGTATCTTTATTTCTGACTTACAATTGTAACCTGGGCTGCTCAATGTGCGGCTATTGGGGAAAGTGCGGTTCATTGAAAGGAAAGCCTAAAGAAGAGTTAAAGCATATCTTGACAATCGGAGAATTGCAAAGGCTTATTGATGAGTTAACAAGCTTTAAGCCAAACATTACTCTTTTCGGAGGTGAGCCCTTTTTATATCCAGATTGGCCGCGGTTAATAAAATATATAAAGGCAAAAAAATTGCGGGTTAACGTAGTCAGTAACGCTACACTATTAGCAGGCAGAGAAAAAGAGGTGGTTGATTCTGGATTAGATGAGATTATCTTTTCCTTAGAAGGCCCGAGCCAAATCCACGACAGGATTACCAATGTAAAAGGTTCATTTGAAAAATCATTTAATGCATTAGAAAAAATTGTGCAATTAAAAAAAGAAAATAATATTGAATTGCCAAAAATTAATGTTGCCGTAACCATTTCAGAGGATAATTTGTGCCATCTTTATGAAACTTTTAAAGTAGCGCAAAAACTTTTTCCCGACACAATAACTTTCCATCATCTTTCTTTTATTGATAAAGATACAGTTGAGGATACTAATGAGCTTCTAGAAAGAGAATTCGGCATGTTAAGTAGCGATTGGAAAGGTTTTTTAAGAGTTGACTTGCCTAAGATTGACCCAGGTGCATTAATTAGCGAGATAAATAAAATACGCTCTGATATAAACGGCCATAAAGCCTTTTTTTATCCTGACTTTAGCGACCGCGAAATTGAAATGTATTATAAGAATTTTAAGTTTGAATCTAAGGAATATAAGAATCGTTGTTTGAGTCCCTGGATGACTGTATATATTTTTCCTGATGGTAGAGTTGGTCCTTGTGAAGAGTTTAACATTTATTTTGGAAACATAAAAACTGAGAATTTTAAAGATATATGGAATAACGCAAGTTTTCGCAAGTTTCGGACTTTATTAAAAAAGAAGAAGATGTTTCCTGTTTGCAGCCGCTGTACTGAATTATACCGGTTTTAATTAATAAAATTGTGAATACGAATAAACACGAATTACACACCAATGGTCACGAATAACAAAGAAACAAAAGTATTCTATAAAGAATTATCATATAAAATAGTTGGCTGTTTCTATAAAGTATATAATACACTTGGTCCTGGGCATAAAGAGGATATCTATCAAAAAGCCCTAAGCATAGAATTTGGTAATAAAGGGATAGGGTATATTGCTAAAAAGAAACTTATAGTGGAATATGAAGGTGAAAGGGTTGGAATTTATGAACCAGACTTTATAATTGAAGATAAGATAATTATTGAGATTAAATCAGTTTTAAATATACCAAAAGTATTTGAAAAACAACTATATTATTATTTAAAGAGCTCTGGTTATAAATTAGGTTATTTAATTAATTTTGGTGCCGATAAAATAGATATTAGGCGCAGAATAAATTAAAATTTGTGTTGATTTGTGTGAGCCTTATTTTTTAAAGCTTTAAGGGCGAATTCGTGTAAATTTGTATTATGAAAAAGATAAAGATTGTCCACATTATTACCCGCCTGGACAAAGGTGGTTCATCTAAGATACTATTGGATATTGCTAAGATTTTAAACAGAGACAATTTTAGTATAAAGATTATTAGTGGCAAGACTTTCAATCCACAGCAAGATTTATCTAAATTCTCTAACGAAACTGGCATAGAAATATTTTTCGTAAATTCACTGCAGAGAGAAATTAATATTTTTCTAGACTGTCTTGCACTATTAAAACTTTATTTTTTAATTAGGAAAGTAAGGCCAGATATTGTTCATACGCATACTTCCAAGGCAGGATTTTTAGGAAGACTCGCAGCTCGCTTAGCTGGAGCGCCTAAAATTATTTATATGCCCCATGGCCATGTTTTTTATGGTTATGCTAATCCTTTTTTAACTTGGCTATTTATAATTTTAGAGCGATTCGCTGCTTGTTTTACAGATGTTATCATCACGCTTACGGATATTGACAGAGAGGAATTTCTTAGAAGAAAAATAGGCTCGAAGGACAAATTTGTTACAATCCCAAACGGTATTAACATAAAAGATTACGAGATGCTTAATGATGCGGCAGTAGTTAAGCTAAGAAAAGATTTAGATATACCGGAGAACTTTAATATCATAACTACTATTTCTCGGCTTGAACCTATTAAAGGGATAGAAATTTTTATTAAAGCAATAGCAAAAGTTAATGAAACTTTCCATAATTTTAGGGCTTTGATTGTAGGAGATGGAATTTTGAGGAACAGACTTATGAAACTTGCAAGAGAATTGAGACTAGATGAAGGGATAATGTTTTTAGGCTACCGGGGTGATATAAAGGATATTATTTACTTGTCGGATGTAATAGTTAACTCAGCATTAAACGAAGGCCAAGGGTTAGTTATCTTAGAGGCTATGGCTTGTAGTAGACCAGTCATAGCTACCAAGGTTGGAGGAGTGCCCGAGGTTATAATTGATAATCAAACAGGCATTCTTGTTGAATCAGGAAATTATGAACAGTTAGCTACAGCTATAATTAAAGTCTTAAAAGACAAAGACCTTGCCACAAGATTAGGAGTTGAGGCAAAAAAGAGGTTAGAGCTTGAGTTTTCGCAGGAAGAAATGATTAATCGTATTAGAGGACTTTATAAACTCTAAAAATTATAAAAATGATAATTTCAGTTCATCAGCCTCAGTATTTACCTTGGTTAGGTTTTTTTGATAAGATAGCCAAAAGCGATTGCTTTGTATTTTTAGACGAGGTGCAATATAAAAGTCGAGAATTTCAGAATCGAAATAAGATACGCACCAAAGATGGCTGGATTTGGCTCAGTGTTCCGGTAATTACCAAAGGTAAAGGCAGGCAGAGAATTAGCCAGGTTTTAATTGATAATGAATTCCCATGGGCAAGGCAGCACTTGGCGAGTTTGAAGACATGGTATGCAAAAGCAAAATTCTTTAAGGGCTATCTACCGTTTTTTGAGGAGACTTATGCTAGGAAGTGGGAAAAATTAATAGATTTGAATATTCATATAATAAATTTCCTACTAAAACAACTATCCATAACTACGCCAATATATTTTGAATCAAAGTTAAGAATATCCAGCATAAAAACTGAACGGATTATAGAAATATGCAAGAAAATAGAAGCTGACACTTATCTTTCCGGTATAGGGGGCAAAGAGTATTTAGAAGAGGATAAATTTTCATTGGCTAATATAAAATTAGTATATCAAGACTTCTCGCATCCAGAATATGGGCAGTTATTTAAACCATTTATTCCCTTTATGTCTGTAGTAGATCTCTTATTTAATCATGGCGAGGATTCGCTTAAGATTCTACAGTGGAATAATTTTTTATGAAACATCATAAAAAAATAATTTCAAATATAACTTTAATTATTGTCTCCTTCCTGGTTTCCCTCTTTTTGCTCGAATTGGGATTAAAAATATTTTGTCCTCAAATTCGGCCGAGAATGATTGTAAAGAAAAATACACCTGCTAATTTCCAAAGAAAAATACAATATGGGCAGCCACTTTTTGAAGGCACATTTCAATGCGCAGAATATATAACAACTATAAAAACAAATTCCGAAGGTTTCCGTGACACTGAGCACAATATAGAAAAGCCAAAAGGGTTTTTTAGAATTCTTATTTTAGGCGATTCTTTTACTTACGGCCTTGGGGTAGAAGCAGAACAAACATATCCAAAAGTTCTGGAGAAGATATTAAATGATATGCCTGTCAGGAAGGAAGTACGCTACGAAGTTTTTAATATGGGCATAGCTGGTATAGGGACTTTAGAAGAGAGAGAAATCCTAAAATATGCCATAAAATATAAACCTGACTTAGTCTTTTTGGGCCTTTTTGTTGAGAACAGGTGGAATCTTGGTAACGGTAATGACCTTTGCGACAATTTTAAAACCCAAGGCCAGCCTACAGGAGAGTCTTTAGGATTTAAACCAAGGTTAGCTGATTATTTGAATTCTTTTCAGCGCTTTCTGGCGGCTCATTCAGAATTGTATTTTATCCTGATGACAAAAGGCGGGACATTTTTTCGTAGAAATTTAGTTGGAATTAGACAAGGCCGAAATATGATTGAATTAGAAAAAAGTTGGGATATTACGCAACAAATACTTAAGCAAATAAACATCATTGCTAAAGACTCAAGGGCCAAATTTGCAATTGTGCGCATTCCTTTTTTATATGATGTATATAACAATAAGCCAGATAGAGTAAGCGAGATATTAGTTGACTTCTCTAAAGCTAATAAGATAAATATCTGCAATTTGTTAGATTTTTTTAGAGGGCAAAGGCATAGAGATTTATATTATCCAGCTGATGGCCATTGGAAGGCGCTTGCTCATAAGTTAGCTGCCGAAGAAATTTTTCGTTATTTGATTGAAAAAAATCTCTTATTTTACAATAACTAAATATGAAATTTAAGCTACGGTATTTTATAAAGATATCTATTCTATTTTCTATCAGTTCCAGTACT
This sequence comes from Candidatus Omnitrophota bacterium, assembly GCA_040753675.1. GTDB lineage: Bacteria > Omnitrophota > Gorgyraeia > JAHJTE01 > JAHJTE01 > JBFMEB01. Next base: position 13,930 of record JBFMEB010000021.1, on the reverse strand, counting down.
GTCGTTTCAATTTTATTTTTTGGATTTATTGCGCCATACCGGACTGTCCCGATTTTGATATATCATTCAATAACTGAGTCAAATCAAAAAAATATTTTAACCTTAACAAGTAATACTTTTGATAAACAGATGCAATATTTATCTAATCACAGCTATCAAGTCGTTACTTTAAAAGATATAGCTGAAAGGATAAAACAAGGAATTGATATCCCGAAGAATTGGGTGGTTTTAACTTTTGATGATGGCTATAGGGATTTTTATACGAATGCTTATCCTATTCTTAAGAGATACAGACTGAAAGCAGCAGTTTTTGTGATTATTAATTCTCTAAACACAAGTAGAAACAGCATGGATTGGCAATTGCTTGAAAAGTTAGCTAAAGATGATTTAATAGATATCGGTGAGCACTGTATACAACACATTCCTTTGCCATTATTAGGTAGCCAGGAAGTCAGGGATGAAATTTTTCGCTCGAAATTAATTTTAGAACGAAGACTAAGAAAAAAAGTTATAAGTTTTGCTTATCCATATGGAGCATTAACTGAAGATATAAAGAAGGTAGTTCAAGAAGCTGGTTTTAGAGTTGCGGTAGGCACGGCTTATCAAAGGGGAGAATTTAAGGATAACGATATTTATATTTTAAAAAGAGTTTTTGTATCTAAAATTTCTAAATACCCTTTTGTATTTAGATTTATGCTTTCTGGCTATTATGTTCCGACGAGGGAATTCATATTAAAAGTTTTAAATATTAAAGCGCCGCGCGATTTATATTCGGCTAAAAGATATAATGAATAGAAAAACTGCATTTTTTTCTTTTTTTATTGTTTTTTTGCTTTTCATCGTTACAGAGGCAATTTTGCGAATACGGGAAAATTTAAAGAATAAAGCCGAACTCGAATATGCCCAGGCACCTTATTTCGTTCCCCATCATTTTCTTAATTATGAACTTAATCCAAAGTCCTTATATCATAATTCATTGGGTTTTCGGGGGCAAGATATATTAAAGCATAAAGAGGATGGGGTATATAGAATTTTTTGCTTAGGAGGCTCGAGCGTTTATGGCTCAAAGGTAGCCTGGAATAAATCATACCCTTATTTTCTAAATGAAATTTTAAAAGAAGATTTTCCAAATAGACGTTTCGAAGTTATTAATGCTGGTGTGCCGGGATATACAAGCGCAAACCTCTTTATACAATTTCAATTCAAAATTCTTCCTTTATCTCCAGATATGATAATAATATATTCTGGCTTTAATGATATATTTCCTAGACTTATGGGCATAGATTCGCCAGACTATTCAAGTTTTAATAAAACTTGGCAAGAAGTTTCAGTTTTTCGAAAAATTTTATTTTCCAGTCTGGTTTGCCAAAAAACTGTAGGCCGGATTGGCGAGAGGCTGAAATTATCTTTTTTGACATGGCCGCCCCATCTTCATCAGTTAATCCAAGTTCGGCCTTATCAATATTACCTTAAGGATTATAAAAAAAATTTAGCAGTTACCTCTTCACAGATCTTTGAAAGAAATATATTGTCTCTCATACAGCTTGCCAAAGCGAATAATGTCGATGTTCTATTAGTTACACAAGCCTTAGCTCCGGCAAAAAAAAGAGACGCACTTTATGAAGCATTAGGGGAAGGAGTCAGGCAGCATAATAGCGTTATGGTTAGGCTGGCGGAAAGGGAGCAAATTCCCTTAATTGAGCTCGACCGTCTATTTCCACCGCACGAGGATATGTTTTGCGATGATATACATATGAGCGCAAAAGGCAATCAATTGAGGGCTAAAATTATTTCAGAGAAAATAGCTCAGATTATTAATTCAAATAATTAATCCTAATTCTTTTTAAAATTTTAGTTTCATGTTATAATTTTAAATAGAGGAGGTCATTATGAACATATTGGCTATTGGCGCGCATCCGGATGACATTGAATTTGGTTGCGGCGGCGCACTATTAAAATATAGTAAAAGCAAAAATAATATTTATTTATTGGTTTTAACTAAAGGCGATATTGGCGCACCAGCGGCAATTAGATGGAGAGAACAGGTTCAAGCAGCCAAATTCTTAAAGGCAAAAGGCCTTTATTGCGCTAATTATAAGGATACCAAGATTTCTTTGAGTAAAGAATTAATAAAAAAGATAGAAGATGCCTTAAAGAAAGCCAAGCCGGATATTGTGTTTTTTAATTCACCTTGCGATATTCACCAGGATCACCGCGTTCTTGCGGAAGCAGCTATCTCGGCTACCAGGTACGTAAAGAAAATTTTATTCTATGAAGTCCCTACTTCTGTTGATTTTCAGCCGGATATTTTTATTGATATCGCAGACTACTTATTTAAAAAGTTAGAACTTCTAAAACTTCACCGTTCACAAATCGATAGGACCCGTGTTCCTGGATTAAGCATATTGGAAAGTGCAACTTCCTGTGCTAATTTCCGGGGTTTTCAAGGACGTGTAAAGTATGCCGAAGGTTTTAAGGCATTGAGGTTTATGCTTTGATGAGAATTCTGTTAGTTTTTTTTACCTGCCTATTTGTTAGTCTCATTCTTACTCCTTTGCTAAGGAAACTTTCTTTTGTTTTTAGACTGCTCGATCATCCTAATGGGAGGAAGATTCATCTAAAGCCAACGCCGCTTTTAGGTGGGTTAGCAATTTCTATTCCTGTCTTGTCAGTTATTTTCTTATTGAAAAATACCATTGATTCACAAATGATGAGTATATTTTTTGCAAGCTTGATTATCGTTATTTTAGGTCTCATCGATGACAAAATTAAGCTCTCAGCTAAATTGCGTCTATTTACCCAATTACTTGTAGTAGTTATTTTAATTATAAATTCGCTAACCCTGACTATATTTCCGGATAACGCCTTAGGACTTACCTTACGCTTTTTTTTTACTGTCATTTGGGTTGTCGGGATTATTAATTCAGTCAATTTTATTGATGGTTTAAATGGCTTATGTGTAGGCTTAGCTTTTATAAGCTCTCTAATGTTTGCGATAATTGCCTATTTTAGCAGGCAAAATCAAATTTTAATTTTAAGTTTAGCTCTTTGTGGGGCGTGTTTGGGTTTCTTGCCTTTTAATTTATCAGGGAAGATTTTTTTAGGTGAGAGCGGCAGCACTTTTCTGGGTTTTTTATTAGCCACTCTAGCCATTATGGGTGTTTGGGCCGAGGATAATTTTGTGGGAGTGTGTATTCCTGTTTTAATTTTGGGGGTCCCGATTTTCGATATGATTCTTACCACCATTATGCGCATAAAAGAAAAGAAAGTAGCGAGCATTAAGGAATGGTTAGAATATACTGGCAAGGATCATTTTCATCATCGCTTGGTAGATTTGGGGCTTTCACCAGGCGGTGCAGTGATATTTATCTATCTGGTCAACATCTGTTTAGGCATCAGCGCTATGGCACTTTTGAGGGCAACCTGGAAGATAGCAATACTTCTGATTATTCAGGCGGCTAGTATTTTTGCTATGATTGGGGTATTGATGGTGGTGGCTAGTCGTCGCCAAAGCGGTTGGGGCAAATAAGGGAGATAAATAATAGAAAATGTATGAAAAATATTGGAAATTAAAAGAAAAGCCTTTTGAGAATACCCCGGATCCTAAATTCATTTATTATGCCGAGCAGCATAAAGAAGGGCTTTCTCGGTTGCTTTATGCAGTTAGAGAGCAGAAAGGAGCAGCGCTTCTGACAGGCGTATTTGGTTGCGGTAAGACTTTGCTCGCTAAAACGCTTTTGACCGAGTTAAGCAAAGAAGTTTATAAAACTGCTTTCATCGCTAATCCCAAGCTTGAATACGTCGAATTATTAATGACTATCGCAAGACACTTGGGGGTAAAAGACCTTCCAACCAAAAAGACAGAGGTATTGACAAATGTAGTTTTAGATAGCCTTAATGAGATTTTAGAAAATAATTTTCGTGACGGTAAGAAAACAGTAGTTATTATTGATGAAGCGCATGTGATAGAAGATAAAGATGTCTGGGAAGAGCTGCGTCTTTTATTAAATTTCCAGACACAAAATTCATTTTTAATTAATCTACTTTTTTTAGGCCAGCCAGAACTAAAGGAATTAATTGAGCGTAATAAGCAATTGTCACAACGTATTGCCATCCGTTGCCATCTGTCTCATTTAAATGAGGATGAAGTTAAAGAATATATAAGGCATCGGCTTAACGTTGCAGGAAGGTCTGATGAAATCTTTAAGGAGGCGGCTATCAGTTCAATTTTTCAACATTCAGGCGGAATCCCCCGCCGGATTAATCACCTTTGCGATTTAGCACTTTTAACAGGGTTTAGCCAGCATGCCGAGAGAATCGATGAGAAAATTATCAAAGAAGTTATATCGGATTTGGAGGGAGAGTAAGTGAGAAAAATAAATTGACACTTATTTTTTTAAGGTGTAAAATTATTTAATAAACTAAACCAGTAATAAACCTGGTTGGTTAATTTAAGGAGGTGGGAATGAAAAAAATAGCTGATCTTTTGATTGGTTTAGCAGTTATTGCTATTATTGTGGGTATTGTTTCTCGAGCTATATTTCAACCTGTCTTCAATTTACAGGCGCGTGCTTATTTGGGCTTTGCTGAAACAGCGTTGCTTTTGGCAATAGCATTGATGTTGAGAGAAAAAGAAGCAAAGTAGAAATTGCTAAATTCTTTTGTCTGTTTAAATGAATGCCCGCTTTTTCTAAAAAAGCGGGCATTGCTATTATATCTGGGGAGGCATAAAATATGGATGAGATACTCGAAATTTTGGAAAAAGATGCTAGGACTACGCCGGAAGAGATTGCCAAAATGACCGGCAAGTCTGCCAAGGCAATAAAAGAGGCAATAAAAAAATATGAAAAACAGGGAATTATCTTAAAATACAAGACAATAATAAATAAGGAAGCGCTGAAAGACAACCAAAAACAAGTCCGGGCGCTAATTGAGGTAAGCGTTACTCCTCAGAAAAATTTAGGATTCGACTATCTGGCTGAGCGTATATATCAATTTCCCGAGGTAACTAGTTGTTATCTGGTTAGCGGAACTTATGATTTGTTGCTAGTGATAGAAGGCAAAGATATACATACAGTAGCCAATTTTGTTGCCGAGAAACTTTCTCCTATGGAAAATGTCAAAGGCACAGTCACTCATTTTCTCTTAAAAAAATATAAAGAGGATGCAGATATTTTAAAAGGCAAGCCTGAAAATAGAAGAGTAGCTATTAGTTACTAAATTCAAATATTAAAAATCAAATATCAAAATGACAGTGTAAAATTAAAAATTTTACATTTTAATATGTAATTTTGATTTTTGCATTTTGATTTTTGATATGAAAAGGTAAGATATAAAATATGAAAAAAGAATGTATTTCGAATATTGTAAGAGACTTACCACCTTCCGGCATACGCGAGTTCTTCGACCTGGTTTTGGGTATGGAGGATGTTATATCTTTAGGGGTGGGTGAGCCGGATTTTACTACTCCCTGGAATATCCGAGAGGTAGGGATTTTTTCCTTGGAAGGAGGCCAGACCAGCTATACCTCTAACAAAGGTATGATGAAATTGCGGCTTTGTATTTGGCGGTTCCTAAAGAATCAATATGGTATTAATTATGACCCTGAGAGTGAAATTCTTATAACGACCGGAGTATCTCAAGGCCTGGATTTAGTTATGAGGACTTTGCTTAATAGGGCTGATAAGGTTTTAGTCCCTACACCAAGCTACGTTGCTTATGCGCCGCTGGTAAGTTTGGCAGGAGGAACTCCTCAAATTATCCCTACGACATTTAAAGATGGATTTAAACTAACTGCCGAGTTAATAAGCAAATACGCTGATAAGAAAACAAAAGCAATTGTTTTGAATTATCCTAATAATCCTACAGGCGTATCTTATACTAAAAAAGAACTTCAAGGTTTGGCAACAATAATAAAGAAAAAAAATCTTTTGGTTATTAGCGATGAGGTGTATTCAGAACTGAGTTTTGATTTTAAGCATATTCCCATTGCCACCTTAGATAATATGAAACCCCGCACTATCTACTTTAATGGTTTTTCCAAAGGTTATGCTATGACAGGTTGGAGAATAGGTTATTGCTGCGGCCCTAAAGATATAATTGCAGGTATGACCAAGGTTCATCAATACAGCATGCTTTGTGCTCCTATTATTAGCCAATTAGCAGCATGCGAGGCTTTAGAGAACTCTAAGTCATCGGTAGAAGAGATGTGCCGCGAATATAAACGCCGCAGGGAATTTATGTTTAGAAGCCTTAATGAATTGCACTTTAAAGTAGATAAGCCGCAGGGAGCATTTTACATATTTCCTTCAATTGAAAAGACCGGAATGTCTTGTACTGATTTTGCTAAGGCTCTGCTACGAGAAGAAAAAGTGGCAGTAGTGCCTGGCTTAGCTTTTGGCAAGGGCCTGGATAATTTTATCCGCATATCTTATGCCTCTAAGATGTCTGATTTGAAAGAGGCCATTTCTCGGATCTCCCACTTCTTAAAAAATAAGTAGAGAACGTTTAAGAATGGACGTTGATGAAATCTGCGATTATTTTCGCTGCGCGTTCGGTCGCGCCAGGTGAGCCTAATCTCTTCTTTGCCTCGTCTAATTTTAAGACTATAGATTTGTATTTTTCTCTGTTTGAAAGCATATCCAGGCAGGTTTTAGCAATAGGGCGGGGTTTGGCTTTAAACTGTATAAGTTCCGGAACAATTTTTTCTCCTGCTACAACATTGACAAGTCCTATATAAGGAATTTTAATCAGGAATCTTGCAAAAAACCAGGAAAGTAAATTAAGTTTATATATGACCACCATAGGCGTATCCAGAAGCATTGCTTCTAAGGTGGCGGTCCCAGAAACTATGATAGCAATATCACTGGCAAATAAGCCATCGTACCTTTCTTCTTCAGTGATGGTTACTAATTCTAATTCTTTGTTTTGATTTAGAATTTGAGTAACATTCAAATCGGATTTAATAGTATTAGCCTCTATCAATATAAACTGTGCTTTTTGCCTGCTTTTCTTGGCGATTATTTTTGCTGCGTCAAGCATTATCGGTAAAAGCGTATACACTTCTTTTTTGCGCGAGCCGGGCATCAACGCAATGGTACTTTTATCCTTGTTAAAATTAACCTTTTTTAAGAATAATTCCTGCCCTAAGTCAACGTTAACTGCATCAAGCAAAGGGTGGCCGACAGATTCTGCTTCTATATCAAAGTTTTTATAGAATTCTTTCTCAAAATCAAAAAAAACAATCATTTTATCCACGCAGTCTTTAATAATTTTAACTCGCGATTTTCCCCAGGCCCAGACCTGTGGTGAGATATAATAGATTACGTGAATGCCCCTTTTTTTTAGTTCTCTTGCCAGGCGCAGATTAAACCCCGGATAATCAACCAAAATACAGCAGTCTGGTTTTATTCTCTCAATTTCTACGAGAGTTTCTTTAAAAATCTTTTTAAATTTACTGAAATTAGCTAAAACCTCAAAGAAGCCAACTACCGCCAAGTCAGTAATATTAAACAGTAATTTTACTCCGACATTTTCCAGATTTTTTCCGCCTAAACCAAAGAATTCGGCATCCCTAAGCTTATATTTAAGCTCCTGGACCAAAAGAGCTGCATGGTGGTCACCTGAAGTTTCTCCCGCGACTATAAAGATTTTTTTCATCGGTTAGTTTTAATGTAATCGCTAATCTTTTCTTGGATTTTGATTGCCAAGTCCAACGCTTGCTTTGCTTCTTGGCCAGAAACAAGCGGAGGTTTGTTTTGGATAATAGACTCGAGAAAGGCTTCTAATTCATCCTGTAGCGGAGATTTTTCGTCAATAGAGATTTCTTCCCTCACGATTTTGTTATCCTCTTTTCTATACATAGTTGCCCGGTTATTCTTGTAATCAACAGAGATGTACGCATTTTTTAAAAAGATTCTGAATTTACGCATTGCCTCGTCGCTAATCCTGCTTGCTGTTAAATTGGCAATGCAGCCATTTTTAAATCTTAGCCGTACGTTAGCAATGTCTTCTAATGGAGTTAAGACATTTATTCCTACAGCATCGATATAAGTTACTTCTGATTTTACCAGATCTAAAATAAGGTCAATATCGTGAATCATAAGATCAGCCACGACTCCGATGTCAAGAGACCGAGCAGGAAAGGGGCTTAGCCTGTGACACTCTATGAATTTGGGTTCTTTTACAATATCGCAAACTGCTTTAAACGCATTGTTGAATCTTTCAATATGACCGACTTGCAGAATTAGGTGTTTTCGCTTTGACAACCTTATAAGCTCTTCTGCTTGTTTTAGGTTATTTGTTATGGGTTTTTCAATTAAGGCATGGCAGCCTTGCTTTAAAGTTTGGTGAGCAATAGAGTAGTGCTCTTTGGTGGGGACAGCGATAATAACTGCTTGGACTTTATCCAACAGTAGCCTGTAATCCTTAAAGAAGGCAACACCTAAGGTATTTGCAATTTTGCAGCCCTTGATTTCATCAGTATCACATACGCCTACTAAATGAGCCTGGTCAATCTTAGCCAGGGTTTGGGCATGTTTTTCTCCGAGGTGGCCAACGCCGATAACCCCTATGCTTATCTTCTTTATATTGCCCATTTTAGTAAATATTTCAGCGTTCTCTGCAATTATTTTTTTAACTTTTTGCGTTCTTTGCGCCTGCCTGCCAGTAGGCAGGGGTATAGTATCAAATCTATCGACAAAAGTCAATACCTGTGGTAGAATTAACCAGTTTAAATCGAGTTTAACATTAGAAATAATAATACTGTTATTTTGCGTAACAAATTAAAAATCAATAAGATAGGAACAAATGATTAACTATTTGCGGTTATTGCGGTTCGTTATGCCATATAAGGCGTTGTTGGCATTAGCTGTTGTATGCATGATGGTTTCTTCAATTTTTGATGCAGCTCAGTTATCCTTGATAGTGCCTTTGGCAGACAAGATTCTTTCCAATAAAAAGATTATTATTCCTAAACAGCTTCCTTCGGGCCTTGCTGCTCTTGTTGATTATATAAATAACAGCGAACCATTAAGGCTTTTATATATCATGTCAATCGCCATATTGGCGATGTTTATATTAAAAGGGATATTTAATTTCCTGCAGTCTTATCTGATGAGCGATATCGGTCAACGAGTAGTGCGGGATGTGCGCTGGAAGTTGTATGCTAAATTTCAGGACTTATCCTTGGATTATTTTACGCGCAAGAGAAGTGGAGAGATGATTTCGCGCATTACCAACGATGTTAAATTAATCGAAAATGCGGCGAGTTATGGTTTTACAGATTTAGCCTATCAGACATTTCAGGTAATTTTGTTTACCTTTTTAATCTTTTACATACATTGGAAACTGGCCCTTATTGCTTTAGTGATTTTGCCTCTAGTAAGCCTACCGATAATTTTTGTAGGAAAGATTTTGAAACGCTTGAGCGTTAAATCCCAGGAAAAAATGGCAGATATTAATTCTTTATTGGTGGAGACAATATCCGGTGTACGTATTGTTAAGGCATTTCGCATGGAAATGGCCGAAATTAATAAATTCAAGACGAATAACTATGATTATTATAAGATTACAATGAAGTCTATAAAGCGCACATTAATTTTAGCGCCTTTAACTGAGATTGTGGGTGCGTTTGGCGGGATATTTGTGTTTGTCTGGGCAGGACGGGATGTTATCCAAGGTAAATTGTCTTTTGGTGTGTTTGGGTTGTTTTTAGGCGCATTGCTTTCTATGATTCGGCCGTTTAAAAAACTTTCAGGAGTCCATTCTTTAAATCAACAGGCAATAGCTGCAAGCAATAGAATTAATGAGATTTTTGATTTAGAGCCTACAGTTAAAGAAGAGAAGAATGCCGTTGTTTTGTCTCATTTTAAGAAAAATATTGTTTTTGATTCAGTAAGTTTTCAATATGAACAAACCCAGATATTAAAGGATATAAATATTGAGATTGAAGCCGGCCAGATAATTGCTATTGTCGGCCCTAGCGGCGCTGGAAAAAGTACCTTGGTTGACCTTATTCCCAGGTTATACGATCCAAATAAAGGGAAGATTTTGATAGACTCTCTTGACATAAGAAAAGTAACTTTTGATTCTTTAAGAGGTCAGATTGGCATGGTTACCCAGGAAACAATTCTTTTTAATGACTCAGTGCGTTCTAATATTGCTTACGGCAGGCCGACAGCTCAGGACAAGGAGATAGTAGAGGCAGCTAAAAAGTCCGGCGCGCACGATTTTATTATGAATTTGCCCAAACGCTACGACACTTTTATCGGTGACAGGGGTTATAAGTTGTCCGGAGGAGAACGTCAGCGCCTGGCCATAGCTAGGGCAATCTTAAAGAATCCACCCATACTAATCTTGGATGAGGCCACATCGCAATTGGACAGTGCTTCAGAAATGGTGGTTCAGAAAGCCCTGGATGAACTTATTGTAGGCAGGACTGTACTGATTGTAGCACATCGTCTATCCACAGTAAGGAACGCAGATAAAATAATTGTTTTAGAAAAAGGCCGCATTGTTGAGACAGGCACTCACCAGCAATTAATTGAAAAAGCAGGGCTTTATAAGTTATTGTGCGATATGCAACAGACCCTGCCTGACCAAGAAGAATATTAGTACCTAATTTATACTAAAATTTTGCAGAATCATCAAATTATCGAAAAAATTGCTTGCCAGATATATAAAATTAAGGTATAGTTAATAATTTACTACATCAAATGAGGGCATAACTTAGTGAGCAAGTTTTATGCGAAGCTAAGTTATTTGCCCGAATTTGACCCTTGACATCTTTGATGTCAAGGGTTTACTTCGTAGACGGCCTACGGCCTATAATTTATGCACCTGACGGTACATAAATTATCTACTCATTAAAGGAGGAATTAACTTTGGCTACTGAGTTTATTAGGCAACTTTTAGAAGCAGGCGTACATTTTGGGCATCAGACTAAGCGTTGGAATCCTAAAATGCAAAAGTTTATTTTTGGCGAGCGTAATGGTATTTATATTATAGATTTAGAGAAAACGGCTGTTGCCTTGGAAGAGGCAAGAAGGTTTTTAAAGGAAATAACCTCAAAGGGCGGCAATGTCTTATTTGTCGGCACAAAGAAGCAAGCTCAAGAGGCTATTGTCACAGAGGCACAGCGCGCAGGCGCATTCTACATCGGCCAGCGCTGGGTAGGCGGGTTATTGACTAATTTTCAGACAGTAAAGAAGTCGATTAAGCGCCTAAAAGATTTAGAGAAGATGAGAGAAGAAGGCGTAATGGCAAAACTTTCCAAAAAAGAGGCAGCCTCCCTGATTAAGGAGATTAATAAATTGAAAAAGAATTTTTCCGGGATTATGAATATGGAGCAGTTACCGGAAGCAATTTTTATTATAGACCCCAAAAAAGAAGAAACAGCCATCCAAGAGGCAAGACGCTTGAATGTGCCTATAGTTGCTCTTATAGATACGAATTCTGACCCGGATTTAGTTGATTTTCCTATACCCGGAAATGACGATGCCATAAAGTCGATTAGATTAATTATCAACTTGGTTGCTGACAGTGTTCTAGAAGGCCGTCAGGAATTTTTACATACTAAAAAGGCAGCGGAAGCTCAAACTCTGTCTGTTTCAGAGGAAGCTGTGCTTGTCCCAGAGACATCGCACATAGAGGCCTTAGTGCCTGAAGAAGAATTGGAAAAAATAGAAGAGGTTGACGAACCAGTAAGCAGCAAGGCTCCCCGCAAGAAACCTAAAAGGACAAAGGAGGAATAATTTAGCTATTATGGCAAGCAAAGTTGAGACAATAAAAGAACTAAGGGAGCTTACCTCAGCAGGTGTTAACGACTGTAAAAAAGCATTAGAAGAGGCATGTGGAGATAAAGAAAAGGCCTTAGATATTTTGCGCAGAAAGGGCTTGGATATAGCGGAAAAAAAAGCAGGCAGAATAACCAGCGAAGGCCGTATCGAGAGCTATGTGCATCCTGGTTCGAAGTTAGGAGTTCTGGTTGAGGTAGATTGCGAGAGTGATTTTGTGGCCAGAAATGAAGAATTTATTCGTTTTACCAAAGACATAGCTATGCAAATTGCTGCCTCAAGCCCAACTTATATTGATTTTGAATCCATCCCAAAAGAGAAAAAAGAAAAGATTAAAGATGAGCAGATTTTTAGGCAACAGCATTGTCTTTTAGACCAGCCGTTTATCAAAGAGCCAAGCAAAAGCGTGAAAGATTATTTGGTTTCGATAATTGCTAAGATAAGAGAAAATATAGTGATAAGGCGTTTCTGTCGCTTTCGCGTTGGAGAAGAATGAAAAAGCCAAAATTTAAACGCATAGTTTTAAAGTTAAGCGGAGAAGCCCTGCTAGGAAAATCAAGAGAACATGGTGTTGACATGGCAACCTGTAAGGAAATTGCCAGCCAGATTAAAGAAGTTGTTCAGATGGGAGTAGAGGTAAGTTTGGTTGTAGGTGGGGGGAATATTTTTCGTGGAGCAACTAATGAGAAATTATTTGGAATTGAGAGAGCAGTGGGTGACTATATGGGGATGTTAGCCACAGTAATAAATGGCTTGGCTTTACAAGATATATTAGAGAAACTTAACGTTCCTACCAGGGTTATGACTGCAATTGATATGCGCCAGGTTGCTGAGCCATATATCAGGCGGCGGGCAATCCGGCATTTAGAAAAAGGCAGGGTGGTTATATTCGTTGCAGGGACGGGCAATCCGTATTTCACTACCGACACTACCTCTGCGCTGCGGGCTACTGAGATAAATGCAGATGTCATTTTGAAGGCAACTCGGGTTGACGGTGCTTATAGTGCTGATCCATTAAAAGACAAGAAGGCCAAAAAATTTTCTAAAATTTCGTATCTTAGCGTTTTAAAAAAAGGTTTAAAGGTTATGGATGCTACCGCAATAAGTCTATGCATGGATAATAAGTTGCCGATAATCATTTTCAATCTTCTTAAAAGCGGTAACATAAAAAGAGTGGTGTTGGGAGAGAATATTGGGACTGTCATCAGTTGAGGCCTGCCTAAGTTTTTCTTAAACCATCCACAGATAAAATAATTTTAAGTAAGAATTGAGGTGGCAAAATGGACATAAAACAAATTTTGCATGAAACAGAAGACAAAATGAAGAAAGCGATTGATTCAGTTGCGCGGGAGCTTATTCACATACGTACTGGCCGGGCACATCCCAGCCTTGTGGAAGGTGTGCATATAGATTATTACGGCGCTCCTACCTTAATAAAACAAATTGCCTCGATTAGCGTTCCAGATGCCAGATTATTAGTAATACAGCCTTGGGATGTTTCAGCAATGGCAGAGATTGAGAAGGCGATTATAAAAGCTAATTTAGGTATTACCCCGGTAAATGATGGTAAAGTTATCCGTTTGAGTATTCCACAATTATCAAAAGAACGAAGAGAAGAATTGAAAAAACAGGTAAAAGAACTTATTGAAAACGGCAAGGTATCTTTGCGTACCATTAGGCGCGATGCTATTGAACAGGTAAGGAGTTTAGAGAAGGATTCTAAGATTACCGAAGATGACCGTTTTAAAGAGCAGGATGAGATTCAGAAGCTTACTGATAGATGTATTGCGAAAATTGACGAGATTTTAAAGAATAAGGAAAAAGAGTTAGAAGAGTTTTAGAATGTAAAATTTCAGGGCCACTAGCTCATCTGGTAGAGCACTGCTAAAATAAATGAAAAAATTAAAACCAAAATTAATCAATAAATGTAGAAAGCTACGAATGCAGGGATATTCATTAGGTGAGGTATCTCTTGCTTTAGGGTTAGCTAAGAGTACTCTCTATGGCCATGTAGATAGTGTCGGAAAACCCTCTTCAGCAGACTATAATCTCTACAGCTTCGTCGGCAACAATCCCATCAATCGTATTGACCCGTATGGACTTTGGTATATTGACATTAACCTATCTGGTGGTTT
>JBFMEB010000020.1:0-35999 GCA_040753675.1 Candidatus Omnitrophota bacterium | reverse complement strand
AATAAACCTATTGATTTAACGAAGTTGGTTCATAACAGTTGCGATTTTTTTGTAACCGATATTAACTATTTCTAACCAGTATTAACCCCTATTAACCTTTTTATGGAAGATATTTTATTAAAAGTAAGAAAACCCGCTCGTTATATCGGAGTTGAATTTAACAGTATTGTCAAGAACTGGCGAGATTGCGCTGTTAAATTTGCCATATGCTTTCCTAATACTTATGAAGTTGGTATGAGTAATTTGGGTTTGCGTATCATTTACGGCCTTCTAAATATTCAAAATGATTATTTATGCGAGAGATTTTTTCTTCCTGATTTGGATATGCTCGACTTTATTAATAATGATAAGGCCAAATTCTGTTCCCTCGAGTCAGGCCGGCCTTTGTCAGATTTTGATATAGTAGGCTTTTCAATTCAGCATGAGCTTGATTACGCCAATATTCTTCATATGTTAAAACTTGGGTCTATACCTTTTTATTCTAAGGAACGCAGTGAGAATCAGCCATTGATAATTGCAGGAGGGCCTGCTTTGAGTAATCCCGAGCCGGTTGCTGATTTTTTTGACCTTATTTTAATCGGAGAAGCAGAAGAAGCTTTATTGGAAATAACGAGTGAGTTTAAAGATTTACATGACAAACTAATTCGGTGGCAATTGTTGGAGCGCTTAGCCAAAATAGAAGGAATATATGTACCTGTCCTTTATGAGCCAATTTATGATAGTGAGTCAAATTTCCAGAGGTTAGAGCCTAAGTCCGAATCCGCTCCTACCTTGATAAAGCACCGGTTTGTTAAAAATTTAGATTCGTCATTCTTTCCTACACGTTGGTTGGTTCCTTATATACAGATTGTACATGATAAAATTCTATTAGAGTTGATGCGGGGTTGCCCACGGGGTTGCAATTTTTGCCAGGCAAGAGTGTTTTATTCGCCGTTACGCATAAGAAGCAAAGAGAAAATTATCGAGTTAGCTCTTAGCAGGCAGAAAGAGAGTGGCTATGAGGAGATTTCTCTTTTAGGCCTTTCCGTCTGCGACCATCCTTTTATATCTGAGGTGGTAGCAGATTTAATAGATAAGTTTAAAGATAAATGCGTGGCAGTGTCTTTGGGTTCTTTAAGGCCAGAGCCTAAAATCTCAGAACTTTTGGACAAACTTAAGGAAATAAAAAAACCAGGCCTTACCTTGGCTATAGAAAGTGCAAGCGAGTGGCTTCGCAACATCTTAAATAAAAAAGTGGATTTGGAAGAATTAAAACAATTGGTTGAAAAATGTTACAATCTCGGCTATAGGAGAATAAAATTTTATTTTATGTTTGGCTTGCCTTTTGAAAATCAAAAAGATTTAGAGGCAATTGCCGAACTTTTGTATAATCTCGCCCATATCGAAGGGTTTTTTAGGAAAGACATTCTTTTTACAGTTAGTATAAATCCCTTTATACCCAAGCCGCAAACAGTTTTTCAGTGGCATCCCATGGAGGATTTAGCAAGCCTAAAAAGTAAGAAGTCTTTTTTAATGTTACAAATTGCCAGGAAGATGAGGAATGTTAAAGTTGACTTCCGTTCTTTAGAAGCAAGTTTCCTGGAAGCGCTGTTATCTAGAGGTGACAGAAGATTCTCTAAATTGATTATTGCGGCTTTTCAGAGAGGGGCGATATTTGATTCTTACGGCGACCATTTTAATTATTCAATCTGGCTAGAGGCATTAAAAGAAACGCAAATAAATGCCAAAGATTATGTATATCGCGAAATATCAGCAACTGGGCATCTAATCTGGGGCCATATTGACATGGGTTTTGATAAACAAAAATTAAGAAAAGAATATGAAAATATTTTAGAGTTAGGTAAAAGCCGTTGACATTTGAAAAATAATAAGTTATATTAAATAAATTAAGCAATTTTTTGAAAATCCATATGTGTAAAACTCAAGGGGTGGCCGGATGAACATGAAAAATAGAAAACCAAATCTTGCCTCACGAAGCTTAGGCGTAAAACTAAAGATCGCATTTGTGCTTTCTTCAGTCATTCCGATTTTGATTTTACTTAATATGATATTCCCAAGTCTATTTAATTTTACCCTAAAGGTTAATGAGTTAGAGCCGCTAAGATTTAACTTAACACCTGTATTGATTATTACCACATTAATTGTGGCCTTGGGTTACTACATTTTAAAGAAGATTGTTGATCCGATAATCTCTATAAGCCGGGAAGCAGATCACATTGCCAGCGGGCATTTTGACCATGTGATTAAAGTCGGGCTCGATCGGGAAGATGAAATCGGAGACTTAAGTTCAGCCCTGGATAAACTTACGCTACGAATCCGCAATTCAATGGAGGAATTGTCAAGTTATAGTGAGAAAACCAAAAAGATAAATCTTGAGATAAATAAGAGGGTAGTCACACTAAGTAACCTGTTGCAGATAAGCAGTCTTATTTCTCAGGGCTCACAATTAAATGAAATACTTACTTTAAGCGTAGACAAAATCATGCAGGTTGGCCAATCGGAGATAGGGTTTTTAATGACTAAAGAGGAAGGCGAAGACTTATTGACAATGAGATGTATGCGTGGAGACCTGCAAGGTTTAGCAAACTTAAAGATTCGATTGGGCCAAGAATTACTGGGTAATATTATACTTAAAAAAGAAGTTTTTATCTTGGATAAGAATAATAAGGAATCCTCAAGTTCGGTAAAAGAATTCCAGGAAAAATTTAGAGTGCGTAATGCAATTATTATTCCTCTTTATGTGCGCGGTAAGGCGCTGGGTGTAATTTGTATTGCTAACAATATTGAGGATTTTTCTTATACCTCGGATGATTTAGAAGTGGTAGAGATTTTTGTCAAACAGATTGCTATTGCCTTAGAGACAGATTTCTTACATTTTCGCGTCCAGAAGTTGGAAGTGAAAGATGCCTTAACTGGTCTTTATAATGAAAGATTTATTAAGGCGCGCTTAGACGAGGAGATAAAGAGGGCTGTTATCTATCAGAGGCCATGTTCTTTGCTTTTGTTTAATGTGGATAATTTCCGGCGGTACTATACTTTATTCGGAGGTTTGGCCAGCGAATCAGCCCTTAAAAGGATTGCGCTCGCTTTGGAAGATTCTGTTACTGAGATAGACAGGGTTGGCCGTATGGGTGATAATGATTTTGCTATTGTCTTGCCTGAACGCAATAAAAAAGAAGCAGCCAAGATAGCAGAAGGTATTAGAGAAAAATTAGAGCATCTTTTTAAAGAAGAGCCTGAAGCAAATAAAAGACTAACTGTGAGCGGCGGTGTTAGCGAGAATCCACTTGACGGTGTTTCTGCAGAAGAATTGCTTGTTAGAGCAAAAGAGCTATTAGCCGAAGCCAAAGCCCACGGCAAAAATAGAATAAAGACATAAACCTAGATTATGTTTAAGAAAGTGATGACAAAACAATTGGGCGAACTTTTAATTGAGCGCAATGTTATTGGTGCCAAGCAGTTAGAAAAGGCATTAGACGTTCAAAGAGAGAAGGGTGGCTTAATCGGTGAAATCTTAGTAGAATTGGGTTTTGCCAAAGAAGAAGATATTGCTCACGCCTTAACAGCCCAGTATGGATTTCCCTACCTGCCATTAAAGAATTATGAGATAGATGCAGAGATTGTGAAGCTTATTCCGCAGAATGTAGCGAACCAATATTGTCTCATTCCAATAGATAAAATCGGAAACTCCCTTACCGTTGCCATGTCCAATCCTTTAAATGTTCAGGCAATAGAAGATATTGAGTTGCTTACCAAATGCAAGGTTCAGACATTTGTAAGCACCACTTCGGATATCAGGGAAGCGATAAAGAAATACTATAAGTAAATTCAAAAATCAAAATGTAAAAATCAAAATTACATATTAAAATGTAAAAATTTTCAATTTTACACTGCCATTTTGATATTTGATTTTTGATATTTGATATTTAATTATATGCTTTCCTTAAAAGAACGCCTTACACAGATTCTAATTAAAAATAATCTTATCACAAAAGAAAATCTTGATAAGGCAATTAAACTTCAGTCTAAACAGGGCGGTAGATTAAGCGATATCTTAGTGAAGCTGGGTTATATATCTGCCAAAGATTTGATAATCGCCCTCAGTGAGGGATTGGGCTTACCGCCAATCGACCTGTCTCGTTTTAAGATTGACCCCGAAGTAACTAATCTCATCCCCCAAGAGACTGCACGTCACTATCAGATAATTCCTGTATCTAAAATGGGCAACACCCTGACATTGGCCATGGCTGATCCACTTAATGTTTTTGCCATAGATGCAGTGAAGACCTTAACCGGTTTTGATATAAACCCAATTATTGCCAAGCCAGAAGATGTTTTGAATGCCATAACACTCTGTTATGGGGAAGCTTCTTATCAGGCAATCGAGGACATAATAAAAGAAATTGGCAAAGCAAAAGAGCTTGAGATTATTAACTCTGAAGACGAGCAACAGTATTTAGATAGCCAGGAGTTAGCCCGCATTAGCCAGGAAGCTCCGGTAATCAAAATCACCAACCTATTTTTAAAGCAAGGCATTGACGCTAAGGCATCTGATATTTTAATTGAACCTTTTGAGAAGATGGTTCGAGTAAGGCTAAGAATTGACGGAGTATTAAAAGAAATTGAAGCTCCTCCTAAATCATTGCATCCTTCTATTGTTTCCAGAATTAAAGTTATATCCGGTTTAGATATTGCCGAGCATAGATTACCTCAGGATGGCCGTTTTAAAATTAAGGTAGAAGATAAAGAAGTCGATTTTCGTGTTTCGATTTTACCTTCGAGTTTTGGAGAGAAAGTTGCCCTGCGCGTCTTGGATAAATCAACAGCAACCTTGGATATTGATAAATTAGGCTTTGATAAACAATCGCTCGAGACTTTAAAAAAATGTGCCTTAAAGCCCCATGGTATGATTCTTACTTGCGGTCCTACTGGCAGTGGCAAGACAACAACTTTGTATTCTATACTTAAATTTGTTGATTCTCCTGAGACAAACATTATTACTGTAGAAGACCCGGTAGAATATCAACTGCGCGGGATTAATCAAGTAAGCGTCAATGTGGATATAGGCCTGACCTTTGCGGGTTGCTTACGTTCAATCTTGCGTCAAGATCCAGATATAATCATGGTTGGCGAAATTCGTGATTTTGATACAGTAGATATTGCTATTAAAGCTGCTTTAACAGGGCATCTTGTTTTAAGCACACTTCATACCACTACTGCAGCTGGCTCAATAGTTAGACTCCTGGATATGGGCGTAGAGCCTTTTTTAATTACATCCAGCGTTATTTGTGTTATGTCCCAAAGGCTCTTGCGTAAGCTCTGCGAACGCTGCAAAGAGTCATTTGCAATTAAGTCTGAAATAGCAGCTAAGGCTGGCATAAAAGATGGAACCAAAGTGTTTGCTGCCAAGGGTTGCAAAACTTGTTTTAATACTGGCTATGCAGGTCGATTAGGAATAATTGAAGTTTTAGTTTTAAGCCCAAAGGTTAAAGACTTAATATTGAGCCGTCAACCAGAGGCGCTTATTAAGGCTTGTGCCCGAAGAGAAGGGATGAAAACCTTAAGGGAGATTGGGATAGAAAAGGTATTGGAAGGAGTTACTACTTTAGATGAGGTTGTGCGTATTACTGTTCCTGATGAGGAGATAAAGTAGATTAGTGCAGACCATTTTTAAGTAGAGCATAGCAAAAAAGGAGTCAAAATCACAAATTCCAAATTACAAATCACAAATAAATTACAAATTCCAATGTTCGAAATAAAAAAATAAATATTTTCTGTTTTGGTCATTGTAATTTTGATATTGGAAATTGTTTGGAATTTGGTAATTGGATATTGGAATTTAAAAATATTTCTCTAGTTACTATGTAAAATGATAATAATATGCCAAGTTTAAGCGAGAAGATATTAAATATTTTAGTTAAGACAAAACGAATCACTTTAAGCCAAAAACAACAGCTTTTGTCTTTGCAGAGGCAAAGTGGTAGCTCAATCAAAGACATCCTTATCAATGAAGGTTTGATTAATAATAAAGAATTACTCGCTGTTCTCTCAGAAGAATTGAAATTGCCAGCATTAGACCTTTCAAAATATAAGATCGATTCTGAGGTAGTGAGGATTATTCCAGAGCGCATTGCTAAACAATATCATTTAATTTGTGTCTCGCAGATCGGCTCTACAATTACAGTTGCCATGAGTGATCCATTAAATATCTTTGCCTTAGATGACTTGCGTATGCTTACTGGAAAGGAGATTGACCCGGTGTTGGCTACTGAAAGTGATATTAATAAGACAATAGAGCTTGCTTATCATGGCGATACTGCAGCGATATCTTCTTTGCTTGAGGAGGAAGGCGCGCAGGCAGATGCAGATTTGTTAGACAGAGAAGATGCACAGACGGAAATCTCTACTGTAATCGAAGAGAGCCAGAAAGCTCCTATAGTAAAGGTGGTAGACCTGATGATTAGCGAGGCTCTTTATAAACGTTCTTCTGATATCCACATTGAACCAGCAACAGAAGGTTTGCGTGTGCGTTATCGTATAGACGGCAGTCTGCACGATGTTCTTACTTTACCGAAACGGAACCAGAATGCGATTCTTGCGCGACTGAAGATTATGAGCGGTTTAGATATTACTGAATCTCGGCTTCCCCAGGATGGCAGATTTAAGATTAAATTTGAAGGCAGAGAAATAGATTTCCGTGTTTCAGCTTTACCTACGACATTCGGCCAGAAGTTTGTTCTACGAGCTTTGGATAAATCAAATCTTTCCGTCGGGTTGGATAATTTAGGTTTTTTTCCTGAGCCGTTAGCTCTTTTTAAACAGGCGATACAGAAGCCATACGGAATGATTTTGATTACAGGTCCGACTGGCAGCGGAAAATCTACCACCCTTTATTCGATATTAAATCAATTGAATATAGTAGACAGAAACATTATAACAGTTGAAGACCCGATTGAATATCAGGTTGAAGGCATAACTCAGATTCAGGTAAAGCCAGAGATAGGCCTGACCTTTGCTGCAGGATTGCGTTCGCTTTTAAGGCAAAGTCCTGATATAATTATGATTGGCGAGATTCGCGATTCAGAAACAGCTGATATCGGAGTGAGGGCTTCTTTAATCGGGCAATTAGTTTTTTCAACCCTTCACACAAATGATTCTGCTGGAGCAATAACTCGACTTATTGATATGGGTATTGAGCCATTCTTGGTTGCGTCTTCCTTGGTTATGACTTGCGCCCAAAGACTTTGCCGTAAAATATGTAATGCCTGCAAAGAACCGGTTGAGTTGCCGGAGGAAATACGCAAAAGATTTTCTTTAACACAAAAAAAATCAGAAGTTTTTTATACTGGCGCGGGTTGTAATCATTGCAATAATACTGGCTACTTTGGCAGAGTTGCGGCATTAGAGGTATTAATGATTGATGATACAATTCGTTCCATGGTTTTAAAAAAATGTTCAAGCGATGAAATTAAAGAATACGCAATTAAGAATAATGACATGCAGACTATTTGGGATGATATGATTCGTAAATTTAAGGCAGGAATAACCACCTTTGAAGAGGTCCTGCGCGTTGCGAGCGAGGGTTAAATGAAGCCATAACTTAGCGAGCAAGCTGTAGAGGCGTCCGCCACAAAGCGTTGGCGGATCCGCCAATATTTTTGGCGGAAAGCTAAGTTGTTGACTGAACTTACCCCCACACCATATTTTACTGATAATATTTTTTAAAAATAATAAAACCAATATTTAGTGGAAGCTATATTATATTTTAATATCCAAACCAATTAGTAAAATTGGTGTGGGGGTTCAATTCGCACAAAGCAAGAAGCAATTCGGAGTAGAACGACTTACGTCACTTTCGTTCCGCAAGTCGTGTGCTCATTGAAGAGGGTTAATCATGGCGATTTTTAAATACACAGCAAAAGATAAAACTGGCAGAAAGATTTCTGGTCTCTTAGAGGCTAATGACCAGAACATGGCAGTAGAGACATTGCGCAAGAAAGAGTTAATACCTATTTCCTTGACTGAAGAAAAAGGCAAGAAACATTTAAAGGCACGTAAAGTAAAATTAGATGATTTGGTTGTTTTCTCCCGGCAACTTGCCACAATGGTGGATAGCGGAATTCCCTTGGTACAGGCGTTGAGCATTCTGGGTGAGCAAGTAGAAAAGGAGAATTTCAGACAGGTAATCCTGAAAATTCGCCAGGATATTGAAGAGGGCGCTAGTTTCTGCGATGCCTTGGCTAAGCATGTTGCAGTTTTTTCTCCCCTTTATATTAATATGGTCAAAGCAGGAGAAGCATCGGGATTACTCAATGAAATATTAGATAGGTTAGCGAACTATTTGGAGAAGACAAGCGCCTTGCAAAGAAAAGTAAGGTCATCCTTAACCTATCCCATTGTAGTAATCTGCATGGCGATAATCATTACAATATTTTTATTGGTTAAAGTTGTGCCTACCTTTAAAGGAATTTTTGATATGTTAGGCGGAACATTGCCTTTGCCGACCTTAATTTTAATTGGGGTTAGCAATGCTATTCGCAGGTTATTTATATTTCTAGTGCTATTTTTTATTGGTTTAGGATTTTTGTTTAGAAAATGGGTGTCAACGCCCAAAGGCAGAAGGATATTTGATAACCGCATGCTTAAGTTGCCAGTTTTCGGAGAACTTTTAAGGAAGGTGGCAATAGCAAAATTTTCCAGGACGCTTTCGACCCTGGTAAGAAGCGGCGTGCCGATACTTAATTCTTTAGAAATTGTAGCAAAGACTTCTGGTAATAAGATTGTGGAGGAGTCAATATTAAAGGCGCGAGTTTCAATTAAAGAGGGCGAACCGATTGCCGGTCCTTTAAGTGCAAGCGGCGTCTTTCCGCCTATGGTGGTAAGGATGATTTCAGTCGGAGAACAGACAGGCGAACTTGAAAAGATGCTTACTAAAATTGCAGACTTCTATGATGAACAAGTTGATGCAGCAGTAAGTGCTATGACTAGTTTGATTGAACCAATGGTCATAGCGTTCTTAGGAGTTGTTATTGGCGGTATTGTTATTTCGTTGTTCTTGCCAATATTCAAGATAACCCAGTTGATAGGTCATTGACCCCGTTAGAGATTCGAAAGAAAAGTAAGTTTAGCATCAATGTATAATTATACTAAAAAGGACGTTATAATTAAAATATAAACTTTTTGTACGTCCGCCAAACTTCTTTGGCGGACTATCTCTAACGGGGTTAAAAAACTCTTGACTTAGCAATTCTGTGGTTGTTATAATACTACACAAGGCCTTTAGTTTATGGTATACTTTTATTAATCATTGAAAAGCCCGCTACAATCATTAGCGGGTTCGCCAAGAAGTGTGGCGAAGGTAAACTATTCGTAAGAATAGGGCACAAAGCTAAAGGGCCCTGAAGGTTCGGGGCAGCCAGTTGCCAATGAGAAAAGGCCTATTTCAGGTAACTGGAATAGGTTTTATTTTTGGAATTGACCAGAACGAATTAGTGTCAAGCCAGAAAAAACGAACTTATTATTACATCCGTAAGCCTGGTGTTGATACGAGGAGTTCAATCAGGGTCAAGAAAGGAGGTAATAGAATATGAAAAGGAAAAGCGGTTTTACCTTGGTTGAAATTATGATTGTTGTTGCAATCATCGCACTACTCGCAGCCATAGCAATTCCTAACTTATTGCGTGCAAGGCTTAATGCTAACGAGTCTGCGGCAATAGCAGCAATGCAGACGATTTCAACTGGTGCACAGAGCTATCGTTCTGCCAACCCGGGATATCCTGTAGCATTGACTAACTTGTCAGGCGACACACCGCCTTATATCGATTCAGTGTTGGGTGCAGGAGCAAAACAGGGATATACTTTCGTTCTGACTGGGACTACCAACGCCTTTAGCGCTACTGGCAGACCAGTAACGTATCAGACAACCGGAACGAGAAGTTTCTTTGTGGACCAGAGTGGTGTGGTTAGGTTTACTAACGCTAACGCAGCTGCGGCAGTGACAGATAGCCCAATTGAATAAGAATTTAAAATTTGCTATTGGCAAGAAAAACCCCGACTTCTCGTCGGGGTTTTTCATTGCATTAAAAATTAAAAATGAATACCAAGAAATTTAAGCATTTAAAACTTGTTTTGCTGTTTATTTTTGTAATATTTGGCTTTATTATCTATGTAAATTCTCTTTTCGTAGGCTTTCTTTGGGATGATTTTGGCACTATAGTTGACAATCCCCTGATAAAACAAATTAAATTCCTGCCACAATTAATTACCAGTGGCCTTCTTGTTCCTCATGAGTCAGCTAAAAACTTTTACAGACCTGTGCAGTCAATCTCTAATATGCTTGATTTTTTTATTTACAAAGATAATCCAGCCGGCTTTCACTTTACAAACATATTTTTGCATATCTTATGTGCTATTCTCTTCTTTAATTTATTTGTAGAACTTTTTGGCAATGAAAAGGTAGCTTTTGTATCCTGCTTGTTTTTTCTTATCCATCCAGTGAATGTTGAGACAGTTACATATATTTCTGGCAGGGCTGATTCTTTGGCTTTGCTTTTCTTATTAATCTCATTTAATAATTATGTTAATTTTTACCAGACTGATAAGAGATTCTTTTTATACTTAACCTTAGTCTTCTTTGGCCTCGCTCTTTTTTCTAAGGAAGTCGCTTTAAGCGGATTTTTTATATTCCCATTGTTGGATTATCTATTAGATAAAAGAAGAGATATAAAATTTTATTTACTATTTGTTGTGCCTATCTTCATTTATCTTGCTTTAAGATTTTATTTTTTGGGCAGGCCATTTCTAGTAAGCAATTTCAGCCTGTTTGAGCGCACAATTACCTTTTTTGGGCATATCTTTGAATATCTTAGGATAATCTTTTTCCCCATAAATTTACATATGTCTTATACAGTTACTGTCTTGACACATTTTAACTTAAATTTATTCCTAAAAATTTTAGTTGTCTTTTTGATGTTCTATCTTTTTTATTTACGCTTAAAAAGTGATAGAAAAATTTTTATATTCTCTTTTTGCTGGTTTTTTGTTTTCTTATTGCCTCAATCAAATATCTTTCCTATCAATGCTTTTTTTGCCGACCATTTTATTTATCTTTCTCAATATGGCCTATTTTTTATTTTAACTTTTATTGCTCTGGAGAAAATTAAAGGAAAGGGAAGGGTCTTATCTATTGCAACCATATTTGCTTATGTTTTTGTTTTAAGCCTAACTACATTTAGATATAGCCAGAACTGGATTGACCCGGAAAAATTTTATAGGCGGATAATAACGCTTTCACCCGGAAGTTTTGCTGCCTATAATAATTTAGGGGCAGAGATGGAAAAGAGAGGCAAGAGAGAAGAGGCACGTCGGCTATGCCTACTTGCTCTAGGTCAAAATCCAGACGATGCATTGGCGGTTAACAATTTGGGAAGATCATATTTAGACGAAGGGGAAATTAATAAGTCAATAGCCTTATTTAAACAGGCAATAGAAAAAGATCCTAATCAGGCTCCGTTTTACTATAATTTAGGAAGGGCATATAGAAAAGCTGGCAATCTTTCTCTATCAAGCCAAGAATATGAATTGGCTTTTAAAAAAGCAAAGGAATTAGCACCATGGGATTCTTCGATTTATTTGGAACTTGCCTTATTGTTTCGTATGGCTGGTAAGAGAGAGGAAGCTATACAAGAATTGCAAAAGGCAATTTCTATTGACCCTAAAGATGCCCTGCTGCATTTGAACTTGGGGCTCTTGTATAAGGAGCAAGGATTTTATAGCCAAGCTATTGACGAATATTTGACTGCCTTGCGCCTGGAGCCTGATTTGCCTGCTATTTACAACAATCTGGGCACAGCTAATGCTGCCACGGGAAATTTAAAATCCGCTCTTTATTGCCTTTTGAAGGCGCTTGAATTAGACGATAATTACCAGGAGGCGCGTTTTAACTTAGGTCTTATATACTTAGAGATAGGAAATTACCAGTTGGCTAAGCTGGAGTTTTCAAAAATTCCAAAAGATGTTTCTTTTTATACTTTAGCTCAACGCGAACTAAAGAAAATAAAAGAAAAATATAAGTAAGAAGTTGACTTTTATATTTAATAGTAATAAAATCTAACTATATGTTATTAAATAAGATAATCAAGTTGAATCTTGATAAATTATCTAATAATTATGGTTTTACCCTGGCTGAGCTTATGGTTGCCTCTTTAGTTCTGGTGACGATTTTAGTCGGGCTTTTGGCTTCTTTTGTGACTTGTTTAGACCTTAACGAAACCAGCAGGAATCTGACCACGGCTTTAGATGCAGCGCAGCAGAAGGTAGCTGAGATTAGAGAGCATTCGTTTAGTGATGTCTGTGCATATTACAATGGCCGCTCAACTGATAGTGATGGTAATCCTGATGATTTAGATGATATGCCTGCGGGTGAAAGTCGTCGCATAGTCTATGTCTATGTAGATTCAGGACTTAATAGCTGCACTACTTATAATTGTACTTGTGATTATAAGATTTTAAGGATAATAATTTCAGTGTGCTTTAGACAGAAAAGCGGCAGAGTAATCGGCGAGGATAAAAATTTAAATGGCGTCTTAGATGCAGGCGAAGATAAAAATGCAAACAACCAGATTGATTCGCCAGCACAGATTGTAACGTTTTTAACAGCTGGATAGTTATGAAGAGATTATTTAAAAATAACGCTATGACTTTTTTAGAGATGGCAGTAAGTATGGTTATCTTTAGTATAATTGTTGCCTCTATTTTTACTGCTATCTACACAGGCCGGTTATACTGGAGAGTGGGCTCAAGCCAACTGGACGTGCAACAGCAGGCACGCCAGGCACTTTCCTTTATGTATAAAGAACTACAGCAAAGCCGTTCTGGCACAGGCCAACTTTGCTCAGGATGTTCAGCGGTTGCGATTATCGAAGGCTTGCCTGCTGACGATAACGTGCATACTTCCGTTACCTTTAGAATTCCTCATGATAACAATGGAGATGGCGCTGTTCTTGATAGTTCAGGTTATGTAGTAGAATGGTCGGATAAGATTACCTATTCTTTAAATAATGAACAAATTATCCGTTCCACTAATACAGGGTCTACCAAGGTGCTGGCAAACAAAATTAATTCGTTACAGTTTATCAGGAATTCAGGCGCGCCCAGATTGATAACTATAATTATAACAGCAAGAAAAATCATAGAAGGCACTTCTGAACCTGTAGAATATACGCTTAGGTCTATGGTGCAATTGCGCAATTAAATTTAACCTTGGGTCATTGTAACTTTAGTTTATTTGTGATATACTTTATATGACTGATTATAAGGAAGTTGTCCTATTTGAAAAGCCCGCCACAATTAACAGCGGGTCCGCCATAACTCTTGGCGGAGGCAAACCCCGAGTAATCGGGGGACGTAAAACTACAGGGTCCCGAAGGTTCGGGACAGCCAGTTGCCAATAGGAGTTCGACCTATTTGCTTCTGGCAAATAGGTTTTTTTAGACACAGGGGTGAGCAGTTATGTATAGCAAAAGACTAAATAATAACAAAGGCTTTATAATGATTTTGACCTACCTTTTAATAGTAGTGCTTTTTTTGCTTGGGGTGGCGTTCTTTTCTCGTTCAGCAAGCGAGAAGAAAATTTCTAGCGTTGATAAAGATAATGTACTGGCATTTGATGCTGCAGAAGCTGGTTTAAACCGGTCAATTATTTATTTAAGGGCAAACACGCCAAGCCCCAGTCTTGATGCTCCGTTTGATCCATTTAGCGGTGCACAGACGTTATGCGCAGAGCCCAGCCTAACTAATTGTACAAATACTACTACGGCAAAAGCAACTTACCTGATAACGATTGATCCATCTGATGATAATGACCAGCATCCGACCAGCAGTAAATTTACTATTACCTCAAAAGGTACCTCTGGTCAACTATCGCGTACCGTTACTACAGTTGTACAAACAGATAATTTTGCTCGTTTTGCATATTTTTCCGATACAGAACATTATGGGGTAGGTTGGTGGAGAACTCCTGTCTGGTTTATAACTAGTGATTCAATTTGGGGGCCGTCGCATACCAACGGTCATTATCACATTTCAGGCAGTCCTTCTTTCTATGATGTTGCTGCTTCTGGAGATGACTTTGTTACGTATTATCATGGCGGTCCTCCTATAGATGCCCCTTCAGTTGGAGGATTTGTAGCTATAATGGATGACAACGGTAACATTATAGATGGCTTTACTAAAGGGGCAACTCCGATTCCTATGCCAAATCAGGCAATAGAATTGCATAATGCTGCTGTTCAGGGTGGCCAGGTTTATAATGGCGATACAACCGTGGTATTAAACTCCAATGGAACTATGAATGTTACTAATACCCAGGCAAATTGTAACCCCTGTAACAATGTGGCGTTACCTACTAACCACGCACTTTACGTATCCGGAGGAAATCTTACTGTCTCTGGTACTTTAAATGGTTCATTGACAGTGGGTTCAAATCGCAATATAATTATTCCTGATAATGTTAGATATAACACTCTGCCAAGCGGAAGTACTTTTTGCCCGGAGGGCAATACTATTGCTAATGATGGTACGGGCAGGCAGTGCCTTGCCAATGCTACTGATATGTTAGGCGTTATAGCAGAAAAGGAAGTTGTCGTAAGTAGTAGTGCACCTTCAAATTTAGAAATTGATGCTTCAATAATGGCAATGGATAGGTCTTTTAGTGTGCAGAATTGGAATACAGTTGCCCCTAAAGGTACCCTTAAAGTATTTGGCGGCATAATTCAGGATCAACGTGGACCAGTGGGGACGTTTAACTCTTCTACAAATACAGTCCAGACAGGCTATAGTAAAAGCTATATATATGACAGTCGTTTTACCACAGCACCGCCACTTTACTTCCCACAGACCGGAGATTATCTAAATCTGGTTTGGCAAGAGGATTTAGGTCTTTAGCGGCCAATAATGATTTAATAAATGGAAATTAGTAATAAAAGTAAAATATTTATAACAGTTAGCTTTTTTTTGATAATTGGTTTAGTATTAGCAATATTCCTTAGTTTTCAGGTAATGCAAGATACTAAGCCCAGCATCAAGCCAGAAGAGATCCTCCCACCAAATAAAGAAGAGCCAGTTAAACAACCTTCAATTTATGACGTAGAAATTCCATTTTCTAGTACCGGGACGCTTCCAGAATCTGTTGTTTCTAAACCAGAAGAAAATAAAATAGATAAAAAGAGACCAACTGGGACACTGTCCAATGTCAAGACTTTTGAGCAAGAGCAAGCAGAATTGTCAGCTGGTCTGCAGGATAAATATGATAGTTCTCCAACTCAGCCGTCGCCTTCTGATTTGCCAACTGCAACTGAGGCATCCGATACTCAAGAATCAGTTTCAACAGAGATTAAAGTCAATCAGCCTAATGAAGAGCAGATTCGAGATCTACAGAAAAAAGGGATTATTATATTTTGAAAACCAACCTACCTTTCAAAAATTTAATTAATAAAGTTGGGTTAAAGAAAAAGGACGCTCAACAGAAATTAAAAGTTGGCTTAGATATTAGTTCAGCTGCGATAAGAATTGTTGGACTTTATCCGGATAAAGAAAAGCCTACTCTGGTATCCTTTGCCTATGTGCCTATAGAAGATACAATAGGCTCGAGTATCCGCAAGGCAATAGCCAGTTTACCTACCACAAATTATCAATTAAATGTTGGCCTTTCTGGTTCAGGTGTAGTTATTCGCTATATCAACCTCCCAAAGATGACAAGAGATGAGTTAAAAGGCGCAATGCGTTTTGAGGCAGAGAAACACATACCTTTTCCGTTGGTCGAAGTTATTCTTGATACATATATTTTAGATGAGAATTTTGCTGGCAATCAGATGCTCGTCTTATTGGCTGCGGTGAAAAATGATTTAATCAGCCAATGTATACAACTTATGCGTTCGGCGGGGATAGAAGTGGCTATTATTGATATCAGCACAGTTGCTCTCATCAATGCCTTTTTGCATTATCAGGCTAAAAGCGCGAATTTAGAAACTCAAACTAAGCCAGCAGCACTTTTAGATATTGGCTTGAAATTTTCTGGCTTAAATATAATTGAAGGCAGGATTCCTCGTTTAAGCCGGGATATCTCAGTAGGCTCAAAGTCATTTGAGACTGTAGACAAGGAAGCAATTCTTTCAAATTTAGCTGACGAGGTACGCCGTTCTTTTGATTTTTACGAGAGTGAGTCTAATAAGCCTTTGGATGTGATATTCTTAAGCGGCGAAGGCTCTCGCAGTGAGGGGATAGAACAATTTATAGCTTCGAATTTTTCCATACCGGTTAAATTTTGGGACCCCAGCGAAAATTGCATTATCGCCCCCAGTGTTAATAAAGAATTACTTCAGTCTCAAAGCCATACGTTAGGGGTTTCCTTGGGGCTCGCCTTAAGATGATTGAATTAAATTTTCTTCCGCTAGATTTGAGAAAGAAGAAAAGGGCAGCGCCCATAGTGCCCTCGGGTCTGCCTATAAAAATCTTCTGGTGGGTTTTAGGTATTATCATAGCTATTCATTTGCTTCTTATTTTGATAATGTTAGGCGAAAAATTTTATTTAAAAACGCTTGAGGCTAAGCTTAATGAAAAGATGCCCAAAACCAAGGAAACATTAGCAACCACAAAAGAAATTAATAACCTACAAGATGAACAGACTGGCCTAAGTAAACTTTTTGGTAAGCGCATTATTTGGGCAAAGAAATTAAATACTATTAGCAATAAGCTGCCTTCGGGTATCTGGCTAAACCGGATTATTATAACAGATACTTTATTTTCGATGGAGGGTAGTTCTGTTTCTCTAAAGGCAGAAGAGATGAAGTCGATAAATGAGTTTTTGGCCAGTTTAAAAGAGGAAACTGACTTTGTAGTTGATTTTGGCGAGTTGGCATTGAAATCTATTCAGCGCCGCTCCATAAAAACTATTGAGGTTGTAGATTTTATTATAGCCGGGTTATTAAAACAATGAAGAAATTGGATGTGAGTTTTCTGTCGGATAAGCAGATTAAGGAGATGATAGTTTTTACACTTCTAACTTTAATTATTATTATTTTTGATTTCTCCTTCGTTTTAAAAAAACAATTTGCTAACCTTTCTGTTTTAGGTCCTAAGATTGCCCAAGCCCGTAAAAATATAAAAGAGTCCTCTTTAAACGAATATAGAGTTGATACCTTAAAGAGGCGTTTAGATGAACTAGTCGCTGATGTCGAAGCGAAGAAAAAGGGCATCTTGAACGAAGACCAAATTCCTTCTTTGATGGAAGAGATTTCTAAATTGGCAGATAAAGTTAACTTAAAAATAATGCAACTTAAGCCGTCTCCTGAACTTTCTGATAAAGATAAATTTTCTGCAAAATCAGGAGAGGAATATTACCCGATAGCGCTTTCTATTTTAGCAAAAGGTTCTTATCATTCTTTAGGGCAATTTTTAAATGGCCTGGAGACAAATAATGTTTTCATAAAGGTAAAAAATATTGATATCGTACCTCAAGGAACAGCCGCTTCTTCCCATGATATAAAATTATCTGCTTTAGTTTTTGTTGTTAAAAAAACTGGTAAATGACATGAAACATATTGCAAAAGCATTATATTTTTCTCTTCTGGTTAGTTGTATTTTTCCGATTTTCTTTGCCTTTGCGCAAGAAACTAACTTTATCTATACTATAAAAAATAACCGCGATCCTTTTATGCCTTTGGTTAGTCCAGATGGTTACATAATAAACTTAGAGCCTCAAAGCGAAATCTCAGACATTAATTTAGAAGGTATAATATTTGACCCAAAGGGTACGTCTTTTGCAGTTATTAACGGCAATGTAATTGCTGAAAATGAGACTGTTGGGAAGTTTAAAATCGTGGGCGTAAAAAAAGATAAAATTATTTTGCAAAATGGCAAAAAGACTTATATAATAGAGTTAATAAAAGATAAGGAGGAGCTAAAGTGAGAGATAAAAATGAGATGAGTAAGGGGTTGAGCTTTTTTAAGATCTTTTCACTCGTATTATTATTTTTATTTTTTATTTCACCGGCAAGGTTTTTAGTAAAAGTGTCTGCTCAAGATGAGACAACACAAAACATAATTGTTCCGGATACCGAGGAAGATTACAATGTAGAGATTATGGGTTTGGAGGAAAATTGGCCGCAATCGCAAGAACAAATTGCGACTACAGAGGAGCAAGTAGTTCCAACACCTGAAGAAGAGTTGACGCCAGATATTATAAGTCCGGAAACTTTGCCTGCATCAACAAGTGAACAAACCCCCTTGACGACCGCAGAGCCTATAATACCTGAAACATCAGTTCTTGTTAGCGAAGAAACTCCTGCCGTTGCCTCTCCAGAACAGGCTACACCAGCTCCTGCTCAGATACAAAAGCCAGAAGTCTCCGAGCCAGAAAAACCTTTACCTGCTGCCAAGGTGTCTCTTGATTTTAAAGAAGCAGATATCCGTAATGTCTTAAGGATACTTTCTTATAAGAGCGGTGTTAATATTGTTGCAAGCCCCGAAGTTGCTGGCTTGGTCACTATTCGCCTTACCGATGTTCCTTGGGATAAGGCCTTAGAAGTTATCTTAGATACATATGGTTATGGCCTAGAGCGTAAAGAAGATATCATAACCGTTTATCCTATGGAAATGCTTACGGCAAAGAAAAAAGAACAGGCAGCCTTGGCTGAAGTTCAGCCAACAGTAACCAAGGTTGTAAAATTAAAATTTGTTGATGCTGTAGATATGAAAAGAGCGCTTGATCCGCAATTATCGCCGCGCGGAAAAATTACTGTACTTTCTATAACAGGCCAGGCGGGTTGGGAGTTTGGCGGTGCAGAACTTGGAAAAAGAAAACGCGCCTCAGAAAAAAAGACCAAGGCAAAAATGCTCATTATCTCTGATATTCCGCCGGTATTAGAAAAATTAGAAGAAGTCATTGCTAAATTAGATGTTTTGCCTGTTCAGGTTTTAATCGAAACAAGAATTTTAGAAGTAAGCCGTGATAAACTAAGAGACCTTGGTTTAGAATTTGGAACAGGTTCGAGCGGAGATGGGTTTATAGAGACGAGTAGTAAAGATGGGTTTTCACCACAAGGGCCTGAAACTCAGTTGAAGGTTAAAAGTCAGACAACCTCGGTGGCCCCAGGTACCTTTGGTTCAAAAACTGGATTCACGGGCACCTCTCCTTTTAATGCCGGCCTTACTGCTACCTTTCAAAAAATTACTGGTTCACAGTTTCAGGCAATACTACATGCTGTAGAAGAAGATGTTGAAACAAATACGCTTTCTGCTCCGCGTATTTTAACTTTGAGCGACCAGGAGGCGAATATCCTTATCGGCGAGAAATATCCGATATTGACTTCAGATGTAAGCACCGAAGCTGGCTCAACTCTTGTTACTACTTTAGACTATTACCAGGATATAGGCATACAGCTTAATGTTGTGCCTCAGGTTAATGAGGATGGCTTTATTAATTTAATTGTCCATCCAGCGGTAACCTCTTTCACTACTACGGTGGGTACTAATGCCTATCCTAGAATTATTACCCGTGAGGCTGAGACTCAGCTTCTGGTGAAAGACGGCGAGACCGTGGTAATTGGGGGGCTACTTAAGGATGTAAAAAGTGAGTCAGAATACGGCATTCCTTTCTTAAGCAAGATTCCAATTTTTGGCGGTTTGTTTAAGCGTACAGTAGATGATACTGAAAAGATTGACTTGCTAATCTTTATTACTGCCAGCATAGTAAAAACAGAACAAGATTTGATAACGCTTATGCAAAGTAAAGATAGCCCAGTCAGATCCTTGATAAAAGAGGAGACCGAAGTTCAGGCAGAACCGGCTAAAGTAGAACCTATAGAGCCTGTAGGACCACCAAAGATAGAGCCATTGCCTGGAACAGAGCAATAGATTTTTAGACCATTTTGTTAACCTTTTTAAAGACCCTTGGCGAAGATAGATTGTCAAGGGTCTACATTTAAATGAAAGCAAAATTAATTATCGAAATAAACTTTTCAAAAAAAGGTCTGATGCGTTACATTTCCCATCTTGATTTGCTGCGCCTTTTCAGACGTGCTAGCTTACGAGCAAATTTGCCACTTGAAAACACTCGCGGCTTTAATCCGCATCCGAAGATTAGTGTTGATAAAGCGGTAAAGTTAGGATTGGAGCGAGACGACCTTAAGTGCAAATTTGCAATTAAAAATAGAGTTGAGCCAGATGAGTTTGCGCGTTCACTGCAGCTTCAATTGCCCCAAGGCATAATAATAAGAGAAGCAAAACTATTAGGGGATGTTTGATAAAATATGTCAAAGACAATTCTTATTAACAAAGGGTTACAAGAAAACCGGGTGGCTATTTTAGAGAAAGATTCTCTTGATGAATTTTTTATTGAGAGGGCTGGTGAAAAGACAATCGTAGGAAATATTTACAAGGCCAAGGTAGATTCGATAGCCGCGTCTTTAAATGCGGCATTTGTTGATATAGGATTAGCAAAAAAGGGTTTTCTTTATTTGAACGAAGTTGCCTCTTTGCCAGATTTCTCCCAAGATATAATTGAAGAGTCAGATTCTTCTGGAGAATCAAAAAAACCTGGATTGCCGGATTTAAAAGTAGGTGATGAAATTCTTGTTCAAGTTGTAAAAGAACAATTTGGCACAAAAGGAGCGAGGTTAACTAGAAAGATTTCTTTACCGGGGAGGTACCTGGTATTATTACCTCAAGAAAGTATTATAGGAATTTCGCGACGCATTGAAGATGATGCAGAGCGGCGCCGCCTAAAAGAACTTATGAAATCCTTGCGGTTACCGGCAAATTTTGGTTTTGTAGTTCGCACGGTAAGCGTTGGTGCAGGCAGAAAGCAATTGCAGCGCGATGCAAAGTTTTTGCTTAAGGTCTGGCATAGGATTAGTAAGATTGCTAAATCCAGAAAACCCCCTGCCTTAATACATGAAGAATTTGATTTGATAATGCGTACGGTGCGGGATTCTTTTACTGAAGAGGTGGACAGTCTGTTAATAGATTCAAAAAGAGAATTTCATATTATTCGTAGATTCGTGCGAATTTACTCGCCTTCGCTATTAAAAAGGATTCAGTTGTACCGTGGCAAAGGGACACTTTTTGAAAAATTTAAAGTAGAGGAAAAGATTGAGCAGATTTACGACAGAAAAGTAAATTTGAAATCTGGTGGCTATTTATATATTGAGCCCACAGAAGGCCTGGTAGTAATTGACGTAAACAGCGGAAGGTTTAAAGGTTCTCCCAGCACTCAGGCTCATAAGGCTCAGGAAGATATGGCATTTAATGTCAATATGGATGCTGCAACTGAAATTGCCCGACAGCTTCGATTGCGGGATTTAGGTGGACTCATTGTAATAGATTTTATTGATATGAGCCGTGAGGCCCATCGTAAAGAATTGCTGAATCGTTTTAAAGGCTTACTAAGTAAAGACCGGGCAAAGACAGATGTTATCAGGATTTCTGAATTCGGTATATTAGAAATGACCCGCCAGCGCCAGCGTCGCAGCGCAGAAAGCGTTGCCTATCAAATTTGCCCGTACTGTCAGGGCCGCGGCAAGATAAAGTCAATAGAAACTATAGCTATTAGCTGTTTACGCCTCTTAAATCAGACATTGTTCGAAGGAAAAAAGAAAAAATTATTAGTCAGCCTGAATCCTCAGGTTGTTGAACATTTCAATGTTGCGCATAAACAAACCCTGATTAATTTAGAGAGTAGGTTTAAGACCTCTATAATACTAAACCCCAGTCCCCACCTGCACTTAGAAAAAATAATCATCGAGTAATAGAGCCTATTATTGTTTTTTCCTTGCCTGTTCAATTTAGTTATGTTAACATAAATATTTCAAGTAAGGACATAAGTTATGCCTGCCTGCCGTCAGGCAGGGAGCTTTTTGTATTAATTTGTGATGACATAACTTATACGTCCGAACTTGACCCAGCCCTAATTTTACTGAAATATTAGTGCTGGGATAAAAATTTGAATTTGTGCACAAACCTTTGCTTTGATATCAAAGTTAGTTAGTAAAATTAGAGCTGGGTTTAATTCGCAGACGGCACTTCGTGCCTATGATTTATGTCGTCCTACAGACTCCATAAATCATCTACTCATTAAAGGAGATTATGTATGTACGCAATAATTCAGACAGGTTCAAAGCAGTATAAGGTGGAACCAAATAACGAGATAGATATCGAAAAAGTACCTTTGCGGCCCCGTGCAAAAACAGTAAGTCTGGATAAGGTACTGTTGGTGGCAGATGCTGAAAGAATAGAGGTGGGTGCACCTTTTCTAAAGAACGTATCTGTAAAAGCTGAGGTAATTGAGCCGGTTATTAAGACAGACAAGATAGTTTCTTTTAAATACCGCAGCAAAAAAAGTTCACATTGGCGCAAAGGTCACCGTCAGAAATTGACCAGGGTAAAGATAAAAGAGATTAGTGTAAGCTAGAAATAATTAATTTAATCTTTGTAATCATTTTAGTAATCTCTGTAATCATTTTTAAAAATGTTCATTGACATTGCCAAAATTAAGATTCAGGCAGGTAATGGCGGAAATGGTTGCCGAAGTTTCTATCGCGATAGATACACCCGCCATGCCTTACGTAACGGCGGAGATGGCGGAAAAGGCGCAAATGTCATACTGCGTGCCGATTCCAAGATACATACGCTTTTGGATTTCCGTTATCAGCAGCATTTTAAGGCAAAAAGCGCAAGTCACGGAAGTTCAAACAACAAAAAAGGCAGGGACGGCGAAGATTTAATCATAAAAGTTCCTTGTGGAACGGTTGTACGCGATGCAAATTCACACTTATTGCTGCGCGATTTAAAAGAAGACGCGGATGAAGTTATTGTTGCAAAAGGTGGCATTGGCGGAAGAGGCAATATACGCACACGAGGCGAGGCAGAGAAAGGCAGCCCTGGTGAAGCAAGAGAAGTTTCGCTCGAATTAAAATTTATTGCTGACGTGGCAATTGTCGGCTTACCTAATGCCGGAAAGTCCAGCTTACTAAGTTCTATTTCAAATGCCAAGCCAAAAATAGCTGATTATCCGTTTACGACTGTAGCGCCGATATTAGGCATTCATATAAGCGCTGAATCTTCTTTCGTGCTGGTAGATGTACCAGGCTTAATAGAAGGTGCGCATCTTGGCAAAGGCTTAGGAGATAAATTTTTAAGGCACATTGAAAGAACAAAACTTGTATTACAAGTTATTGACGTATCAGTCAAAACCGCTGACCCTATAGGTGATTATAATATTATTGATAAGGAATTAGCACTTTACGGAGCGGGTTTAGAAAAAAAACCAAGGATAATTATTGCAAATAAGATAGATTTATCAGGCTGGAAAGAAAATTTAAAACTATTAGAAAAATATTTAGGAAAAAAAATAATCGCAATTTCTTGTTTAGAAAAAAAAGGATTAAAGGCATTAATAAATGAAATCAGACATAAATTATAAACGAATTGTAATAAAGATTGGAACCAGTATCCTTACGGATAAGGAAAACCACTTAGATACTGGCTTAGTTAATAATATCGCATATCAGGTTTCTTCTTTGATAGACGCTGGTAAAGAGGTTATCTTAGTGTCAAGCGGTGCAATTGCATCTGGCCTTGATATGTTAGGTCTTAAGCGAAGGCCTACTCAATTAAAGGATTTATCTGCCTTGGCTTCTTTAGGCCAGATTGCTCTTATGGATGCTTACCAGGAATCTTTTAAAAACCTCAGAAAGAATTGTGCCCAGGTGCTGCTGACTTGGGATGATTTTGATAACCGCAGCCGTTTTTTAAATGCAAAGAAGACATTGGTTAGGCTCCTTGAGTATAAAGCAATTCCTATAATTAATGAAAATGACTCAGTATCCACAGAAGAGATAAAGTTCGGAGACAATGATAAACTCTCTGCGCTTGTGGCAAATCTTCTTTCAGCTGATATCTTGATAATCCTTTCCGACGTAGATGGCTTATACGAGCGCAAAGAAAAGAGATTGATTTATCGGGTAGAAAAAGTTGACAATTCTGTTATGCGGCTTGCCTGCGGCAGCGAGAAGTTTAGTTGCGTAGGAGGTATGTATACAAAATTAGAAGCGATAAAAATTGCAAACGATGCTGGAATCCCGGCAATTCTCGCCAATGGGAAGGAAGAAAATATTTTAGTTGATATTGTTGGAGGCAGAGAGGTAGGGACTTATTTTTGTGCTGGATTAAAACGCGAGCATAAGAAGATTTGGATTGCTTCAGGCACAAAGCCTAAAGGTAAAATTTTAGTTGATGAGGGAGCAAAAGTGGCAATAATTTCTAAAAATACGAGTTTACTTTCCGTGGGAATTGTAGAGGTAATCGGTGAATTCAAGGCAAATTCGGTTGTATTAATTTCTGATAAAAGTGGCAATAATTTTGCAAAAGGAATAACAAAATTTTCATCCAGCCATATTAATCAGATAAGAGGGAAGAAAGGCCAGCCTGAAGTTGTGCATAGAAATGATTTGGTGCTTATCTGAAACCGCAGATGATCGCAGATAAACGAACAGATAATCACTGATTGATTAAGGGCGGTTAAGTCAGTAGAGTGTGTTTATGGATTTTGCAAAGGTTTTTAAATTTATAATTGAAAAATTTAGGCAGGAGAAAATAGATTTTGCAATTATCGGTGGCTTTGCCTTACAGTTCAGCGGCATAACTCGTGCAACCAGAGATATAGATTTGCTGGTTTTAAGTCAGGATAGCCCCAAGATTAAAGACATTCTTGTAAACTGTGGTTATAAACTTATTCACGAGAGTGAAGATGTTTTAAATTTTATTAGCGAAAACCCCCAGTTAGGTAGAATTGATTTTCTACTTGCACATAGGGAATATTCGAGAGAGATGTTGAAACGTGCTACAGAGAAAGAAATCTTTAGCAGTAAGCTAAGAATAAAGGTTATCAGCATAGAGGATCAGATAGGCCTAAAAGTTCAATCAAGCTCTAACGACCCAAGTCGGCAAGCACAGGATATGGCTGATATTGAATTATTGATAAAAAATAATTATCCTAATCTTGATGTAGAGCTTTTAAAAGAGTATTTTGACTTATTTGATAGACGAACAGAACTTAACAAAATAATAGAAAGACTAAAAAATGTTAAGTGAACAGGAAAAGAAAGAGATTTTAGAGGACGCTAAAAGTGAACGCCGCAGGCAAGACTTTAAGTTGGCTAGGGAGAAGGTTAGAGAGGCAATTTCTTTTGATGAATACCTCGCTTTTCTAGACAACCTACAACATATATTTTCGCCCTTTGTTGTGTCAAAACATAAAACTATCACAAAATTTAATAAACTTTAATGATGAGCACGAGATTAAAAAAACAAGTTTTGGGGATTGTTAAAAAAGCTAAGGCTGCCTCATCAAGTTTAAGCCTGCTATCAAGTAAGCAGAAAAAAGCAGCGATTTTGGCTATGGCTGGGAGTCTACTTAGAAACAAAGCTTTTATTTTAAAAGAAAACCTTAAGGATTTGAGACTTGCGCAAAACCAGAGTAAATCAAGTGCCTTTATTGACAGGTTAACTCTTAATGAATCACGATTAAAAAAGATGTCTGATTCTTTGAGAAGCATTGCTATGATTAAAGACCCAATTGGCGAGGTTATTAAATCTTGGAAAGCTCCTTCAGGATTACAAATAAAAAAGGTAAGAGTCCCGATAGGAGTTATTGCTATTATTTACGAGTCCCGTCCTGATGTTACCAGTGACTGTTTAGGTTTGTGCTTAAAAAGCTCAAATGCTCTTATCTTAAGGGGCGGAAGCGCAGCAATTAATTCTAATATTGCAATATTTAATACTCTTATTTCGGTTATTAAAAAGCACGGCATTCCTACTGAGAGTTATCAATTGATTAAAAACACTGACAGGAAATCAGTAGATGAATTGCTTAAGTTAAACGATTATATTAATTTGGTAATTCCTCGCGGCGGAGAAGGCTTAATCAGAGAGGTAGTTAAGAAATCTCGCATACCGGTAATAAAGCATTACAAAGGGATTTGCGCTATTTATGTGGAAAGATATGCGGATTTAGATATGGCTTATAAAATTTGTTTTAATGCCAAGGTCCAGCGTCCTGGAGTTTGCAATGCGATGGAAACATTACTGGTTCATAAAGATATTGCAGCTAAATTTTTACCTGCGATGTTAAGGAAATTTAAACAAGCAAACGTAGAAATAAGAGGAACGCCTGGCGTTAAGAAATACGATAGGCATATTAAAAACGCATCGCTGGTTGACTTTAAAACAGAATTCCTTGACCTGATTTTAGCAGTAAAGTTAGTTAAAAATGTAGATGAAGCAATAGCACATATTAATGAATTTGGAACGCATCATTCTGACAGCATAATTACAAAAGACAAAAATGCTGCTAAGAAATTCTTAGAGCGCGTTGATTCTGCCTGTGTTTTTCTAAATACCTCAACCCGATTTAGCGATGGATATCAATTTGGCATGGGCGCGGAAATAGGAATATCAACTGACAAGATTCATGCCCGTGGTCCAATGGCAGTAGAAGAGCTGACCACCTATAAGTATCAAATATTTGGGAGAGGACAGGTAAGGGAATAACGTTTTATTTCTTAGAAGGGTATAATTCAAAAATCAAAATGCAAAAATCAAAATTACATATTAAAATGCAAAATGTTTTAAAAATTTTAAATTTTGCTTTGTCATTTTGATATTTAATTTTTGCTATTTAAATTAACATATTATCTTTAAAATGAAATAAGATATGAGGATAGGTATTTTAGGCGGGACATTTAATCCAGTACATCTTGGCCATATACGATTAGCAGAAACTGCCCAAAAAAAATTAAATTTAAACAAAATTTTTTTCATACCTGCAAACATTGCTCCGCTCAAATCTAAACGTGGCTTAATTTCTGGCAAAGAGCGCTTAATGATGCTCAGGCTAGCAACAAAGAAAAACAAAAGATTCAAAATTTCAAGTTTAGAGTTAAAAAGAGGCGGCATATCTTATAGCATGGATACCTTGCGGCAATTTAAAAAAAAATTTCCCAAAGATAAGATTTTCTTTATAACCGGCTCTGATTCTTTAAGGCAATTAGATAAATGGAAGGATTTTGACCAAATAAAACATCTGTCCACTTTTGTGGTCGCAAAACGGTCGGGTTTTAATTTAAAAAGAAAGAGTGGCATTCGTTTTATCCAAATGAACCCGATTGATATTTCTTCTTCAATGATCAGGTCATATTTAAAAAGAAATAAACCCGTCATTAACTTTTTAGATAAAAAAGTTTTAAATTATATTAGAGAGAAGGGGCTATATAGGTAAAAAATAATAAGATGAACACAGATATTACTATGATTAACACAGATTTATAGTTTTACATCTGTGTTTATCCAACTCTTTATCTGTGTTTATCCTTTAATAAGGAAATTTAATATGAAGATTTTAATCGCACCATCAATCATTGCTGCAGATTTTAGCAAACTAGCCGAAGAAATTAAGAAAGTAGAGGCCGCAGGCGCAGATTTGCTGCACATTGATATTATGGACGGACACTTCGTACCTAACATAACTTTTGGGCCAGGGCAGGTTGAGGCAATAAAGAAAGTTAGCGGCTTGCCTTTGGATGTTCACTTGATGATTGAAAATCCGTTTAAATTTTTAAAT
The DNA here is from genome assembly GCA_040753675.1 of Candidatus Omnitrophota bacterium. Taxonomy (GTDB): domain Bacteria; phylum Omnitrophota; class Gorgyraeia; order JAHJTE01; family JAHJTE01; genus JBFMEB01. Next base: position 8,326 of record JBFMEB010000020.1, on the reverse strand, counting down.
GATTTTATTAAAGCAGGAGCAGATATTATTACTGTTCATATTGAGACAGTGAGTACCAGCAGTTTTAAGAGCCAATTAAAGAAAATAAAGGGCTCTAAAGTGCGTTTAGGTGCTGCTCTAAATCCCAATACCAGTTTAAAAAAAATAGAGCCAATAATAGATTTGCTTGATTTTGTTCTATTGATGAGCGTCAACCCTGGTTTTTGTGGCCAGAAATTTATGCCAATTGTTTATTCAAAAATAACAGGCTTAAGAAAGAAATTTAGATTTGATATTGAAGTTGACGGTGGTGTCAATAGTGAGAATGGGTCAAAACTTGTTTCCTGCGGAGCTAATGTTTTAGCAGCCGGCAGTTTTATTTTTAATGCTACTGATGCAAATTCAGCAATAAGGAGTTTAAGAGGATGAGCGATAAGAATCTCGCGATTAAATTTGGAACAGATGGCTGGAGAGCAGTCATAGGAAGAGAGTATACCTTTGGGAATGTTGCAATCCTTTCTCAGGCCGTGAGCGATTATTTCAAGAAAAAGAAAAAAGGAAAATTGACAGCTGTGGTCGGCTTTGATACCCGTTTTCTTTCAAAGGAATTTGCCTTGGAAGCAGCTTCAGTTTTTGTAGCAAATAAGATAAATGTTATATTTTCAGATATGGCCATACCAACGCCGGCAATAAGTTTTGCAGTCAAGTACTCAAAGGCTGATTTTGGCATAGTGATAACAGCAAGCCATAATCCACCTGAGTTTAACGGCTTTAAGATTAAGGATGATTCCGGCGGAGCAGCAGATGTTGATATTACGTCTGCGGTTGAAAAAAATCTTTTTAAAAGCAAAGTAAAAAAGATAGATTTATCCGATAAAAAATTTAAGGAAAATTTTAAAGTCACTAATTTAACCGACTGCTACAGAAAATTTTTGCAGAATTATATAGATTTAAATAAAATTCAAAATTCCGGCTTAAAGATTTTGGTTGACGTTATGCATGGCAGCGGCAATGGATTCATACGGGATTGCATTGGAGGCGGTAGCATACAAATCCATCTTATGCGAGAGGATATTAATCCTGTTTTTGATGGAGCTCGACCTGAACCTTTGCCAGAAAACCTCTCTGTTATGATTTCCCGCATGAAAGCCGAAAAATTTGATTTAGGTCTGGTCCTTGACGGCGATGCAGATAGGATTGCTGCGGTTGACTCAAATGGTGAATTTATAAGCCCCCAAACAATTCTCTGTTTACTTATTTTGCATCTTGTCCAAGATAGACGAGAAAAAGGTGCCATAGTCAAAACCATAGTTGGCTCTTCTTTGATTGATAAAATCTGTCAGCGGCTAAAATTGAAGCTATATGAGACGCCGGTTGGGTTTAAATATATTAGTAAGTTGATGAAGGAAGAAGACATCTTAATAGGCGGAGAAGAGGCTGGAGGTATTGGCTTTAAGAATTATATACCTGAGCGCGACGGAAGCTTAGCAGGTTTGCTTCTTTTAGAGATGCTTGCTTTTCGAAATTCAAATATAAATCAACAGTTGGTTTCTTTAGAAGCAGAATACGGAAAATTTTATTATACTAAGGATAGTATCCGCTTAGAACATATCGGAGATTTTGATTTAGAAAAAATAAAATTGCCGAAAGATATTTTAGGCAAAAAAGTTGTCAAAATTGACAAAAAAGACGGAATCAAGTTTATTTGTAGCGATGGAAGCTGGCTTATGCTGCGCGGCTCTGGCACTGAGCCTATAGTGCGAGTTTATGCAGAAAGCGCGACTAAAGATGAAGCAGGTAAAATGATTTCTTTCGGAAAGAAGATGATAGGGCACTAAAAAGCAGTGCCCTTGATTCCAGCGATTTCTAATAAGATTCCAGAGATTGTTTTTCCAAGATTTAATCACCGTAATCTAGTTTTTAAATCTGTGTAATCAAGGGCGGCACTTTTGTGACGCCCTAAGGAAGATGAAAGCTCTCACTAAACAAGATGTTTTTTTATTATATTTCCAGATTTGTTATAGAAGTCATTTTAAGATTTATTTTCTTTTTTAGATTAAAGGTCACTGGCAGAGAATCCTTTCCTAAAAAAGGCCCCTTTTTAATTATTGCGAATCACTTAAGCTATTTAGACCCCCTTGTAGTAGGCATATCCTGTCCTCGCCGTATTGTATTCTTAGCCCGTCAGGATTTATTTAATTTTTGGCCTTTAGGTGCATGGATGAAGGCAGTTGGGGTTATAGCGCTTAAACGCGACAGCGCTGATTTATATGCTTTACGGCGGTCTTTAGAGAGCTTAAAGAAAGGGAATTGTCTTGCTATTTTTCCTGAAGGCAGGCGTATAGAAAATTTAAGTTTGTCATTTAAAGAGATAAAAAGGGGTTTTTTACTTTTAGCAAAAAAGGCGCAAGTTCCAATAATTGTGGCAAAAATCTATGGCACTCAAGAAGCATTGTCTAAGTCTTCGAAATGGATTAAGTTTGCAACTAAAATCTGTGTTAATTTTAGCCAGCCTTTGTTTATTGCCAAAGACGAGGACTATGATACAGCGCTCAAGCGTTTTGATGAGGTGGTTAGTAAGCTTTAAGCATAGAATATCTTCGATGTTGGTCAAACATAGTCAAAAGTTGTCAAATGGTTGTCATACAATTGTATGACTATTTATGACTAAGTATGACTATGTATGACTTTTTTAAAATATGCTAATCTGTGTAATGAGCGAAGCGAATAAGCTTGACTTTTGTTTTGATTTAGGATAATTTATTATGCAATCTCTACAAAATAAAATTGCAATGATTGCATTGATTCCAGCGATTTTTAATCAGATTCCAGAGATTGTTTTTTAAGATTTAATCACCGTAATCTGTTTTTCTAAATCTATGTAATCATTTGGCTGAGGCCAAAAAATTTAATAATAGGATGGTGGTTTGCAATGCAGAAACAAAATGATACAGCAAACAATTTTTACGCAGGTACCTTTAAAAATTTTAGCGAAGGCCAGATTGTGAAAGGAAAGATTGCTACTATAGGGCCAAAATTTGTCTTGGTAGACATTGGTTTTAAGTCAGAAGGGTTGATTGCCGCTTCTGAGTTTAAGAGCGAAGAGATGGTGATAGGAAATGAGGTTGATGTTTTAATCGAGGCCTTGGAAGGCGAAGACGGCATGGTGGTTTTGTCTAAGGAAAAGGTTTCCCGCATTAAGGGCTGGGAAGAAATCTCTAAGATGTCTATCTCTGAGCAGTTAATCGAAGGCAAAGTAAAGTCCAAGATTAAAGGAGGATATTCTGTTGATTGTTTGGGCGCTGAGGCATTTTTGCCTGAATCACTGTCTACCTTTAGAGGCAAACCTCAGAGTGAAATAATCAACCAAGTATTTAAATTCCAGATTGTAAAAATAAATAATCAGCGTCGTAGCTTAGTGGTTTCACGTAAAGACGCTCTGGCGAAAGAGAAAGATTTCGTTAAGAAGAAACTTTGGGATGAATTAAGAATAGGCGATATACGGGCTGGTCAGGTTAAGGCAATAACTGATTTCGGCGCATTTGTTGATTTGGGCGGTGTAGACGGGCTCTTACATATAACTGATATGAGTTGGTCCAGGATTTCCCATCCGTCAGAAGTAGTTGCTATCGGCGATAAGATTGAGGTTATGATTTTGAATTTAGATAGGGAGGCTAACCGCGTTTCGTTAGGACTAAAACAGTGTACGTCTGACCCCTGGGAAACCATCGAAGAGAAATTTCCGGTTGACTCTAAGGTGAAAGGCAAAATCGTCAATATCTTAAATTATGGTTTATTTATAGAGTTAGAAAAAGGCATTGAGGGTCTTATCCATATTTCTGAGATTTCTTGGTCAAAGAGAATGATAGATTTGAAAGATGCCTTTGCTATCGGCGATATGATTGAGGCTAAAGTATTAAGCATCGAAAAGCCAACCAAAAGGATTTCACTGAGCATAAAGCAATTAGAGCCTAATCCTTGGGATACTGCTGCTGAAAAATTTGTTGTCGGATCTAAAGTTACTGGCACAGTAAGAGGATTTACTGATTACGGCACGTTTGTTGAGTTACCGGAAAATTTAGAAGGGATGATTCATATCTCAGATATGTCCTGGACTAAAAAAATCAATCATCCTCAAGAGATTTTAAAAAAAGGACAGAAAATAGAGGTGATGATTTCTTCCTTAGATGCTAAAGCCCAGAGAATAGTTTTAAGCCTGAAGCAGTTGACTGAAAATCCTTGGCCAAAAATTGTACAGGATTATGAAATCGGTAAAATTATAGACGTAGAAGTAATATCAATAATTAATTTAGGTGTTTTGGTTAAAATAAGTAACGAGCTGGATGGTATAATTGCGGCTGGTGAAATAGAGAAAGAAAAACTTGAACAATTAAAGCCAGGTGATGGCTTAAAAGCAAAAGTAATTAAGATTGAGCCGGAATTAGCCAAAATTAGTTTGAGTGCAAAAACAGAATGAAAGTCAAAGAGCAAATAGCAAAGATAAAAAGAGGCGCTGTCGAAATAATAAGCGAAGAAGAACTCGCTTTAAAGTTGTCTGCTTCTTTTGAAAAGGGTAGCCCCCTAAGGATAAAGGCTGGCTTTGACCCAACCTGTGCTGATATACATCTCGGCCATACGGTGTTACTGCGTAAACTAAGGGTTTTTCAGGAACTAGGCCATAAGGCGGTTATGCTGATAGGCGATTTTACAGCAGCCATAGGCGACCCATCTGGCCAGTCTCAGACAAGAAAAATGCTTAAGGTGTCAGAAGTCTTAGATAACGCAAAAACATATCTTAAGCAGATTTCAAAGATTCTGCTTATGGATAAAAAACATCTTGAGGTAAGATATAATTCAGAATGGTTCTCTGCTAATTCCAAATCGAAAAAAAAGGTAAATTTGGATAAGTTTTTGGAGATTGCCTCGAAGTATAATGTTGCACGCATTATCGAACGCGATGATTTTTCTGGCAGGTTGAAACAGGGAAAACCGATAAGCGTATTGGAATTTTTATACCCTTTGATGCAAGGATATGACTCGGTTATCTTGGATGCAGATATTGAATTAGGAGGCACTGATCAGAAATTCAATCTCTTAGTCGGCCGCGATATTCAGCGCGCCTATGGGCAAGTGCCGCAGGTGGTAATTACCCTGCCGCTCTTAGAAGGTTTAGACGGTAAGTTAAAGATGTCTAAGAGTTATCGCAACTATATAGGCATTAATGAAGAGCCGGATCAGATTTTTGGCAAGGTTATGTCAATATCAGATGAATTAATGCTGCGTTTCTATGACGTATTAACTGAAGTTGATATAGAGACAGTTAAGAAGATGCATCCTAAAGAGGCAAAACTTAATCTTGCCGAAGGTTTAGTGAGCAGGTTTTATACTAGTAAAATTGCTGCCGAGGCAAGGGAGAATTTTGATAAAATATTCACCAAAGGTACGCTTCCTGAGCAGGCACCTCAATATAGATTAAAAAACAAAGCCGGCGAGACAGTGTTATCTCTTCTTATTGAAAGTAAGCTAGTTTTATCTGGAAATGAGGCAAGGCGCCTAATACGCGCTGGAGCAATAACATTTGCAAACCTACCAATAAAAGAAGAGAGATTCCTTATCAATAAAAGCGGCATATTAAAAATTGGCAAAGCCCGCTTCCTCAAGGTTATCCTACCGTAAATTTACTTTCAAATTTTTAGTAGCAAGTAGCAAGTTCTATTGTTAAATTGTTACATTGCTAAACTGCTAGACTGTAGCAATGTGACAATGTGGCCATTTAGCAATTAGGAAGTTATTTTTGAGCTGGATTCTCTGGTGGGATAAACATGCAGACCTTATTCCTTCCTGTTTCTTTTGCCTGATAGAGGGCTTTATCAGCAAAGGCAATTAATTCTTGGGGCGTTAGGGCGTTAGTTTGTTTTAAAGAGGAAATTCCAATACTGATAGTAACTTTTAGGCTTTTTCCTTCTTGGTAGGGAAAGGCAAATTCTTCGATCATTTTTCTTAATCTTTCAGCAAAAATGTTTGCTCCTTTTTCTGGGGTACCAGGCAGAATTGTGCAGAATTCTTCGCCGCCATACCGGGCAACAATATCAACCTTCCGGCTATTATCTTTAATAATTTTAGCAATGTCTTTTAAAATAATATTGCCCTGTTCATGGCCATAAGTGTCGTTTATATTTTTAAAATGGTCAATATCCATAATCAAGAATGACAGTTGTGTATTTTCCTCTTTTGCCCGGTTGAATTCTGATTCTAATTTCAGCATAAGATATCGATGGACATAGAGTCCGGTCAAGCCATCGGTGATAGCCATAGTTTTTAAAACCGCTGCTTCAATAATCAGCCGAACATATTTATAAGTCTCTACTCCTAAATAAGCGAGTGAGGTAATGAAAATCGGACCAAAATAATCTGCAGAGAAATTACGCAAGGATAGAATTAGCGAAAGGCAAAAAATTCCAATAAGTTGAGCTAAAAGTATAAGAAACCCCTTCAGGGCTTTTAATTTATAAGTTATTATTGCGCTAAAGACAGCAACAATAAAGATAAAAGCAGATTGGAGAGGCAGAGGTATATCCTTGATAAACTCGCCTGATAAATACATTAAAATTTCGTTTGCATTAATCATAACACCAGGCATTAAGCCAAAGGGTGTTTGATGTATATCATGGAATATTTCAGCAGTAGTGCCTACAGCCACAAGTTTTCCAGAGATTTCCTCTTTTTTAGCAGCCTGGTTAATAATTTTATAAAAAGGTATAATTTGAAAGTCGTCAGTTTTTGCTTGGAAATTTAGCTTAAGCGTTCCATGTCTGTTAAAAGGGACGCTGAGATGTTTAGGTATAATTAATAGAGAGTTTTTTGTTATCTTAACGTATTTTCCTTTCAAGCCCCAGAAGCCGAGAGCACTTTTAAAGCCAAAGGAGGAGTCTAAGGATTTCGAACCTACTTCTTTAGGATAAAGAAGGCGGCTGGTGCGTATAATTAAATCAGAATCACGAGGTTTATTTACAAAACCAGATTCAAATGCAGCCTCTTCTAAGTCATCAAGCGGTCGGTCATATCTACCGTGGGCTGCTATGTAGGCACTTAATACTACATTACCTGCATTTCTAATTGATTGCCCCAAAAGCATATCATCGTTCGCATCTTGACTTTTGCCAAAAAACTGCAAGTCAAGGCTGATAGTCTTAGGTTGATATTGAGTCAACTTATTAATAAATTCTGCGTATATACTGCGCGGCCAGGGCCACTTCTTATTTAACTGTCTAAAAGATTCTTCATCTATTGCTATGATGCAGATATTTTTGAGTTCTTTTGGCTTAGGCTTTATTTTATAGCGAAGATTACTAAAAAGGTCTTGAGTCTTTAAGGAGAGGGTATTTAGAAAGGGAAGTTGATTTATGAGGAGGCAGTAAAGTAAACTAAGAATTATTGCCCCGGTGGTTACTTTTATTAAATTCTTATCTAATCTAAACATTTTATGAATTAGTTTAACATAAGGTGTCCACTTAAGCAAGAATAAAAGGCTTGAACTTGATATCTTGTTATGATAGACTTTAATTAAAAGCCAATTGAATTAGATATAAAGCAGCTATTCGCCTGGATAGTGTGCGCAAGTGTGTTTTATATACTATAGAATAGAAACCTACTCTAAGACGAAGAGTAGGTTTTTTAGTTGAGGAGTAGAGATGAAGAGGAACATTTGGTTATCTTTAACGGGGTTTACCCCGTTAGAGATTAAAATTAAAATATATGCTTTATCATAATGCTTGGAAAAATAAGATAAGGTTTTATTTAAATAGCCAGCTCTGGTTACGTCCGCCAAAGACATATGGCGGACTATCTTTAACGGGGTTTACCACACTGGAATTGGTATTGGTAATAGCTGTTTTTAGTATTATTGCGGCTATGGGCTTTAGCAGCCTTTACGGGTATGAATCGATTATACTTGCTGCCGCAGCAGATAGCCTTGCCGCTGATATAAGATATACCCAGTTTTTGGCAATGAATATGCATTACGATGATGGTAGCGTTAGCCCAGGAAATTTAGTTTTAGATTTAAGCGACTACCAGGTACAACCCGAGAGTAATTCTTATCGTGTTGTATCTGATTCTCAGCAGGCAATAGACATTGGGGGCGAACTCGTAATTGACTATCAGCCGATAGAGATTTCTGCGGGAGAGCCTCTTGCTGTTTCTTTTGAACAGAATAATGACTATAAGGGTATAATCATAAAGAACATAAATCTTAATTCTGCATGCGCTAATAATTGTTTCGCTCTCCATTTTGAAGGTGCCACAGGTAAGGTAAGCACCGGGACCTGGCAATTAGATGAAACTCAGG
>JBFMEB010000019.1:0-37743 GCA_040753675.1 Candidatus Omnitrophota bacterium | reverse complement strand
AAAAAGGCATTGAAATTAATGCAGACTTACCATTAAACTTATGGGAGGTGTTAAAAGAATATGAAAAAAAATAGTTTTTTTAATTTTTTAAGATTTAAAAGATATTCTTACTCATTAATTGAAGGCGTGGTAATCCTTGCTGTTTTGACAATTTTAGTCTTAGGAGGAATTTTAGCTTACAGGCCGATGCGGGCACAGACGAGGGAGGCTAGTGAGAAAGTTATCATGGCAGCGTTGCAGGCTGCAATAGATACATATTATGGAAAATATTTTGTATGGTATGGAGAGTCTCCTGATTTAGCTACTTGCACACCTAACCCATTGGATCTTCTAGGTCAGCATGTGTCTAAATTTGGCTATGGAGGCGCTAACGCAACCGATTGCTGGAGTACAAATCTCGGAAATCCAGATGGCGTAAACTGGCAATGGGGATATTTAGGCGACGTTCCTTTACCAGGCGGCCACAGGTGGTACTTTTATTGTCCACATTATACTGGCTCAAAAGGTAACCGTTATCGATATAATACGAATGATGGCGAAGGTAGAATAGAAATTTTTTCATCATTTGGGCATTAATATTTTTATTTAATTAATTTACTTTTTTTGATGAATTTATTTGACAAAAATTGTTAAGTATGCTATGCTTATAATAGAAAAAGCAGTAATTCAAATATCAAAGATTAAATATCAAAATGACAATGTAAAATTTAAAATTTTTAAATTTTGATATGTAATTTTGATTTTTGCATTTTGATTTTTGATTTAAATTATGCGTACTGAAAAGAAGTTACAAGTCCACATAGCGCCAAATGAGCCGGTATATGTTATCAGCGCGGTGAGCCGGATTGTGCATATACCAGAGTGGACATTAAGGGTTTTAGACAGGGAAGGTGTTATAAAGCCAAAGCGCAAAGGCAAAAAGACAAGGTTTTATTGTCTAAAAGACATTGAGCAGCTTGAATACGTTCATTATCTTATGGAAGAACAAGGTGTAAATATCAGCGGAGTAAAGATGATTCTTAAGATGAAGAGAGGGCTTTAAACAAAATTTTTTTGCTTTATATTTAGCAATCTCTACTTAAGAGCGCTAAGAAAATACTGAGGGGGTGAGAAAGGTTGAATTTTTAAGAGAAATATGGTATGATATTGGCTTAAAAAATTGAGGGTTTAGATGAGGACAGTTGATAACGAAGCAAGAAAAAGACAAGTGCTTTTTGAGACTATTAATGAATATATCAGAAGCGCTAATGCTGTGAGTTCTGAGACACTTAAGGAAAAACACGGCTTTAAGTTAAGCTCAGCTACCTTACGTAACTGTCTTGCAGAGTTGGAAGAAGAAGGGTTTCTTGTTCAGCCGCATACTTCTGCAGGCAGAATCCCAACTGATAAGGGTTACCGATATTATCTGGAGTTTTTAATGCAGAGAGAGCAGCCTGATATCAAAGAAAATGAAGAGATTAGCCTACCTAGACATCAGGAATATGTCCAGGATTTAGAAGCAGTATTGGAGAATGTTTCTGAGATTTTGGCTCAATTGACTCATTATGCTAGCATTGTTTCTTCCATGAGAAGCGAGGATAAATTTTATTTTAGGGGTTTGCATTTTTTGCTTGAGCAGCCGGAATTTAATGATATCCAGAAGTGGCGCGGTTTTTTAACTGTCTTGGAAGAACGAGCCAGGTTAGCTAAATTACTCAATAGCTGTTCAGAAAATTGCGTTAATATATATATTGGCAGGGAATCGCATTTTGATGAGATGGAAGATTGTTCTTTAATTGTGAGCACATATTCAAAAAAAGGCTCAAGGCAAGGTAAAATCGGGGTGTTAGGCCCAAAAAGGATGAATTATTCAAAGGTGATTTCAATCTTAGAGCATTTATCTGAGCGATTGAATGAACTTTTGAATGAAGAATAGGACAATATGAATAATAATAAGGAAGAGGACAAACAGGTTCCCGAGAACCAATCTAAAGTAGTTGACGCCAAAGTTACTATCTCTAAGCTTGAGTACGAGAAGTTAAAAGAGGCAGACGCTAAAAAGAACGAATATTGGGACAGGTTATTGCGCCAACAGGCTGACTTTGAAAACCTTAAGAAAAGGCTGGAAAGAGAAAAAAATGAATTCATTAAGTATGCTAACGAGAATCTACTTGTTGAATTCTTAACAGTGCTCGATGATTTAGAGCGTCTTGTTTCTCTAGCAGAGAAACATAAACAGGATTTTGATTCATTTTTGAAAGGGGTGGAGATGATTTTATCGCACCTCTATGAATTATTGAAAAAATATGGAATAAAGGCAATTGATACTGAAAATAAAAAATTTGACCCTAACTTCCATGAAGCACTGATGACAGTGGAATCAGATACTATAGACGACAATAAGATAGTAGAAGAATTTCAAAAAGGGTATTTAATGAATGGCCGCCTGATCAGGACGGCAAAAGTAAAAGTGGCAAAGAAAAAAAGTGAACAGTAAACTGTAAACAGTAAACTCTTTCGACTATAAGGAGAAAGCCATGTCAAAAGTAATTGGAATTGATTTAGGAACTTCAAATTCGGCTGCAGCAGTAATGGAAGGCGATAGGCCGGTGATAATTCCTTCTGCAGAAGGTGCAGGAGTTGCTTCGGGTAAGGCATTTCCATCTTATGTTGCATTTACAAAAGAGGGAGAGCGTTTAGTGGGCGAGCCAGCAAGACGCCAGGCTGCTATAAATCCGGAAGGGACAATTCAGGCTGCGAAACGCAAGATGGGAACTGATTTTCATTTTAAGGTTTTCGGCAAAGAATATTCGCCTCAGCAGATTTCTGCTTTTATTTTGCAAAAGATAAAACAGGATGCGGAAAGTTATTTAGGAGACAAGGTAGAAGAGGCAGTTATTACATGCCCGGCGTATTTTGACGACAATCAGAGGACAGCAACAAAAGATGCTGGAGAGATTGCCGGGTTAAAAGTGCTACGCATAATCAATGAGCCAACTGCTGCCTGCCTTGCCTACGGCTTAGAAAAGGCAGGGAAAGAGTTAAAGATTTTGGTTTTTGATTTTGGCGGCGGTACGCTTGATGTTACGATTATGGAGATGTGGAAAGAAGGTGGATTTAAAGTTATGGCAACAAGCGGGGACACGCAGTTAGGCGGCACAGATATGGATAACGTGCTGATTGACTATATTGCCAAGGAATTTAAGCGCCAAACAGGTATAGAGCTAAAGAATGATAAGATGGCTTTGCAGCGCTTGCGCGAGGCAGCAGAAAAAGCAAAGGTTGAACTTTCCAGTACCTTGACCACAGATATAAATTTACCGTTTATTACTGCTGATGCAAGCGGGCCAAAACATCTGACTATGTCTATCAACCGGGCAAAATTGGAAGAATTAGTAAGCCCGATAATTGAAAGATGTCGCGGTCCTTTGGAACAGGCTTTAAAAGATGCAAAAGAAGCATTTAAAAAAGAAGGTGTTGAATTTAGTGATAAAGGCGTTGATAAGATAATCATGGTGGGTGGTCCGACCAGGATGCCGATTGTTCAGAAATTTGTTGAAGATTATTTTGGCAAGAAGATTGAGCGCGGGGTTGACCCTATGGAGTGTGTAGCATTAGGTGCTGCTATTCAGGCTGCTATCATAAAAGGAGACGTAAAAGATGTTTTATTGCTCGACGTTACGCCTTTGTCTTTGGGGATTGAGACCTTGGGAGGCATAAACACGAAGTTGATTGATAGAAATACAACAATACCTACGAGAAAAAGCCAGATTTTCTCAACTGCAGCTGATAATCAGACTGCAGTAACTATCAGGGTATTGCAGGGTGAGCGTCAAATGGCAAATGATAACGTGGAATTAGGCAGGTTTGATTTAGTTGGGATTCCGCCTGCACCGCGAGGCGTTCCTCAGATTGAAGTTAGCTTTGATATTGATGCTAATGGTATTGTGCACGTTGCTGCAAAAGACTTAGGCACAGGCAAGGAACAATCAATAAAGATTACTGCTCCCAAGAAGCTTTCAAAAGAAGAAATCGATAAGATGGTTAAAGATGCTGAAAAATTTGCAGCTGAAGATACTAAGAAGAAAGAAGAGGTAGAGATAATTAATCAGGCAGATAACTTAGTTTATGCAACTGAAAAATCGCTTAAAGATTTCGGAGATAAAGTTAGCCAGCAAGAAAGGGCTGATATAGAATCGCGGCTCAATGACTTAAAAACTGCTATAAAAGATAAAAATATCGACCGAATCAAGCGTGGTATGGAGGATTTGACTAAGGCTTCGCACAAATTAGCAGAAGAAATCTATAAGCAGGAAGCAGCAAAGCAGCAAAAACAAAGACCGGGTTCTTCTACGCAAGACACAACTTCACATGGCCCCAGAGGTCAGAAACAGGAAGGTCCTAGCGAGCAAAAAGGAAGCAAGGAAGACATCATCGACGCTGAATATAAAGAAGAGGATGAGAAAGAATAACCAAGCGTACTGTTAACAGTGTACAGTTTACAGCATTCTGTTAACTGTAAACAGTAAACTGTGAACTCCTGAACGAAGTGAAGGTCATGACTACCCAACGCGACTATTATGACATACTTGGCGTTAAAAAGACTGCCAGTATCGATGATATAAAACAAGCTTATAGGCAGTTGGCCTTAAAGTATCATCCAGATAGGGTGCCTGAGTCAGAGAAGAAACATGCAGAAGAAAGGTTTAAGGAAATCTCTGAGGCTTATGCTGTTTTATCTGATACAAATAAGCGTTCTTTATATGATCAGTATGGGCACGCTGGGATTGACCAGAGATATACTACCGAGGATATATTCCGCAGCGCAGATTTTGGCTCTATCTTTGAAGATTTAGCTAATTTTGGTTTTGGCAGTGGCGGCTCTATCTTTGAAGAAATATTTAGCGGATTTGATATATTTGGTACAGGCGGCCGTAGTCGAACCGGAAGAGGCAGGCGTAGCCGAGGCAGCGATTTAGCCTACGAGTTAGAAATTAGTTTAGAAGAAGCTGCTTTTGGCAGCGAAAAGTCAATTAATGTTCCCCGTCTTGAAGTTTGCTCTAGCTGTAAGGGTGAAGGTGCTCAAGCAGGAACAAAGAAAAAGACCTGTCCTGATTGTAGGGGTTCTGGCCAGATTGCGCGTTCCAGTGGTTTTTTTAGCATAGCCACTACCTGCGGACGCTGTCGCGGTCAAGGTACCATTATTGAGCGGCCTTGTTCAACATGCCGAGGGCAAGGTTATATTAATAAAGAAAAGAAAATAGAAGTCAAAATACCAGCTGGCGTTGAGACTGGAAACCGTCTGCGTTTATCCAGTGAAGGAGATAGCGCAAGCGGCGGCAGAGGTGATTTATATATCAGCATCCGCGTTAGGCCGCATTCAATATTTGAACGTCAGGGAAATGACATTATTGTAAGCATTGAAGTTAGTTTCATAAAATTAATCTTAGGCGCAGATGTTGAAGTTCCTACTTTAGACGGAAAAGTTAGCATGAAGATTCCATCCGGCACGCAACCCAACAAAGTCTTTCGACTACGAGGTAAAGGTATTAGGGATTTACACGGTCGCGGCCAAGGGGATGAATTAGTGCAAGTTAATGCCATATTGCCTACTCGATTGACAAGCAGAGAGCGGCAGTTGTTGGAAGAGTATGCACGCTTAAGTGGAGAGGATAGCAGTTCTTTTAGTGAAAAGATTAAAAAGGTGTTTAGATAGGCAGGGCTTTACCCCGTTAGAGATTCGATTTAATATATATTTGTGGCTAAATCACTTGTTAGAAAAAAAATTAATAGTAATAATATACTTTCTTGTTTACGGTCGCCTAAAGGCGACCTATCTCTAACGGGGTTTACTCTCATTGAACTGGTTATTGTTTTGGCTTTGTTTGCTATACTTTTTTCTTTTGCAGTTGCAAAATTTGTTGACCTTGGTAAAAAAGCTATAGAAGTAAATGAGGATCAAACGATAGCAGCTTTACGTACAGCAGTCTTATTATATAGGGCAAGATATGATAGCTGGCCAGATAGAAACTTATTTACACTCCTTGATAGTGCGCCGCCGTATATTGAACCAGTATGCCTTGGTTGTTGTCCGCGGGATGGTAAGCAATGGTGTCTGTTTCAGTTTGATTTTGGCGGCTTGCCCGAGCCTGACCCATGGACAATCGAATGCCCTCATTATAAAAGGAAATATTGGAAGTATTACGGTCCGGGGACAGGAGTATGGGGAGAGGCTCCTGAGGGGAGCATAAAAAGCTTTCCTTTAGCAGCTGGCCACTAATAATAGGTTAATTTATGCCGACATACGAATACAAATGTAATAAATGCGGACATAGTTTTGAAAAGTTTCAGGCAATGTCTGATGCACCAGTAAAAGAATGCCCTAAATGCCATAAGTTAACAGTTAAACGCCTGATTAGCGGTGGGACAGGAATAATCTTTAAAGGCAGCGGTTTTTACGCAACAGATTATAGAAAGAAAAAAACAGATTCAGTTGATAAAAAATCCGGCTCCGGGAAGAGTTGTTCAAGTTGCAGCCCGGCCGCAAATAGTTGCTCGTCTTGCAAAAAATAACTCACCTCTCATTAAAACTTAAGGTTTTCTCGTGGGTTTATACGATAGCTTATGCTACGTTTATTTTTTATTTATCTGACCAGCCCAGTATTCCATCGATAATTGAGTTACCTCTGCTTGATAAATTTCTGCATACAATAGAGTATGCAATTTTTGGTTTTTTGTTAATGCGGGCTTTTAAGAATAGCGGCTTTAACCTGGATAGTAAAACTATTTTTAGTTTTTCTGTTATACTTGGCTTTGTATATGGGATAAGCGATGAAATACATCAGGCCTTTGTTTTAAATAGAACTGCTTCTATCATTGATGCATTATTTGATTTAATAGGAGCAAGTTTGGGCGCTTATTTTTTGTATGACACATATAAAACCATTTAACGCATTAATTTATAATCAAGAAAAAATTCGAGACTTATCAAAAGTTGTCTGCCCGCCTTATGATGTTATCTCTGAGAAAGAACGAGATAAACTATATCATACGGATGATTTTAATCTGGTGCGAATCTTGCTTCCGAAAGAGGAACATAAAGACGGCAAATTAATTGACAAGTATTCAAATGCCAAGCTTAAATTCCTGAACTGGCAAAAAGAGAAAATCTTCGTTTGCGATAAGAATAGGGCAATTTATTTTTATTTGCAAAGATTTCCTTTTAAGGGCGAAAACAGGACACGTTTAGGTTTTATCGGCCTTATGCGGCTTAAGGCAAGCGGCAAAAGCAGCATTTATCCTCATGAGCATACTTATCAGGAGCACAAAGATGACCGCTTCGCATTATTAAAAACAGTAAAGGCAAATTTAAGTCCGATTTTTACATTATTTTCTGACGAAAAGCGCCAGGTTAACCTTATCTTTAATAATTATGTTAGCAAAGAAAAGCCTCTGGTAGATATTGTTGATAGTGATAGAATAGTGCATCAGGTTTGGCGTCTCGACGATGTTAAATTGGTCAGACGATTAATAGATTATATGAAGAATAAAAATATTTTCATTGCTGACGGCCACCATCGCTACGAAGTTGCCTGCGAATATCGGGATAGCTTGTTGCGGCCTAAAAGAAAAGGAACTAATTTAGGAAATGCTGGATTTAATTATATTATGACTTATTTTGTCGATATGAATTCTCAAGGGCTAACTGTTCTTCCTATACATAGATTAGTAAAGGCGCTTCCTTTAGATTGGAAAGAGAAATTAGAAGAATTTTTTAATATTGAGAAGGCTCTAGATAGCCAGGAGTTATTTTTGCTTATGAAAAAAGCTGCCAGCGGGGAACATGTATTCGGCATGTATCTGCCAGGGCATTATTATTTCCTGCGTTTAAAAAACGAACGCCTCATTGATAAGGCTATAGAAGGCGACTCTTACCATTACAATCGTTTAGATGTGGCGTTATTAAAAAAATTAGTTTTCGAAAAACTACTTAAAATTTCCGCCTCAGATGTGACCTATATTAAAGAAGAGATTGAGGCAATTGAAGCAGTCAATAACGGAAAATTTAAAGCAGTTTTCTTTCTTAGTCCTACGAAGTTAGAGCAAATAAAAACCATCGCCTTAAATAATGAAAAGATGCCACAAAAGAGCACATTTTTTTACCCAAAGTTATTAAGTGGGTTATTGATTCATAAATTTTGAAACGCAGATGACACAGATTTGAAAGAGACAGATTAACACAGATAAAATCTTGCGATCATCTGTTCTTTTATCTGCGATCATCTGCGTATCTTAGGAGCGAAGCGACGAAAGATGGCTATATTCGGTAAACCAAAATATACGATTGTTCATGTAAAGAAAAAAGATATCCCTGATGGCCTTTGGGCAAAGTGTGAAGGTTGTTCAGCTGCTCTTTATAATAAACAATTAGAGGAGAACTTAAGAGTTTGTCCCAAGTGTAATTATCACTTTACCTTAACAGGGTATGAGCGTATCAACTCTCTTATGGATGAAGGATCGTTTAAAGAGATAGATGCAGATATGTCTGCGGTAGATCCTTTAGAATTTAAGGGCCCTAAAACATACAAAGATAAATTAAAACAAGACCAAACTGCCACTGATCTGAAGGAGGCAGTTATAACAGGCTTAGGGAAAATTAGCGATAAGAAATGTGCAATTGCTGTTACGGATTCGCGTTTTATCATGGGCTCTATGGGCTCAGTGGTAGGAGAAAAGATTACTCGCATTATTGAGAAGGCAACTAAGGATGAGTTGCCTTTAGTAATAGTTTCAGGTTCGGGTGGCGGTGCGCGAATGTATGAAGGTATGTTTAGCCTGATACAAATGGCTAAAACTTCTGCTGCGCTCGCCCGTCATCATGAAAAGGGTTTACTTTATATATCAGTGTTAACAAACCCGACCATGGCCGGGGTATTGGCTTCTTTTGCCAGTTTAGGCGATATTATTATTGCAGAACCGAAAGCCTTAATCGGATTTACCGGGCCGCGAGTAATTGAGCAGACGATAAGACAGAAATTACCTCCTGACTTTCAACGCAGTGAGTTTCTACTAAAACATGGTCTTGTCGATATGATTGTATGTCGCAAGGAGTTAAAACAGGAAATTTTTAAACTAATTGATTATTTAAGTTAGTCGTTGTATGATTAATACGCAGATTATCACAGATGTTCATAGTAGTCTAATATGATAGAGTAAAAACCCACAGATGATCACAGATAATTAATCTGTGCTAATCTGTTCTTTGGTCAGTGCTAATCTGTGTTGCGAACGAAGTGAGCAAAAATGGCGCAAGTAAGCTTAAGAGAAGTCAGTAAAATCTATCAGGGAAATATAAGGGCGGTAGATAATATAAGTCTGAGTATCGAAAATAAAGAATTTATCGTTTTGGTTGGGCCTTCTGGCTGCGGTAAGTCCACAACGCTTCGCATGATTGCTGGTTTAGAAGAAGCTACTGCCGGTGATATTTATATAGCCGATAAACGCGTAAATAACGTCCCAGCCAAAGACAGAGATATAGCTATGGTTTTTCAAAACTATGCCCTTTATCCGCATATGACAGTTTTTGAAAATATGTCTTTTGGTCTAAGATTACGACGTTATCCACGCCAGGAGATAAAGACAAGAGTAAAAGAGGCGGCGCAGATTTTAGGTATTAGCTCTCTTTTAGATAGGCACCCCCGCGAGCTTTCCGGTGGAGAAAGACAGAGAGTAGCTTTAGGCAGGGCAATTGTTCGCAAACCCAAGGTATTTTTGTTTGACGAGCCGCTAAGTAATCTTGATGCAAAATTACGCGTTCAGATGCGCACAGAGATTCATAAACTTCACTTAAAGTTGCAGACTACGATGATTTATGTTACACATGATCAAATAGAGGCGATGACCTTGGGTGATAAGATTGCCATTTTACGTAATGGGGTAATTCAACAGTTTGGCGAGCCTATTTCTGTTTACGATAAGCCGGCGAATAAATTTGTCGCAGGTTTTATCGGTACTCCGCCGATGAATTTTTTAACTGGACTTATTACTAAAAAGGATGGTCGGCTCTATTTTAACGAAGGCCAAATCAATATTAAGATAGTTGAGGAAATGAACGAGAGATTAAGACCTTATATCAATAAAGAGGTTATTTTTGGAGTTCGCAGCGAAGATATCTATGATAAGTTATTTGTTTCAGAGGCTCCACCCGAAAATATTGTCAAAGCCACCTGCGAAGTATATGAGCCCATGGGTTCCGAAGTATATCTTTATCTAAAGACAGCTAAAAATTCATTTATTGCTAAAGTCGGCGCACATGACCACCCGCCAATAAATGAAGAAATGGATTTGGTATTTGATATGAGTAAGGTGCATTTCTTTGATAAGAATACTGAAGAGACAATCGTTTAGTAACTTAAAAAAGATCGCCCCCTTTTTCCTCCTTATCTTTTTAATCCTTCCCTTTATTTATTCGCTGGAGATAGGTAAATGGCATTTCTCGCAAATTTTTATTTTTCCATATGCGGCATTAATTTTCACTTTAGTCTTTTTTAAAGTCAATTGCGAAAAATATATAAACGCCACTTCATTAAAGTGTGATACGGTTGGCGAAGAGATTAACACTGTACAGGAAATATTGCATAGCAAAAATTTGTTGATAGATTCCTTTAACTTAAAGTTAAAACGTTATTCTCAATTAAAAGAACTCACTGAACGCCTTACTACCGTCGTTGCGTTAGATTATACTGCTGGTATTATCTTAGAGAAAACAATCCAACTAATTCCTAATTTTAGCTCTTGCCTTCTTTATTTAATAAACCCCAAGACATATGAATTAAATTGCTACTTAAGCAAAACCATAGACGGCTCTTTAGTTAAAGCCAAGAAGGGAGATATATTTGATCAGTGGGTTATAAAGAAGATGCAACCCCTTTTGGTTGAAGATGTAAATAAAGATTTTAGATTTGATGTGGAAATGATAGATAAGGAAGAATTGCGCAACATACGTTCCTTGATTATAGCTCCTCTGATGACCTACAATAAAATTATAGGCATTTTGCGCATCGATTCTTTAACACCATCTTGTTTTAATCAGGAAGACTTAAGATTGTTAGTCACCATATCTGATTTAGCTGCTGCGGCTATTGATAATGCTATTCTTTACCAGCATACTTTAGACCTGGCTATTCATGATGGCCTGACTTCTCTTTACTTAAAGAATTATTTTCTAGAACGGTTAGGCGAAGAATTGCAACGGGCAAGCATGAAGAAAGGCCACCTCTCAATACTAATGTTGGATATCGATAAGTTTAAAGATTTTAACGATAAATTTGGGCATATTGCCGGCGACATTGTATTAAAGGCAGTGAGTAAGATTTTGCAAGAGTCCGCAGGCAAAGATGCCAACATAATCTGTCGTTTTGGCGGCGAAGAATTTGCTATTCTTCTTGTAGATACAGATAAAGAAGAGGCTCTGAATTTAGCAGAGGATTTACGAAAAGCTATAAAAGCAAAAGAGGTCATCCTAAGAAGAGAATCGTTAAAGATTACCGTCTCTATCGGTGTGGTTAGTTGTCCTGATGATGGGTACGAATTAGAGGATTTAATGAGAAAAGTTGATGCGTTTCTATATCAAGCAAAAAGAGACGGCAGGGATAGAGTATGCTTTCAAGAGAAATAATATATCTGTCTTTGAGCTATAGCCTGACTTTAATTTTGCTTTATATTGGTCTCTCTATTATATTTTCAAAAAAATCAGAGACTGAATTAAAATATAAATATTATGTGGATAAATTAACTGATTATCAGAATCAGGTTAGACTTCGTGTCAAAGAACAGGCCCAGTTAGAAAATAAATTTAACGGCATAGTGCTTCTTTATGAAACTACCCGGGAGATTTCCAAGACTCTTGAAGAGGAAAAGGTCTTAAATTTCTTGGAGATTAAATTGAGGCAGTTTATAGATTTTGATGAATGCCGTTTAATCGAGAAAGAAGAAAAAGATAAATTAACTGGTGAGATTTACTATCACTTACCGTTGGTGATCGAAGGCCGGGTCGTTTCATATCTAGCAATCAAAAATTTGAATATAAAGGACTTGGCAATAGATAACCTTTTCATAATTGCCAATCAAGTTGCCTTGGTTTTAAAACGGATAAAATTGTACCATCGGCTACAAGAATTAGCCATAACCGATGATTTAACCCATACCTTTTCAAGAAGATATTTAATGGAGCGTTTTAAAGAAGAATACAGCCGATCTGTTAAGTATAAACATAAACTTTCGTTCTTAATGTTAGACATTGACCATTTCAAAGAATGTAACGACAAATTCGGCCATTTGGTTGGCGATATAGTGTTGGCTAATGTTGCCGATGAAATCAGAAAGAACATTCGTCAGGTTGACTTGGTGGGCAGATTTGGCGGCGAAGAATTTGCTATTATTTTGCCAGAAGCGGATAAAGCGGGGGCACAATATAGCGCAGAACGTATTCGAGTTGCAGCTGGCAATAGAACAATTAAGGCATATGATGAAACAGTTCGCGTAAGCGTAAGCATTGGCGTTGCGACATTCCCTGATGATGCTTCAAAGCCGCAAGAGCTTATCGACCGTGTGGACTGGTCGTTATATCGTGCTAAACAAACCGGCAGGAATAGGGTTTGTGTTTATGGTGCCTATACTTGAGGTCTAATAAGTTAAAAATTATTTCTAACCTATTGCAATTAAGTCAGTTTTAAGTTAAAATTAGAAACCATATGTTGTCTCCTCATTATGTTGTTGGTTTAGACTTAGGTGGCACAAACGTTAAATTAGCTATTTTTAAGCGCGGTTTTAAAGACATCATTTCCGAATTGCAATTCTCTACCAAAGAATTCCCAACTAAAAAGCTTCTATTTAAAAAAATAATTGGCTCCATTGAAGTGATTATTGCTGATTTAAAGTTGACCCATTCAGATATTTTAGGTTTAGGTATCGGTGTTCCAGGTCCTGTTGATACTAAAAGAGGATTAGTTTATTATTTTCCTAATATTCCCGGCTGGAAAAATGTTGCTTTGAAAAAAATGTTAGAAACCAAGCTAAAATTTCCAATTTTTTTAGATAATGATGTTAAACTGATGGCATTGGCTGAGCTTAAATTTGGAGTGGCTAAGAATGTTAAGAATTGCCTATGTCTTACGTTAGGCACTGGAGTGGGTGGAGCATTAATTTTAGAAGGCAAGCTCTTTCGTGGCTCTTCCTTTGTTGCAGGTGAAATTGGCCATATACCGATTAGTCTTAACGGCCCACGTTGCAATTGCGGTGGTAAAGGGTGCTTAGAAAGGTTTATCGGTAACAGACAGATTTTAATGAAAGCAAAGCAATCTTTTGGTAGAGAGATAACCCTGGAAGAATTATCTCGGTTGGCAATAAAAGGCAATAAAAAAGCCATAGCTATCTGGCAGGATTTGTCAGAGAAATTAGCAATCGCCTTAACCGGATTAATAAATGTTTTTAATCCGCAACTTATTGTTATCGGTGGAGGGCTTTCAAACGCAGGAAGCACATTATTTACTAGCTTGCGTCTTGCTATAAAGAGGCGGGCGATGAAACCGCATTTGAAAGGTCTTAAAATTCTAAAGAGCGGTCTAGGTATTAACTCTGGGCTAATAGGGGCAAGCATCTTAGTAGAAGACAGTATCGCTAAAAATGAAAAAAATAAAAACTAAAAAGAATTTTTTTATATTTTTCTGGCTATTTAATTTTCTTAGCATATTTTTGTTGTTGCCTGCTTTTGCCCAGGAAGAAAAGATGCCCATAGTAGTTAACGGCGATAAGGTAGAGTTTATGAATGAAGAGAAAAAGATTATTGCCAGCGGTCATGTAGTTATAGAATACAAAGATACGAAATTGGTTGCGGATAAGGTTGTTGTTTATTCTCAAACAAAAGATATAATCGCTGAGGGCAATGTAAGGTTAGATTATGAAAAAGGCACTTTAAAAGGAGAAAGAGTAGTCTACAATTTCCAGGATAAAACCGGTTCTATTATTGGCGCAAATATTAAGGCTGAGCCTTTTTTTGGCAAGAGTCCAATTTCTAAGAAAATTAGCGAGCGTGAGCTAATAATGCGTCGGGGCTACATTACCACTTGCGATTTGCCTAAGCCACATTGGAGAATTGCAGCAAAACAAACACAAATATTCCCCGAAGATAGAATTGTAGCAAAAGATGCATCATTTTTTATCGGCAATTGGCCAATTTTGACTTTGCCACAATTTGTCCAGGTATTGAACGACAGAAGGCCCAGGGTAACTGTTGTTCCAGGCAAAGACAAAGACTGGGGCTATTATTTATTGACAGCTTGGCGTTATTATTTCAATGAAGGTGCTAAAGGCAGGCTTCACCTCGACTACAGAGAAAAGAAAGATTTTGCTCATGGTATAGATCTTTCCTATAAACCAAAAGATATGGGAGAGGGGTTACTGCGGACTTATTATATGCATGAAAGAGCAATCCAAAGTAAAAATATTTGGGCAGAAGATAGAAATACATTAGAAAGAGAACGTTTCAGGATTCAATGGAAGCATAAGTGGCAGATTAATGATAAGACAGGCCTTTTATGGCAATACAATAAAGTCAAGGATAGCGAATTTTTAAAAGATTACTTCTTTCGTGAGCACGAAATAGACAAGACCCCTAACACATATGCGCAGTTGACGCAAGCCCACGATTTATTTTCTCTAAATATGCTCCTAGAAAAACGTGTTAATCGTTTTATGAGCACAGTAGAAAAATTGCCTCAGGCAAAATTAGAGACGACTAATTTTCGGATTGGCTCTAGTAAATTTTATTTTAAAAGCGATAATGACCTTTCAAATCTTATAAACCAGACCGCAGGCCAAACTACTTATGACGATATCACGAATAGATTTGATACGTTTAATAAAATTACTTACCCGACCAAAGTGGCTTTTGTATATGTCTCTCCTTATGTGGGAATGCGTAACACCTATTATTCAAAAAGCCAAAATGAAAACAGTATATGGCGAGAGGCCTTTTATAGTGGTGCAGATTTATCAACTCGTTTTTTTAGGGTTTTTGATGTAAAGGGGAAATTTTTAGGTATAGATATAAACAGATTACGGCATGTTATCAATCCAACCATAACATATGCTTATATTCATAAGCCATCAGTAAGCAGCTCTGACTTATTTAATTTTGATAAGATTGATTCAATAAGTAAAGAAAATTCTCTAAATTTGGCATTAGAAAACAAATTCCAGACTAAGCAGAAGCTCGAGGCTTCAGGCAAGGCAAGTCAAGAAAATGTGGACTTGATAACTCATATCTTAAGTACAGATTATTATTTAAGAGATTCTGGTACAGGCGGGCATTTTGCAGATATATTAAACTCTGTTTTAGAGCTGAGGCCGAAAAAAGGCTTTCGCATTGATATTGATACTGATTATAACCGCAGGAGAGATGCAGTTATAACAAATAACACTGATTTCTATTTTGATAGAGAAGATAAGTTTTCTTTAGGTGTTGGCCATCGTTACCAAAAAGACCAAAATAATCAGTTCAATTTTGACGTTTTTTATCGCATCAATCCTAAATGGAAAGCGAGGGTTTATGAGCGTTTTGATTTTACTGGAGGGGGCCTTAAGGAGCAGCAATATATACTAACCAGAGACCTGCATTGTTGGCTTATGGAATTTACCTATAGGGTTGATAGAGACCGAGGAGAATCGGTATGGCTTAAATTTACAATTAAGGCTTTTCCAGAGGTTGGTTTTGAGTTTAATAATAGTTACCATGAGCCGAAGGCTGGCTCGCAGAGCTATTAAATGAGACCCAAAGTTATGGAGCCAGATTTAAATGGCGACATAACTTTGTTGGTCGAATTTAACCCAGCACTTATTTTACTAAGAAGTTGAGTAATAAAAATTATGATTTTATTCGAAGAAAATTTATTTTATTTCAACTTAAAGCCTGGCAGTAAAATAAGTGCTGGGTCCAATTCACAGACGGCACTTCATGCCTATGATTTATGTCGTCCTTTTGGACTTCCATAAATCATCTGTTCATTGGAGGAGACATCATGAAGATCGCGGTTATTGGTAGTGGTTATGTAGGGTTAGTCACGGGTGCTTGTTTTTCGCATTTAGGCAATCAGGTTATTTGTGTGGATAATGATTCTGCCAAGATAAAGAATTTAAAGAAGGGCATGATGCCTATATACGAACCAGGATTAGAAGAGATGGTGCATCGCAATAAAAAAGAAGGAAGATTGTCATTTACTACCAATATCTCTGATGCAGTAAAGAAAAGCGAATGTATTTTTATTGCGGTTAGCACTCCTCCTAAAGCTAACGGAGAAGCTGACCTTACTCATATCGAAAATGTAGCAATCCAGATTGCTAAAGCAATGCATTCGTACCGTCTGATTGTGGAAAAATCAACCGTACCGGTAAAAACTGGTTTGTGGGTTGAGCATACAATTAAAATAAATCATCACAAAGATGTCAAATTCGATGTTGCTTCAAATCCGGAATTTCTTCGTGAAGGCCAAGCCATTGAAGATTTTTTACATCCTGACAGGATTGTTATTGGCGTTCAATCAAAAAAGGCCCAAGATTTGTTAACTAAACTTTATAGGCCACTTCGTGCACCCATATTGGTTACTGACATAAACTCCGCCGAACTCATAAAACACGCCTCAAACTCATTTTTGGCTTGTAAGATTTCATTTATAAATGCCATATCCAGGATTTGTGAGCTTACCGGCGCAGATATATTAAAAGTAGCTGAGGGTGTTGGACTGGATAAAAGAATAGGTTTGCAATTTTTAGAAGCAGGCTTGGGTTATGGCGGATTTTGCTTACCCAAGGATATAGATGCCTTTATCAGCATAGCTGCAGCTTCTGGCTATGATTTTCGATTATTGAAAGAAGTTAGGGCAATTAATGAAGAGCAAAAAGACTTTTTTATTAAGAAGATTCAATCGGTATTATGGAACATAAAAGATAAAACCATTGGTATTTTGGGACTTTCTTTTAAACCTGGGACCGATGACATAAGGTTTACTCCGGCCCTATACATCATCAGGAAATTACAGGCCGAAGGTGCTAAGATTCAGGCCTTTGACCCTAAGGCAATGCCTAAATTTAAATATTTAATAAAGGATGTAAAATTTTGCCGCAATCCTTATGAGACTGCCAAAGATGTAGATTGCCTAGCCATTATTACAGACTGGTCAGAATTTAAAAATTTAGATTTGCTGAAATTAAAAAAGGTTATGAAGCAGCCAGTAATTGTAGATGGAAGAAATATTTTTGAGAAAGAAACAATGAAAAAAAATGGTTTTCGTTATTTTGCTATAGGTAGATAATGGTCTATAGGCATAAATTAATTTCTGGAGTAGAGGTAAAAGAATTAAAAGTCATACCGGATGAAAGAGGCAGACTTATGGAAATATTACGTTCTGACGAGGCTATATTTAAGAAATTTGGTCAGTGCTATATTACTACTGCTTATCTTGGTATTATCAAGGCCTGGCATTATCATAAACTTCAGGATGATAATTTTTGTTGCATTAAAGGTAAAATTAAACTTGTACTTTTTGACGCAAGAAAGAGTTCTAATACAAAAGGCGATATCAATGAATTTGTTTTAAGCTTAGATACTCCATTGTTAGTAAAAATTCCAAAAGGCGTTTACCACGGATTCAAAGCCATTAGTAAGGAAGAGGCGATGGTGATTAATATCCCTACAAAGCCCTATAACAGAAAACATCCTGATGAATTCAGGGTTCCTTACGATGATTCAAAAATTAATTATGATTGGAGAAAAAAATGAAGCATTTAAAAGGCGTAATTTTAGCCGGGGGGTTAGGGAAAAGATTACAGCCGTTGACAAGAATTACCAATAAACATTTGTTGCCGATATTCTGTAAGCCGATGATATATTATCCGTTACAGACTCTGGTTGAAGCAGGAATAAAGGATATTATGATTGTTACCGGTGGGGAGATGGCAGGTGAATTTTTACGCCTCTTAGGTAACGGAGAAGAGTTCGGCCTTAAGCACATTCACTATACATATCAGAGAGGCGAGGGTGGTATTGCCGAGGCACTGAAATTAGCAGAGCATTTTGCTGGAGGAACTAAATTAGTGGTTATGCTGGGTGACAATGTAATCGGCGGCTCAATTAAGCCATATGTGAATAAATTTTTAAACCAGAAAAAGGGAGCTCGAATTATTATTAAACGTACTGACAATCCTTCTCGTTTCGGAGTTGTTGAATTTAAAGGAAAGAAAATTGTCTCTATAGAAGAAAAACCCAGAAAGCCGAAATCCAGTTTTATTGTAACCGGAATTTATATGTATGATAATCAAGTATTCGACATTATAGGCAAGCTCAAACCTTCCAAACGCGGGGAACTTGAGATTACTGATGTTAATAACGAATATTTATCGCGAAAGCAATTATATTTTGATAAACTTAAATGTTGGTGGACAGATTGTGGCACATTTGATTCGTTACTTGCCGCAAATAATCTGGTAGCCAATTTTTCCCGAAATAAAAAATGCACCTTATAATTACCGGCGGAGCAGGTTTTATCGGCTCGAATTTTATCCGTTTCATTTTAAAGAAATATCCGAATTACCGCCTAACCAATATCGATAACCTTACCTATGCTGGTAATTTGGATAATCTTAAAGATGTAGCTAGCAACCGGAAATATCATTTTTTTAAAGCTGATATATGTGATGAAAAAAAAATCGATAAATTAATCAAAGGGGCTGATTGTTTAATAAATTTTGCCGCCCAGACACATGTGGATAGGTCGATTGTTTCATCCACCGAGTTTATAAGGACTAATATAGTAGGAACGCACGTATTATTGAGTCTAGCGAAAAAATACAGGATTAGGCGTTTTGTTCAAATTAGTACTGATGAGGTTTATGGTAGCTTAAAAAAAGGTCATGCCAGCGAAGATTTTAGGCTTTATACAAGTAGCCCTTATTCTGCAAGTAAAGCCAGCGCAGATTTAATTGCCCTATCTTTTTTTAAGACCTTTAACCTGCCGGTTATTATAACCCGCAGTTCTAATAATTTCGGGCCATATCAGTTTCCTGAAAAGATTATGCCATTGTTTATTACTAACATAATTGAAGGCAAAAATGTGCCAGTATATGGAAATGGCAAAAATATCAGAGATTGGATTTTCGTCGAAGATAATTGTCAAGCAATCGATTTAGTTTTGCATAAAGGTAAGTGTGGTGAAATTTATAATATCAGTTCTGGCTATTCAATAGATAATTTAAGCCTGGCAAAACTAATCTTACGCCATATGAACGCTTCGCTTAAGCTTATTCGATTTGTAAAAGATAGGCCTGGCCATGATTACCGTTATGCTATTAATTGCGCTAAAGTAAGAAGATTGGGATTTAGAATTAGAGCTAACTTTCTAGAGAGATTGAGAGAAACTATTAATTGGTATATAGAAAATAGAAATTGGTGGGGACCATTAAAAAAATCTTAGTTACTGGAGCAAGCGGCCATCTGGGAAATGAGCTTATCCCGATATTAAGTAAAAGTTTCACGGTAGTAGGGGTATCAAGAAATCGCTCTATTTCTAACCGGCCGGCTAAAGTAGAAGAGTTAAAACTTGATCTTTCTCAAAAAGCCTCGATTGAGAAAATAGTATCTTTAAAACCAGAGATAATCATTCATTCTGCTGCTCTTTCCGATGTGGATTTCTGCCAGACTCATCCAGAAGAGGCAATTAGGCATAACGTAAAGGCAACAGAGCATATTGTAGAATCAGCTAAAGAGCTAGATGCTTGTTTGATTCATATAAGCAGTGATCATGTATTTGATGGAAATAAAGACTCCAGCTATACAGAGCTTGACGCTACACGGCCGATAAATATTTATGGTACCACTAAATTAGAGGCAGAGGCAATTGTAAAAAATAGATTAAAAAAATTTATTATCTTAAGAGTTAGCTGGATATTCGGAGATGTTAGACGGGGTTTTGTTAATTTTGTTTTAGAGTCTGCTAAAAAAAGTGAAGTAATTAAAATTGTAAGCGACAAAAAAAGTTCACCTACCTATACCTTTGATTTATCTATTGCTATAGAGTTTTTGATTAATTCTGCACAATTTGATGGAGAAGTATACCATTTTACTAATTCAGGTCAAGGCTGTTCTTGGTTTGAGTATGCGAAAGAAATACTTAACTTGAGCGGATTAAAAGCAGTAAAGTTAGAGCCGATAACCTTAAAAGAACTTAATTTGCCAGCACCTAGGCCAAAAAATTCAATCTTAGATAATTTAAAATTTTTAAAGTTTTATAAACGACCCATTAGAACTTGGGCTGAGGCATTATGGGAATGTATTACGAGGAGAAGATAAGATGAGGAGTGTGTTAGCGCAAAAGATAAATAATAAAAAATTTAGATTGGCAGTAATCGGTTTAGGCTATGTCGGACTGCCCCTGGCAGTCGAGTTTGCTAAAAAGGGTTTTGCGGTTACTGGTATAGATATAGATAAACAAAAGGTTAAAAGTCTAACTTCATGGATTTCTTATATTCAGGATGTACCAACCCAGGACATCGCTGGCGTTTTTAGCAAAGGTCTTTTTAAGGCTGCTTGTGATTACAGCCAACTTAAAAAACAGGATGGAGTGATTGTCTGCGTCCCTACTCCTTTAGGTAAGACCCGGGAACCAGATATCTCTTTTATTGTTGAGGCAACAAAAAAAATAGCCCAATATTTACATCGGCAAGAGTTGATTGTTTTGGAGAGCACTACATATCCTGGCACAACAGAGGAATTAGTCCTGCCGATTTTAGAAAAAAAAGGATTTAAAGTAGGCAAAGACTTCTATCTTGGTTTTTCACCTGAAAGGGTTGATCCGGGAAATCCACTATACAAGACCGCTAATATTCCCAAGGTAGTAGGCGGAGTTACTAAGCAGTGTTCTGAATTAATCAGGTTATTATATTCTCAGATTATTGAAGAGGTTGTCCCTGTTTCTAGCGCCAGAGTTGCAGAAATGGTAAAATTGCTTGAAAATACCTTCCGGGCAGTTAATATTGCGTTGATTAACGAGATTTGCTTAATGGCTAATCGTCTTAATATTGACATTTGGGAAGTAATCAAGGCTGCAGGCACTAAGCCGTTCGGTTTTATGAGTTTTAAGCCTGGCCCGGGTTTAGGCGGCCATTGCTTGCCGATTGATCCTTTGTATCTATCTTGGAAGGCAAGATTAGCAGGGTTCGAATCTCGTTTTATACAACTGGCTGATGAAATAAATTCTTCTATGCCAATATATGTCGCAAACAAAACAGCGGAGATCTTAAACAAATATTCTAAATCACTTAAGGGCTCAAAGATTTTGATTATAGGAGTTGCCTATAAGCCAGATGTGAGCGATATGCGCGAGTCTCCTGCCTTAGAAATAATTAAACATCTTAAAGGCGAAAAAGCCGTTGTTTCATATTACGATCCATTGGTTAAAAATATAAAGGTTAACGCTAGAAAGTTTTCCTCTATCAGGCTTACTCGGACTGCGATTAAAGAGGCGGATTGTGTTTTAATAATTACTCACCATAAACAAATCGATTACGATTTTATTCTGAGGCACTCACGTTTAGTCTTTGACACGCGTAATGTTTACGATGGGGTAAAAAATAATAAGATAATTAGTCTATGAGCCCCGTTAGACCTTAGCATGGTCAGGGGTTAAGTTTTAATAATAAAAGTTGGAGGTCTATAATGGGAGATCTAACGGGGTGAAGAAAAATATTATTATTACCGGCGGCGCAGGATTTTTAGGTTCGCATCTTTGTCAGGTACTTATTAAAAAGGGATTTAAAGTCATCTGTGTAGATAATCTTATTACCGGCTCTCTAGACAATATTAAACATCTTTTGAAGTCGAAGCAGTTAATTTTTATAAAACATGATGTATCAAAACATATAAACATTGACGGGAAAATTGATTATGTTTTGCATTTTGCTTCGCCAGCAAGTCCGGATGATTATCTGAAATTCCCAATACAGACTTTGAAAGTCGGTTCATTAGGAACTCACAATGCATTGGGACTCGCTAAAGCAAAAAAGGCAAGGTTTTTATTGGCGTCGACTTCCGAGGTTTATGGAGACCCCTTAGTTCATCCTCAAAAAGAATCTTATTGGGGGAACGTAAATCCGATTGGCCCGCGCGGTGTTTATGACGAAGCTAAACGATTTGCGGAGAGCATTACTTTAGCTTACAAAAGACAGCATAAATTGGATGTGCGGATTGCTCGTATCTTTAATACTTATGGAGAAAGAATGCGCTTAAATGATGGACGAGCAATGCCCAATTTTATAACCCAGGCTTTGGGCAATAAGCCCTTGACAGTTTATGGTAAGGGTAAACAAACCCGTTCTTTTTGTTATGTGTCTGATTTAATAGATGGTATAATAAAACTTTTATTTTCAAATTATAGCTTGCCAGTCAACATTGGAAATCCAAATGAAATTACCATACTAAAATTAGCAAAAATAATTATTGATTTTACCCATTCTAGAAGTAAGATTGCTTATAAAAATTTGCCTAAGGATGACCCTAAGTTGCGCTGTCCGGATATAACCTTAGCAAAAAAAATTTTACATTGGCAGCCGCGCGTTGGCCTAGAAGAGGGCCTTAAGCGGACAGTTATTTACTTTAAAGAAAAAGTTAAAGGTTAATATGAAAAATTTTAATTTTAAAAGAACAGGTAAAAAAGGTTATTTTGGGTTGTACGGCGGGCAATTTGCTCCTGAGACACTGATGTTTGCTTTAGAAGAATTGGAAAAAGAATATTTTAAGGCAAAGAAGGACAAAAAATTCAGAGAGGAACTCGGATTTTATCTAAAGACTTTTGCCGGCAGGCCTACTGCGCTTTATCTGGCGCAAAACCTAAGCAAATATCTAAAGAGAATTAAAATATATCTTAAAAGAGAGGATTTGCTTCATACTGGCGCACACAAGATAAATAATACCTTGGGTCAAGTGCTGTTGGCGCGCAGGATGAACAAACGTAGGATTATTGCTGAGACCGGAGCAGGTCAACATGGGGTTGCTACTGCCACTGTTGCAGCGATGTTTGGCCTTGCCTGTGATATTTATATGGGTGAAGAGGATATTAAACGTCAGTCCTTAAATGTCTTTAGAATGAAGATATTAGGTGCAAGGGTAATCCCTGTATCAAGCGGCTCAAAAACTTTGAAAGATGCAACTTCGCAGGCCATGCGCGATTGGGTAGCAAATGTTAGAGATACGCATTATATTATTGGTTCGGTTGTAGGACCGCATCCTTTTCCTCTATTAGTGCGGGATTTTCAAAGCATTATCGGAGAAGAAACTCGAAAGCAGATATTATCGCTTGAAAAAAGGTTACCAGATTATCTTATTGCCTGTGTGGGAGGAGGAAGCAATGCTATTGGCTTCTTTCATCCATTTTTTAAAGATAGAGAAGTTTCATTTATTGGCATAGAGGCAGCAGGGAAGGGCTTATCTAGCGAAAGACACTCTGCAACATTAGTAAAGGGCCGCTTGGGTGTTTTGCACGGCTCTAAGAGTAAGGTCTTACAAGATAAATTTGGCCAGATAAATATTGCTCATTCAATTGCCCCTGGCTTAGATTATCCTGGTGTTGGCCCTGAGCACGTTTACTACCAATCCATAAAAAGAGCAACATATTACGCTGTTAGCGATAGAGAAGCCTTGGAGGGTTTCCAGTTGCTCTCGCGGCTGGAAGGAATTATTCCAGCGCTTGAGCCCAGCCATGCGATTTATTTCTTAAAAAGATTGGCTAAATTTGCCAGCAAAGGTGCTTTGGTAATATTGTGTTTATCTGGCAGGGGCGATAAAGATGTCAATTCGGTATCCCAGATATTAAATCTATGAATAGAATCCAGAAAAAATTTATTCAATTAAGAAAGATTAATAAAAAAGCCCTGATTGTTTATATTATGGCTGGGGATCCCAGCCTAAGTTTGACTAAGAAATTAGTTCTGGCTTTGGAAGAAAATAAGGTTGATTTAATAGAATTGGGCGTGCCTTTTTCTGATCCAATAGCTGATGGCCCGGTTATTCAAAGAGCCGTGGTACGGGCGTTAAAAAATAAAGTTAATGTTAGAAAGATTTTGACTTTAGTAAGACAGATTCGAGAAGTTAGTAATATTCCTTTGGTTTTAATGCTGTATTATAACTTGATATTAAATTTTGGCGAAGAAAAATTTAGCCGAGAAGCCTCAAAATCCGGAGTCGATGGAATTATTGTGCCAGATTTGCCGATAGAAGAAGCAAAAAGTTTTATTCGATATTGTAAAAAATATAACATAGCCAATATATTCTTTGTTACACCCACTAGTAGTCTAAGGCGCATAAAAATGGCAGCCAAAAAATCAAGAGGTTTTATTTATTATATTGCCAGGACCGGCGTTACAGGTGCTAAGACAGAGATTTCAAAAGACATTAACAAACAAATAAAGAAAATAAAAAAGCTAACGAATAAACCTGTATGCGTTGGGTTTGGTATTCGCAGTGCCAGCCAGTTAAAGAAAATAAATAGAATTGCTGATGGCTGCATCATGGGCAGTGCTTTAGTGGATATAATCTCTAAATACTCTAAAAGCGAGAGGTTAATAACTAAGGCCGCAGAATTTGTGAGGAGACTACGTGCATAAAAAAATCACCTTGGATAATGGCCTACGCATAATTGCTAAAGTTATGCCTTCCAGAGAAGCAGTTTCTTTAGGCATATGGATTGCTGTCGGCGGTAGATTTGAAGAAAAAGATGTTAGCGGAATATCGCATTATTTAGAGCACATGCTTTTTAAAGGCTCGAAGAAATATTCGTGCAGAGAAATCAAGGAGACCATTGAAGGCAAAGGCGGCTCTCTCAACGGTTTTACTGCCGAAGAATATACTTGTTATCTAGTTAAAGTATTAGAAAAGAATGTTTATGAGTCCTTAGAAATCTTATCGGATATGGTTTTGAATCCAACACTTGATTCAATTGAAATTGACAAAGAGCGCACAGTTATTATGGAAGAGATAAAGATGTATAAGGACTTGCCGCAGTATCATGTACTGGAGATTTTGGATTTATTACTTTGGCCAAATCATCCTTTAGGACAGAATTTAACCGGTAGCATTGAGAGCGTAACCAATATTGATAAAAATAAACTTTATTCTTTTCAGAGAAAATTTTATCAGCCAGAAAATATAGTTATTTCTCTCTGTGGGGCATTTAATCTTAAAAAAATAACACAACAAATTAAAAAGACTTTTAACTCTAAAGATAGGCTTAAGCCAGAGTCTCCTTTAGCGGTTACGGATAGCTTATCCAGGCCACAGGTAAATTGTCTAAGCAAGCCCACTGAACAGTCTCACTTGGCAATAGGATTTCGTTCTTATAATAGAAGCCATCCAGAGCGCTTCTGCGTTGATTTGTTGCATGTGATACTGGGCGCAAATATGAGTAGTCGCCTGTTTCAGGAAGTGCGCGAGAAGAGAGGCCTGGCTTATTCTATAGGCACTAATATAAAGCGCTTTAAAGATTCAGGCGCATTTTTAATCCATGCAGGCGTGGATAATTTTAAGGTTGAAAGCGCTGTTGATGTAATCGTGGCTGAGCTTGAAAATATAAAACAGAAAATGAATGATTCGGAATTAAAAAGGGCAAAAGATTTTTATTTAGGCCAGCTTATTATGGCGTTAGAAGATGTTTCTGATAATATGTTATTTATGGGGGAAAGCATTATTAGCTTAGATAAAGTCTATACCTTAGCCCAGATTAAGAATATAGTTAAAAAAATAACTTGTGGCGATATAAAGAGAGTTGGTCGCGATATCCTGGATATAGGTAAGATTAATTTAGCACTTATTAGCCCAGAAGGGGGAAAACAAGTCGAGATTTTAAAAAATAAATTCAAATGAGGAGGAACCAAAATAGAAACCTTTGATAAGTTGAAATTGATTGCATCTATCGCTGTGGATAAAAAAGCAGAAGATCTGGTTATTTTAGAGATGAAAGGAGTAACTGACTTCTGCGATTTTTTTGTTATCTTAAGCGCAGAATCGCATCGTCAGACTCAGGCAATCGCCGATGGGATAGAAGAAAGATTGTCAAAGAAGAAGATTAAGACTTATCGGCGGGGAGCAGATTTAGAACATTCTTGGATTGTCTTGGATTTTTTTGATGTGGTAGTACATATCTTTTATAAAGAGGTCAGGGAATTCTATAATTTAGAAGGCCTCTGGGCTGATGCCAAGAGGATTGATTTGAAATGAGAATAGAAAAAGAACTCACTAAATTACTTCAGAAAACTACCAAAGAAGTCTTTAGCCAGCTTAAAGAAAACGATTTGGCTATGATAGAAATAGAACTGCCAAAAGACAAGAATTACGGCGATTTTTCGTCCAACCTGGCAATGAAATTAGCCAAGACTTTAAAAATGCCTCCCTTAGAGATTGCCCAGACTCTGCAAAATGCCCTTAGCAAAAAAATCAGCAAAGGCGCTTTTTTAGATAATATCCGAGTGGAAAAGCCGGGCTATATGAATTTTTTCCTTAAAAAGACAGCTTATTATGATTTCCTGGTTAATTTGTTGAAGGACCCTAACTCGGCGATAAGCGAAGATTTAGGCAAAGGGAAAAAAGTTCAAATTGAATTCGTAAGCGCCAATCCTACCGGCCCGTTAAGTGTAGCCCATGGCCGTCAAGCAGCAGTGGGAGAATCGCTTAGCCGGATATTTGAATTATTTAATTATAAAGTTACAAAGGAATTTTATCTTAACGATGAAGGCAACCAGATAAATTTGCTGGGGGTTTCCATCTTAGCCAGGCTCTACGAATTACAAGATAAACCTTTCTCCCTTCCCCCAGATGGCTATCAAGGAGAATATATCAAGGATATCGCAAAAGCGTTTCTGGCTAAAATTAAGAAAATAGAAGAGTCGAAGTTACTTGAATCTGCAACTGAATTTGGCTTAAAGTTCCTCCTTGAAATTATAAAAAAAGAATTAGAAGATTTCGGGGTAAAATTCGATGTCTGGTATTCGCAGAAAAACTTAAGGACTTCAGGAAAAATCGAAGCGGCCTTAAAATTTTTAAAATGTAAAAATTATGTTTATGAAAAAGACGGCGCAACCTGGTTTAAATCAATGGATTTCGGCGATGATAAAGACCGGGTGTTGGTCAAAAGTGACGGTACTTTTACCTATTTAACTCCGGATATCGCCTATCATCAGGATAAATTTAAACGCGGCTTTGACAGGGTAATAAATATCTGGGGGCCTGACCATCATGGCTATATTCCAAGGATTTTTGCTGCGGTCCAGGCCTTAGGAATAAAAAAAGATAGACTATCTATTATTATTGTGCAATTGGCAAGAATATTTAAAGCCGGAGTTCCTTTGGTTATGTCTACGAGAAAAGCTCAATACATAACCTTGCGAGAGGTAATGGATGAGGTCGGCTCTGACGTGGCAAAGTTTTTCTTCCTTAGCAGGCGCACTGATAGCCATCTTGATTTTGATTTAGAATTAGCCAAGCGCCAAAGCAACGAGAACCCGGTCTATTATATTCAGTATGCTTATGCCCGAATCGCCGGTATTTTTAAATTAGCAAAAGAAAAGAAAATAAAAGAGGTGCCACATTCAAAAACAGATTTTACTTTTTTGAAAGAGGAAGAAGAAAAAGAGCTTCTGCGCCTTGTCTTTAGATTCAGATTTAGTTTATTAAATGCGCTATCTTTGCTTGATTCTTATCCAATAAGCCAATATCTAATAGAATTAGCCACGGAATTTCATAAATTTTACGATAAGCATAAAGTATTAGTCGAAGGCAATCCCGAATTAGCCAATGCGCGCTTAAAACTTTGTCAGGCAGTTAGGGTGGTAATTCTGGAAGGCCTTGAATTGTTGGCTATCAATGCTCCGGAGAGGATGTAATTATTCTTTTTAAAAAACAATTGTATATTGCACAGATGTTCATTAAGTAGCGAGTAGAAAGTAGCAAGTAGAGAGATTTCAAATTTTTTATCGCTACTCGTTGCTCGCTACTCTCTACTTTAAATAATCTGTGCTAATCTGTGTAAAAAATAGTATTATTTATTTGAGAAAATATAATGAACTGGATGATTCAAGAGTCAGATAGAGAAGTAATCGCAAAATTAGAAAAAGAGCTAGGGCTAGGTCCGCTGATTGCCCTATTGCTTTCCAATCGTAAGATACAAGATATTAAAGAGGCTGAAATTTTCCTTAAAGCTCAAATGTGCCATTTGAGAACAGCAGATTCGCTAAAGGGAGTGAAGGAGGCAGTTAAAAGAATAAAAAAGGCCAAAGATAAAAAAGAAAAGGTTTTTATTTTCGGCGATTATGATGTTGACGGAATTTGCGCCTGCGCGCTTCTTAGCTCTACATTAGGGAAATTAGGGCTTAAGACCATCTCTTATCTGCCGCATAGAGTCGAAGAAGGCTATGGAATAAATATGAAGGCCTTAGAGGCAGTTAGAAAGGCGAAAGCAAAACTATTTATCAGCGTTGACTGCGGCATAACCAGTTTTAAAGAGATAGATAAACTGCGCAAATTCAAAATAGACAGCATAATTATCGACCATCACGAGCCCAAAACAACCGGCTTACCTAAAGCCAATGTTATTATCAACCCGAAATCACAAGGTGAAGACTTTTTTTACGACTTAACCGCGGTAGGCCTTGTTTTTAAACTTTGCCAAGCGCTTCTGGGTGCGGCAGCAGATGAAGACTTAGACCTGGTTGCCTTAGGTACCATTTGTGACGTTGCTTCGCTGTTGGGTGAAAATCGTATCTTGGTAAAAGAAGGGTTAAAAAAGCTTGATGAAAGCAAAAGAGCCGGCATCCTTGCTTTAAAAGAAGTTGCCGGCATAAAAGATAAACCCGTGTCGGTTGGCCTGGTGGGTTTTGTTTTAGGGCCTCGGCTTAATGCAATGGGCAGGATTGATTCAGCGCTAAGCTCCCTTAGGTTATTGACTACTGATGATCTAGATGAGGCAAAACTACTGGCAAAGAGCCTTGATGAAACAAACCGGCGCAGGCAGAAAATAGAAGAGAAAATCCTGCAGGAAGCACTTATAAAAATTGAGCGGGAAGTTAATTTTAAAGAACATTCGATTATTGTGGTAGGTGGCATTGATTGGCATCCGGGTGTAGTAGGGATAGTTGCGGCAAAACTTGCTGATAAATATTGGCGTCCAACATTTGTCTTAGGCTTAGAGAAAGACGTTTATCGCGGCTCAGGCCGCTCGGTTAACAATTTTCATTTATTCGAAGCACTCTCTGAATGTGATTCGTTATTAGAGACATACGGCGGCCATCGCGCTGCAGCCGGATTAACTGTTCAGAAGGATAATTTAGAGAAATTTAAGACTCACATAAATGCGGTTGCTAAAAAGAGAGTAGATTTAAAAGATTTAGTCCCTATCTTAAAAATAGACGCTCAAGTGCCGCTATCAACCTGGCAGGATTTGACAGTGCTAGAAGA
This sequence comes from Candidatus Omnitrophota bacterium, assembly GCA_040753675.1. GTDB lineage: Bacteria > Omnitrophota > Gorgyraeia > JAHJTE01 > JAHJTE01 > JBFMEB01. The sequence continues at coordinate 8,219 of JBFMEB010000019.1, read as the reverse complement.
GGTTGAAAATTTAGCTCCCTTTGGGGTAGGTAATCAACGGCCGGTTTTTTGTTCGCGCAATCTCTTTCTTAAAAGCACTCCCTCCTGCGTAGGCAGAAATACATTAAGGCTTTGGGTAAGCGACGGAACTCTCACAGTTAAAGCCATAGGCTTTGGCATGGCAGATTATGCTGCTCTTTTAAAGGAAGGTTCAAAAGTAGACTTGGCTTATTGTGTATCTTTAGATACTTGGCAGGAACCCACTGTCCAGTTGGAAATCAAGGATTTGAAACTGCAGAATTAAGATATGTTATTTAACGCAGATTCTCGCTAATCTAACGCGAATTTACGCAGATAAAGCTTTAAAATCTGCGGGTATCTGCGTTTGATTTGCGTTTATCTGCGTCTTAGGCTTTTTGCACTTTGCCTGCTTTTATACATTTGGTGCAGACATAGGCCTTTGTTTTAGTGCCATCTAGGATAATATTTATACGCTGCACATTAGGCAAAAATAAGCGTTTTGATATTCCGATTACTTTTCTTCCTGCGCCGCCCTTCTTCTTGGCCATACCGCGCCTTACTATTTTGTTACCGACCATCGGGCCTTTGCCGCAGATGAAACAATCTTTTAACATAAGAAGTTCTCCAAAATTTACCCCGCCACAATGCGTTGGCGGGCTCAATTCATATAATAATTTAGCTTTCCACCACAAATCTTGGCGGACTAAATTATTTATTCATTGAGTATACTTGAAAATCTCCTTTTGTCAAGGTAAAATAAATGAGGGCATAACTTATGGAGACTGCTAAGGCAGGCGACATAAGTTACCTGTCTGCCGACAGGCAGGTTTGCCCGAATTTATCCCCCCTGCTTTCTTGCGAAAGCAAGAAGTGGGGATAAACGAATTCTTTCCAGGGAGATACTAATGAAAAATAAATTGATCTTATTTTTAATATTGTTTTTTATCTCTTCTATTTGTTTCGCTCAGGACATCGACAAATCCCAACCCTTGCAACTCTTTATCAAATCAGATAAAGAGGTGTACATGTCGGGAGAAGAGATAAAGGTAGAGTTGGATATTGACAACACATCTGATGTTCCATTTTTTTTGTCAGAAGAGGACATTAGTTTAGATGTGGAAGATAAAAGTAAGGCTATAAATCTTATTGCGCCATTCTTTTCTCCAACATTTATACCGCAAGAACATAATTTATTAGAGATAAGACCACACAGTAGTTATAAAAAAGTATTTAATTTTGATAAATGGCAAATAAACATTCAAGAGAAAGGTGAGCATTTAGGCGCAGCATATTATACAAATGAATTTCCTAATCGTTATTTAATACAAGGGACATATGTTTATCCACCCGATACTACCATAGCTGCAAGGACCTTTCCAGGCCCTCTCACCTCCAACACCATCCAGATAGAGGTGAGGGGGAAGAAGCAAAGGGTTGAATTGCAACCAATTAAATCCAAATTAGTTCCTCAGAAAGGGGTCGTCTATCATATAATAGTTCCTCCACAGCTCCATGAAACTCATGAACCAGGACCGGCCGAGCAAAATACCTACATAGCCTGGAGGTTAGCGAATGAGTTTGTTTTTAGAACAGAGCTGAGAGAGTATTATGTGCTACCTTCGCAAAGCGTTGGACCTCAAAAGTCTGCTGGCGAATATATGGTATCCTTTGTCTCAAGGAAAGGCGATAAACAATTAATAATTCGTGTAGATATCAATAAAAACGAAGCAACAATAATAAATGCCAAGGAGCAGTTTAAATGAGAAAAATAGCATTAATCATTATTTTATTAGTTTTGTCAGACTCATTCGGTTATTGCCAAGGGCAACCTCTGCAACTCACCATCAGATCAGATAAAAAAGTATTTGCTGTTGATGAAGATATTAACCTTTGGCCTATGTTAAAAAACTTAACATCCCAAGTGATAGAAGATGTCCCGGATTTAATAGCGTCTTCTAAAATAATATTGGACTCTAAAGAATATAATCATAAATACTTAGGAGACTGGAGTGTCCGATGGAGGGAGATCCCTCCAAATGGATCAATTGGTTTTATTCTTGGACTAGCAGATTATGAATTTGCCAAAGAGATATTGACGATAGGTAAACATGACATAGCTGTAAAAATAAATGAAGTTACCTCTAACACCATCCAGATAGAGGTGAAGGCAGAGGTGAATGGAGAAGAAAGTCAGAAAATATTTCATTCATTATATTGTCAGAAAAACGAAGATTGCAAGGCAGTAATTGATTATTGTTACTGTGAACAAATTTGTTTAAATAAATTTACAGTAAAGGGGAATTGTCCGCCTAGAGATTGTAACTTTAATATAGATAGCCAGGTTTGTTATTGCAAAAATAACCAATGTGTTGAAGGCCCGAGAGAATGAAAATAAGCTGTGCATTATTTTTAAAGATATTTTTACTGTTTGGTTGCTCATCTCATAGACAAAGTGGGGCTCAAACGAATTCTCCTTTTTCTGAGATATTTGTGCATGGCCAAGAATTGTATCTTGTTATAGAAAGACCCATGGATGGAGTAGAAGCTATAGATTCATTTGTAGCTAAACATGCTAACACTGCTCTCAAGATAGCAGAAAGCTATAATGAGAAAAACGTAAATAGCATAGTTTTTTTCTTCCGAGATAATCCTAAATTCGATTTCGGCTCGTGGGGTGCTTTTACTATAACAGAATTAGAACAGATTGCTCAGGATTATCGCAAAGGAAAAGAGTTCCATTCGCTTCAAGATTGGCCAGGTGTTCGACCTTCAGAAGTTATAAAAGAAAAATAAAAAAAGATAATATTTATTATCAGATATCTCATATTTAACCTTCGGCTTGCTAAATATTTTGCTCAATAGCTCTAAGTGAAGGAGCGGATTAGATGAAAAAAATATTTTTTATGATTATTTTATTGTTGTCAGCGATGTCGGTAGGGTATTGTAAAACCCAACCCCTAAAGCTTACCATCGGATCAGATAAAGAGGTGTATGAACTGGATGAGCCAATTACTTTCGAAGTCGAACTTAAAAATATTTCAGATAAAATAATTTACTTAACTTATTTTTGCAATGGCCCTTTTATGAAGATTTTCTTCTTTGAGAATGAAAAAGGAGAGCAGTGTAAAATAACCTATACATGGCCTGAAAGTGGACCAATGCCAGATGCCTTATATCCAAATGATTCTTATAAGGTATGGAATTATCATTATCCTCCTATACATATAAAAGAAGCTAAGAATGGCAGAGGGTTTTATTCCTTCGAATTGACAAAAGGTAAGGACTATTCATTTTTAGGCAAGCATAAAATCTATATGAAATATTGGTGTTTAACCTCCAACACCATCCAGATAGAGGTGAGGGAGAATGAGGTGGCGGACCCTATAGACAAGCTTGTTTCGCAGCTTTCAAATGATCCATTGTGGCGAAATGGATTATTCCCAATAATTAATCTGCCAAAAACAGCAAAGCACAGCGAAGTTATAGCAGAGTGCTTTAAGATGACAGGCTTTGATCAGGGTCATATAAAAGACTACAAAATAATTGAAATCAGGAAAGTCAAAATTAGTGGTTCGCTACCCGATGACTATTTTGCCGCACTTGTTGATTCTAATCTTGGAAAGAAGATTGTGCTTTTTCAGTATAACAATGGCTGGTGGACAAGAGTATATAATCAATAGAAGTTGTTTAGAAGTAATGAAGGAGCAGTTTAGATGAAAAAGATATTATTACTCACTATTCTATCACTCGTAGTAGCATCTATCGGGTATTGCGAAACCAAACCCCTCCAGCTTAGTATCAAATCAGATAAAAAGGCGTATAGAGTGGGGGAGACTATCAAACTTTCAATGTTCATAAAGAATTCTTCTGATAAAGATGTCTGGACGCCACGGAGCTTTATTTCATATACAGATAATTATAGGTCTATAAGGTCTGGTTTGAAGATAATAGTGAAAGATAGAGAGGGAAATAGTTTAGAATTTTTAGGTGGTTATTTTAAGTCCTCTGAAGGTGGGTTAACATTAAAGCCAGGAGAAACGCTCAAGGCATTTGAAATTAACCTTCTTGACTGGTTTAATATAAACAAAGCAGATACTTATTCTATCCATATTTTATCAAAGACCGAATATTCTGGCTTTACAAATGCTATCTCTAACACCATCCAGATAGATGTGAAGGAGAAGAAGGATATATCAAAAGAAGAAGCAATCAAGCTAGGCAATGATTATATGCAAAGACGTTATGGGAAAAATTTTACTTCAGAATATATAACAAAACCATCACATATTGGCGAAACAGAAGACAAGTGGGTAATAGCCTATGATGAAAAAGAACCAAAGACAAGACCCTCGGGCGTCGCATTAAGAGTGAATAAGGAAACGGGAGAAGTTCAAGAGGTACCTCTGTATTAATTTCCTCATCCGCAAAGTAAAGGAGCAGTTTAAATGAGAAAAATAGCATTAATCATTATTTTATTAGTTTTATCAACATCATTTGGTTTTAGTCAAGACCAGCCCCTTACTCTTACCATCAAATCAGATAAGCAGGGGTATAGAGTGGGGGAGGAGATTATTTTAACAGCAGCATTAAAAAATGTTTCAGAGAAAGAGATGATTGTTTTCTGGGGAAATAAAAAGCCAGAAATTTTCACCGAAGAAGGTGGCGTATATAATGTGGCTATGTATGTAGAATCATCTGATGAGACATTATATATTAAGCCAAGACAAAATATAGAGAAAACAATAGCAATAACTTTAGATAACAAGATGAAACCAATAAAAGGAAAACTTGGATTAATATTGCTGTATAACAGTCAGAATCTAATCTTAAATTATAAACATAGGCCAGATCAAATGATTTTTAGTGGGGTTCTTATCTCCAACACCATCCAGATAGAGGTGAAGGGGGAGGATGTAATGTCAAAAGAGGAAGCAATAAGGATAGCCGAAGAATACGCTAAGAAAGAAATGAACTGGATAGTTGATAGAGGTATTTGGGTTCCAAATGTTGACGATTCAGGGGAAAATTGGATTGTCTATTTTGATAACAGCCTGGTTGCGCCTGGCTTTGTGATTGATTTAAAGAAGAAAAAGGTCATCGAATATATCCCTGGATTATAAGGAGCAACTCAAATGAGAAAAATAACATTAATCATTATTTTTTTAGTTTTATCAGCATCATTTGGCTATTGCCAAGATCAATCCCTCCAGCTCACCATCAAATCAGATAAAGAAGTGTATGAGGTTGGGGAGGAGGTAGGTTTCCAATTAACCATAAAGAATGTAAGCTCTGAAGAAATTGAGGCGCCAGAATTGATTTGGTCTTCAAAAGTAATAATAGACGGTAAAGAGTATAGCCTTGATTCTAAATATATTGGCATTTGGAACGGACCTGGAATAATCTTAGCAGGAACTGAGATGTTTAGCAGTATTGTACTTTCAAGATATGGAATTACTAAAGACGTCTTAACATTAGGTAAGCATGATATATCTGTCAAGATAGGCAATGCATTCTCCAACACAATCCAGATAGAGGTAAGAGAGAAAAATCCTTGACAAAAAGATATTAAAGATATATAATTAACAAAAATGTTAATTATATATATCTAATATGCGCTACCCAGAATTAGGCAAACTAAAGGATAGGCTTTATTTTACGGTTAATGACTTAAGTGAATTATTAGAGATTAGCCTTGAGTCGGCAAGGGTCTTATCTACTCGTTATACAAAGAAAGGGCTTTTTATCCGACTTAAAAATAACTTCTATATCCTTGAACAAAAGTGGGATTCATTATCCAGGCTAGATTACTTAAAGATAGCCAATTTCTTACAGGTTCCTTCCTATATCTCTTTTATGACTGCGCTTTGCGAATATGATGTTACCACGCAGGTACAGAGAAATTTTTTTGAAAGTGTATCTTTAAAGCGCTCGAAGAAGATTCTTAGTAAAGGAGTGATATTTAATTATTATAAATTTAAAAAAGACTACTTTTTTGATTTTGTTAAAAAAGGAGACTCATTTTTAGCCACTAAAGAGAAGGCATTTGTAGATGCAGTCTATCTTTGTTCATTAGGAAGGTATAAGTTGGATTTTGATTCCATTGATGTGGATAAATTGGACAAAAAAAGAACAAGTGAGATTATAAAAAAATTTCCTGATAAGACAGGAACTATCATCCGTTCAATATGCAAGATTTAATTAAGCAAGAACAATTTGAATTAGAAGTATTGGATAAACTAAACTCAAAAAGATTCCTAAATTCACTCATCCTGGGTGGAGGCACAATGCTTCGTTTATGCTTTGGGCTAGAAAGATTCTCTGTTGATTTAGATTTTTGGGTTATTAAAAAAGTTAATTTTGCGAAGTTATTTAAGGACTTAAAAGAGTTTTTGGCAGGAAATTACGCGATTAAAGATAGTGCTCATAAATTCTATACACTGCTTTTTGAGATAAAATCCAGAGATTATCCCCGCAGCCTGAAATTGGAGATAAGAAAGGAGAAAAAAAAGATAAGGACAGAACCTGCAATCGCATATAGCAAGTACTCCAATATGCAGGTCCTTTTAAGAGTTGTCTCCCTAAAAGATATGATGAGAGAAAAAATAAATGCGTTTTTAGACAGGCGACAGATAAGGGATGTTTTTGATATAGAGTTTTTGTTGAAAAAAGGCATTGGTTTAGATGTTGACTCAGACACCTTGCAAAAATTATTAGATAGAGTTGAGTCATTAGGTAAAAAGGATTACACTACAAAATTAGGCTCTATCTTAGAGGAAGAAAAAAGAAAGTACTATATTGCGGAAAATTTTAAGATTCTTAAGTTGGCAATTAGAGGAAAAATTGGTTAATGATTTTGGAGACCCAAGATGAGAAAGACATTGTTAGTAATTAGTATTTTGCTCTTAGTGACATCTGCAAGTTTTTGCCAAGAGTCAAATCAACCCCTTATCCTTACCATCAAATCCGATAAGCAGGTGTACAGTATAGGAGAGCCTATTTATATCAAATACAGCCTTAAGAATAATTCCTCGCAATCAATAAAGATATTAGCCTATGGAGGAAAATTTGGATTTCAGTTCGGCAACCCCTTTAGTGTTAAGTATTCTAATGGTAACATTGTGAGATATAGGTATTATGAATCAAATGCCTGCGCCTACAGAAAAAGATTATATTATTATTCAGTCAGGAGCTATTTTGGAAGATACTTACAGACTGGATTTATCTTATGATATGTCAAAACCTTCAACTTATTCAATAGAATGTAACAAGTGGCAGCTTGATATGCTTTCTGATATTAATATTACCTCCAACACCATCCAGATAGAGGTGAAGGGGAAGGAAAGTCAAGAAATATCTCCTTTTTTGCAATGCCAGAAAAATGAAGATTGTAAGGCAGTCACAGATTATTGTAATTGTAAGCAGATATGTGTAAACAAATTTACAGAGTTAGAGAATTGTGTTGGTCAAGGCAAGAAATGTAAGTCTAATGTCCGGAGTATAGTTTGCTATTGCGAAAATAACCAATGTGTTGAAGGTTCGAGAGAATGACTCTAGCTACTAAATCCCACACCCAAAATCAGAGACAGACTATGCAAGATGAAATTTTGCAAGGCCTCAACGCCGAGCAGCAGAAATCAGTAAACTACACTGAAGGCCCTTTGCTGATTATTGCCGGCGCTGGCACTGGTAAGACTAATGTTATTACCAGAAAAATTGCTTATTTAATTTCTAAAAAAATTGCCAAACAGGATGAGATATTAGCCTTGACGTTTACAGATAGGGCTGCGGCAGAGATGATTGAAAGAGTTGATATTCTTGTTCCTTATGGTTATACCGATATCTGGATATCAACGTTTCATTCTTTCGGAGATAGGATCTTACGCGAAAATGCAATTGAAATTGGCTTAAATCCTGACTTTAAGGTTTTAACCCGTCCTGAAGCAGCAGTTTTACTGCGGGAACATCTTTTTGATTTTCCCCTTGAACATTTGCGGCCAGTTAGTGATCCAACAAGGTTCATTGATGATATCTTACGTGTGTTTAGCCGGCTGCGCGACGAGGATGTTTCAATAGAAGAATATAAACAGTTTGTCCAGAGATTAGAAAAAGATTTAGCTAACAGCGACGATGAAGCAAAAATAGAAAATTTCAAGCTGCACAAAGAGTTATCTGCTTGTTTTGAAAAATTCCAACAGTTATTGGTAAAAGAAGGCAAGGTT
>JBFMEB010000018.1:0-39984 GCA_040753675.1 Candidatus Omnitrophota bacterium | reverse complement strand
TAGATGTAAGCCTCAGGCGGTTACAAGAGCAACAGTTATCTCGGCTTGTCTTAATAAAACCCACAACTAAATCTTCCCATTGATAATACTCTGCAGGACCAGGGCCAAAAAGGGGAATTTTTGTCAGTTTAAAATTCCTGGCACAAATCTCTTTTACTTCTTCTATACTTAAAAAATAATCTTTGTTCCAAAGCGGGGTCACTGGCATAAATTCAATAAAGCGTAAGACTAAATCATTGCCCCCTGCATAGAGAAGAAAATCAATTATTCCATCATCGTTAATTCCTTTCATCAGCACAGTGTTAAGTTTAACTGGCAAAAGCCCTACTTCTTTTGCCTTCTCAATTCCTTTCAAAACCATAGAAAGATTGTCAAAGCCAGTAATCATCTTGAATCTGTCAGCTTTTAAGGTGTCTAAGCTAACGTTTATTCTTCTTAAGCCAGCACTTTTCAGGTCTGCTGCAAAATGCTCAAGCAATAGTCCATTAGTGGTCAAAGATACCTCTTCTATCTCGCGGATTTTGGATATTGATTTAACCAGATTGATAATTCCCTTTCTTACCAGCGGTTCGCCTCCAGTAAGACGAACCCTTTTTATACCCAGCTCGCCAAAAATCTTGACTAAGCGCAATATTTCTTCAAAGGAAAGAACTTCAGACGGTGGAACAGTTTCAATGCCCTCAGCCGGCATACAATAGAAACAACGCATGTTACATCTGTCTGTAACTGAAATCCTCAGATAATCTATTTTTCTCATAAAATAAAAAACCAACTCCGGTTTTAGAAAGTTGGTCTAATTCTCCTTTCCAAACACGAGGAGGCAGGTTCATTTCTTCCCCTACCCGAATCGGCCCTTGCGTCATATTGTGAAGATCACAGTTTAGACACAAAAGCTCGGAGTTTTTGTATTATATCACAAAACAAGCATTAAATCTATTTTTTTAAGCACTTCCTTAGCAGAGTCCTTTAGAATTGAATTCTTCTTCATCAGAAAAATCGCTACATCTGGATTAAGATATTTAAGCACGCTTGTGCCTTCGATGATAAGACCTCTTCTAGCCTTTAATCTGGATATGAGCTTCGCTAGCCCCTCTTTAAGGCCCTCTGGTTTAGCCCTAAGCCAAAATACATCCACAGCCCCAGCTTGCTTAAGACGTTGCGTGTCTTTGCCTTTTTTTTCAATTATGCGCCTATCTGAGAGGATAGAAAATTTGGAATCTATTTTTTCGCAAGCCTCGCAATCTCTATTTAGGGGACAGGCGCCCTTATGTAAAACAGTAACTTTTATCGCAGACCAGCCTCTTAAATTTTTAAGCAAAATTTCTGCTAATGCAGTTTTACCTACGCCACTCGCTGCGCCTGATACTGTGATAATCTTCATGAATCTATGCCTAATTCTCTCATCTTTGTATAAGAGAAATTAGGTCCGTCTAAACATACATACTTTCCTTTTATATAACAATGGCCACATTTGCCTATGCCGCATTTCATATAGCGCTCTAAGGATGCATAGATATTGTTTTCTTTAAATCCTAATTTCAAAATATCTTTAATTGCAGACTTAATCATAATGCCTGGACCGCATAAAAAAACATAAGTTTTATTTAAAGCTAAATTTATCTTGTCAAATAATATACAGACTACTCCGCAAGCACCAGTCCAGTCTTCGTCGGGTTCGTCAACTGTAAGATGGACTTTGGTGTTTGAATTAGCCTGCCAAGTCTTTATTTCATCTTTATAGGATATATCTTTTGGACTGCGACAGCCATATACAATTTCTATCCTGCCATAGTTTTTTCTATTTTTAAATACGTGTTGTATTAGGGGGCGAAGTGGCGCCATGCCACATCCTCCGCCAACAAAAAGTAAGTCCTTGCCTTTAATCTTATCAATAGGAAATGTATTGCCATATGGACCACGTATACCTACAATATCATTTTCTTTAAGTTTATGAATAGCACCTGTAAGAGAGCCGACCTTCCTTACTGAAATCTCAAAAACCCCGTCCCTCGGCGCTGATGCAAATGTAAAAGGCGCCTCACCAAAACCTGCTAAAGATAACATCATAAATTGGCCTGGTTTGTATTTTAATATGCAATTATTTTTATCTAGAGGACGCAAGGTAAAAGTCTTGACGTCAGGGCTTTCATCCACAATTTTCTCAATTACTGCTTTTATAGGCAAATATTCGTTATACATATTTGTTTGAAATGTTGGAATTTGGGATTTGTGATTTGTTTGGAATTTGGGATTTGTGATTTGTGATTTTTCTAATAAAGTCATGTATGTTTATATTCCCTGGGCAAGTCTGGATACACCTTGCACAGCCTACGCAACTTGAAACGCCATAACGTTTGACATCTATATTTAATTTATGCTCAAAAAATCTGCGAATATGGTCTTTATGCTGCGGCTCTGGAATATTTCCTCCTGCCATCCTTGTAAAACCAGCATACGGGCAGCCATCGCAATATCGTAAACGTATTCCTGTATCGCCATTTAATCTATCTACAACACTAAAACAGCTACACGTTGGACATAAGCTAACGCAGCCTGAGCAAACTACACAACGCAAGCCTATATCAAGCCATATTGATTCGCTGACCTCATTATTCTCTATTATTTTAGCTAGTCTTCTAAAATCTATTTGCTTAGCCTTTTTTCTAAATTGTCTTAATATATCTTTCATTTCTTTTTCATCGTTTGTAGTTCCCTTAGCAAATAATCTAATATTGTTTTTAAGTATCTGTCTGCCTTTTTTTGAACCTGTCTCAACTAGATATCCTCTACTAATAGGAATAAGCTGTAAATCAAAACTATCACGGGCAATTGGACCTGTATCCATTAAATGACAAAAAGACCCAGTAGCACATCGCCTGCCACAGGCAAGAACAATAAAAATAGACTGGTTTAATCTCTCTCGATAAAACAAATCTATAAATTCATCAAAGAAAAATTTATTCATCAAGCCAATTGCCTTGATATCGCATGGCCGCACACCAAAGAATATGCGTTTTTTCTTATCTATTATGGAAACAAATTCACAAGTTTTAACAGACTCTATCTTGAAAAGCTCTTCAGTCTGGGGTAGTAAAAATGCCCTTGGCGAAATAACTGAATTTCCTTCATAGTCTAACAGTTCATTGCCATCAATTTTCGTATCTGTAAAAATGATATCGTCTAAATGCTCCTTCTTTGGCGAAATAAATTCATCGCAATCTCTTTTTAAGTTTTTTATAAGTATTTTTAAGTCTTCTTTAGCGATAAATAAGAGTCTCATTTAGATTCTTTCAACCCGGGCAGCACATGCCTTATACTCACCAGTTTTACATACTGGATCAAAAGCGCTATTGGTTAAGACATTTGTCGGCTCATCTGAAAAATGAAATGGCATCCATAAAACGCCTTTTTTTACCTTGTCGCTAACCTCTGCCACAACAGTTAATTCTCCTCGACGAGTTTTTACCTTAACCCTTGAGCCTTGAGCCTTAATACCTAATCTTTTCGCATCAGCAGTATTTATCTCTACAAAGTTATGTGGATATTCTCGCAATAGATTAGCCACGCGCCTGGTCATTGTGCCAGTATTATAGTGAAAAAGCATCCTACCTGTGCTTAATATAAATGGGTAATCTCTATCAGTAACTTCAGCAGGCGGCCTATGTTTTACAGGTATGAATTTACCTAAGCCTCTTTTAAATTTACCCAGATGTACAACAGGCGTGCCAGGATGGTCTTTCTCAGGCACAGGCCACTGCAGGCCATTTTCTTCTAATCTATCAAAATTCACACCAGTATATATAGGAGTTAATGATGCCATTTCATCGCAGACCTTCTTAGGCTCAGATTCCATGACAAACCCGAAGCGTTTTGAAATCTCAGCAATAATATCGCCATCTGTTTTTCCAGAAATTGGCTCTATTGCACGTCTTACTCTTTGAAATCTTCGCTCAGCATTAGTAAAAGTCCCATCTTTTTCAGCAAATGATGCACCTGGCAAAATCACATCTGCTTTTTTGGCAGTCTCGCTTAAAAATATCTCCTGAATTATTAAAAATTCTAAATTATCCAAAGCGCGCTCTATCATATGGGTATCTGGGTCTGTGCGCACTTGGTCTTCGCCAATAATATAAAAACATTTTAAAGAACCTTCTATTGCCTTGGCCATCATATCTGTAAGTGTAAGGCCTACCTGTGATGGTAACTTAACTTTCCATGCTGTCTCAAATTTTTTGCGCACTTCTTCATCACTAATCGGCTGATAACCAGAGTATACATTAGGCAAAGCACCCATATCGCATGCACCCTGCACATTATTTTGGCCACGCATCGGATATAATCCTGAAAATTCTTTCCCTACGTGGGCGCAAACTAAACTCAAATTTGCCATAGCTATAACATTATCAGTTCCTACAGTATGTTCGGTCATGCCCAAAGAATACATTATGCAGCTCTTCTTACTTTTGGCATAAAGCGTGGCTGCCTGTTTTATTTGCGAAGATTTAACTCCAGTAATATCTTCTATTGATTCTGGAGTATAATCCTTAACAACTTGCCATAATTCATCAAAACCTTCAGTCCTCTGTTTAATAAATTGCTTATCGTGTAGGCCTTCATTGACTATAAAATTTATCATTGCATTTATCAGCGCTATATCGCTACCAGGATATTGTTGAATGTAAATATAAGCGCTTTCAGCAGTGAGTATCCGCCGAGGATCACAGACGATTAATTTTGCGCCATTGTCAATTGCGCTTCTAACTCGCCAGCCAACTATTGGATGCGCTTCAGTGGGATTTGAACCAATAATCAAAATACAGTCCATCTGGGTAAGTTCATCATATGAATTTGTGCTTGCACCAGAGCCAAAAGATTGATTTAGGCCAGATACAGTTGCCGCATGGCAAGTCCGTGCACAGTGGTCTACATTATTTGTTTCTAAGACTGCCCTGGCGAATTTCATCATCAAAAAATTCTCTTCGTTAGTACAACGCGCCGAAGCACATACTGCCAATGAATCAGGGCCATATTTTTCTTTTATTTCTTTAAGTCTTCTAGCAACATAATCAAGGGCAATATTCCAAGAAACTGCTTTAAATTTTCCATGCTCTTTAATCAGGGGTGATTTTAAACGGTCAGGATGCTGCACCGGTTCGTGAGCATGCCATCCCTTTACGCAGAGATACCCCTTGGAAACAGAATTAGATCTTGAAGGAATTACGCCGACTATACGATTGTCGCGAACATCAAGGTAAAAACCGCAGCCTACTCCGCAATATGGACAAGTAGTTAATACCCTCTTAATCATAGTCCTTCTCTAACATCTTTCTTGCCAGGGCTAAATCTGCTCTGGTATTAATATTCATAAATAAAATATTAGTGTCTCCAAATTTAATAATTTTTTCTTGGTTTACTTTCTTTAATTTAACTTTATCAAAAAAATTTGTAACTCTTAAATTATCTCCTCTTAGCAGTTCATATATTGGCAATATGCAATTTTTAGAATATATGGCAAACAAGGTCTCGAAACCATTTTTGAGTTTAGGAACTACAACATCAAAGCCATCTTTAATGCTAATTAAATATCTGATTAAATCTAAAGATAAATTTGGCATATCGCAGGAGACCACAAAATTATAAAAAGAATCTGAAAGCACGAGTCCAGCGTGAATTCCGCTTAAAGGCCCGCATCCTGCAATAATATCCTTTACTACCTTTACTTTTTTAAATTTATAATTTCCAGGATTATTAGTAACAATTATGATCTTTTTAAAAATATTTTTTAATATTTTAACTTGTCTTTCTATAAGAGGCTTGCCATAAATTTTTATAAATGCCTTATCAGAGCCAAAACGACTAGATTTTCCACCGGCAAGGATTATTGCAGTCATATAAATGAGCCCCCATGCTTTCTTGCGAAAGCAAGAATGGGGGCGAATTTAACCCCTGTCGCTTTGCTTCGCAAAGCGAAGCAGCTGGGGCAAGTTCGGGCATATAACTTATGTTCGCTTCGCTCCATAAGTTATGCCCTTACTTGCAAAAAAAGCCACCCAGACACTGACCTCGTATAAAAGTAGCATTGGCAAGGCTAAAAGCGACATATTAAAGGCATCTGGGGTAGGTGTAATTATTGCAGCAACAATAAATACAATTACTATAGCGTATCTATATTTTCTCCTTAATATACGCGAGTTTATTATTCCAAGCCTTGCTAAAATAAAACTTAAAACTGGCATTTGAAATACTAAACCAGAGGCAAAAATAAGGCCAGTAATAAAGGAAATGTATTTATTCGCTGAAATAACTGCCTCTAGATCCTCTTTTGCAAAACTTAAGAGAAATTTTAAGGCAGGTGGTATAAGAAGAAAATAAGCAAAAATAGCTCCTGATATAAATGCCAAAAAACAAATGATAATAAAATAACTACTATATTTTTTTACACTCTCGTCCAGGGCCGGTGAAATAAATAGCCAGAGCTGATAGAGAATTACAGGTAAAGATATAATCCAGCCACTTAAGAAAGCAAGGCGCATGTAGATTAAAAATGGCTCTTCTGGACTAAAAAAGGCTAACTTTCCAATTGTGGTCGTTGCTGGTTCTTTTAGAATCTTTAAGAGGAATGATGCAAAAGGTAGGCTTAATAGACAAGCCAGGCCTAAGCCAATCAAACAAATTATGATTCTCTTCCTTAGTTCAACTAAATGCTCTACTAAGGTTATAGGCTTATCCATAACTAAGTTAGAACTTAAGGCTTTTTCTCGTCTTCATCAGAGCCGATATCCTTCATTGACTTTTTAAATTCCTTAATCGTCTTCCCTAATGCCCTGCCTATCTCCGGAAGTTTAGCCGCTCCAAAGATTAAAAGGCAAATAAGAAGAATGATTAAGAGTTCCTGAATCCCTATGCCAAATATTCTCATTTTTCACCTCCAACTGACTGATAACTTATGCCCTCACTTACTTTTTGGCAATAAAATATAAAAGGTGCTCCCCTTACCTTCCTCGCTTTCTACCCAAATCTTTCCTTTGTGTCTTTCTACTACCTGTTTAGCAATGGCTAAGCCTAAGCCGGTTCCGTCTCTTTCCAGCTCTTTGGCATTAGAGGCGCGATAGAATTCATCAAATACCTTAGGAATCTCCTCTTTTGGTATACCAATACCTGTATCGGTTACCTTTATCAATACAGAATTGCCTCTATCTTTCGCCTCTAAAGATATTTTACCATTTTTAAGGGTGTATTTCACGCAATTAGCTAAAAGATTTGCGATAGTCTCCTCGATATAAATCTGAGCCCCCCAAATCAAATCTAGGCCAGGATCAATTTTGAACTCAATTGATATGATTTTATTTTTAGCTCTCGTATCTATGAAATTTGTGGCATCGGCAATTGTCTTCTTAAGTGAAAAGTAATCCATCTCTATTTCTTTGCTTAACTTTATCCGGCTTATCTCTAATAACGCTTTAACAAAAAATAATAATTTTCCTGTTCTCTCTACTGCCCTCTGGATTAAATCTTTCTGCTTAAGGTTTAATTCGCCAGTTATTCCATCCTCTACTGGCTCAAGGCAACTCTGGATTGCAGAAAGGTGCTCCTTGATATCATGGCTTACCCGCAAAACATACTCGCTTTTTATGCGGTCTTTTTCCTCAAGAAGTAAATTTGCCTGCTTTAGACTCTGCTCTCTTAATCTTAATTTTTCTGAAATAGAGCTTGCCATATACACCGCTAAATATAACGTACTAACAAAGACAAAAGACACTCCGGCAATATATAGCTTATTAGTATAGAGGCCACGCAGGGAGAATCCTTCCAAATAATGATGACTTAATATGCCGAAATACTCTAAGCCAACCATGGAAATAAGAAGAAGAGTGGCAAATGTAGCCTGTAGATAACTAGCTCTGCGGGAAAGGAGGATACTAGCAATAATCATATGAAAAATAAAATAGAAGATAAAAGGATTTTCTATGCCTCCGGAAAAGTGAATTAGCAAAGTCAAACTTAAAAGGTCGAGTGAAATCTGAATATTGGCAAACCGGTTAGCGATTAAGACAAGATTTGGCTTCTTTTTTTCTTTTAACCGGTTTAAATATAAAAGGAATATTAAGTTGTATATACCTAAAAAGCTGATTACGCCATAAAGAGGGGCGGTGACGAGGGGTATGAGAAGAGCATTTTTAACAAATAGGATAGTGGTGATTACGCCAACAATGGCTATCCATCTTAATCGGATAAGCCAATAAATCCTTTCCAATAGACTTTCTTTTTGAATAAACTCTACCATTGGAAATTATTTTTTTTCTAAAAGTTTTTCTACTTTCGAGATTAACTCATTTGCGGCAAGCGGCTTCTCCACATAATCGTCAACCGGCAACCAATCTTCATCGCCTGCCTCCTTCTTAAAATCCAAGCCGGTCTTTTGTTTTATCGCCGTTAGCATTAAAATTGGGATATCTTCATAATTCTTATCTTTTTTTAGAATTCTGGCAACTTCAAAACCTTTATCGTTTGTTTCCATCATAATATCCAGGATAATAAGATGAGGCTTATCAAGTTTTATCTTATTCAAGCCCTCTTTGCCGCTTCTGGCACTACTTACCTGATACCCCTTACTTTCCAAAACTACTTTTATTGCTTCTACAATATCAGGATCGTCGTCGATAATAAGAATTTTAGCCATAGTTTCATATTCCTCCTATCTCTTGCCTAAAGATATTTTCGCTGATTGAACGAATCTGCTCCTCGGTAAGCTTGAACAGATTTCTCATCTGTTGTATTTCATCTTTTCCTTGAATTTTAATTTTTTTATAATCTGGAACGTTCTTTCTTTGCTCATTATTTATATAAAAAATAAAATCAGTTATAATTTTATCCCCGGCAAACTTATAATTACTGATAGGGTTTTTATAGCGAGCTGAAATAACCATATCTAAAGAATCATAGGGCAAAGGCCCATACCTTAATTCGCTAAGAAAGGCCAGCGCTTCTTCTTTTGTCTCATCGTTTAATTTTAGATACTTATCAGCGAAGATATGGCCTATTTCGTGAAAAAGACTGTTTTCTTTTAAGAGATCTATTGCTTGATTTATGAATCTAGATTTAGAAACTTCTAAATTTTGACTATCTTTAATACAATCCGAATATAACTTAAACCATGACTTATAATAAAGCTGTTTGCGTAAACGATCTGACTTAGAAGGATCATAACGTCTATTCTTATTTTCGGTTATCCGGCTGGCAAAAAATTCCCATAGCGAATTGGCGCGTAATTTATAAGTCTCCAAATTATAGTAAATGACATTGTCTCGGACGCCTACCTCTAAAGCTTCTTTACCTTTACTTAAATAATAAACAGAATCTTTAATTTCTAAACTATCTATCACCTTAACTAAAAACTCAATTTCTTTCCCCCAGATATTCCTCTTTCCCGCGCTCTCCTCAACCAGATCTCCTAACCAACAGCTCACCACCTCTGAATCGCTTATGGTAAAAATATTGATTGCTTTGCCGTATTCCCCCAGATATTCGTTTAGCAATATACTTAAATTATCAAATCCAGCTTCATTGTCAATTAGTTTTTTATCTATTGGGCAATGACGAAGGGCTATTTTACCGATATCTTTTAAAACCTGCGATTTCGGTTTAATTATCTTCCCGGCTTGGACCGAAGAATAATACCACAGGAAATAATTACTTAGCTTATCAATGAACGACTGCGGGAGAAAATCATTATTTTGAGCAAAGGAAATTTTTGGTATGAAAAGAATAAATAATAGATATAATCCGCACTTAATTGCTTTTTTCAAGACGCGTTTGTAATTCGTCGAAGGCTTCTTTTTCTTTAGTTCCATTAGTGAAAATATTTATCCATCGCTGACCTGAGGCATTATACCCCTGAAGATAAACTGTTATTTTTACTTGTGTTTCTACAGGAGAAACTGATTTTATTGAATAATCAACCTTATTTCTAGCATATAACCAAGCCCCGGCCATGCCGCTGCTTATTGCCAAAGGAGGCATGTTGGCAATGCGTTTCAATTCTTTTAGGGATATACTATCATATCCGGTTAATATTATTCCTTTTTCTTTGTTTTGGAGCTTAATTGTGTCGCCAATTTTGGAAATTTCTTCAATAAGATTTTTCCATACTTCATCGTAGGAATAAGAATAAAGCCTCACGCTCTTTGACTCATCACGCTTCACGGCCAAAGTTGAGCAACCGGAAAAAAAAGATACGAGAAATAAAATGCTGACTGCTTTTATATAAAAATGCCTGATAACCATAAGATATCTCCGCTATTAGCAAGGTCTATAATATTGTCGGTTAATTATCTTAAACGGAGGGGATAAGATTCGGCTTTAAGGCCAAATAACAAATCCCCTCCGTTTATTAGTGTTTTATATCGCTAAAATTGAGTTGTCAACTGCAGTGCTACCCTATCTTCCTTTTTGATGCTGTTAGATGCATTTTTAGCTCCGCCGTATATTTCATATTCAGCAACTAGATATGAGCTGTTAAAGATATTCCATCGGACTCCGGGAGTAATCCCGAATGTATGGTCTGCCGATGTATTTGTATTTGGCTCATAATAGTCGTAACGTAAGAACCCTAATAGCGTATCTTTTTTCAAAGCAGCATCCAGTTCAATATAACCGCCCTGTACATGTTGAGAAACATTAGCGGCAGCCACATTAGGGTTAGCATCGTTATCGCCCCAAACAAATTCTCCCCAGATTAACCAAGGTTTCCCGCCTAAGGAGATATCTTGGCCGGGGAAAGGCACGTCCGGATACTTAAAATGCAAACCATAACGCCGAATATCCCTATAATGCGCTGTGTCGTTAGTATTTGCCGTGACATTGCGCGTATAAGGAGCGAAAAGATAAGAAACTCCGACCACTGCATCTTTATATTTTGCTTCTACACGCGTAGCGAAATCCTTAGCCTGGTCAACGTCCTTGCCGCTGTAATGATTGACGTCGCCTGTGCCATTAAATACACCAGCAGTAGCTGAAATATTCAGATCTCGGGTTGGGTCAAAATTATAATAACCAGCTAAACCAACCTGCCTTTCACGTAATCTCCAACCATCAATTCGCTGACCTCGTATAAGTGATGTATTAACAGAAGTCCGGCCACCATAGACATAACCCTCTTCGTCGTCATTATCCCAGCCGAAAGGATAGTGGAAATTACCTATCTTCATACCAGTTCCACCGGCAAAAGCAAGTGGCCCCTTATCTGTATGAAGATCAATCCAAACATCTTCAGCTTGAGCATGGTTTTCATGGATTAGGTCATATTCTATGTAGGCAGAAAGATACTTATGCAAAGCAGCATCTAAAAATAACTCCGTTTCATAAAATTGAAAACCAGGATCACCGGCGTCACTACTCTGATTCTGACGATAACGCATAACAATTTCACCGCCAATATTTAATTTAGATTCATCGTCTAATCCCATGGCGTCACGTAATTTGAAATTGCCGCTTTTAAACCCTTTTTCAAACCAGGGCTTAACCTGATCTTCTAGTTTACTAATCTGGATATCTTTTTCTTTGGTCAGCTCTCTCTGAGCAACAACTTGACCTTGAAGGTCATTTAACTGCACCTGCAAAGCCTCTATCTGCTTTTGATTCTGCTCTTGCAGGGACTCGATCTGTGCCTGCAATGCTTCAATCTGGGCTTGCGTATTTTGTTCTGAACCAGCCATAACTAAAGGCACGCATAACATTAAGCACATAACTGCTATTATTACACCTGATAATATTCTCATTACCTTAATTCCTCCTTTCTGTAATTAATTTCATCTTTAATAATAATTGTAAACCTGCACCACCTCCTTTAATCTTTCGGAAACATGCAATTCTGATTTTCCGTAATTAAGAGCTATAATTACCGATTCTAGATTATCAATATCTTTTGTAAGCCCCATACCAGCATCTAAACCAAGAATAAAAACTGCTGTCGAAAAGATATCAGCCACAACAGCACAATCCGATATAATACTAACGCTCAGTATCCCATTTTCAGCCGGATAACCGGTTAAAGGATTAATAAGGTGACCATGCAATCTATTTTTAACCTTAAAGCTCCTCTCGTAATTAGCCGATGTGGAGATAGACTTATTCTTAAGAGGAAGGCTAACCATAACCTCGTCTGGTTGTAAAGGATTTCTTATTCCGAAGCTTTTAGCTTCTGAATCAGTTTGGTCAAAATAGTAAAGTTGTCCTCCAAAATCCAAGTTTGCTTTCTTTATGTCATTTTCTTTCAAGATATTTACCGCCCTATCCAGAGCATAACCTTTGCCGGCAGCTCCAAAATCTAGCTTTAAGAAAAGCGTTTTAAAAAATATTGTCTTTCTTATTTCATCTAAAACAATATTCTTATATCCGATATTGGATAATAAAATTCTAAGTTCTTCCTGAGAAGGTGAAGAATCTTCTTTTTGCGCTTTTATCCATAAATCTATTAAAGGCGCTACCGTAATATCAAAAGCGCCGCTTGACTTTTCGGAAAATTTCAGGCAATCTGCAATTAAAAGAAAAATCTCTTCATCAACAGCAATCGGCCGGTTATGCGCAAGATTGTTAAGGTTAAAAATCTGACTACCCTCCTTAAACCTGCTCAATAACCCTTCAATACGCCTTACTTCATTAAAAGCTAAGTCTATTGTTTGTTTTGCCCTTTCTCTGCCCGGATGAAAAACTTCAATGCTGAGAAAAGTGCCCATTAAATAATGTACGCACTTAAAGGAGGGTTCTTCTATATTATTATTTTTTATATAATTCATTAAAAACATAGACTAATTTTCTTATCCCGTTGGACATCCCGCGAGAAGAGATAGTCGCTCCGGAAACTCCTTTTATATCTTTGTTTAATTTAATCGGTTCATTCGCTGCTTTGCCGATAAATTGGTCTAAGAATCTGCGTTCTTTAACCGGACGTCCTCTTCTTTCTTTCAATTCTAAAACTACCACATCTTTAATTTTACCCTCTTTATCAAAAGCCATAATAAATTTTATCGGTCCCCATTTACCTTTTACAGTATCTAAAACAGCTGTGCCGGCAGAAGAAGTATAAAAATGGAACTCTTTATCAAATTCCGGATCTAATTCAACTTGAGCCTTTTCCTCTACGCTCTTTTTCTGTTCGGCAGTCAAAACCTTAATCTCTTCTTTTAAATCTTTAGCATCAGATAAAAGCACCTTTAAAGCTTCGTCTATCGTAGAGAATACTTCGGCATAAACCTCTTGTATGCTTACACTTATCTGATTATTCGTAAAAATCTTTTCATAAAAATAGCAAACTAAGTTTATGGGATAAAAAATTAGAGAAAATATTAATCCCAAACTAATAGTTAACCCTCTTTTAAACGTCTTTGCCATTATAATTCTCCTTTTTTTACCTGGATTTTTTTAACCAAATATCAAAGTTTATCAATACAAACATCGCTAAAAATAAGGCTGCCAGCAACAGGCCTGAAAAATAGAGTTGCCATGAAAACCATATCTTAGCCCAATAACGAATCAACCACATTGAACCAACATCAGAAACAATTAATAGCATGGGGATTACTGCAAAAAATCTCTTGAGAGTCTCGGCAAATGAAGTAAAAAGAAAAATAGTAATTACCGGCGCAAAAGTCAATATGAACCAGAAAATATAAGTGTGCGCGTGACCAACTAATTCACTAAATTCAAACGTACCGTAAGACTCCGTTATCATAGAAACTTTCATTGCCGTATCAACCCAAATATGTAAAAGCAAGGTTATATAACTCAAACCCGTCAGACATAAAAATAAACTTATAAATAACTTACTGCTTAGCTCTAAATCCCTAAGTTTAGAATTTATCATCTTTCTTAATTCCTCCTTTCTCAGTCTTTACTTTTTAGGAGCAAGATATTCTGAAGGATAATTTTGCGGGACTGACCAACGCTGATCATTATTGTAAGTTAGGCTTTTTGTAAAAAGAGGTTATTATATGTAAACTATATTGATATGTGATATATAAGCAATATATTAAAGGCAACTAATTACCCTGTCAATATGTTTCTTCCCGACTAAAGTTAAAAATATGTTAATTAATCTAAAAAGGGGTCAGAGTGAATTTTTGGCCTTCCGCGGGGTTTTAAAATTAAGTCTCTATCCACTGACTTTGATATCTTATCAATAAAGTCTTTGCTTCCAACAACGCCTCCTTTTTGCGTTGCGGTGCGAATCAGATTAGATTCCTTATCAGCACTCCCATTTGTCAAAAACCATCTCTTGTAATTAAATCTTCTTTCTTTTTCTGTATCGCCTAACCCCAGATACACAGGATCTAAATCAATAAAGCTGTCTGACCTACCTTCTGTCCTATGTCTAAAACTTGACCAACGATAATCTTTTAGGTTTTTTACCAACTTCGCTCTAAACGGATTTAATTCAATATACATGCTACATGCAATCAGATATTCATCTTTGCTTACTAAGCTACTTTTATATCTACCTTCCCATAAGGTTCCTGTTCTATTATATTTGCGGTTTATGTACTGAACATACCTTCTTCCCAATGACTGGACCAACTTCCCCAGCCCATCTTTGCTTGACGGCTCAACAAGTAAGTGCACGTGATTTGTCATTAAACAATAAGCATAAATTTTTGATTTTGTTTTCTCTTTGGCGTCTTTTAAACACTCAATAAAAAAGTGCCTATCTTCATCACTGTAAAATATAAATGATTTATTATTTCCTCTTAAAATAACATGATGAGGATATCCGACTACTACTATTCTGGCTTGTCTGGGCATCGCATTGATATATTTTTATCGATAAAAAGACGCCAAAATGAATCTGACCCCTTTTTTTACTATTCTCCATAGAGGCTCTCCTTCGACTTCGCTCAGGATGGTGAGCAACATCGAACTATCGCCCCTCTGGCGGTCAGCCGACGATACGTCTGGGTCATTAAAACTGTGTTGCTACAATCGCTGAAAGCAAATCATTAGGCACATCATTAACATTTGGACCTGATTCTTTATTCCAATCATAACTAAATTTTAAAATCGTATTTTCGCTCCAGCGATATCCCAAGCCCAGAGAGTAACGGTCATACTTATTTGTGGTAACGCTATTCAAGGTTGCAGTGGTATCGCCGTCTAAATCTACAACACTATATCTCCCTGCAGTATAAATCTTTTTATTAAGATTATATGTGCCCTCCACAAATCCAAAATTTCCTGCTCTGGCTTGACCTGCTACGCTTGTAATATCATGGAATTCGCCATAAGATAATCTTAAAATGGCTTTACTATCACTAAATGCAGGAGGATCCAATGGCTTCTTGCCCTTACCGAAGTCATAACGAGCATCCACTTCCCAAACTCGCCTCTGCCAGTCGCTAACCCCTGATGGCCTGGAAGTTAAACCTGCAATAGACATCTCTGGGGTTTGTAGTTTTAGACTACCTGAATCATAGTAGGAGCTGGATAAATATAATGAATCAATAGGTGTGTAATAGAGTTTCCCCATAAAGGCTTTCCCAGCAGTAGTATCTGAACCTACGCCAGAATTACCATCGGATACTGAAAACACCCAACCTAAAGGCCTCAGAGTATAGTTTGAGATTTTGACCTTATCCAGCTTTATTTTTCCAGCTAATTCTAAACCTTCATCATTCAAGCCCACATTACCAGCAGAGTTAGACGGAACAACACTTTCCACGAGGTTATTTGACCAGGTCTCCTCTCCAAAGCCTAATTTAAATCTACCCAAACGACCCGATAGACTAAACGGTGTATTTTTTAAAAGCGGTAGAAAATCTTTAGACTGTAGATAAAAATAATCCATTAACGGACTCTGTGCAGTGGCATTGTTAACATTAAATCTCATCACAATTGTATTAATATCATCTGGCTGAAAACTAAACTGTATTTTCGCCTCGGGTGCCTCAAATGAACCTGAAGGATAAGAGCCTGCTTTACCAGAATCAAGAAAACCCGCTGCCCAGCGACCTTTTATTTTCAATTTTGATAAGGTATTCGCTAAATCTACGCGGCCAGCAGTAGTAGTTTCCACTTTCTTAACCGTCTCTTTTGTCTTTGCCTGATCTTGCTCTAATGCCTCGATACGTTTTAATAATTCCTGTACTTGGATCTTTAGAGTTGTTATCTCTTCATCGCGCTCATCGGCAAATACGCCTGTAACTGCAAAACTAAATATCATAGCTGCTATCATCAAAATAATAACTATCATTTTTACTTTCATATATCTCTCTCATTAATTAATCTAAAAACCTCACTGTTACTCTTCTCCCTTTCTCAACAAATTCTTCCTCTTCAGGCAAAATAATCAAACTATTCGCCAAAACAAAAGATTTAAGTATTCCTGAGCCTTGCGGCCCAGTGGTTCTGGTTAAATAAATTCCATCCTCCCAGCGGGTCTTGGCTCTTAAGAAATATCTAAGTCCTTTTTTCTTTTTTAGGTCTTCTTCCAATACTGCATCCACCACTTTTCTCTCATCTTGCTCCTCGCCTAACATCTTTAAAATTACAGGCCTCACAAAAACCTCAAAACTCACCATGCTCGAAACAGGGTTTCCAGGAAGACCAAATACTGGAATTCTCTTTCCGCCAAGGTGCTTGACTGATATCGTGCCAAATACCAAAGGTTTTCCTGGACGCATTGCAACCTGCCAAAATTTTATATTTGTTCCCATCTTAGCTAAAATAAATTTCACTAAATCATAATCACCTACAGAAACTCCACCAGAAGTAAGAATCAAATCACAGCCAAGCCCTTGTTTAATCTTTTTCTCTAATTGTAGGGGATTATCCTTGGCAATGCCCAAATTTTTAGGCATGCCTCCAGATTTAATAACCTGGCTATATAGAGCATAGGTATTAGAGTTCCTTAATTTTCCTGGTTCTAATTTCTCATCCACGTCAATTACCTCATCACCGGTAGCTAAAATTGCTACTTTAGGCTTTCTCGTAACTTTGATATTTGCCTTACCTAAAGAAGCTAAGACGCCTATATGTGCAGACTTAAGCAGAGTGCCCTCGGGAATAACTAATTCGCCTTTTTTAATATCCTCGCCAGCTTTTCTTACATTATCTGCGAACTTTACCTCTTTAAAGATCTTTACAAATTCTTTATTTCTGATTCTTGATCTCTGATTTTTTATTTTATCTGTATACTCAACCATTATCACGCTATCTGCACCAGGGGGCATTACTGCACCAGTCATTATTCGAATTGCCTCACCTCCTTTTACTACCCTTTTAGGCACATCGCCAGCCTTAATATCATCTACAACCTCTAAAACTTTTGGCTTATCTTTGGATGCGCCCTTAGTATCTTTTGCAAGTAGCGCATACCCATCCATTGCTGAATTATCAAATTGGGGAATATTTGTATTTGAATAGATGTCCTCTGTCAAAACTCTATCTAAGCCTTTACTGAGTCTCGTTGTCTCTGACTCCAGAATTTTTACAGAATCAAGGATTGTTTTTAGAGCATCTTTTACAAAAATCATTCTATCACCACTTTTCCATTATATAATCAGCAATGGCAAATAAACTCTGTTTAAAGCAAGAGTCTTTTAAGTCATCCAAACCATTTTTTGCTTTTTGGACATAGGTCAAAATGTCTTGTTTTGTCTTACTAAATGCAGGAGAATTAATAAAATCCTCTCTCGTCTGCCTAAGTGCCTCCTGGCAATCTTTTTGTCTGAGTAAATGTATCAGCCGGTTTTTATATTTATTATCTGAAAGTAAATTTAATACTGGCAAGGTTAATTCCCCGACGCTAAAGTCTGCACCCGGAGTTTTCCCTAAATCTTCTTTTTCGCCGACTAAATCCAAACAATCATCGGCTATCTGAAAAGCAATGCCAAAATTTAGCCCATATCTCTTAAGTGCATTCTGTACCTTCACTTTGGAGTCAGACAACATAGCCCCGCTTTGACAACAAGCAGCGAACAAAGCAGCGGTCTTTTGTTTGACTATTAAATAATAACGCTGTTTTAATAAAGAGATATTATTTCTTTCGCATACTTGAATAAGCTCACCCTTGCACATCTGTTCCGTGGCAGAACTTATGCAGCGAAGAATATCTAAATTATTACAGGTAGAAATTAATTTAAACGCTGACGAATAAAGATAATCTCCTAAGGCAATAGACACGTCTTGACCCCATTTAGAATTAATTGTAGGCCTATTATGCCGTAGGCAGGCGTGGTCTATAACATCATCGTGGATAAGTGAAGCCATGTGGATTAATTCGACAGCTGAGGCAATTGTAATTACATTCTGACGGGTAAAATGGGAGGGCTGATTTAAACTTGCTTTGGCAGAAAAAATCACCAGCGCCGGCCTGATTCTTTTACCGCCACTTTCCAATAGGAAGCGGCCAAGCTTTAAAACAGGTTTATTCTTTGATTTGCCTATAGAAGATTCTAAAACCTCTTCCACTTTCTTTAATTCTTTTTTAATACTTTGATAAATTGGTTCTAAATCCATGCTTTTTTGCCCTTTAAAAAATTTTATCTAACAAGAAACCGGCACACAATAACGAACCAACCATTGAATGCAAGATAATTGTAGAGGCATTTGCCGGCAATAATTCATAAATCTTATCAAAATTATCCTTTAGTAAAACTGCAACCTTAAAAGCTAAGGGTAAAGTAAGTAAAGTAATTAAGCTAAATATTGGAATAATTCTAAATATAACGCATAAAATAATTGATAAATAAACTAATCCTAATAAGAAAGAAAACAGCTTAAATGCGCCTTTTTTGCCTAAAAGCACTACCAGAGTCTTCTTGCTTACTTCTTTATCTGCAAAATAATCCGGAAATTCATTGATATAGAGAATAAGCCCTACTAAAATACCTATCGGTATCGAGGCAAAGAAAGGTACCCAAGAGAAACTTTTTGCCTGAACATAATAAGAGCCTAAAACTACCAGCGGCCCAAAACATAAAGCCACCACCAACTCCCCTAAACCGCTATAGCCTATTTTTAAGGGTGAGGCAGTATAAAAAAATCCTAAAAAAACTCCTAACCCGCCAAGAAATAAAATAACATTTGTCTTCAGCTGATAATTTATCCAAAGGCCGATCAGAGAGCCGATTATAAAGCAGATAAACGCAAAACTAATGATACTCGCGGGACTTATCAGCTTATCTTGGATAACCCGGCTGCCGCCGCTAAATGGCGTAGGATTTGAATTCAGCCAATCATTTCCGCTTTTATGGTCAAAATAGTCATTGGTTAAATTGGTAGCAGTATGTAAGAAAGCAGTACCTATTAAGGTAAGAAAAAAAAGCGCTAAATTAAACTTTGAAATCTCTGACCAGGCAATTGCCGTCCCTAATATTACCGGGATCAAGGTAGCAGTTAAAAACGGCGCTCTGGTAGCTCTTAGCCAAATATTTAATCTAAGTGAGGACATAATTTATGGAGCGAAAGCGAACATAAGTTATCCCGAAAGAAGTTACTCTACGGAGAATAACATCGGGATCCCGAAGAATAACTTAAGAAGTTTCTACATTCGGGGTCTGTCCGAACTTACCCCCGTCGCTTTGCTTCGCAAAACGAAGCAGCGGGGGTTAACTCCCCCGACAGTATGTCGGGCTCATTAAAACTTATCATAATAAATATATATCTCTTCTATTCCTTTCCTAGTAAGTACGGTTATACTGGCATCAATCATTGGCGGCGGCCCACAGAGATACGCCTCGGCTCCCTTAGACTCTTGAACAATTCTCTCTACTACCTGGGTAATCAAACCCGTCTCTCCTTTCCAATTATCTTGCGGTTTCGGCTCAGAAAGGGCCGGGATATATCTAAAATTAGGAAATTGTTTCTGTAAGGCAAAAAGTTCTTCTGTAAAAAATAAATCTTTTTTACTTCGCGCTCCAAAGAAATACATAACCTTCCTAGGCATATTCCGCTCTGCTAAATGCATTAGGATAGAGCGAATGGGTGCCATTCCGCATCCGCCGCCAATGCAGATTATATTTCTCGTAGAATCTTCTCTTAAATAAAAATCTCCGAATGGCCCGGTAAGGGTAATCTGGTCATTAACATCCAGAATCTCATGGATATAGGTAGAACATAGTCCGCCCGGCACAAGGCGGACAATAAGTTCTATAGTATTGCTTTGAGAAGGCGCACAAGCGATAGAATATGCCCTGAATTCATCTTCCTCGGGTATCCTAAACTGCACATATTGTCCGGCTTTAAATTTTATAGAAGACGGCTCGTCTAATCTTAAAACAACAAATTTTATATCCTGGGTAAGTTCGGTTATCTTGATTGCGGTTGCTTTAATCTCCTGTGCTGCCAAGAGGTCTGGAGAAATTAAAACCTCGACGTCATTCTTAACTTTTACCTGACAGGCAAGCCTAACGCCTTTAAGCCGGTCGCTGCGGGGAATAAAGACCTCTTCCGTAGGCAGGATATGCCCGCCTCCGCTTAAAACCTCTATCTTACAATAACCGCAGGTCGCTTTTCCGCCGCATGCCGAAGGTATGAAGATTTTATTCTGGGCAAAGTAACTCAACAGGTTGTCGCCGCCGACCACGGTTAGGATTTTTTCTTTATTGATGGTAACCTTGCATTCGCCGTAAGTAACTAAAAATTTCTCCGCCAATATCAAAAGCAGGGCGATAACAATCAAAATTACATTCATTATAAATATAGCGGTCATTGTAATGTAATCATTCCCGCAAAGCCCATGAAGGCAAAAGCCAAAAGTCCGGCAATAATCATGGTAATGCCTGCGCCTCTTAAGCCCTTAGGAATATCTCCTACCAAAAGTAACTTCTCTTTTATTGCTGCCATAATAATAATAGCCAAAGCCCATCCTGCACTGGTACCAAATGAATAAAACACTGTCTGGACAAAATTATATTTCCTTAACACCATAAATAGACAAACCGCTAAAACAATACAATTGACAGTGATTAGCGGCAGAAATATTCCGAAAGAAGACTGCAAAGGCGGAAAAAATTTCTCAATAAGCATCTCCAATAATTGGACGGTCGCGGCAATTACAATAATAAAAATTAAATATGAAATTATTTCCGCGTTTGCCGGCAGTAAAATTTTCCAGTATATCGGCCAATTTATGATGGCTGTCAAAGTGACTACAAAGATAACAGATATGCCCATACCTACTGCTGTCTTAAAATTTTTAGAGATTACAATAAATGGACACATCCCTAAAATATACACTAGGGCGATGTTATGAGTAAAAATGGAGGCAATTAATATTGTCAGGGGGTTCATTGTATTCATCTAATCGGTCTTTTTTGCAATTGTCCTAAAAATCCATAAATATATGCCCAACAAGAAGAATGCGCCGGGAGCTATAGTCATTACCACCCAATTTGTCCAGACGCCAGGCATAATCCGCTGGCCCAAGATAGTCCCAAAACCCAGCGTTTCTCTGATAAGCGCCATCAGAATTAACATAAAACTATAACCAATGCCGCAGCCCAAACCATCAAGCGCTGAAAGCAAAGGCCCGTTTTTAATGGCAAATGCCTCAGCCCTTCCCATCAGAATACAATTTGTAATAATCAAACCTACATACGGGCCCATCGCCTCGCTTATCGTAATAAAATAAGCCTTCAGGAATCTGTCAACGCAAATTACAAAAGTAGCAATAATCACCATATAGGCGAGCATGCGCACCCGAGCAGGAATAACATTGCGAAAAATCGAAACAAACAAAGAACTAAATACAGTGCAAAAAGTAACCCCTACGCCCATGGCAATGGCATTATCTAATCTGTTAGTTATAGCCAGCATTGAACAAATTCCCAAAACCATACAGAACGTCGGATGGTCTTGCCATAAGCCAGCAACTAAAGCTTTGTATGCCTTGGTATGCTTAAAACTCTTTTTAAAAGCTTTTTTTGGCATTTACCCTCACTGCGTTCGGGAGTTTACTGTTTACTGTTTACAGTTAACAGTATTAGGCAGTAAACTGTACACTGTTCACTGTAAACTTAATTTTTTTGATACATTGATATTTTCTGGAGTGTCTCGTTTAATAATTTCTCTAATGCCTTGCTAGAACCTGTTGCGCCAGTAATAGCATCCACCTCATTTTTTGCCGTTGCTTTACCTTGTGGCATAAATAATAATTTAGGCAAAAACTCTTTGTTGCGGAATTGACTTAAGAAACTATTTTCTGCAATCCTTGCCCCTAAGCCAGGCGTCTCTTCCTGGTGTAATATCTTTATCATCTTTAAAGTCTTTAAATCTGAATTAATGCTAGCCATCCCTGAAATCGGCCCCCAAAGGCCTGGCCCGTGAAATTCAAAAGCAACAGAACCATCTGCTGAACTATAAAACGTATATTTATCAACATTAGACACCTTTACCTTTTTTTCGAATGTAGTAAGCGCATCGATTTCGCTATGAGGCATCTCTAACACTTCTAATACCGCGGATTTTAGTTTGAATTCCTCATTCTTAAAAATCAAAGGCGCAGTAAAAGAGTTTACACCAACCAAGAGAGTGGCTGATACTGTGCCCATTACTATAACAAATATTAAAATTTTTATCTGTTTCATAAGCTATTAAGCTAAACTTTTCCTCTTCCTATATCTGACTTTCAGCACGCAAGTATCAATCAATGGCGCCAAGGCATTAACTAAAAGTATACTGAACATCACTCCTTCTACATATCCGGAGATAGACCTAATCAAGACAGTTAAGAATCCCAGCATTATCCCACCTATCCAGCGCCCGGCTTTTGTAAATGGGCAGGTTACTGGATCAGTAGCCATAAAGAATGCTGCCAAGAGTAAGCCGCCGGATAAAATCTGAAAATATCCATGAGCAAATTTTGTATGCAAGATATGGTTACTTAAAAAAGGAAATATCGCTACCGACGCAAAATAAGCTAAAGGAATGCGCCAATCAATTATGCGGCTAATAACTAAAAATAATCCACCCACAATAATTGCGATGCGAAATGTCTCACCGATGCAGCCTGGATTTCTCCCAAACAAGAGATCGATGTAAGAGGTTACTATCCCTTGGTTTTTAAATAAAGCCAGGGGCGTAGCCGTAGTTACTGCATCTATACTATTCTGATAATGTATAAATCCTCCCAGGCCTTTGGTAAAAGGTTGCTGCCAATGCATTGTCATTATATTTGGAAATGAAATAGTCAAAAATATTCTTCCTACGATAGCCGGATTAAAGATGTTTCTGCCTGTCCCGCCAAAAACTTCTTTTCCAAATAATACACCAAACATCACCCCAACTGCCACCACCCAGAAAGGAACACCCGGAGGCAAAATAAGCGGAAAAATCAAACCCGTAACTAAGAATCCCTCATGTATCTCTTTTTTTCTAACTACAGCAAATGCCACTTCTACCAACCCGCCAAACACATAAGAAATTAAAATTACTAAAACTACGCGTAAGCCCCAAGAATAGATTGCCGCCAAGGTTGCAGGGATTAAAGCGATTATCACAAACGTCATAAACCGCTTAATGTCGATACGATCAACCATATGCGGCACGCCAGCTACTTTTTCAGTGCCAAAAAAGAATTCATCTAAGGCAGTCAAAACCGGCTTAAATTTAGAAAGGGCTTTACTGCCCCCTATCTTGGTATTTAAAGCATCTAAGGTGTCCTTTATGAATTTCATAACTCTATAATTTTGTTACTCCCCGATATTCTTCTATGCCCTTAAGATCGAAAAACGGAAGTATGCATTGACTGCGGTCGCATCCTTGCATTATGAGTTTCTCTTGCCCGGTCTTGAGGATTTTCATTAAATGGATTTTTGAAGGACAGACGAAACTACACAGGCCACATTCAATACAGTTAAAAATACCATAGTTCATAATCGTCTCATCTATAAAACCGCGCTGAACATATTTAGCCAAAAGATGCGGTATGATACTTACCGGGCATACTTCTTCGCAATAACCACAAGAGATACAAGGCCTTTCTTCTCCATGCAGGTTTGTGTCCGGCAACTTATCAAGACTATTGAGCCAGCTTGACAAAAATGTGCGAGTATAGGAATCAGTTCGCCTGCCCAGCCTTAAGAATGCCAAGAATTGCCGCTGTCTGTTCTCGGTTATTGCAATTATCTGCGAAAAGGTCCTGTCTATAGGCAGGCTAAAATCATTCAATTCAAACCCAGTAAGCAAACTGTTTAAGACTATCCTCAAGCTTGTCTCAGTCCTCAACCTGCCAGAGAGTATATGCTCTAACGGGCTGCCAACGCGTACTTTTAAGTGGATATTTTCTTTTATGCAAGGGCCGCAGAGAGCAATAATCCTTTCGATTAAAGGCATTCCTTCCACTACTGCACTATACACTTCTAAGACTGCTTGAATATTTAAGATAACTACACCGATATTAGCTGCTGAATACCCGTAAGGGAATCTTTGATTGAGAATAGTAGGGACAAGCATCTCGTCATATCCCTGCGGATATTTTGGCTCCAAAGGATATATATCCAGCCACTCAAAATGCGACGCTAATTTAGTTATCTGCTCAATTATCTTTCTTTTGTGAGCATTAATAACCAAATGGACTTTTGCCTTAGGCATTATTCTTTTTAGAATCTGCACCCCTTGAAAAAAATGCAAAAGGCTCTTACCTTCCAATAATAAATCCAAGGAAATATTATATGGCTCTGAACCTACGCCATGAATAATCAGGTGTTTTACGTCGTCGGGCAAGATTATCGAAGTTTTAAACCGCGTGGGAATGCCTTCTCTATCTAAGGAACTTACTCCGGAGAGATAAATTAATTCCTCTATTTTTTCACTGCTTAACTTTCCCCACTCTTGAGAGAAACCTTCTAATTTTAAAGGCTCCTGAGAGCCGTTATCAGTGCGGATAATTACCATGGCAACGTCACGTTTGAAATAATTCATCCGCTTAATATCTTCTACCACACCACTCACAGAAGAATGTATAGGAGAAGCTATGGTTCTATCGTTCTTAGCGATTATCTGGCCTGCTCTCACGGCATCGCCTTTTTTTACCGATGGCTTTATCTCTGTTCCAAACCCTTGTTTTAAGGGTATTAGGGTATAGGGAGGTATTGGCGCTTCTACGATTATCGGCAGAGCAGTGCCAGCATAATTTTTAAAGCTATAGCCGCCTTTAAATGTTCGGGTAGGTTTTAACATAATTATGCATGTCCGTATCTTTTATAAACCGGGCAGGTGTTTCTTTCTCTCAGCTTACACTTTTTTATTTCCCAACAATTTGTCGTGCTTAAGATCTTCTTAACGCCCTGAATATTAATTTTCTTTTTTTGAATTAAGTCTTTGATTTGATTTAAGCGCTCTAAATCACACCGAGAATAAAACCTATTTTTTCCGAGGCGCTCTGGCTTAATCAATCCTCTTCTCTCCCAGATACGCAAAGTGGCAGGACAGACTCCTAGAAGCTTGGCAACGATGCCGATAGTATAAAGTGGGGTAGTAGGGGTCTCTTTCACTTTTATCTGATTATTATAAAAAGGTGGGATTTTATAATAGGTATTTTTATATCATATACAAATATTATTTGCAAGTAAAATTTTTAAAAAACCTGCTAAAGCTGCTCTAAAATTTCTTTCAATTTCACCTGGGCTTCTTGAATTCTTTTAGCGGCGATTTCCGGACCTAAGGCATCCAGAGGCTGAACATTAACAAAAGTTAAATCTGTAATGCCGACGAAACCAAAGATAGTTCTTAAGTAAGGTTCCTGATAATCATAACTATGAAAGGGGCTATCCGGGCTATAATCACCGCCCCGGCTGGTTACAATAATCATCTTTTTGCCCTTGACTAGACCCTCTGGCCCGTTGGGGGTATATTTAAAAAGATAATTAGGTTGAACAATTATATCTATATAATGCTTTAAGTAATAAGGAATGCTGAAATTCCACATCGGTGTGCTAATAAGATAGATATCTGCCCGTACAAAGCGCTCAATATGCTGCTCAATTTCCTTCCAGGCCTTTTTAGTCTCCTTATCTAAGTCCTTGCCGGCAAGCAAAGTATATTTGCCATTGACCCTTTTTAGTGTAAGTGGGGTTAATTTCTCTATTGAGATATTCAGGCTGTCTATTTGACAATCTGGAAATTTGCTAGCAAAACCCTCTAAAAAAGCTCCTGATACCCTTAGTGTCCGCGACCAATCTGCTCGAGGGCTAGCAATTATATGCAATAATCTTTTCATATCCACCTCTCTAATTTAACCTCTCATTTAATTGTATTTTTAAAGAACATTGTAGTCGCATTTAATTTAGATTGTCAATGAATTTCATTTATGTTAACATTTAAACATGATAAATAATTGGCGAAAGGACATAGATAAAAACTTAAAGCTATTTTTAGAGGATATAGAAGGAAAATATAAACTTAATTCAATTTCAAATACGCTTTTTAGTGCTTTAAAAGATTTTCTTATTAGAAAAGGAAAAAGAATCCGACCTCTACTGTTTCTCCTTGCATACCAAGGTTACAGTAAAAAAAATATACCCTATAAGGGGCTGATACGTTCTGCCCTGGCTTTTGAACTTCTCCATGATTTTATGCTTATCCACGATGATATTATTGACAAGGCGAAACTGCGGCGGGGAAAACCAACACTGCAGAATGTGTTTAATAAGAAACTGCGATTTACCAGCGCAAATGAGCTTGGCTCATTTTTAAGCATTGTTGCCGGAGACCTCACTTTTGCCTTATCCGTAGAATCTTTCCTGGCAATCGAAGAAGAGCCGAAACTGAAACTTGAGGCATTAAAGAAATTCTCTGAATCCGCTGTCTTCACTAGCGCAGGTGAATTTATTGATATTACCAATGCCGCAAAACCCATAGAAAAAACCCGGCTTAAAGATGTATCTTTAATTTACGTCCTTAAAACTGCCAAATATACCTTTGAATACCCCTTAATTATAGCAGCTATTTTGGCAGGAGCGGAAAGAAGCGAACTCAATAAGCTATCTAAAATGGCTATTTTTGCAGGTGAGGCTTTCCAAATTCAGGACGACTTATTGGATATATTCTCGACGAGTAAGATAATAGGTAAACCTGTTCTCAGCGATTTATCAGAATCCAAGAAAACACTGGTTCTCTGGAAAACCTATTCAAATTTAAAATCAGCTGACAAGAAGATTATTGAAAAACTCCTAGAAAAGAAAAATAAAAATTATAGCGATTTTATTAAATTTAGGGCCTTGATAAAAAAATCTGGCGCGCAAACCTACTGTCTTAACCGAATTGATCTATTGCTTAAAAAAGTGCATAAAATCCTTTCGACTTTAAAAATGAAAAAGAAATTTAAACTTCTGCTTTCTGGATTTTTGCAAAGCTTATTCTAAAAATATGAAAGTAACCATTGCTAAATCAGCGGGTTTTTGTTTTGGGGTAAAGCGCGCTCTGGAGATTGCCTTTAAGACTGCTCAATCTAAGGAGCCAGTTTTTATGTTAGGCGATATTGTGCACAACGAAGACGTAGTAGACAAAATAAAAAAAGCCGGAATAAAGAAAATCAACAAGTTAGATAGCGGCAAAAATAAGATACTCCTAATTCGGGCACATGGGACTTCTAAAACAATCATAGAGAAAGCAAAGAAAAAAGGTTACAAAATTGCAGATGCTACCTGCCCTATGGTTAAAGAGATACACAGGATTGCTCAAAGAATGGAGAAAGAGGGATATAAGATAATAATTATGGGAGACAAATATCACGATGAAGTGGTGGGAATTATGGGCCAGTTAAATTCTAAGGCGATAGTAATCGATAGTCTTAAATCCTTGCCAATTAATAAAATTAAAAAAATAAAAAAGGGCGCTGTTGTTGTCCAGTCAACGCAAAATCTGGAAAAAGTAAACAAAATTGTTGATTTCTTAAAAAAATATATTAAGGAATTAAAATTTTTTGATACTATTTGCCGTCCCACGCGGGAAAAACAAGAAGAAATTAAGATCTTGCCACAATTTAATGACGTTATGATTATAATCGGCTCTAAAACAAGCGCCAACACAAAAAGACTCTATGAGATATCTATGGGTTTAAATAAAAACACCCACTGGGTAGAGTCACAAAAAGGATTAAAAGAGAATTGGTTTAGACAAGCTACAACTGTAGGCATAACTGCCGGAGCATCAACGCCCGATTCTACCACCAAATCAATTGTAGCCTGTATAAAAAATTTCTCCTAATTAACTACGTCTCCCATGGCCTTTTCTCTGGGCTGTCTTTCTTATCCTTCTCCACTGGCAGCTTAAAATCGGCACATACGTCATACACCCGCCCAGACATGTCGGCTCAAAACATACTGTACAGACCTCTCTCATCTTCATAGTCTACTCACCCCCCATTGTCAGCCGGGCTTAACAGATATCACAACATTGCTCACAAGGCGACTTAATATTTTCTTGCACTGTTTCATGAAGCGTTCCTTCCAATGGCAGATCAGCTGCTTTATACTCTTCTAAGCCGCCTTTGTAATCTAACACGTTTTTAAATCCTAAACTTATCAATTTCTCTGCTGCCTTTGTGCTTGCCTGACACTGGAAATTAGCACAATAAACCACAATCAAATCATTCTTATCAAGCAGCTTATCAGCGCTATTTTCTATTTCATTTATCGGCAAAGACATGGCTCCTTTTATGTGTTCCTTCTGAAAGTGCTCCCTGTCTAAAACATCCACCAATTTTAACTTTGCCTCTTTCAGCATATCAAAAAGCTGCTCTCTGGTAATTTTCTTAACCATAAAGTATCACCTCTTTTTCTTATGTTTAGATGTTTAATTTTTAAATGGGTTTCAGGAATTTTTTCTAAGGAAGGACTCAATTTTTTGTTGCAATTTGATGGGAATATCCCTGCACTCTAACGCATTAGTAATACGGATGGCTTGCTGGTAGGAATTTAAAAATGAATTACAGCTAAGGCAGCCTCGAATATGACGCTTAAAAGCATATCTTTTATCTTTAGCTAAAGAGCCTATTGCATAATTATGGATAAAACCAGTCCAGATGCCACAACGGTTATTCTGCAATCTCTTTCTCTCTCGTATATCCTGGTTATAATCCTGAAGTTGCGATTTTACTGCCATATAAGCGCGATGCAGCCTTGTTTTAACCGTAGGTTCTTTAACTTTCAAAATTTGAGCAGTATCTCTGGCTGAAAGTTCATTAATAATGTGTAAGGCAAGCGGCATTCTATACTCGATAGGCAAATGTTTTATAGCATTGTCAATTCTTTCCTTAAGTTCAGTATCTAATAGACGCGAATCAGGCAATTTTGCCCAATTGATGTATAAGCCACTTACTTCTTCGTTAGAATGCTTCAAGCGAGTAGATAATTTCAATCCTCGGCTTCTTTTTCTTAAGAATGTTAGCGCTTCATTATAGCCAATTCTGTATATCCAGGTTGAAAGCTGAGATTTGCCCTTAAAAGTGTTTATCTTTTTCATTACCTTAAGGAATGTGTTTTCTAAGATATCTTCCGCATCTTTTTCGTTTCTGACAATGCTTAAAGCGAGATGGTAAATCTTACTCTTATGGGTTTTAAATATTTCTGTTAAGTCTGGAGAATTTAACATTGCATTAAAATTTCACTGTTGCGCTAACAAAAGGACCTCCAATCTCTACCTTAGCAAAATCAGGATCGTTTTCTGCTTTAATATCAATTAACCTATAACCGCCAGCTATAGAAAAATTATCCCATGCAAGAATCTTAATCCCGGCTTCTGCATCAAAAAAATAGCCAAGCTCACCGGCGCCAATTCCAGAAACCTCAGCAAATAGATTTATCTTTTTTATCGGCTGGATATCTAATACTATGCCAGCGGAAGGCAAGAATCCAAGGATCTCCTCAGAATCGCTTAAAGATAAGGTTGGAGCCTTAAGCGAAACGCCAGCCATCAACCCTTTTGCCTCAATAATACTGCCGACCTTTATCCTATCGTCTGCAAGGTTCACAAATTGCCAAATCCAACCGCATCTTAGATACTGTATATCTAGATCTGACTCTACTCTAGTGCCTGCAGTATATGACTGGCCTTTAAATTCAACAGTGCGCGCTATACTCTGATCGCCACTATAATTTACCTGCGTATAGGCGAGTCTTAATTTACTGTTTGGACCTGTATGCCAAATAATCCTTGCTTCAGGGAGATTTTCATCATTAATACCTAGATCATTTTTAAAATCAAATTTTTCACCTATTCCAGACTCAACAACTTTTACGTCTGCATCTAAATTCGTAAGCCAGTAGCGGCCTTCGAATTCTAACTTTGCTTCTTGCGCAAGGCCTAAAGTTGTGCCCACCAGTACAAACAAAATGCTTACTGCAATTTTTTTACGCATAAACACCCCCAATTTTTAAAAATAATATAGAACAACTTACTTAAATCAAAACTCTTATGCCTCTGTTACGATTTTATCAAACTCTTCTACCGGAATTGCTGGGGATGTGGAAAATGAAATATTGGTTAAGCGATGCAAAGCCAAAGAGGCCTTCATCGCATCTTGCAATTTAGGAAAATCTGCAATAATAACCAAGTCATGCTCTCCTAAAAGAGCGTGAATTGATTTTACTTTGCCGTCGAGTTTCTCAACGGCCTCTAAGGCCTCTTTTGTTCTTGCAGCGCTGATGCCTTTTATTGCTGTTGCAGAATATTTACCAAACATAAAATATGTTGCCATGCGGCACCTCCTTTATTACAAGAAATTATTTAAGTTTTTCAGATATCCGATAAAGAATACCGCTTGCAATCTCCGGCTTAGGAAGCATCATTTTTCTCGCGGATACGGTAACCTCAGTTTTCTTAGCCG
This sequence comes from Candidatus Omnitrophota bacterium, assembly GCA_040753675.1. Lineage (GTDB taxonomy): Bacteria > Omnitrophota > Gorgyraeia > JAHJTE01 > JAHJTE01 > JBFMEB01. The sequence goes on along the minus strand of JBFMEB010000018.1, from coordinate 9,167 downwards.
AAACCCCCTTCAGTTTCAATGTGATATTAGCGCCATCTACTTCAGCATTAATTTCACCCTTTGCCTTGTTTTCTTTCTTTATCTTACCTATATCTTTAAGCGTAGATAAACTTAAATCATAAATTTTATCTATGGTAAGGTTAAAATTTTGCACTGCGTGGTCTTTTTCGCCAAAGGTGGAAATTACCGCTATGGGTATTACCCCCACGCCGGTAAGAAGTGCTGCGCTGTGAATTGCCGCGGCTTTTATGCCTGCCTGCTTTAATGGCTCGGACAAAATAAGCGCAACTAATTGTTGTGCGCTGTTAATATTCTTATAGGTTTTTTTCAAATTTATATTGTACACGCTTATCGATGGCTCTTTAGAACCAGTATAATCTTTGGAAACAATTCTGCCCATAACTAAATTAAATTCATCTATCTGCATGGGCATGGATTTCGAGGACGCTTTCTCTTTCGCCTGTTTAGGTTCCTGCTGAACGAATTTAAGCGAATCTACGTTTAGTTTTCCTTCTTTATTTTTCTCTAATCCTATTTCTTTCAAATCTACAGTAAGCAGGCGCAAATGCAGCTTGCCTCTAAGCAATGCCAGAGAATTAATTTTAACTGCTATTTTTGGCAAGTCAACCATAATACTCCTCGAGAATCCTGCCGGATTATACATTCTAAAATTGCTAATGCTAGATGATTGGCTCAATAACCCTAAGGAAAGCCAGCCAATTTCAACCTTTGCTCCAGTAACTTGAGTGGCAACTGTTGAGACAATGGATTTTATTAGAAAATCCTTAGCCAGCGACAGCAAGAAAATTAAAACAATTACCACCACGGCAATTGTCAGTATTTTTTTCATGTCGCCTCCTGTTGTTTGTAACCTGCGTTACTCCACGCTTAATTCTTTGGAGTTCTCCCACAATCCATGAATATTGCAATAGGAAGTAGCAATGATGATTCCTGATTTTTCGGTTTTAAAACTGCATACGATCGCCGGCAAGGAATATATAGTGCTTGTATTCGGGCCTTGGACTGATTCTGCGTGAGCGTTAAACTCAAATCTTCCTATTTGATAAGGGAATTTCTCTCCTTTGGGATGAAAATATACCTCAATCCAGCGGATATGATGCTCGGTCGTGTTTGGGTGTGGTATTTCTTTTCCTACGCTTACAGCAATACTAACCGTTTCCTGTTTTTTTATCTTGGATGCGGCTTCAATAACCGGAACATGCTTCTCCGCTTTCCAGTCAGCTGTCTGAAATACCTCTTTAATGCCAGCCATAACCCACCTCCTTTAATGAGCAGATAACTTACGTCTGCCTGCTCTCGGCTTCGCCGAGAGGCGAGCCGGTAGGCAGGGAACATTATTTATTTTACCCCTTTTTGCGTCCTTTTTCCACAAAAGAAAATATTGCAAGGCATATAAATAAAAAGGGCTATGATCGAGTGATTAAATCATAGCCCTTAACTTATTTTCTAAACTTAAGCCTTTGACAAGGCCATTTCCTTGCTTGGCTTATCCATCATTTTACCCTTTTTCTTAGGGAAAAGCGGCATGGGATTTTCTTCAACTTGTGTTGGCAGGCCCATTTTATTAAGTAAACCGATAAACGGATCAGGGTTTAATTCTTCGACGTTAACCATAGTTTTAACATCCCAGGCGCCTTTAGCAATAAGTATGGCCGCAGCCACAGGCGGAACCCCGGCAGTATAACAGATTGCCTGAGATTCAACCTCCTTGTAACACTTTGCGTGGTCGCAGATGTTATAAATAAAAATCTCTTTTTCTTTACCGTCTTTCTTGCCTCTCACATAATTACCGATACAGGTCTTACCCGTATAGTTAGGCGCAAGCGATAAAGGATCGGGCAAAATTGCTTTTAAGACTTTTAAAGGCACTACCTCAACCCCTTCAGCTGTCTTGACTGGTTTTTCCGAAGTCAGCCCTAATTTAGTCAGCACGGTAAATACATTAATATAATGGTCGCTAAAGCCCATCCAGAAGCGGATACTATTAGCATCGATATTTTTTGAAAGGCTGTGCAGCTCATCATGTCCGTTTAGATAAACCGGTTGTTTGCCTATGACTGGAAAATCATAGGTCATTTTTACGGTGTGCACCTTCTCCTGGACCCATTTTCTGTCAATCCAAGTCCAGACCTTTTTAAATTCTCTAAAATTTATTTCCGGGTCAAAGTTAGTGGCAAAATATTTGCCGTGGCTTCCTGCATTGACATCTAAAATATCTATTGTATCTATGCTGTCAAAATAGTGCTTAACTGCAAGCGCACAATAGGCATTTACCACACCTGGGTCAAAGCCGCAGCCTAAGATAGCGCTAATACCTTTTTCTTTGCAGCGGTCTCTGCGCTTCCACTCGTAATTAGCATACCAAGGCGGCTCTTCACAGACCTTGTCTGACTCTTCGTGTATAGCAGTGTCCATATAAGCTACGCCAGTCTTAATAGCAGCTTCCAATAGCGACATATTAACATATGCCTGAGCAAGGTTGAGCACAATCTGCGAATTAGTTTCCTTTATAAGTTTTATGGTAGCAGGAATATCCAGGGCATTTATTTGGCGGGAATATATCTTTTTAGTTTTATCTTTGATATGATTTTTGCTTTTAACACTCTCGATTATTGCATCACACTTACGTTGCGTCCTGGAGGCAATACAGATATCTCCGAGAACATCGTTATTTTGCGCGCATTTATGAGCGGCTACGTGAGCGACGCCACCGGCGCCTACAATTAATATATTCTTTTTCATTTTAAAAAACCCTCCACAAAATTATTTCACGTTCTGATTAAGATAAACTTTTTTCGTAATCAGTATAATTAAATCGACGAACCACCTGAAGTGACCCGTCGAGTCTTTTCACTGCAATTGATGGCATATTCAGGCCGTTAAACCAATTTTTTTTCACGATAGTATAGCCAGCAGCATCAGAAAATTTAATTATCTGGCCGATTCTTAAAGGAGACTTAAAATTGTATGTGCCGAATATGTCGCCTGCCAGGCAAGAACGGCCCGCAATCATATACCTAAACCTGCCGCTATGGATATTTTCTATTTTGGCGTTTGTTCTATAAACCAGCAAATCCAGCATATGCGCCTCAATTGAAGCATCCACTATTGCAATATCCACGCGGTTATGGATAATATCCAGGACTTTTGTAACTAATTGGCCAGATTGGGTAATAGCTGTCTCGCCCGGCTCTAAATAAACCTGGACATTAAAGCGTTTGCTAAATTCTTTTAATTTTTTACAAAATTTATCTATAGGATAATCCTGTTTGGTAAAATAAAGCCCTCCTCCTAAACTCACCCATTCTAAACGCTTTAATAAACTGCCAAAGGTGCGGCTAATGTAATCTAAGTTAGAAGAAAAATTCTCAAAATTATCGTTTTCGCAATTAAAATGAAACATTATTCCTGAAATTAAGGGGAGCACTCTTAGGATATCTTTCTTCTTAATCGCACCCAGGCGTGAAAATTTACGGGCAGGATCAGCTAAATCAAAACAAGAGTAACTTACTTGCGGATTTACCCTTAAGCCGACTTTGCAGCCACAGACATATGAGAAAAATCTTTCCAATTGTGATATTGAGTTAAAAATTATCTTATTGCAAAATTTACTTACTGCTTTTACGTCCTCTTTAGAGTAAGCCACGCAGTAAGCATGAACTTCTTTGCCGAATTTTTCGTATCCTAAGCGCGCCTCATACACGGAACTGGAAGTTGTTCCATCCATGTATTTTCTCATCAGGTTAAAAACTGCCCAGGTCGAAAAACATTTAAGCGCCAATAATGATTTTGCGCCGCAACTGTCCCTGATATATTTAATTATTTTTAAGTTTCTTAATAATTTTTTTTCGTCAATCAGGTAATAAGGCGTTTCTAACTGCCTCATCAGCATCTTTCAATCGAAATTTCTCCTTATATTAATATTAATCAATATTCAATTCCTTTGCAAGTTATTTTATAAAATTTTTCCTGCTCTTTACACGTTAAATCTTATGTCAATAATGTCACCGTCCTCGACAATATAGTCTTTGCCTTTAACATATAATTTGCCGGCTTGTTTGATTTTCTCTTCGCTGCCAAAGTTTTCGAAATCACTGTATTTCATCACCTCAGCGCGAATAAAGCCTCTCGCAAGATCAGAATGTATTGCTCCAGCTGCTTCTACAGCGGTAGAGCCAGCTTTGATATTCCATTGCCGCACTTCTTCATTGCGCACAGTAAAAAATGAAATTAAATTCAATGACTTTATGCACAGCCGCGTCAAGATATTTATGGCTGGCTCTTCTACGCCTAATTCTTTTAAAAATTCATTTTTCTCTTCTTGCGATTCCAATCTGGCTATCTCTGACTCCACCTTTGCCGAGACCTGCATAATTTCAATTGCCTGTGGCTCGTAATCACGTCTCAATTGTTCCAAAAGACTGACATTTTTTAAATCCCCTTCTGATACATTTAGGACCATGAGCATAGTTTTTAGGGTAACGAAAGGATAGGTTGATAGCGCTTTTTTATCTTCGCTTTTCAATTCCAAGAGCCGTAAAGGCAAATTCTTATCCAGATGTGTTTTTAATTTTGAAAGCAGCTCATTTTCTTTTACTGCTGCCTCTTGTTTTGTCTGTTTTATGTTTTTCGCAATCCTCTCTAATCTTTTCTCGATAAAAATAAGGTCGTGGAGAATTAACTCTGAATTTACAAATTCTATATCCCTCTTTGCGTCCACAGAACCTTCTACATGATAAATCGAATCGTCTTTAAATGCTCTTACAACATGGCATATTGCGTCTAACTCATTTATTTCCGAGAATATTTCACCTTCTTTTATCGCTTCTTTTTCTAATTTTGGAAGTAGCTCGGTCTCAATCCTTGCCCTTACTTGTTTCTTTGGACTATAGGCCTCAACCAACCGTTCAAACCTCGGGTCTTTTATTTCTGCCACGCCTTTTATAGACTTATTAGAGGCAATTTCATTCTCAGTTGGCTTATGCCCTGTTAAAAGCTCAAATAATGACTTTTTTCCCGTCTGCGGTAATCCGATTAATCCTATTTTCATATGATAATTTTCTGACCTCGCATTTATGGCGTATCTATATAATCGTGGCTAAGAGGAGTCTTTCTACATCTTATAATCCGGCCTGCCTGATAAATTTCATTCGGGTCTTCTGCGCAATCGCGGTGAATCTTGCATGGTTCCAAAACATAAATCCACCAGATTTTATTATGAGGGCAACGAATCCACCAATACTCGCTTTGCTCATCTTCGTGCCTTTGAAAAATCCAACCCGAAGGAGGAGATTCTAACAAACTAAATGGATTATCAGGCTCTACCCAATCTGGCCATTTTTCATAGGAAACATTGTAGGCAATCACACTACTGCGTAATGCTTTAATAGTTGCCTCTTCTACGATACCTGCTGTGTTATCTGCCTGCTTACCAGACCTAATTATCGCGTAAGCAACTAATATGCTAAAAATCCCTAAGAAAATAATCAACTCCAGAAGCGTAACAGCTTTTTTATTATCTAATTTTAAAAATAAACTTCCTAAGGGCTTGCGTTCTCCTTTAATATTCTTCTCATTCGGATAGCCCAAGCACACTATTGCTAACAATTCCAAATCTTCATCGAAATTAAGATATCCGCACACCTGTTCTTTCTTATTCAATATCTCACCTAGCCAACAAGTAGCCAGACCAAGAGAATGAGCCTCTAAGCACATATTTTCTATAGAAGCTCCCATAGCCATCAAATCTTTATCCCGGTTATAAGAAACTGTCACATCCATACACACTACTATAACCACCGGCGCATCTTTAATAATATAGCCATATTTGGTAAATTTAGCCAAGCCGTCTTTCTTGTCTTTGTCTTTAATTATTAAAAATCTCCAGGGCTGATTATTTAATCCTGACGGCGCCCATCTTGCTGCTTCTAAAATTCTATTGATTTCTAACTCTTTAGGCAAATCTTTCTTATATCTTCTTACAGAACGCCTGCTACATATAATATCTAATATATCCATTTTATGTATGTTTTGACCAGATACCTGCTAAAATAGCAGCGCTGATTATGCACCAGGTTGCAAAAAGGGCGTTGGGAATCGCTGCTTCAGGAGAAATATGTTTGATTGCAAGCACTGCTCCCATTCCGGCGTTTTGCATACCAACATTTATAGCCAGAGTGCGACGTTGCGCTAAGCTAAAGCGAAATCCCTTGCCGGCAAGATATCCAAAAATCAGGCCGAGGACGTTCAAACTAATCACAGCAGCAAACACTAACCAAGTAACTTTGCCCAAAGCATCCTTATTGAGCGCTACTACCAAACCACAGATAAAAGCAATAAAAATAGTTGAAAGCGCAGGAAATACTGGTTTAATTCTTGAAGTTATTTTATTGAATTTGTGCTGAATCCATAAACCCAAGAGAAGTGGAAAAATAACCATCATCATAATACTTTTTACCATAGGCAAAAACTGTATCGGAATGTATTGGCGACCTAAAAAATATGTAAGAGCAGGCGTTACTATCGGTGAAACAAGCGTTGTGGCTGTAGTTAAAGCAACAGAAAATGCCACATCGGCCTCAGCAAGATAAGACATTACTCCTGCGGCCATAGCATCAGGAACCGCCGCAGCCAATATAAGCCCGACAGCCAAGGCAGGAGCCAGACCTAAGAATTTGATAATTAAAAAGGCCAAAACCGGCATTATCACAAACTGCGCCGCAGTGCCGAGAAAAACTAATTTTGGTTTCTCAAAGATTGGAATAAAATCTTTTGTGGAGAGTAAACATCCGATCCCAAGCATGGTAAAGGCAAATAACCAGTCAGTATAATTTTTAAGCGGCGCAAGCACCTGTGGAAAAACAAACCCCACAGCCGCAGCCAAAACCACCCACAGCACCAACAACTGTGCAAATCTTTCCAGTATCTTATTTACCATATCTCTATTGTTATAAATTTTAATGAGGGTTGTTCTGCCAAGAAACTATTTGGCCAGCCATATATAACAGGCCGTTTTGCCTGCAATAAAACCATTTTTTTGCTAAATGAGGACAAGAAATCCAATAACCCTGAGAACCAGCCGTAGCGCCGGTTAACATTTCCCAAGTCCGGCCATCGCCAGGAGCAATTCCAAAAAATAGATGAGGAGGAGGATTTTCTAACAACTCGAGTATATCTCTATGATAAGGGTCAGGCCCGTCTTTACCTAATTCTGCCGGCCAATAATCATTCATTGCTTTGAATAATAATACTGCTGTTCTTAAAGAGCCCATTGTGGCGTCTTCTTGAATGGAAGCGGCTTTTTTACCCATGTCTACGAATCTAGCAACTGCCACAGAACCCAAGATAGCCAAAACTGCTAAAACAATAATAAGTTCAAGGAGGGTAAAGCCAACTTGCTTTTTTTCTGGCATCTCTTACCTCTCAATGAATCGCACTTTCTATCCCTCGCTTGTTGTAAATTTTACATCAAGAGATATGATGCTTACACCAACGAAGATCTATGAGTCAGGATATTTGCCCAAGTAAGCATAGATTCGGCCCAATCAGCATCCATGCGGACATTGTGAGAGAGACGCTCAAAATCGTTCTTAAACCATTCATAGGTAGGCAGGAAACGGCTTGATTTCGGAGCAGATTCCAGGGCCTTGATATACTCTTCAGTCTGAGTCAGAAACTGCTCAACCCTCTCCTTGCGACCTTCCATGGCGAAGCGGCATAAGCGTCCTAAATTTACGGCAATATGTAAGATTATTTGGCGGGAATCCATCAACTAATCCTTTAATAAAGATTCAATTATCGAAGCAGCTTTCTTACGTATTTCTTCATCCAATATTTCACGGCTTCTATTCTGAGCCGGCCTTAAATTAATCAGAGAGTCGAAATCTATTTCTCCGGTTTCCGAATCTAAACCCGCTCCCCATAAATCTTCCTGGCGGCTGCCATCCTGTAAAAGAAGTTGCTCGCCATCGACATGCTTTTCTCCACCAGCAGCTAAAATTTTACGCCGGATATCGACTACAACTTTGATATATCCTTTTAAATCTTCAGCTATTCTTTTGCGAGTTTGGGAATCAATTTTGAAGCGAATGATTAATAACATTTTAGTATTATAGCATAAAAAAATAAAAGGTAATGTAAATTATCTGTTACTTATTATGCATCTCTTTGTTGTTATAAATTTTACATCAACTTTCTTTGTGGTATAAATGGCGTAACTCGGACTTGGCTTTTTCTAAAATCTGATGTTGTTTGGAATTTAAATTTTTCCCTGCACGATTTATATAGAAATTCAACATAGACATTGCAGATTGATACGGAGCAGCTTTTCTGCGGCTGCTTGTTTCTGCGGATCTTTTTAACGAACGGGCGATTTTCTTCGGGTCTTTCCAGGTAAATACGCCCTGCTCCAAATCAAGCGCATTGCTGTATCGTGTTACCTCCCCAGACCACATTTTCTTAGGCATATTAAACCCGCAGATATTTCTCTTGTTGTATTTTTTACATCAATTGTTGTAAATTTTACATCAGGGTGTATTTTTATCTCATACGACCTGCGAGCTATGACCTCAGACACAATCAGTCCGTGTCCTCGGAATTTTCCCGGGAATTTTTGCTTTCATCTCGAGGAAAGTCAAAAGGAACAGTAAATTTTACTCCTTCTTTTGTAAGACTAAATTTAGCACAGCCGCTCAACAACAATACCAATATTACCCAAGCAGCTGTTAATTGTTTTTTATTCATTCTCTTCCCCATCTCCCTTGTTGTATTATTTACATCAATTGTTGTAAATTTTACATCAGGTAGTTATTTCTTACACTTAAAACAATAGGTATCGTGAAGACCCAACTCATCTTTCACCCCTCAATTTGCTTGCTTCTTCCCCTGGGCTACGTCATCGGAGAACTGACTTGGGATATTGTTTCGGTTAATGATGTCTTGCGTAATCTTAGTAATATCCTTGCATGAGAGAATAATATTCTCCTTGTATTCATTCTCAAAGACAATATTTTCTGCCTGATCATCCTCTATCAGTTGGACAAATTGCTTAAATGAATCAAACTCCTTGCCGTTGACCTTAGTGATTATTTCGTATCTATGGTCGTGATAACCGATGTTAATCTCATCTGGAAGGACTTTTAAAAGAA